>JANQJF010000102.1 GCA_028281765.1 Planctomycetota bacterium | reverse complement strand
ATCACTCCGAATCATGGCATTTCCCGAGGAATCTGTCGCCGACCGGGTGAGCCGATTCATGCCGCCTGGAAATGGTCCTTCTCGGCCGAGCTTCTAGGCGGCTTCGGTCGCCGGGTCTTCCGCGTTCGTGCCTGGCAAGGCGAACAGCTTGTCGCACGCGATCCACGCGAGAACGACCGTGACGACGCAGACCGCCAGGAGCGCGTCGGCGGAGAGTACCAGGAGCGAACTCGTGTGCGCGAACAGGTCGCCGATCGGCCCGAAGCGCGTCGCGGCAGCGACCCACGTGGCGACGCCCACCATCCCGACGACTGCGGGCAGGAGCGGCGACTTCGTCGCGGTGCTGGGGGGGCGCCGCATCGATAGCGCAGCGAAGGGCGCGTAGGCACCGAATGCGACGAAGAACCAGAGGTACTGGGCCGTGCTCTCGCCCGGGGCCGGTGCGCACAGGAGGCCGAGGGCCGGCGCCACGAGAATCGGGATGCCGAGTGCGGCGAAGAGCGTGTGCCGACTCCGCGTCGAAAGACTCGCGATCGGTGCCACGCTTCGACCCAGCCCCGACGCGACCATCGGTGGGACGAGGAACACGAGCAGGCTCGTCAGCGCGATGGTGCCTTCCGTGCGTACGATGAACCCCAGTCCGAATGCGAAGGCGACCAGGCCCCACCAGCGTCCGCTGCGGACCGTGACGTCGAGCAGGAGAGAGCGCGATACCGAGTTGGAGATCGGCGTGTAGAGCGGAGCGCCGGTTCGCGACGCGCCGGAGAGTTTCGGCATGCGCGCGCGAGCGATGTAGAACGCGAGCGGCGCGATGGCCATCGGGATCAGGCCCGCGGTGAGACTGATCCAAGCCGGCACGAGCACGACGATTGTCGCGGCCAGCATCAGCACGCTTCGCGTGAAGTTCCAACCTGGGGACATCCCCAGGATCATGTGGGCCAGGCTCGTGGCCAGCAGCGTCGCGCCGAAAGCGTTCGTCGCGCAGATCGCCAGCTCCCACCGGTTCGAGAGGATGGCGGGGATGATCGCGATTGCGAGCAGCCCGAACGAGGGACCCATCGCGCACAGCATTCCCGTGCGGAACTCGTTGCGCACGGCTTCGGAGACCGAGATCAGCGGGTTCGCGAGCTCGGCGATCCCGTCGCCGCCCCAGCGGCGCGCCGCGGCGGCCGTGCCGAGCAGCGTCAGCACCGTCGTGACGAACGTCAGGATGTCCGGACTGCGCGCGGCTGAAGTACCGAGCAGCAGCAGGACGCCGAACAGAACGCCCGTGGCGACACCGAAGTCGGGCTGAGAACCCTCGAGCGTGATGATCGTTCGTGGTTGGGTCATAGCGGCCTCGCTATGGAATCGGCCGCCATTGAGGATCACCTGGAGGGCGCTGACGTGGCGATGCCCTTGCGCCCTTGCCAACGCGGCGTCGTCAGCGACGCGCGGGCTGTGCGGACAGCAGTTCGCGCAGGCTCGGAGACAGCACGCGTTCCGTCGTCCAGATCGGATGCGGGGGCAGGGACGCCTCCATTCTGTCGAAGCGCGCTCGGCACGTGCGCCACATGCCGGCCACGAGCAGCAGGCACGCGACGAACAGGAGTTCGGACGGCACTGGCACGAGGTTCCGCATCCCCTGGGTCATCGCCGCGAAGAACGTCGGGAGCGGTTCGAAGCCGGCGATCGTGAAGTGCGCGAAGCACACCACGACGACGCCGAAGAGCGAGCTGTAGGCGATCTTCTCGAAGCGACCTCTCGGGAGCTGGCGCGGCCGAAGACCGAGGAACACCAGGAGGCCGTAGGCCCCGTAGAGCACGAAGAACTCCATCGCTCGACGGCCGCGATCGGTCGCCGGCTCGAGCTCTCCGAAGAGCGCGCGGTCGGGGATGTTGGGCTTGGCCCAGGCGACACGGCCTTCGTCGTCGAGCTTCAGAATCCCGGCTCGGATCCGTTCGTCCGGCACGTCGACGCGGTGCAGGTCGCGCATCGCGCGGCCGACCTGCCAAGCGGCGAAGTCGATCGAGCAGCCGGTGGGCAGCTGGTAGGGGTTCCACGCATACATGCCCGGGAGGATCGGAAGCGTCCGGGCTTCGAGCTGTTCCCCGGACGGCGATCGAAGAACGGGAGCGCTGCCGAAACCGATGTCGAAGCACTGCCGCGGAACGCGGACGTCCGGAGTCCAACGGTACTCTCCGTCTCCGAGATCGAGCTTCGACACACTGAAGTGGACGGCGACTTTCCGACCGTGTCGTGGTCCCTGGTAGATCGAGCCGAGCAGGAAGCCCAACCCCGGGCCGAGGATCAGCGGCACGCCGAGGATCGGGAACAGGACGCGTCGAGACGGCAGCGGTAGGTGCCCGAACGGCCGAATGATCTGGCACCAGATCATCGGCCAGTTGATGCCGTTGATGAACACCGGCAGCAAGAACGCGGTGAACCCCGAACCCGCTTTGCTGACCCATGCCAGTGCGACGGAGCCAATCGTCATCAGCCACCAGAACAGGTTGCGATACGCCGCACGACGCATCACCGTGCCGAGAGCGTCGTGCTTCGAGCCGCTTCGGTCGTCGTGTTCGTGTCCGGAGGACTGGCGTTCGGACGACTCACGTTCGGCGTTGGCGACAGGCGTTTCGAGGCGCGACGGAATCTGACCCCAGGCCCACCACAGAGCGATGGGCGCGGCCGCGAGCGCCGCGAGTCCCGCGTAGATGTGAATCGACGCGAAGGCGAACACGACGCCGAATGGGATGGCGGCGCCGATGAAGCGTCGCATCGACGCGCGGGGGCGTGTACCGAGGATGACGTGGGTGAAGGCGGAGCCGACCAGGGACGCCCCGAGTCCGCCGAGGTTGGCAAGCGTCGGCGTCCAGCTCGTCAGTCCAAGCGCGGCCGCGCTCGCGAGGATCGCGATGCAGCCACCGAAGGCGAGTACCGTGATTTGTACGGGGCCGCGGAACTTGGCGCGGAGCCAATCGCGTTCGAGCACGGGCAGGGAGCGTTCGAATTCCGAGATGCGGGGCATGTTGCCCCCGGTCCACTGCGTGATCCCGGCGACCCAGGTCATCAGGGCCATGAACGTCGCGAGCAGCTGTGACTTCTCGGCAATCGCCTTGTCGATGGCTGCGGCCATGAAGCCGTAGATCGCGAGCTGGAAGACGCCGTACCCGACTCCGAGGATCACGAGCGCGCGCGAGGACTGGGCCATCGGCTGCGCGCGCATCAGGGCGCGAATCGTGCTCATCGCGAACCTCCGAAAATCTCGACGAAGAGGTCCTCGAGCGGCACGCGTCGGCAGTCGACTTGCGCGCTGCCTCCGGCGGCGCCTTCGATCTGCGATTGGACTGCGCGCGGCGCACCACGGAACACCCCGTGGACCATCGATTCACGGCGGCGCATGCGGATGCAGTTCTCGGCCGAGGTGAGGCCGAGTGCCGTGTCGTCGTCGACACCGGCGATTTGGGCGAGGACGAACTCTTCGCGCATTGTGTCGAGTTCGTCATCGAGCCAGACCTTGCCGTCGTCAATGACGACGACGCGGTTCGCGATGCGTTCGACGTCCGCCATGTAGTGCGACGAGAACACGACCGTGGAACCGGCGTCGCCGAGCATCTCGATCGCGGTCTCCAGGAACTCACGGCGTGCCGCAGGATCGAGGCCGCCCGCCGGCTCGTCGAGCAGGAGGAGTTCCGGACGGTGTGCAATCGCGCAGAGCACTGCGACTTGCCGAGCTTGGCCCATGCTCAGGTCGGAGATGCGCTTGTGAGGATCGAGCCCGAATCGACCGCCGAGCTCACTCGCGAACGAATCGTCCCAGGTCGGGAACAGCTCGCGGTGCAGGTCGAGGACTTGGCGCACCTTGAGGTAGGCGGGCAGAGTTTGATCCTCGGCGACGAAGCCACAGCGACGCTTGACCTCGACGCCGTTCTCGAACGGGTCGAGACCGAAGACGCGCACGCTGCCGGATTGCGCGGCCATCAGGCCGATCAGGCTGCGCAGCAGCGTCGTCTTGCCGGCGCCGTTGCGGCCGAGTAGTCCGATGACCTGACCGGCGCCGACGGTCAGGTCGAGTGCGTCGAGCACCGGGGTGTTCGGCTTGTAGGACTGGGTGAGGTCGCGAACCTCGATGACAGGGTTCATGGCGTGCTCCGTTCAGGCTCAGAGTCGGGGGAGTCGCCTCGTTCTGCCGCGAGGCGATCGGCTTCGTTGCGCACCGCATCGAGGAGGGCGTCGGTCGGCACGCGCGCGGCCCAGGCGGAGCCGAGCAGCCGCTGGATCAGCGGCTTCAGCTCGTCGAGGCGCGTCGCGAGGTCCGACTCGTCCGTCGAGCGCGCCATGGCGCGTTCGGTCACGAAGGTGCCCTGTCCCCGACGCGTCTCGATCACCCCCTCGCGCTCCAGCTCTTCGTACGCCTTCTTCACCGTAAGTGGCGAAATGACAAGGCGTTGTCCGAGCTCTCGCTGCGACGGGAGGCGCTCGCCGGGGGTCAGCCGGCCGGCGGCCAGGGAGCCGAGGATCTGCCGGATGATCTGCCGGTAGATCGGTGCGTCGTCGCTGGGTTGGATGAAGATGTGCATCAGGTGACGTGGTGTTGCAGTGCTATATATAACTAGTTCACTACAGCACATCAACTCTGTCGGACGTTTTCGAAGGTTCGCCGCAGGGCGGACGCGAAGCCCCGTTGCCAGCGACTCTTCCGTCGGCTTCGCTGGCGCGGCAGATGGCCGAGTCAGCAAAGGTTTCGAGTGTGGTCGCCCTCCTGTTGGGTCTCGTCGGGTGCACCTACGTCGAAGTCGCACCGCCGAACTCGTTCGCGCGGTTCGAGGTCACGTTCGATCGCTGAACCTGAAGTGACCGGGCGTACGGACTGTTCCGCGCCCTCGGGAGCCAGTTGGGCGCCCGCGCCATCGACCTGACCCCGGAGGACGGCCGCGTGACGTTCGCGATCGTCGAGCCAACGCCGCTCGATCGGGATCGACTCGCTCGTGTGTTCGCCACGGCGGACTACGAGATCCGGGACGTCACGGTGCGCGTGCGCGGGGAGGTCGTGGACGGGCCCGCGTTCCTTGCGGCCGACACTTCGGATGCGCTGCCACTGCGCGGCGGGCCGGAGCTCGGCTGGACCGGAGAGATCGCGCTGCGTCTGGATCCTGACGGTGCGGCCGTGGCAATCGACTGAACTGCGGCCTGGCCGCGCCCGTTTTCGAACACTGCCCGGAACTTCGCTCGCGCGCACCGGTTTCGGGCCCGCCGACTTCCAGACGAGGTATCCGAGATGCGCAGAGTAGTTGCGGGAACGTGTTTCTTCACCATGGTCGTGGCGTGTGCCGATGCGCCCGCACCGCGGCCGAACCGGCCGATCCGAATCAGCCTGATGAACTCGATGGGCGCGCTGTCCGGCCGGCAGTTCGTCGAGGAGGCCGACGGACCGTGGGTCGTGCGGAAGTTCGAGGCGCCGAAGGCACCGAACGGCGTGGCCGACCGCACTACGGAACTGCGTGAAGGCACGCGCGGCATCGCGCTCGGCGCGCCGTCGCCGGAGATCGTCATGATCGAAACGGAAGAGTCCGTCGATGTTGACGCCGAAGCGGTCGCCGACAGCGGACGTGTGCCGTCGGCGAAGTCGGACCCGACGGTCGTCGCCGAGATGCTCAGCGCGAAACTGGTGCCGGGCCGCGCGGGAGCTCGCCGCCGCAGCAAGGGCGCTGGCGCCGCCGCGCCCCAACCGTTGCTCAAGGCCGGCACGACGGACGACAACGCGGAGTACGGCGCGTTCCTCGAGTTCCTCGCCAAGCAAAAGAAGGCCGGCACTCTCGCGAACTGTGCGGACATCGACGTGAGCGATCGACGCAGCGTGCGCGTGCTCGACGCGAGTGGCGCGCCGCTGCCCGGGGCCACCGTTCGCTTGGTCGATCCCGATCGCGACGAGGTCTTGTGGCGCGGCACGACCTACGGCGACGGTCGCATCCCGTTCTACCCGTCGCTCGTCGAGGATGTGCCGAGCACCTTCCTGCTCGAGGTCGAGCGTGGTGAGGACGTCATTCGCCAGCACTGGAACCTTGCGGACGGCGAGTTCGACGTGAAGCTCCCCACCGCGATCGAAGCCGGCCCGATCGCACTCGATGTCGTCTTCTTGATCGACACGACGGGCTCGATGAGCGACGAGATCGAGCGCATCAAGCAGAGCCTTCTCGCGATGACGGAGAAGCTTCGCAACATCGATCGCGAATTCGACCTCCGCTACGGCGCCGTGCTCTACCGCGACATCGCGGACCAGTACGTCACGAAGACGCACCCGTTCACCCCCGACATCGCCGCTTTCGACAAGGCGCTCAAGGGCGTGGTCGCGAACGGCGGCGGCGATACCCCCGAGTCCCTGAACCAGGGTTTCGCGGTCGCGATCGACGGCATGGAGTGGCGCGAGGGCGCAGCCAAGGTCGCCTTCCTGATCGCCGACGCCCCGCCGCACATGGACTACGAGGGCGACGTCTCCTACGCCGACAGCTGCCGCGCCGCCGTCGCCCGCGGCATCCGCGTCCACTCAGTCGCGGCCAGCGGCCTCGACATCTCCGGCACGACCGTCTTCCGCCAGATCGCGCAGTTCACGCGCGGCAAGTTCATCTTCATCGAGTATGGCGGCAGCGTCACCAAGTCGGCCGAGGCCCACGGCGTCACCGCGAAGGTCAAGTCGAACAACCTCGACGACATCCTCTTCGAACAGATCCGCGACGAGATCGCCCACTGGGGCCGCACCCCCAGCTGACGCACTTGTCTCTGATTAAACTCCGACTACTGGGCGTTACGAACTCGTAACACTCCGCCATCGCGCGCTCTAATCAGCGCGCGTGACTCACCCCAAGCGAACCCTCCGCAAGCGCCTCGCGCTCGCCCTCGGCGCGACCCTCGTCGCCCTCGCCCTCGGAGAGCTCGCCGCGCGGATCCTCGAGCCGACGCCCGACAAGCGCTCCCTCCACCGGACTCTCCTCGACCGCCCGTATCTCTACGGCCTCGATCCCTCGCACCCCGAAGTCTCGAGCCAGGGCCTCCGCGACCGCGAGTTCGCGATCCCCAAACCACCCGGCACGCGCCGCATCCTCCTCCTCGGCGACTCCGTCGTCTACGGCGTCGGCGTCCCGCGCGATGCGACACTCTCCCGCGCTCTCGAGAACGCACTCTCGTCCCGCGGCCACGAAGTCGAGGTCGTCAACTCCGGCTGCCACGGCTGGTCGACCTACAATCAGCTGCACTTCTACCGCGACCACGGCCACGCGTTCGGCGCGGACCTCGTCGTCCTCGTCTTCTGTCTCAACGACATCGTCGACCCGCGCCTGCACTGGCGCTACTCGCAGGGACTGATCCCCTCGATCCCCGACGCGGCGATCCCCAACCTCGAGTATTCACGCACCCACTCGACCCCGATCCTCGAAGACCAACGCGACGTCGAACTGCGTCGCCGTTCGTTCCCGTGGAGCACGTTGCGCCGGTCGGCGCTCTTCCGCAAGATCGCGAAGCTCCTCGAGCCCGGAGTGCACCAACCCCGCCGCGAGGTCGACGGCCGCACCTGGCCGCTTCGCCTCACCGGGGAAGACGACCTGTCGATCGACGTGCTGATGGATCCGAAGTCCACCGAGTGGGTTTGGCTCGGAGCCCAACTCACCGCGCTCCATGACGCCGTGCGCGCGCAGTCGGCCGAGTTCTTGCTGACTTCGGTCCCTCTCGCCTACCAGCTCGATCCGGAGTATCCCTACGACCCTCAGGACGAACTCACGAAGTTCGCGGCGGCGAAGGGCATCGACTACGTCGCAGCCCTCCCAGCGCTTCGCGGCAAGATCACCGAAGACATGTTCCTGGGCTTTCTCTCCGGCTACGACGACATCTGGCACCTTTCGGTCGAGGGGCTGCAGGTCGTTGCGGAACGGTACGCCGAACACATCGCGACGCAGGTGATCCCGCGCCTGAAGTAGAGCCGTGAATCGGCGCAACCGGTCTGGCAAGATCCTCCGCCCCAGAACTCCACCGAACGGGGGCCATGACCGAACGAACCCTTTGCCAGGCGCGCGACGGCGTCGCGCTGATCACGCTCAACGCTCCTGAACGGCGCAACGCGATCGACCTCGAGATGGTGCAGTCGCTGCACCGCAACCTCGACGATCTCGCCCAAGATGCGGACCTCGCGGCGGTCGTGTTGACCGGTGCGGGTGAGAAGGCGTTCGCCGCCGGTGCGGACATCGCGCAGCTGCGCGAGCGCAAGTCGCCCGACGCACTGCGCGCGATCAACTCGGGGCTGTTCAAGCGCGTCGAAGACTTCGCCGTGCCAGTCATCGCGGCCGTGCGCGGCTACGCGCTCGGCGGCGGTTGCGAACTCGCGATCGCGTGCGATCTTCGCGTCGCGGGTCGGTCCGCGAAGTTCGGGCAGCCGGAGGTCGGCCTCGGCATCATCCCCGCGGCCGGCGGGACCTATCGACTTCCTCGACTCGTGGGCCTCGGTATCGCGCGCGAACTCGTCTACACGGGGCGCATCGTCGACGCCTACTACGCGCAGCAGATCGGCCTCGTCAATCACGTCGTCGACGACGAAGTCGTCGTCGATCGCGCGATGGAGCTCGCGGCCGAAATCGCGAAAAACGGCCGGACCGCCGTGCGCATGGCGAAGGCCGCGATGAACGCGCTCGCGCGTCCGGCAGAGGGGATCGCATCCTCGTTCGAGAGCGTCGCGCAGGCGATTCTGTTCGACAGCGAGGACAAGCACCGGCGCATGGACGCATTCTTGGAGAAACGAAAGTCGAAGGGTAGGTGAGATGACGAACGTCGAGTTCGAACGCGTGACCGTGATCGGTGCCGGCACCATGGGAGCTGGTATCGCGCAGGTGTGCGCCCAGGCGGGAGCCGCAGTGACGCTCAACGACGTGTCGCAGGACTTCGTCGATCGTGGCCTCGGCACGATCCGCAAGTTCCTCGACAAGGGTGTCGAGAAGGGCAAGGTCACCGAAGCCGACCGCGAGGCGACGCTGTCGCGCGTCGAGCCGGTGCTCGACGTCGCGGCTGCGGTCCAATCCGCAGACCTCGTCATCGAGGCCGTGCCCGAGTCTCTCGAGCTCAAGAACGACGTGTTTTCCCGCGTTGCGGGTCACTGTTCGTCGAGCGCCGTGCTCGCGACGAACACGTCGTCGCTCTCACTGCAGAAGGTCTTCGGCGGAATCGCGGAGCCGGGCCGTTGCATCGGGATGCACTTCTTCAACCCTGTGCCGATCATGAAGCTGCTCGAGATCGTGCGGCTGCAATCGACAGACTCTGGCGTCGTCGAGCGCGTGCAGTCGTTTGCCGGTCAGCTGACGAAGGAGGCGATCCTCGTCCACGACAGCCCTGGCTTCGCGACGAGTCGCCTCGGTGTGTGCCTCGGACTCGAGGCCATTCGCATGGTCGAGGCCGGCGTCGCTTCGCCGGTGGACATCGACAAGGCGATGGAGCTCGGCTACCGGCACCCGATGGGCCCGCTCAAGCTCACGGATCTCGTCGGGCTCGACGTGCGTCTCGCGATTGCCGAGTATCTCGACGAAGAGCTCGACAGTCCCGCGTTCGGCGTGCCGCAGCTGATGCGTGACATGGTTGCGCAGGGCAAGCTTGGCCAGAAATCCGGTCAGGGTTTCTACGACTGGAGCGACTGAATTGCTCAGGCGTGCGCGCCGTGCCGTAGCATGACGCGCATGACGACAGTGACGGCTGCCCTCTCCCGTCTGTCGGCGGTGCTGCTCTCGAGCGTGCTCGCCGCCCAGGTTCCGAGCACGAAGGAATTCCTGGGTCACGACATCGGCGAAGACTTCTTCCTCGCGGACTACACGCAGCTTCGTTCGTATTGGACCGAACTCGCGAAGCGTTCGGACCGAATGCTCCTGCAGGAATTCGGCACGACGTCCTACGGGCAGCCGATGGTGCACGCGGTCATTTCGTCGCCGGAGAACCTGAAGCGACTCGGCGAGATCCAAGCGCTCAACAGGCGGTTGGCGCTCGGTCGTGACGAGGACCGGAGGATCGCGCGAGAACTCGCGACGCGCAGCCGTTCGATCATCTGGATCGATTCGGGCATGCACGCGACCGAAAGCGTCGCAGCACAGAACATCATCGAACTCGCCTACCGCATGACGAGTGGCGAGACCGAGGAGATCCAGCGGATCCTCGACGAGGTGGTGCTCGTTGTCGTACCCGCGAACCCCGACGGTCTCGAGATGGTCGCGAAGTCGTACATGGCGACCAAGCAGGTCGGTCGTCTGCCGGTGCTCTATCAAAAGTACATCGGGCACGACAACAACCGCGACTACTACGCCGCGAACCAGCGCGAGACGCGCAACCTGTGTCGTGCGATCTACCACACGTGGCTGCCGCAGGTTCTCTACAACCACCACCAGTCGGCGCCGCGTGGCACGATCATCTTCACGCCGCCGTTCCGCGATCCGTACAACTACAACTTCGATCCGATCGTCGTGAACGGGATGAACACGGTCGCGGCGCACATGAACCGCCGCTTCGCGAGCGAGCGGAAGCCCGGTGTGATCTCGCGTTCGGGTGCGCCCTACTCCGCGTGGTGGAACGGCGGGCTGCGCACGATGGTCCCGTTCCACAACATGATCGGGATCCTGACGGAGTCGTTCGGCAGTCCGAACCCGCAGGATCTCGAACCGAAGATCGATCGTCGCGTCCCGTACGGAGACTATCCCGATCCGATCGGTCCCCAGAAGTGGCACGCGCGCCAGACCATCGAGTATCTGCAGACCGCGAACTTCGCGATTCTCGACTACGCGTCGCGATATCGAAATGACCTGATCCTCGACCAGTGGCAGATGGCGCGCAACTCGATCGAGCGCGGCAGCCGCGACCACTGGACGACGACGCCAAAGCTCGCGGAGATCGCGAAGGAGCGGGACGCACGCGCGCGGGTCGTGGAGGCGTCGAACGAAGGCGGCAACGAAGGCGCGGAGGGCTCCGACAACGAGGGCGAGTCCAGCGAGATCGATCCGTGGGCCGATCCGGATCTGAGGGATCCGCGCGTGTATGTCTTGCCTTCGGACCAGCACAACTTCACCGCGGCGACGCGGTTGATCCGCTCGCTGCGTTTCGCGGCGATCGAGGTGCATCGCGCGAAGTCTCCAGTGAAGGTCGGTAAGCGGGATTACGCCGCGGGCTCCTACTTCCTGTTCATGGATCAGGCGTTCCGGCCGCACCTGCGCGACATGTTCGAGCCGCAGTGGCACCCGGACCTCGTCGGTTCGGGTGGGGACCCGGTGCGTCCCTATGACGCGGCCGGATGGACTCTCGCGCTGCAGCACGACATCGACTTCGACCGCCTACTCGAAGACGAGGTGCCGCGGGACGATCTCGAACTCGTCGAAGACCTCGAGGTGGCGTTCCACCCGCGCACGATCGCGGGCGAGGGTGACGCCGGCTACGTCATGCCGCACAACGAGGTGAATGGATACCACGCGACGAACGAGCTGCTTCAGAAGGGTGAGCAGGTGTTCTGGGTTTCGGGCTCGAGTGGTGGCAGTGCGGGGCAGGTGTTCGTGCGCGCGAAGAGCGGGACACACGACGTCGTGCGCACGTTGGCCGCCAAGCTCGGCGTGCCGTTCGAGCGCGTGGGTTCGGAGCCGGCGGGAGACAAGCTCGCGCTGACGTCACCGCGCATCGGGCTGTTCGACGTCTACGGTGGCAACATGGCGACGGGCTGGATGCAGTGGCTGCTGCTCGAGTTCGGCTTCGACGTGGAGTTGGTGTTCGCGCCGCGAGTGGATGCGGGCAACCTCGCCAAGGACTACGACGTTCTGATCTTCTGCACCGGCCTGCCGACCGCCGGTCGGCGTGACCAGCTCGATCGCGCGCTGCGCCGCGGTCGTAGCGCGATCAAGAAGGAGACCGTCGACAAGGTCGTCGCGGCGTTGCCGCCGTTCGAGGATTGGTCGAGCGTTGTGGATCGTCACAAGAAGCTCGAAGTCGCGAAGACGATGCCCGCGCTGCAAGAATTCGTCACTGGCGGTGGCGTCTTGATCACGCTCGGCAGTCAGGCCACGCGAATCGCCAAGCACTTCGACCTGCCGGTCGACGAGGGCGTGTGGATCACCGAGAAGGGCGAGCAGCGGCGCGCGCGCAACAGCGAATTCTTCGTGCCGGGCTCTCTTCTCTGGATCGACATCAACCAAGACACGCCGATCGCATGGGGCTGCTCGCCGCGTCTCGCGACAATGTTCCGTCGCAGCCCCGTGTTCGCCGTACGCCGCACGGCGACCGACGAGCCACGCGTCGAATCCCTCGCGCACTACATCGAGGACGACATGCTCGCGAGCGGCTGGGGCAAGGGCACCGAACACCTCGTCGGCAAGTCCGCCGCGATCCGCGCCGAGATGGGCAAGGGCCAGGTCTACTTGTTCGGCTCCGACGTGACCTACCGCGGCCAACCGCTCGGCACGTTCAAGCTCCTCTTCAACGCGATCTTCGCCGGCACGGCCAGGTGACGCATTTGTCTCTGACAAAATCGTCTACGTGCAAAACGCGACAGTGAACGTTACGCCAGCGTAACGTTCACCCGACCGCACCAATGTCCGCCCGAACCGCTCTGGCCCGCGTCGCGATCCTCGCGAGCGCCCTGTTCGCAGCTCTCGTCGCGTTCGAAGGGTTCTACTCGCTCGTCATCGGCAAGTCCTTGCTGCGTGACCGCGGCGCCGGAGTGATCCGCACCGCAATGCGCGACGACGACCGGATGGAGGCGGCGCTGCGCACCGGCGGACCCTACGCCGTCGCGATCGATCCCGACGTCGGCTTCACGATGAAGCCGCGGCTGACGTGGAAGTTCCACGGCGTGCCCAGCACGGTCGACGAGCACGGTTCGCGCGCGCGCATTGGGCCGGCGCCTCACGAGCATGCGATGCGCATCGTCCTCCTCGGGGACTCGGTGACGTTTGGCTTCGGTGTCGCGGACGACCAGACGCTCGCGCATCGGCTCGAAGCGGTCCTCGGAGAGCTCACCCCTGACGGCGAGCCGTCCCCGGCCGTCTTCACGCTCGCCGTCCCCGGATGGAACGTCTGGAACTGCTGTCGCGCCCTCGAAAACCACCTCGGTCGACTGCGGCCGGACATCGTGATCTACACGCCGGTCGAGAACGACCTCTACGACTCATTCGCGACGACCGAGGCGGGGTTTCGTTCGCACGATTTCGACCCGGCGGTCGGCGGTGTGCGCACGCACGTGTCATACGAGTCGTTCCAAGCTCTGCTGACGCCGATGGCGACGAGAATGTCGATGGTGGACGCGGTCGCGTTCAAAGCCGAGGGCGGCCTGTTCGCGATTCCGCCGGCGATCGCGACCGGAATCGCGCCGGAGTCGAAGCGACGCTGGGCGTCGTTCACGAGTCGACTGAACGAAGTGCGCGTGCGCCTCGCCGAGCGCGGTGCGAAGTTCGCCGTGAGCCCATGGTTCGATGACGCGTTCGAATGGCAATTCGTTCGGCGAGTTCTCGATGTCGAACCCGCGATGGAGGTCGTGCCGTGGTTCTCGGCGCGCGGTCCGGCGGATCTTCTCGAGGGAGATCCGCATCCGAACGCGCGTTGTGTCGACGCGCGAGCGGCGGTGATCGCGAAGTGGTTGGTGGCGCGCGGCTGGGTCGATGCTCGCGAAGGGAGGCTCGTCGGGGTCGACAAGGACTACGCGGCGCGATGGGCGCCGCTGCCCGCCCCTTCGGCGATCGCTGCGCGCTGTCGGGAGGACGTTGCGCGTTGGCGGGCGCAGTTCCGAACGGAGATCGACCTCGAGCACGCACGTGGATTCCATCAGCTCTACGGCGGGGTGGGACCGGACTTCACGGTCGGGCGTGCGCTGTGGGGTTCGTTGGTTGCCCAGGACGGCGGCGAGCTGCGCCTTCGGATCGATCGACTCGGCGGGGAGTCGGGTGTGTATCCGCTGTCGCTCGAGGTGAGGTTCGGGAGCGAGACGGCGACGGTGGTCGTGCCGATGCCCGAGGCGGATGCGTCGCCGCTCGATCTCGGAACCGGGATCACGGCGTCGGGCAGCGATGTCGTCGACGTCGCGGTGCGCGCTTCGAACTGGATCGTCGAGAGGGCGAACGGAACGAGCCGGCTGGCGTCGTTCCGTTTGTTGCGCGTCGGGTTCTGAGGTGAGCGTTACGGATTCGTAACGTTCGGGTGTCGCGCCTTAATCAGAGACAGTTTTGTCACTGGCCTTCGTCATGAGGTCGGTGATGGATTTGGCGAAGGCGGCGGGGTCCTTGGGCATCGTGCCCTCGGCGAGAAGGGCTTGGTCGTAGAGCAGGTTGCTCCACTGGCCCAGCTCGGAGTCGGTGGCGTCCGCCGAAGCCATCGAGTGCAGCGTCTGGATCACCGGGTGCTCGGGGTTGAGCTCGAGGATGCGCTGCGACTCGGGGACGTCCTGACCGTTCGCGCGGAGGATGCGCTCGAGGTGCGGGCTCAGGCCCTGCTCGTCGGTGACGAGGCAGGCGGGGGAGTCGGTCAGGCGGTTGGTCAGGCGGACGTCGGAGACCTTGTCGCCGAAGTCTTCCTTCATCCGGTCGATGAGGGAGGAGAACTCGGTCGTCTTCTCTTCCTTCTCCTTCTTCTCTTCCTCCGATTCCGGCAGGTCGAGCGCGCCCTTGGCGGCGGAGATGAGTTTCTTCTCTTCGAACTCGGTCAGCGACTGCACGACCCACTCGTCGACCGGGTCGGCCATGTAGAGGACCTCGTAGCCGCGCTTGCGCAGGCCTTCGAGGTGCGGGCTGTGGCGCGCGGCCTCGAGGTTGTCCGCGGTGATGTAGTAGATGCCGGGTTGATCCGGATCCATGCGGTTGACGTAGTCGAGCAGCGACGTGAGGCCGTCTTCGTTGCTGGACTCGAAGCGCAGGAGCTTCGCGATGTCGTCCTTGTGCTGCGGATCAAAGTGGACGCCCTCCTTGAGGACGCGCCCGAATTCGCGCCAGAAGTCGAGGTAGCGGTTGCGCGTCTCCTCGGTCTTCTCGCCGTCTTCGCCTTCGACCTCGATCGTCGTCTCGCCCTCGTTCGCGAGCTCTTGGAGCAGCGCGAGGGTCTTCGTCGTGACCTGCTTGCGGATCGTGCGCGAGATGCGGTTCTCCTGCAGGATCTCACGCGAGACGTTCAGCGGAAGGTCTTCCGAATCGACGACGCCGCGCACGAAGCGGAGCCACTCGGGCAGCAGCTCCTCGCAGTCCTCCATGATGAAGACGCGCTTGACGAACAGGCGCACCCCGCGCTGCTTGCGTTCGAAGAGGTCCATCGGCGCCTTCTTCGGCAAGAAGAGCAGGCCCGTCATCTCCTGCGTGCCCTCGACCTTGAAGTGCGAGTGCGCGAGCGGGGCATCCCAGTCGTGGCTGAGGTGCTTGTAGAACTCGTCGTACTGCTCTTGCTCGATCTCGGACTTGGATCGGGTCCAAAGCGCGTTCGCCTGGTTGACCGTCTCCCATTCCTTGACCGCCTCGTGCTTCGGGTTGCCGTCGTCGTCTTGCTCGCCCTCGATCTCCTTCTGGCGAGTGACCTGCAGGCGAATCGGGAAGCGGACGTAGTCGGAGTACTTGCGGATCAGACCCTTGATCGTCCACTCCTCGAGGAACTCCTTCGCGTCGTCCTTGAGGTGCAAGATGACGTTGGTGCCGCGGGTCTCTTTCTCGGACGGCTCGAGCGTGAAGTTCTCCTTCGCTTCGCTCTGCCACTGATGGGCTTCTTCGCCGGGCGAGCGGCTCGTCACGGTCACCTTGTCGGCAACCAAGAACGACGAGTAGAAGCCCACGCCGAACTGGCCGATCAGCGACAGGTTCTTCTCGGAGTCGCCGGACAGCGACTCCATGAGCTTCTTGCTGCCGGAGCGCGCGATCGTGCCGAGGTTCTCGACCAGCTCGTCGCGGGTCATGCCGATGCCGTTGTCGCGGATCAGCAGAGTGCCGGCGTCGGCGTTGGCGATGATCTCGATGCGCAGCTCCTTGTCGTCGCCGAGCACCTCGTGGTCGGTGAGCGAACGGAACGACAGTTTGTCCAGGGCGTCGCTCGCGTTGCTGATCAGCTCGCGGAGGAAGACCTCGCGGTGGCTGTACAGCGAGTCGACGACGATCGACAGGACCTGGCTGACTTCGGCTTGGAACTCGTGTTTTTCGGCTTGCGTCGTCATGGCGTTTTCTCGCGGGGCGAGAAGGATTCCGATCGCGGCCGGCGGCGTCAAGCCTCGAGCTGGCCTATCGGCTCGAACGGGACTCCGTTGCCGTTTCGCAACGTGCCGAGCACGAGGCGGAACCCGGGTTCCAGGACCGCCAGCTCGCCCGGCTCCGCGTACGTCATGACGTAGACGACGCGGTCGGCGTCCTGGAGCGCGTAGAACGAGGCGCGCTGGGCGTCGGACTCGTCGAATGCCCGGATTTCGAAGTCTTGCGAGATCCCCGGGACCGTCACGCCCCCGATCTCCGCCGAAGTCTTCTCAAAGGAGCTCTCACCGCGGCCGATCAGCTTGGTCCGGGACAGCAGGTTGCTGTCGAGGGTCTCCTGGAAGGTCTGGCAGAAGTCCGCCGCCCAGACATCGAACGGCTCGTGGTCGTCGAGCGGCATGGTCTGGATCACGAGCATCGCACTGCTCGAGCCCTCGATCGTCCAGTTGCGGTAGCTGCCGGCGCCGACCTCCTCGACTTTCCAGTTTCGGGGGAGCTCGAAGGAGAGCACTTCGGAGCCGACGTGCTTCGGCCGATCGAGCTTCGGCTTTCTGGGGCGGTAGACGAGCCAGAAAATGCCGCCGACGAGCAGCAGAGCGAGGGCGAGGAGCTCGAGGGTCATCGCGTGGCCAGCGCGGCCGTGATGCTCGCGGCCATCGCGCGTCCGATCGTATCGGCCTCGTCGTCGCTCGTCGCGGCCGGCGGCATCGCGTAGACGACGTTGCCGAGCGGCCTCAGCAGGACGCCGTGCTCGATCGACGTCGCGCGCACCGTAGCCGCGCACTGCGCGAGATAACCCGACTCGGAGGTCTGCATGTCGGCAGCCACGATACCGCCGAGGCGACGCACGTTCTCGACGGGCGCACTCGGCGGCAGGCCCTCACGAAGGGCATTCTCGATGCGCACTCCGATCTCGCGGAGGCGTGCAGGCACATCGCGCTCGACGACGAGGCGTGTTGATGCATTGGCGACCGCGCACGCGATCGGGTTGGCCGTGAACGAGTGGCCGTGGAAGAACATCTTGCTGCGATCCGCCGCGAGGAACGCTTCGAACATCGGCTCGTGTGCGAGCGTCACGGCGAGCGGCAGCACGCCGCCGGTCAGCCCTTTCGACAGGCACATCAGATCCGGCGTCACGCCCGCGGCCGCGCATGCGAACAGCGATCCCGTTCGTCCGAAGCCCGTCATGACTTCGTCGGCGATCCACGGCACGCCGTGTCGCGTGCACGCCTCGGCGATTCCTCGCAGGACCTCCGCGGCATGGAAACGCATCCCTCCCGCGCCCTGTACGAGTGGCTCCACGATCAGGCCGGCGGCCTGATCGCCGAGTTCCTCGAGCGCCGCGTCGACAGCGTCGATGTCCGGCGCGACCCGCCGAACGTCGAACAGCATCGGTCGATACGCGGCGAAGAACGGATCGGGGTCCCCGACCGACATCGCGCCACACGTATCGCCGTGGTAGCTGCCGTCGAACGCGAGGAACGTCGCGCGGCCTTGCTCGCCGATCTGGAGCCACGACTGGCAGACCATTTTCAGCGCGACTTCGACCGCCGTGGATCCGTTGTCCGAGAAGAACACACGCGAGAGTCCGTCCGGCGTGATCTCGACGAGTCGCTCTGCGAGTTCGACGGCGGCCGGGTGCGTCGCGCCCGCAAACAGTACGTGGTCGAGTCGGCGCGCTTGCTCGTGCATCGCTTCGACGATCGCCGGTTCGGCGTGACCGTGCAGGCAGGTCCACCACGAGGAGATTCCGTCGAGGAGCTTGCGGCCGTCCGCGAGTTCGAGCCAGGCCCCCTCCGCGCTGACGACAGGCAGTGGAGTATCTGTGGCGTGCTGGGTGTACGGGTGCCAGACACAGCCCGCGTCGCGGGCGAGGAGATCACGCGAAGTCATCGGTCACCTGCTCTGCGAATGAAGCGAGCGTTTCGGCGTCGAGTGGATCCAGCATTGGAAGTTCGATCAGGGGCACTCCGGTCAGCTCGCGCAGCGTCGCGGCGTTGCTCGCGTGATGTGGTCCGACGAGAACGATCGCGTCGGGCTGGAGGCGACGATGTCGCAGCGATTCGACGCTGAGCAACGTGTGGTTCAGGGTGCCGAGGCCGGATCGCGCGACGAGCACGATGCGTGGGCGCGCGATCGCGAGCCAGTCGATCTGCAGTCGGCCGTCGCCGTAGGGCACGTGCAAGCCGCCGGCGAGCTCGGCGATGACGTGTGCGTGCTCGCTGCGGAGTGCGCGGAGTCGGTCGTCGATCGCGTGCGAATCGATCGATACCCCGGCGTCCTTGGCCGCTTCGTGCGGCGAAGCCGGCAGGGGAAGGTGCCATGACGGTTCGACGCTTCGCGAGGGCGACAGGCGTGCGAGTGCGCGCACGGTCGTCGTGTCGCAGTCGTCGCCGGTCTGGACGGGCTTCCAGTACGTCGCCTCCGGATGCGCGTGCATCAGCAGCGCGCTGACGACGGTCTTGCCGATGCCGGTATCGGTGCCGACGACGAACGTGCATCGCCCGGTCGCGGCTCGCGTGGGTTCGGCCGGTTGCGGACGCGCGTCGAGCAGGGTCGCGGCGAGCCGATCGACGTCCTCGCTCGTGTTCTGCGCGTGGACGACGAGTCGCAGGCGCGACTTCTCGTCGGGGACAGTCGGCGGCCGGACCGCGCGCACGTCGAATCCCGCTCGCATGGCGTGCGCCTCGGCGTCGAGCGCGCCGCGTTCGGATCCGATCGCGAACGGCAGGATCGCGGCCGCTGGCTCGGGCAGGTCGAGCCGTTCGGCGAGCTGGGTCGCGCGCGCGCGCAGCGCGTCGCGTTCGCGATCGGCGCCACGGCACACTTCGATCGCTGCACCGAGGGCCGCCGTGACCGCGGGCACGGGTGCCGTCGTGAAGAGGAACGAGCGCGCGCGGTTCGCCAGCACGTCGCGAACGGCGCGGCTTCCGACGACGAATCCACCGGCGACGCCGAGCGCCTTGCCGCCGGTGACGATGCGGATTACCGGGCCCTTCGCGCCGCTCGCGGACCACGCGCCACTGCCCTCCGGTCCGAGCACGCCGGTGGCGTGTGCTTCGTCGACGATGAGGCGTGCGTCATGGCGTGCACACGTTCGCGCGATCGCGTTGAGGTCGACGACGTCGCCGTCCATCGAGAAGACGCCCTCCGTCAGGACGAGGACGCGACGCGAACTGCTGCGCGCCGCGCGCAGGCATCGGTCGAGATCGTCCGGATCACCGTGTGCGTGGACGAAGATGCGAGCGCGCGAAGTGCGTGCGCCGTCGATCGACGACGCGTGCGCCAGCTCGTCGAGCACGACGGCGTCGCCGGGGCCGACGAGACCCGTGACGACGCCGACGTTGGCCTGGTAGCCGGTCGGGAATAGCAGCGCGCTCTCGGCTTCGAGCCAATCGGAGATGGCCTGCTCGACGTCCCGCTGTCCCTTGTCTCCGCCGCCGAGGAGACGCGCGGCCCGCGCACCGGCGCCGCTGCGCTCGATGCCATCATGCGCGGCGGCGAGGATCGCGGGGTGTTGCGACAGTCCGAGGTAGTCGTTGCTCGCGAAGTCCACGCCGTCGGGCCGGTCGTCGATCGCGTCCAGGTCGCGCCGGCGATCGTGGCGCACGAGATCGTCGAGTTCGCGCGTGAGGTCTGCGTCAAATGTCATTGACGTCGCAGCGGCTGCAGACCGAGCTTGTCGAACAGGGCCGCGTCGCTCTTCGGCTCCGGGTTCGGTGCCGTCAGAAGTTCGTCACCGACGAAGATCGAGTTCGCGCCAGCGAGGAAGCAGAGCGCCTGCGCTTCCTCGGTTAACTCGGTGCGGCCCGCGCTGAGTCGGATCACCGTCGTGGGGATCAGGAGCCGCGTCGCTGCGATCGTGCGCACGATCTCGGACCAGTCGAGCGGCTTGGCGTTCTCGAGCGGCGTGCCTTCGATGGGCATCAAGGCGTTGATCGGCACGCTCGCGGGTGTGATCACGGCGAGTTCCGTCAGGAGTTCCGCGCGCACCCTGCGGTCTTCGCCCAGTCCGAGGATGCCACCGCAGCAGATGTTGATCCCGGCGTCGCGGACATGCCCGAGCGTTTCGAGGCGGTCGTCGTAGGTTCGCGTCGTCACGACCTCCGCGTAGTGACTGCGGCCGGTGTCGAGATTGTGGTTGTAGTAGTCGAGACCCGCCTCGCGCAGTCGGTTGGCCTGCTCGCCGTCGAGCATGCCGAGCGTCGCGCAGGTCTCGAGGCCGAGCGCCTTGACGCGGCTGACCATGTCGAGCACGCGGTCGAACTGCGGGCCGTTGCGGACACCGCGCCACGCGGCGCCCATGCAGAAGCGGTCCGCGCCGCCGGACTTCGCCTTCTCGGCTTCCGCGACGACCTTCTCGATGTCGAGCAGTCGCTCCGGCTCGACCGCCGTCGAAAAGCGGGCGCTCTGCGCGCAGTAGCCGCAATCCTCCGGGCACGCGCCGGTCTTGATGCTGAGCAGCTGGGAGCACTGCACGACGCGTGGATCGTGGTGCTGGCGATGCACGCTCGCGGCGTCGAAAACGAGTTCGAGAAGTGGGCGACCGAGGAGGTCGACAACGGAGTCGAGCGTCGGGCGAGAGCTCGACTGCGACGAGTGGTCGGACGTGGATGTCATGCGTTGCCGCACATCACATCGCTACTCGCGCTGAATCTCCAGGTCGGAGAATCGGGTTGTGCAGTTGCCGGCACCGTACCCGTACGCGCTGATCTCGGCCCAATCCTTCGGCAGCGCGGCCTCGACGCTCTGCCCGCCGGACGACGCACGGATCGTGTGCGCTTCGAGATCGACGTCGACGCGAACCGGGACCGGGCGGTCGCCGATGTCGAGCTTGGCGGTCTGGATGCGCTTCATGTTGCGCATCAGGATCAGCTGACCCTTTTGGAAGTCGACGCCGCCGCGGAAGAGGTTTCGCCGCGGGTGACCGCCGGTCACGATGATCAAGCCGTTTCCGGGCTTGTCGGCGTCACCCGGATGCATCGTGCACTCGAGACTCGTCTTGCCGCGCAGCGGATCGCCCGTGCGAAGGAGATAACCACCGCCTGTGTTCGCGCGCATGCGCCACCCGTTCCCCGACGGGACCGCTGACGCGATACCTGCCGTCACGTGGAACTCACCGCCGCCGAGTTCTCCGGTCGTGTCGCCGTACTGCTCGCGGAGTTCACGGAGCCGCGTCTCGAGGCGCGCGCGGACCGCGGCGTACGCCGGATCGTCGTAGACGTTGGTCAGCTCGTCCGGATCCGTTTCTAGATCGAACAGCTCCCAGTAGCCGTGGTTGGGCTCGTAGTAGTGGATCAGCTTGTGGCGATCCGTTCGCACGCCGTAGTGCGCCGCGACTTGGTGCACTGCGTGTGACTCGTAGTAGTGGTAGTAGATCGCGTCGCGCCAGTCCTGCGGCGCGTCTCCCGTGAGGAGGGGCACGAGGCTCTCACCGTGGACGTCGTCCGGCGCCTTCACGCCCGCGAGATCGAGGAACGTCGGACCGAAGTCGATGTTCTGCGCGAGTGCGTCGACTTCTCTGCCCGCTTCGATCTTGCCGGGCCAGCGCACCAGGAACGGCATGCGCAGCGACTCTTCGTACATCCACCGCTTGTCGTACCATCCGTGGTCGCCGAGGTAGAAGCCCTGGTCCGAGCAGTAGATGACGATCGTGTTGGCCGCGAGCTCGGGATCGGCGTCGACGTAGTCGATGAGCTGACCGACGCTCTTGTCGACGCCGGCGACGCAGCGGAGGTAGTTCTTGATGTAGCGCTGGTACTTCCAACGCACGAGGTCGTCACCCTGCAGGTTCGCTTCGCGGAACGCCCGGTTCTCCGCTTCGTACGCGGCGTCCCAAGCCGCGAGCTGCTCCTTGGTCATGCGATCCCGCATGCCTTTCCACCAGCGGTCGGGTCCGGTCAGGTTCTTCTGCTCCGCCTCGGTCGGGATCAGCTTGAGGTCGTAGAACGAGAACATGTGCGAGCTGATCGACATCTCTTGCTCGCGCACCGCTTGACCGCGACCGCGATAGTCGTCGAGCAGAGTGGCCGGCACAGGGATGTCCTCGTCGCGGTACAGACCGAGCTCCTCGGGCCCGGGCATCCAGCTGCGGTGTGGAGCCTTGTGCTGGCACATCAGCACGAACGGCTTGTCCTTGTCCCGCTCGTAACTCAACCAGTCGAGCGCGAACTGGGTCGTGAGATCCGTGCAGTACCCTTCCTTGCGGATGCGCCCGGCCTCGGTCTTGAAGTCCGGGTTGTAGTACTGGCCCTGGCCCGGCAGCACGATCCAGTGGTCGAAGCCGACGGGGTCGGATGTGAGGTGCCACTTTCCGATCATCGCCGTCTGGTATCCGGCTGCCTGCAGCTGCTTCGGGAACGTGACCTGGCTCTGGTCGAACCGGTTGCCGTTCCGCATGAAGCCGTTCGCGTGCGAGTGCTTGCCGCTGAGGATCGTGGCCCGGGACGGGCCGCAGATCGAGTTACCGCAGAAGCAATTGCGGAACATCACGCCCTCGCTCGCGAGGCGGTCGATGTTGGGCGTCTTGTTGATCTTCGACCCGTACGCGCTGATCGCGTGCGTCGCGTGGTCGTCCGAGAAGATGAAGATGATGTTCGGTCGCGTGCTCGAGAGATCGGGCTTACCGTTCGCGCCCGATACAGACGTGCAGCCCGACCACGCGGATACCGAGAGTGCCGCGAGTGCGAGAGCCGAGATTCGTGTCTTCATGACGGCTCGATCATCGCGGTAGTGGCGAATAGCTGCCACTGTCGAGATCGAACACGTGTAGGTCTTGGGCGAGGACGACCGATCCGTCGAACTCCGAACTCGCTTCTGAGCGAAGGTCGTGGCCTTCGCACTCCGGGTAGAAGTGTGTCAGGCACAGCCTGCCCACGCCGGCGCGCTGCGCGGCCCGCCCGGCTTCCGTAGGCGTCATGTGGCCGGGTTGTGGCGCCGCGGTCGGAAACGCCGAGTCACAGATGAAGACGTCGACGCCCCGGGCGACGTCGACCACGCCTTCACAATAGATCGCGTCCCCGGAGAACGCGGCGGACTTGCCGTCGTCGGTCGTGAGACGGTAGCCGAGGCTGGCGTCGGTGTGCTCGATCGCGACGGCGCTCACCGACAGCGAACCCAGCGCGAACTCGCCGGGTTCGATCTCGATCGGCTCGAACTCGTAGTCCTTGGCTTGGCACCACGGCCAGGCGGCTCGGATGTCGTCGAGGAGCGCGAGTAGTCCGGGTGCGCCGTGGATCGTCAGCTTCTTGCGTCCGGAGTAGCGCGGATTGCGCAATGCGAAGAGCAGGGCCGCGAGGTCTGCCGAGTGGTCCGTGTGGTAGTGCGTCAGCAGCACGTGATCGAGATCGACGAGGTCGAGTCCGGCCTGCGCGGCGCGTCGCAGCACGCCGGGTCCGAGGTCGACGAGGATCTGCGTGCCCGCGTGCCGCACGAGATAGGCCGACGGGAATCGATCGGGCACGGGCACCGCGGTGCCCGAGCCGAGGATCACGACTTCCATTGCAGCGCTTGTTGGTAGTCGTCTTCGCTGTTCACGTTGAACAGGAATCGCCGCTCGGGATCGAACGCGGTGATCGCGGCGTCGTCGATCAGGACGACATTGTCGAGTCCAGCCAGCGCCTGCGCTTTGCGCTCGCCGTTCTTGACGAGCTCGCTGACCTTGGTCGCGATGGACGTGCGGTAGATCGCGCACAGGGGCTGCGGCTGCCCGTCGACCACCGGGATCGCGGCGTCGTGATCGCCGAGTTGACCGAGGAGCCAGCGCAGGGTGTCCGCGTCGAAGAACGGGAAGTCGCAGCCGAAGACGACCGCGGCGTCGCACTCCCAGGTGACGCGCTCGAGGCCCGCGAGCATGCCGACCAGCGGCCCTTCCCCGGGCAGCGAGTCGTAGACGATCTCGGCCTCCTGGTCGATCGGGGGCAGGTCCTGATCCGGATCACGGCCGACGACCACGACCGGGTGGGCGCACGCGAGCATGCACTCGACTCGGCTGTGCAGCATCGAGGCGTCGCCCCATTCGAGCGACGCCTTGGGCTGATTCATTCGTTCGCTGTGTCCGCCAGCGAGAATGATCGATCCGATGAGCATGTCGCCGGTTTTATCCCGAGCGATACGCTGCACGCGACGACAAAACCGCGGTTAGACTCCGCGCCCCCGCCGCGAATCATGCCTACCCCGAGCCGACAGACCCGCACCATCATCGAGCGCTGCTTCGAGAAGATTGACCCGTCCGTGATCGGACCGATCTACTGTGACGAAGGCGGCGAGGAGTTCTTCGAGACCGTGCGTCCGCGCATCGTCGAAGACGGAATCGCGTGGGGCGAAGCGCTCGCGACGCGTCTGGAGCGCTTGACCGAGCCCGCGGTCAGCCTCTACGTCGGGGCCGGCATCGCCGAGCTGCCCGCGCTCCTCACGGAGGCCCTGGACCTCGAACGCAAGGTCGTGGTCACGAACCTCCGCGAGGAGGAGTGCGAACACCTGAACGGCGCCCTGCGACGCGCGGACGTCGGGCCGTCGACCTTGAAGTTCCGAGCGCGCGACGCGAGCGACCTCGACTTCGTCGATACCGTGTCTCACGTCGCGATCGTGAGCGTGCTCACGGATCCCGAAACCTATCCGATCAACAGCGGGTTGAGCTACGGTCGGCTCGCGCCGGTGCAGCTCGACACGGCTGCGTTCGAGAGGGAACGAGAAGCGATTCGCAAACTCGTGACCGGCGCTCTCGGTCATCTCGCCGCCCCGGGCCTGATCACGACCACTGGCGAAGAGGCGCCGTGGCTGCTGGACTGGATCGCGCGCGAAAAGAAGAGCGTGTCGTTCGAGCCGGACGACATCGCGATCGCGTCCGCCGTCGTCGGAGACCCGATCGGCTTCTTCCGCGTGCGGGAGGACTCGTGAATCTTGCCGAGGAATTCGCCGGAAAGACCATTTTGGCCCCGCTGACGAAGGGCGGGAACCTGCCGTTTCGGCGGCTCTGTGTCGACTTCGGCGCCGAGATCACGATGTCGGAGATGGCCTACGCGCGCCAGATCGTGAAGCGCTCTCGGTCCGAGCTCGCGCTCCTGCGCAAGCACGCAAGCGAGACGTTCTACGGCGTGCAGATCGCGTCGGGCAAGGTCGAGGACGCGGTGAAGGCCGGTGCCGCCGCCGTCGAACAGGGCGCGGCGTTCGTCGACATCAATGCCGGTTGTCCGATCCACGACACCGTGCGCCGCGGCATGGGCGCGACGCTGATGCGTCGACCCGGCGCGCTCGCGCGCATGGTCGAAGCGATGCGAGCCGAGTTGCCGGTGCCGGTGACCGTGAAGCTGCGCACCGGCTGGTCGGAGTCCAAGGTCACCTGCATCGAGATCGCGCAGCAGCTCGAGGAGGCGGGCGTCTCCGCGGTCGCGCTGCATGGGCGTTCTCGAGAGCAGCGCTACTCGAAGTCCGCGGACTGGGGCCTGATCCAGCAGCTCGTCGAGTCGGTTTCCGTACCCGTCGTCGGCAACGGTGACGTGCTCACGTGGTACGAAGGGGAGGCGCGGCGCGAAGCGTCGGGTTGCACGGCCGTGATGGTCGGCCGCGGCGCGTTGATCAAACCCTGGCTGTTCCAGGAGATCCGCGACAGAAGCACGTGGATGCCGACGGCGCGCGAACGCGTCGACGTCTACTACCGCTTCGTCACGTACCTCAAGGAGCACTTCTACGACGACGAGCGTGGCCGCAAGCGCGCGATGCGCTTCTTGCCGTGGCACTTCGGGTTCTTCTGCCGGTATCGGCCACTGCCCGAAGACGCGTGGGCGGAACGGTCGAAGGAGCATCCGCTGATGCAGACACGGATGCCCGCGATCGAGTCGGACGATCCGCTCGATCTGCTGCTGCAGGACAGCCGAGAAGACGTGCACGAGCGGATGGCGGCCGCGATGTGGGACGCCCAGGATCTGGCCGACGCGACCGTTCAGTTCGAGCGCTTGGCGACCGAAGTGCCTCCGCATCAAGGGGATTACGACGACGTCGCCGTCAGCCACGGCTAAATCTAGGAGACGCCATGGCAGCGGGGGTTGCGACTCAAGACGGAATGTCTAGGATGCCGATAGACAAGTTGTCTTGGAGCAGTCTGTGTCCCGAACCCCCCAACACGTCACCGACGCCGAACTGGCGATCCTCGAGCAGCTCTGGCGCTCGGGCGAGTCGTCCGTCCGCGGGCTCGCCGACCGGCTGTATCCCGGCGGCGGCAATTCCGAGTACGCGACGGTGCAGAAGCTCTGCGAGCGGCTGCTCGCGAAGGGCTACATCGCGAGCGATCGCTCGCAGCGACCGCGCATCTACCGCGCGGCCGTCGAACGCGAGCAGCTGATCGGGCGCGACCTCGAGTCGGTCGCCGACCGCTTCTGCCGCGGCTCGGTGCTGCCTCTGATCACGCACCTCGTCGACAACGGCGACCTGTCCTCCGACGAGATCGACAGTCTGCGCGAGCAGATCGAGCGCCTCGACCGCGATCAGAAGGACCCGTCGTCATGAACGCTTGGATCGAGATGTTGCTGGCCAACAGCGCGACAGCGCTCCTGCTCGCGGCGGTCGCGTTGCTCGCGCATCGGATGCGCGCGTCGTCCTCGTTCGTGCACTGCCTGTGGCTACTGGTGCTGCTCAAGCTCGTGACCCCGCCGCTGTTCGAGCTTCCGGTGAAGCTGCCGGAGCTCGCCGTTCCGGTCCTCGACCCTCGCATCACCGAGGCTGCTCGCGAGGCTTCCGGCGCGGCCGCGAGCGTGTCGTCGAACGCGCCGCCGGTCGCGAGCGAGGTCGCGGCGATTCCGCGGATGGAAGTGCTGCGTCTCGAACCGGTCGCGCCCGCGCCGACCGCGCCGCCGATCGATTGGGTTCTGTGGGCGTGCATCGCGTGGGCGATCGGAACGCTGTCGATGCTGGTGCGCGCGTTCTGGCGCGCCGGGCAATTCGGTCGGATCCTCGCGCACGCGCGACCCGCGAACTCGGCGCTACAGCTGCGCGCGCGGCGACTCGCAGACAACCTCGGACTACGTCGGATGCCGGCCGTCCTCGTCGTGCCAGCGCGGATCTCGCCGATGATCTGGTCGTTCTTCGGGCGGCCGCGCCTCGTGTTGCCCGAGCGACTCGTGCGCGACCTCGACGCGGGTGTCGTCGACACGCTGCTCGCGCACGAACTCGCGCACGTGCGGCGTGGCGACCACTGGGTGCGGCACCTCGAGCTGTTGGTCCGCGCGGTCCACTGGTGGAACCCGCTCGTCTGGTGGGCGGCACATCGGATGCGCGTGGCAGAAGAGGAGTGCTGTGACGCGTGGGTCGTGTGGGCGTTGCCCGACGGCCGGCGTCGCTATGCCGAGGCCCTCGTGGGCACGGTCGAATTCTTGAGTCAACGAAACCCCGGACTCCCCGCCGGCGCGAGTGGCGTCGGTCGAGTCGACAATCTGAAACGGAGAATCACGATGATCATGCAAGGACAGTCGCGACGGATGCTGTCGCGTTCCGGCCGCCTCGCGCTGGTTGCTTTTGCCGCGCTCTTCCTGCCGTTGATGCCGGCGGTCGGGCAAGACGTCGAACGCGAACGTGCCGAGGCCGAACTCCGCAACCGGCTCGAAGCGGGTCAGGCTCGGATCGCGGATTTGAGCGCGCACATCGCCGCGCTCGAGAGCGAACTCGCTGCGGCGTCGAAGGCCAACAAGCGCAAGAACTCGGCGGATCTCCGCAAGCGCCTCGCCGACCTCGAGGTCGCTCTCGTCACGCGCCGTGACCGTCTCGCCCAGGCGGAGGTGGAGCTCGCGCAGGCGGAAGAACGCCTGGCTCGCGATCCGCGACGTGGCAACCGCGGAGCGCGACACGAGGAGTACGAGCTACACCTCCGGTTCAACGTGCACCCGAACCGACTCCGACGGAGCCTGGGTGAGGCGGTAGAGGTGCTCGCCGCCAAAGGTGATCGTGAGAACGCCGAGATCCTGCAGGCGCTCGCGAAGGCCCTGCGCACCGGCGGTCGCCCGCACGCGGCGCACGACCGGAACGACTTCGAGCGGGCCCGCGCGACTCTCGAGCGCGATCGCGAGCGCCTGGAGAGGGAGCGCGAAGCACTGAACCGCGATGCCGAGCACCGTCAGATGGAGATGGAGATGAGCCGCCGCATGGCCGAACTCGAGGCCCAGCGGAACGCTATGGAAGCTGAACGCCACGCGATGGAGGCTCACGCCGAAGCCGCGCGCCGCGAAGCCGAGCACGCTCGCGAACACGCCGAACATCAGATCCGTGATCGCATGCGCGAGCATGCCGAGGTCGCCGAGCACATGGCGCATCGACTCGATGAGATCCGCGCGCACGGTGAAGAGCGCGTGCATCGTCTCGAGCGCCGCGTCGAAGAGCTCTCGGACGCCGTGCGTCGACTCGCGGAGATCGCGGAACGCCGCGAACGCAACAACGACAATCGTCGTGAGCGCGAGGGCAATGATCGCCGTGAGGAAGCGCGTGATCGCGCGCGCGCGGAGGAGCGTCGTCGTCGTCGCAACCGGGACCGTGAGCCCGAGAACGCGGCGGAGATCCGCTGACCGCGTGATGAGGAAAATGCGCGTGGCGCGGAATTCCGTGCCACGCTTCGAGGGCTCGACGCCTCTGTCTCTCCTGCAAAGGAGTTTCACGTATGTCGAAAAGCACAGCCCTCTTGTTCCTGATTCCTCTGATCGCGGCCTGCAGTAGCGGCAGCGGTCGCGACCCGATCGTCGAGCCGCCGCCGCCGGACAACGAGCTCGGCACGGTCACGTCCGCGGGCGCCCAGCTGTCCGGATCCGGTGCGTTCGCGGCTCTCAAGCTCGACTTCCCGCCGAACGCGGTGAGTCAGTCGATCGTCGTCACCCTGGTGTCCGCGACGCCGACCGAGCTCGACGAGCGGAGCGCACTCGGCCTCGCGGCGGACCTCGGCCCGGACGGTCAGAGGTTTGACGTTCCGATCTCACTGACGATGCCGTTCGATCCGATGCAGATCGACGACGAAGTCGCCGACGAGAGCCTGATCGTCATCGTCGAATCCGAAGGGACGATCGAAGAGCTCGAACCGTCCGCGATCGATCGCACGGGCGGCACGCTGACGGTCGCGGTCGATCACTTCTCGCGGTTCTGGGCGGCCAAGAAAGAGGTCGCCGCGCCGATCATACGTGAGGTCGCGAGCTACCTTCCGCAGACCATCGGCGCGGAGTACGAGTATGTCGACGACGGCACCGGCCGCGTGACCGAAGAAGACCTACCGAACGTCGGCACCGTCCGCGTGCTCGAGTTCGACGGTTTGTTCGGTCTCTACCTGCAGCCGGAAGAAGACGGCAGCATCTCGATGCTCGGCGAGCACGACGCGGACGCCGGGTTCCAGAACGCTCACGAGATGTGGACCGCGATGCCGAGTTCGATCGAAGTGCCGTCGTCGACCGATACCGACTACACCTACGCCGGATTCCAGCCGTGGCCCGAGCTCGATCAGCCGGCATGGGCCGGAATCGGCACGGCGACCGTCGAGGCGATCGACGTCGATCCACTGACGATTGGCGAGACCACCTACGAAGACGTGCTGCACATCCGAATCTCGAGCGAGTTCAGTGAGACGCCCGAAGGCGGCGGCGACCCTGTTGCGGGCAGCAGCTCCTGGGAATTCTGGCTCGCCGAAGGAATCGGGCCGGTTCGCTACTCGCAAGACGGCGGCGATCCCGTCGACCTCGTGAGCACGAACATGCCGCTCTGAGTCCCGGTGAGGAGTCTCCGTGAGAAGTCGCTTCAGGCGTCGCCGCCGAGCCCCCGCGGCGGCGCCGGCTTCTCCGGATCCTGGAGCCGGAGAGACCACCAACCGACGTCGTGCCAGGCGTCGAACTTGAAACCGATGCGGCGATAGACGCCGATCGGTGCGAAGCCCATGCGCTCGTGGAATGCGACGCTCGCCGGGTTGGGTTGCGTGATTCCGGCGTACGCGTTGACGTAGCCGAGCTCGCGCAGGATCTCGAAGAGCCGGTCGTAGAGACCACGGGCGATCCCCTGCCGGTGATGTCGGTCGCCGACGTAGACCGAGACCTCGGCGCACCACTGGTAGGCTTCGCGTCCACGGTGCGCGGACGCGTAGGCATAGCCGCGGACCGCGCCGTCCACCTCGTCGACGAGCCACGGGTAGCGGCCGCGCGTGCTCTGCATGCGGGCGAGTATTTCGTCGGCGGTCGGTGGCGCGGACTCGAAGCTGATCGTGGTGTCGCGGACGTAGGGCGCGTAGATGGCGGCGATGGCGGGAGCGTCGGCGATCTGGGCAGCTCGAATCACGCTGCGAGTGTACTCGTCGGAGAGTCCGTACAAAGAACCGCCGTCACCCGTTGGTTTGCGGATGACGGCGGCCCGTGCGAGAGCAGGTCAGTCTAGAAGACTGTCCAGGTGGCGCCCGAAGAACTCGACACGCCTTGTGGGGAAATGGGATCGGCGACGAGCCACTGGCCGGTGAGTTGCAGCCCCACGGCGCCAGGATCGTCTCCGATCGGGAGCTTCCACGTCGCGACGCCCGAGCCCGGGGCTGCGCCCGTGAGCACGAGCGGAACCGAGGTGACGAACTGGGCGAGGTCGACGTGGATCGGAACCGAGCCGAACATCGTGCCCGGCGCGGAGCGGTCGAGCGCGAGCAGCAGAGCCGCTGGCGCACCACCGAGGCCATTCGCGACACCGACGCGGAAGTCGGGGTTGTTCGTGACCATCTGGTTGTTGGCGAGGATTTGCGGCACGAAGCCGCCCGTCCCTGGGAACCCAGCGCCGAACACCTCGGGTCGATCCGCCTGGCGCTCGCCGAGGAGCGTCGGGCGATCGAACGGGAAGGTCCCGTTCGCGACCCGCGGGTCGGTGAGGGCGTTGGTGAGGAAGTCGTTGAGCGCCGGCAGGACGTTCGGCGGAATCGCGATGTTCCGCACGCGCGGATCCTGCCCGTCGTTGAACTGGACGTGTCCCGTGCCTGCCTGCACGCCGGACCGGTAGAAGTTCAGCGCGTCCGCGACGCTCGTGATGCGACCGTTGTGCATCAGGCGCGTGCGCAGCCCGACGTTTCTGAGCGAAGGCGTCTTGAAGCTACCGCGGTCTCCGAAGTTGCCGGTCACGCCGCGGCGACCGTCGTCTTCTTGCCACGGACGCAGGCCGATGTTGTGGAACTGGTTGTCGCTGAACAGCGGCGCCTGGTGGCACTGCGAGCACACCGAGTTCGCGAAGAAGTTGAGGCCCTGCAGCTGGTTCTGCGTCAGCGCGTTCTGCTGGCCGTTGTTGAACGCGTCCCACGGCGTCTGGTCGGCGACGAGGGTGCGCTCGTAGGTCGCGATCGCGAACGCGATGCGCTGCGCGGTGATCTCGCTCGAACCGAACGCGTTCTGGAACAGCGCCGGGTAGCCATCGGGGTTGTTGAAGATGGCGACGGCCATGTCGATCGGCAGATCCGTCGCGAGTGCCAGCGGCTTCACGTCGGCGAGCTTCGCGGTGATCTGGTCCCAGTCCCGCGACTCGTGGGCCATCTCGACGTCGCTCAGTGGCGGGCCGAGAACCTGGTTCTCGAGCGAGCCGCCGGCTGGGATCGTCACCAAGCCGGTGTCGGGATCGACGAACGTGCCGTTCGCACGCCCGTCCCAGAACTGCGTGGGCGACCACAGTCCCCCCATGAAGGTCTGCGCATAGCGATTGGTTTCGCCGGGGGCGAAGCCGAAGTTCGCGTCTTCGACGTAGTCGTTGTTCTCGTCCGAGCGGACGACGCCGCGCGAGCCGCGGATGTCGTCCGCGGTGCCGAGCAGGCCGTCCGGGCCGGGGTGGTTTGCGGGTCGCGGGTCCGCCCCGCCGATCTCGGTCAGGTGGCAGGTGCCGCAGGCCATCGTGTTGTCGCTCGACAGCTGCTCGTCCCAGAACAGGATCTTGCCGAGGACGCGCTTGGCTTCCGTGATCGGGTTCTGCGGGGGCGTCGGCACGGGCGGCACCGCCGGCGGGCCTCCTCCCGGGGGACCGCCGCCGCCCTGGGCGAGGAGCGGAGCCGCCAGCGACATCGCGGCCAGGAGGGTGATTCGGAGTGCTTTCACGGGGAGTCCTTTCGAGTGTGGCGAAGCAGGGACCTGCTCCTACACGGGCGCGCGGGACTCCTCTCCTAGGTGGATTCGACGATTTCTGACGTCGCGTCAGCGGGGTCGCTCGAGTTCGCGGGCACGTCGGCGCGCGTCGTCCGCCGCGTCGTGGTGGCCGAGCGCGCGCAGCGAGTGGGAGAGCGACATGTAAATCTGCGCCAACAGGTTGTGGCGGCGTCGCTCGTCCGGATCGAGGCTCTCGCCGAACCGTTCGAGTTCGTCGATCAGGTCCTCGAGCAGGGCGACTGCGTCCTCGGGTCGGTCGAGCACGCGAGTGAGGAGCTGGCTGAGGCTGAGAGTGGCGAACGACCAGTGCGCGGCGTGGCTGGGGATTTGCGGATAGCGCTCCGCGAGTTCACGCCAACGGGTCACCGAAAGACGCAGGTGCGCCTCTGCCGCGACGTAATCCTCGGCGTCCCATGCGGCGCGCCCGATGGCGTGGAAACTTCCGGCGAGGGAGGAACGGAACTCGGGAATCGACGGGTTGGTCTGCACGAGGTGGTCGAACAGGCGGCTGGCCTCGTCGAGGTAGGCGCGCGTTTCCTCGTCGACTCGCAGGGGGCCAGGCTCCGGGCGGCTGCGACGAATCGTCGAGACCAGAGTCGTGGCGAGTTCGTATTCGAGCTCCGCGGCGTTCGGGAACTCGGCGACGAGTTCGCGGAGCAGCGTGATCGCCGTCTCGAGGTGATGCGCCTTCAGCCCGATCGGCTGGATGCGTCGACTCTGCTGTGCCAGGTAGCGGCGCGTCCGCGCCATCGCGAGTCGGTATTCGGGTTCCTCCGGCGAATCGGCGAGCAGCTGTTCGGCGATCGCGAGAGCGGTCTGGTGTTGCTGGAGGTAGTCAGGGGTGTGCCGGGGTTCGCCACGGGGCATCGGCGGTCCGCGTCGTCCGCCGTCGCGGGGGTGCGGCGGCCGGCGTCGGTCGAAATCGCGAGGTGGTCCGCGTCGACCGTCGCGCGGGGGGCCTCGGCGACGACCCATCCCGGGCCGCTCGTGCCCGGACTGGCTCGCACCCATGGCGAGTCCGAGTGTGTTGTGAGTCCGCAAGCGCGTGAGCCGAATCGACGGGTCGGCAGCCTGCTCGGACGGCAACGAATCGAGGATCTCGATCGAGGCCTCGAGGGCCTCCACGGCGTCCGCGAAGCGGGCTTGTGCCACGAGCGCCGCGCCCAACGCGTTGTGGAGTTCGACGAGCCGCAGATCCGGATCCGAGCTCGCAGTCGAGTCGTCCAGTAGCACGATCGCTTCGAGGTACGCGGTCTCCGCGGCGTCGTGATGACCGAGGCGATGCTGGATGTCCCCGATCCGCCACTGTGCGGCCGCGATCTCCTGCGACAGCTCCGCGTTCTCGGCGTTCTGCTCGGCGAAGCGGTTGTAGAAGCCGAGGATGTGTTGCAGCAGCGCGAGGTCGTGGTCCGACACGGTCGTGGGCGTGACGATTTCGAACTCTTCGTCGTCACTTTGCTCGACCGTCGCGAAGAACGGATCGCGGCCGCAGACCTCGTCGAACAGGACGGCGAAGGCCTCCAGGCTCAGCGCGAGGTTCGCGTTCGCGAGGCGTTGCGCCTCCTGCGCTTCGCGACGGCGTTCGCCCTCGGCCTGCAGGGCGCCCGACTTCTGCACGTAGAACACCCAGCCCGTGCCCGCCGCCGCGAACACGGCGAACAGGGAAATGAGCGCGAACGCCGCGATGGCGCGATTGCGGCGGCACCAACGCCAGGTCGCCTCGACCGCCGAGATGCGGCGCGCGCGGATCGGCCGATCCTCGAGAAACCGCTCCAAGTCGTCCACGAGATCGTGGGCCGTGCGGTAGCGGTCGCGGGGTTCGGGGGCGCAGGCCTTCTCGATGATCGTCGCGAGGTCGCGCGGCACGGACGGATTCTGCTTCCGCACGCGCGGGAATCGGCCTTCGGCGATCGCGGCCAGGAGCTTCGCGCGATCCCGCCCGCCGAACGCGGGCTGCAAGCATGCGAGTTCGTAGAGCGTCAGGCCGAGCGCGTAGATGTCGGTGCGCGCATCGAAGTCACCCTCGAGCTGCTCCGGCGCCATGTATCGCAGCGTGCCGACGACGTCGCCAGAACGCGTTAGGTCGGCCTGCTCGAGCGCCTTCGCCAGACCGAAGTCCGTGATCCACGCGGTGCCGTTCCCGTCGAGCAACAGGTTCGCGGGCTTGATGTCGCGGTGGAGCGTGCCTTGCGAGTGTGCGTAGCCGAGAGCGTCGGCGAGCTGGTGCGCGACGCGCGCGATGTTGCGGTAGTACGCGGCTTGGCCGAGCGGTGCCGGTCGCTTCGTCGATGCGGAGTGACCGCCTTCGGACTCTTCGTTCGCGATCGGTTCGATCGACGTCGAAGTCGCCGACGAGGACGGATCGAGTTCGTCGTAGTGCAGCTGCGAGACGACGTCGCCGAGCATCGAGTTGGTGGTGGAGTGCGGCTGGGGTGGTCGGTCGCCGCGCAGCGCCGCGAGGATGCGGTCGAGTCCGACGCCTCGGATCAGCTGCATCACGTAGAAGTGGTGACCGTCGACTTCGCCGGTGCCGAAGATCGGCACGATGTTCGTGTGGTGGAGCGCGGCCGCCGTCTGCGCCTCGCGCTCGAATCGCTGGCGTCGGAAGTCGTCGCGAACGGTTTGCCGCGGTAAGACCTTGAGTGCGACGCGCCGCCCGAGCGTCACTTGTTCGGCTTCGTAGACGACGCCCATCCCGCCGTGGCCGATCGGCCCGATGATGCGGAAGTCGCCGAGCGACTCGATCGACTCGGGGTCCAGCCCGGCGAAGGCGTCACTCGTCTCGGCCTTCAGCGTCTCGACCGCGGCCATGGCGGGGAACACTTCGCGGATCTCGTCCGCGTGCTCCGGATACGCCGCGGCATACTCGTCGATCGTCGGCCGCTCGCCGCGCCGCGTGCGCTCGAGGAATTCCTCGACGAGCTGCTCGAGCGGGTGCCGTTCGTCTTCGTGCGCGGTCATGAGTCGGAGTCGAGGATCGCCTTCAACTTGGCGAGTGCCTTGATGTATCGGTAGCTCGCCGTCGATCGGGTGAGCTCCAATACGGCCGCGACCTCGTCGTTTCCTAACTCTTCGAAGTGGCGGAGAACCAAAATCTCGCGGTCGACCGGGTCCATGCCCTCGATCGCGTCGATCAGGCTGGCGTTGGCCTCGGCGCGCATCGCGGCGCCGCTGGGCGAAGTCAGGCTCGCGACGAGCATCGCCGACATCGTCGCCGAGTTGGCGCGCGGCGCGAGGTGCGACAGGCGGACTTCCTGATTCGCAGATCGCATCTTGGCTCCCAGGTGCTGTCGATGCAGATCGACCAGAGTCTGACCGACGATGCGTCGCAGCCAGACGAACACCTCGGTCGCATCGTTGGCGCGGAACGACTCGATCCGCTGCACCGCGTCCAGCCACGCTTCCTGCAGCACGTCGTCTTCGTCCACGCGCCCGGTGAGACGCGCGTCGAGCCGGTAGTGGACCATGCGCCGGAGCTTGTCCCGCATGGCGGAGAAGAACCACTCGAGTGCGGCTTCATCACCGTCCTCCAGGCGGGCCAGCCACTTCGTCGTTTCGTCGTCCGCTGCGGTCATCGGGAATCATCTTAGCCCGGCTCTCGTGACGACTTCACCCGGCCGGCTAAGATGCGGGCGTGTCGTCGAACCCCGAAACTCATTGGGCGCTGAAGCCCGTGCACGTCCAGGGTCTGCCGCCCTGGATCGACATCCACCCGGAGAAGGGACTCACGATCGGTCGCGCGGACGACAACGACGTGACCCTCGGAGCGGATTCCCACGCGTCGGTGTCGGCGCACCACGTGCGGATGACGTTTCGCAACGGTGAATTGGTGTTGTCGGACCTCGGTTCGACCAACGGCACGTATGTCAATGGCATTCGGGTTCAGGAGAAGCCCCTGAAGTCCGGCGACATGGTCGCGATCGGGAACTCCGGCCCGAAGTTCGTCGTGCAGAAGCGACAGGACATGTCGCACACGCAGCTCGTCGAAGCCGCGGACGTGCAGCCGAAGTTCGGCGAGAGCACGATCCAGATGGTGCGCGAAGCGGTCGGCCTCGAAGAGCATCACGACGTGACCTCGGTCGTGCACAAGCACACGCGTAGCAACCGCACGTTGTTCACCTGGGTCGCGGTCGCGGTGCTGTTGATCGGCGGTGGAGTCGCGTGGTATCTCGCGGATCAGCACGCGAAGCAGCTCGAGGAAGTCGAAGAGCGAAGCAAGCGAGAGATCGCGCGACTCGAAGAGTTCGACAAGGAGATGCGCGAGCAGCTGCAGGGTACCGACTCGCGACTCCGTGAGCAGCAGCAGCAGCTCGACGCCGAGCGCAATCGACTGCAGACCGAGCGGGCCGAGCTGAAGTCACGCATCGCCAAGATGGAGGCCGGGGGCAAGGCCTCCTCGGAGACGATCGAGAACCTGCGTTCGCAGCTCGATCAGACCAACCGGAGCCTCGAGCTTTTCAACCCGCTGAACCTCGAGCGCGCGAAGCTCGAAGGCGTCAGCAAGGTTCGCGACGCGGTCGTGTTCATCGAGACCAAGACGCGCATGCAGGAGCCCGGCGGCGGCAAGTTCCTCCGTCGGAAGGAGAAGGAGGGCGAAGACCCGCCGGTGCAGCTCGGTGGCAAAGGCGAACACGTCGTCGTCGCCGATGCGACCGGTTCCGGCTTCGTCGTTTCGAAGGACGGCTGGATCCTCACCAACGCACACGTCATCGAGTCGCCGGTTTCCGAAGGCCCGCACATGGTGGCCGGTCACCTTCTCGAACCGTCCGTCTACGTCGCGGTCGTGTTCAACGACACGGCGAAGCGATACCCCGCGAAGGTCGTCAAGCAGATCCACAACGAGGAGGACGACTTCGCTCTGTTGAAGATCGAGCCGTTCGACGGCATGCCGTTCATCGACGGTTTCACGATTCAGCAACCGGCACCGCCGGCCGGGTCCGAGGTCTTCCTGTTCGGGTTCCCGCTGGGGCGAGATCTCCTCTACGGAGAACTCGAGAAGGTCGTCGCGTCGACGTTCAAGGGCATCCTGAGTCGGCAGTACGAAGACAAGATCCTGCAGGTCGACGCCGCGGTGCATCCGGGCAACAGCGGCGGCCCCGTCACAGATTCCACGGGTCGGGTGATCGGCATCGTGCGCTCGGTCGGAGTGCATGCGGGCAACATCACGCCTTCGATCGGCTACGTGATTCCGATTGCGTCGCTGAGCAAGATCTGGCCGCCCAAGAACTGACGCGGGTCACCGTGCGGATGGCCGACTCGTCCGCGTTCGGTAAGATGCGGAAGTGTCGTCAAACCCGCAGAATCACTGGGCGCTGAAGCCCGTGCACGTCCAGGGTCTGCCGCCTTGGATCGACATTCATCCGGAAGAGGGGCTCACCGTCGGTCGTGCGAATGACAACGACGTGAGCCTCGGCGCCGACTCGCACGCGTCGGTCTCGGCGCACCACATGCGGCTCAGCTTTCGCGACGGCGAACCGCTCTTGTCGGACCTCGGCTCGACGAACGGCACCTACGTCAACGGCATCCGGGTGCAGGAGAAGGCGCTCAAGTCCGGTGACCTGATCGGCGTCGGCACCTCCGGCCCGAAGTTCGTCATCCAGAAGCGGCAGGACATGTCGCACACGCAGCTCGTCGAAGCGGCCGACGTCGCGCCGAAGTTCGGCGAGAGCACGATTCAGATGGTGCGCGAGGCGGTGGGTCTCGAAGAAGACCATGACGTCAAGTCGGTGGTGCATCAGCACACGCGCAGCAACCGGACGTTGTTCTCCTGGGTCGCGGTCGCGGTGCTGCTGCTCGGTGGTGGCACCGCGTGGTATCTCGCGGATCAGAACGCGCGTCAGCTCGAAGAGTTGAACGAGCAGAGCCGACGCGAGATCGCCCGCCTCGAGGCGTTCAACGCGAAGCTCCAGGGAGAGCTGCAACGCACGAACACGAGCCTGCAGGAGCAGCAGCAGGAGTGGCTAGGCGAGCGCGAGCGGCTCCAGCGCGAGAAGACCGATCTGCTTGCGCGGATTCAGAAAGTTGAGCGCGGCGACACAGAGACGATCGCGCAGCTGCAGAAACGGCTCGAGGCGACGAACGCGAGTCTCGACCTCTTCAACCCGGTCAATCTGGAGCGGGCCAAGCTACAGGGCGTCAGCGCCGTGCGCGAGGCCGTCGTGTTCATCGAGACCTCCGTGCAGTTCAAGGAGCGCGACGGCGAGGAGGTCGTGCGCTCCGAGCTCGACACCGACGGTCGCCAGACGTTTCGGCTCGGCGGCGAGGGTGAGATCCTCGCGACGGACCAAAAGAGCGGATCCGGATTCGTCGTGTCGAAGGACGGCTGGATCCTGACGAACGCGCACGTGATCGAGGCGGGCGACACGTTCGCGACCGAGCTGGAGATCGACGGCAAGTTCGTCGAGCCCACGACGATGGTCGACGTCGTGTTCAACAACGAGCGGCAGCGCTATCCCGCGCGAGTCGTCGCTCAGGTGCACGACGAGCAGAACGACTTCGCGCTGCTCAAGATCGAACCGTTCGACGGCATGCCGTCGATCGCCGGCTTCGACATCAACCGGCAGGCCCCGCCCGAAGGCGCGGAGGTGTTCTTGTTCGGGTTCCCGCTCGGCAAGCGCGTCGTGCAGGGGCAGGACGACACCGTGGTCGCGTCGACGTTCAAGGGCATCCTCAGCCGCAAGGTCGAGCAGTTCTTGCAGGTCGACGCCGCCGTACACCCCGGCAACAGCGGTGGGCCCGTCACGGACGCCACCGGTCGGGTGATCGGGATCGTGACGGCCGTGCAGCGCATGGACGACGGCAACATCACCCCTTCCATCGGCTACGTGATCCCGATCGACGCGGTCGCCAAGATCTGGCCTCCTGAAGGCAAGTAGTTAGAATAAAGATGGTTGCGTCGATTCGAGTCAGGGTGATTCGGATTTCTCGAGAACCTCCGACAGTTTGTCGGAGCATTCCTACACACTGTAGGACATGATCCTCCTACGCCCCGTAGGACCACCGCTCCTGATGGTGGTGGGGCATGAGGTCGACGCATGAGTGACGAACGCGGTCGCGAATGGCCGAACATCAGTGACGGCGAACTCGAACTCCTCAAGGAGCTGTGGCAGCACGGTCCGGTGACCGTGCGCGATCTCCACGGACGACTCGAACAGCGCGGCTTCACGTGGGCGTACACGACCGTGCAGACGATGCTCGGCCGACTCGAGGAGAAGGGCTACGTCGCGGTCGATCGAGATGGCCTCGCGCATCGATTCGAAGCCGCGGTCGATCGCGATTCGCTGCTCGGTCGTCGGCTCGACGAACTCGTGAACAAGATCTGCGACGGCGCCGTCGCGCCGCTGCTCTTGAACCTCGTCGCGGGTCGCAAGTTCAGCGCCGAGGAGATCCGCCGCTTCCGCAGCATGCTCGACGACGCGGAGGGTCAGCGATGAGCTGGTTGCTCACGAACACGATCGTCGCGGCCGTGTTGACGCTGCTCGTGCTCGGCGCGGCGCGGATCTGGAAGCTGCGGCCCGCGCTGATGCACGCGCTGTGGCTGATCGTCATCGTCAAGCTCGCGTGCCCGCCGCTGTTCGAGATCGGCCTGCCGATCGCCGCGCCGGCGGTGTTCGCGGCGGAGCCTGCGGCGCCGCCGCCACCTGTCGCGTCCCCGCTCGTCGCGAGGCACGTCTCGGCTCCGCTCGCGATGAGCACGTCGCGCGTCGCGCCGCGCGTCGTCGACGGAGAAGCAGCGGCGACCGAGCTGTCGGTCGCAGACGGGCTGCTCATCGTGTGGGGCGTCGGCGCGGTCCTGCTCGCGCTCGTGATGTTCTTCGGCGTGGTCCGGCTGAGCCGTCGGGTGTGGCGAGGCGAATCCGCACCGGAGTGGCTCGAGCGCGAGGTGGTCGATCTGGCTCACAAGCTCGGCGTCAAGGCGCCGCGTCTGCGCGTCGTCGCGGGCGTGCCCTGTGCGTTCGTGTGGAGCATCGGCCGACCGACGCTCGTCTGGCCGGCGCACATGCTCGAAGGCGTCGACGCGCGACGCGTGCGCGCGGTGCTCGCGCACGAGCTCGCACACGTGAAGCGTCGCGACCACTGGATCGCGCGTGCCGAGTCCGTGCTCGCGTGCGCACTGTGGTGGCATCCCCTGTTCTGGTTCGCGCGCGCGCGCATGCGGCTCCAGGCCGAACTCGCGTGTGATGCGTGGGCGGTGTGGGCGTCGCCCGACGCCCGGCGCGAGTACGCCGGTGCGTTGATCGACGCGATCGAAAACGAATCCCAAGCGGTTTCCGCCATGCCGGCGCTCGGCGTCTGGTCCGGGGCGGGTCGCGCATTCGAGGAGAGACTGACCATGATTCTGCATGCTGACGTCGCCCGCCGTGTGTCGCGGTGGGCCGTGATTCCGCTGGCGCTCGTGTCGACGCTGGCGCTCTCGAGCGTGTCGTTCGCGCAGTCCGAGCGGAACGATCGCCAGGACCCGCGACGCGCCGAGTCGCAGCGGCTCGACGAGTTGAGTGAGGCCGAGTTGAAGCGACTGAACCGTCGCATCCAAAAGCGCCTCTCCGAGATCGAGAAGCGCGAGAAGCGACGCGTCGAGCGTGCGCGGCGCGATGCCGAGCGCCGGGAGACGAAGCGCCGAGGTGGCAAACGCCGTGATGCGAAGGGCCGAGACCCGAAGCGGAGGGGTGACCCGCGCAAGCGTCGCGACCGGCTCGACGGCGGCGACATGCAGTCGCTTCGGGACGTCCTCGACGGAGCGCTCGAAGACTCGCTGCGCGAGATTCGCGCGGACCCGGACCTCCGCGAGATCGGGATGACCGAGGACGTCGCGGGCCTCGTCCAGTCGATTCTCGGCGACGGCGATCTCGTCGACGTCTGCGATTCCGTGCGCGGGATCGTGGACAAGTCGGTGCGCCACGGTCTGCGGGAAGCGTCGCGCGAGCTCGAAGCCGAAGGCCTTCCGAACGCCGAAGTGTTCGAGGACCTCGGGAACCTGATCGGCGCCGCCGTGCGCGGCGACGAGAACGTCGACGCGTCGAAGTTCGAGCGTTCGATGAACGGCTTCCTCGGCGGCGTCATCGAGATGGGGCTCAGTGAAGCTCGACGCGAGCTCGAGGCCGAAGGCATGAGCGGCGAGTTCCTCGGTGATCTCGGCGGTCTGATCGAAAGCTCGATTCGCGGCGAGCACGTGAAGGCCGAACAGCACATGCACGAGTTCGAGCGTTCGATCTCCGGCTTCGTCGGCGAGGCGATTCGGATGGGTCTCGAGGAAGCGAAGGAGTCGAGCCCCGAGCTGCACGACGCGTTCGAGGGCGTCGGCGAGTCGGTAGGTCGCGCGCTGGACCCGGAGACCGGCGTCAACACGAGGGAGATCGACAAGCTCCTACGTGAGCTCGAAGAGCGCACCGAGGAGTTGCAGCGCCTGCAGAAGAAGATCGAGGCTGCCGAGAAGAAGGCCGAGCGCAAGGCGAAGCGGGCGCGTTCGCGCCGCGTGCGCTGAGTCAGCTCGTCGGGACCGCGACGGCCGGAGCAGAAGAGCCTGGCGCGAACGCCGTCGCGAGTGGGCCCACATCGCCACTGCGCAGAGAAGTGGCGAGCGCGCGGCAGCGCGCGAGGTTGGGCTCCGTGTAGCCCGGCGGTAGCAGGAGCCCGTCGAACTGGCGCCAGTGCGTGGCTCGTTCGATGCGCGCCGCGAGCTGTCCCGCGCACTGCTCGTGTTCGGCCGGCGTCGCGCCGCGCGCCGCCACGTACGTCAGGTTGGCGATCGCCGGCACGTAGCCGCTGTCACTCGCGACGGCCTGCTGCAAGAGTTCGACGACGCGCGGCAGGAACCGTTCCGGGTCGGTCTTGAGCAGCTGGATCGCGAGATCGTTGAGCGCGCGTGGATCGTCCGGCGCGAGCTTCTGCGCGTCGATCCATGCCGCGAGCTTGGCGTTCGTCGTCGCCCACGTATTTGTCATGGCCCGTGCGCGGCCGAACGCGACCTCGGCATTGCCGGCCGGTGGGCGTGCGCATTTTGCGTCGCCGACCGTCCGTGCGAGTTCGGCGATGCGTTTCGACATCCGATACTGCTGCACGCGTCGGTGACCCGCGGCGGCGATGCGCTGCCGACGTGCGTCGTCGGCCAGCAGCTCGAGCACGACCGCTTCGAGGTTCTCGTCGTCGTAGAGCACGACCTCTTCGTCCGGAACGAAGAAGTCTCGCACCTCCGCGTTCTCGCTCTCGGCGAGCAGTACGGCGCCGCACGCCGGAACTTCGAACGCGCGAAGATTCATCTCCCCGCGCACGGCACGGTTGAAGCCGATCTTCGTGCGACTGAGGAAGCGGCCGTATTCGGCGCCGTGAATCCCACAGGCGATCTCCGTCTGCACACCACGTTCGCGCAGTGCGATCAGGCGCTGGAGATACGGCTCGCGATCGCCTTGGATCAGCGGGTTCAGGTTGCCCGCGAAGCCCACGTCGATGTCTCGTGACAGCCCGTCGTGCACGAAGTGGGTCGGGGCCTTGAAGCTGTACTGCACGAACGGTCGCACGTCCGCGAAGCCGAGGCTGCGGTACAGATCGACTCCGCCCCCGTCACACAGCAGCACGTCGAAGAACGGTGCGAGGCCGGACGTGAGATCGAGGCTGAGGTTGTAGTCGGACACGACGCCGACCACGGGCACGTCGCTCTGCTCGAGTCCGGAAGGGATCGGTTCCTGGTCCGGCCAGTACAGCAGAAGGAAGTCCGGCACGAACCCCGCAGGCAGTCGCGCGAGCAGCGTGTCGATCGATTCCCGGGAAGGGTCGAACTCCACGTCGAACGGGTAGTGGGTGCTGTCCACGACCATGCGGTCCGGCGGCCCGTAGCTGACGAGTTCGATCCCCTGGGCCGCGAATCGCTCGCGTGCGTCGAAGCACTCGAGCGGAAGGTTGCAGAGGATCGACGCCATACCGCGCTCAGCGCGTCGCGGCGGCGGTGCGGATCTTGTCCAGGTTGGCGCCGGCGTCCGGGTGCAGAGGGTTGATCTCGAGCGCGCGTTCGAGCGTGTCGACCGCGCCGTCGAAGTCGTGCGTCGCGTAGAGCGCGACGCCGAGATCGTTCAGCAGCTCCGCGGGATCCGTCGAGCCGTCGAGCGCGTCACGGAAGCTCGCGAGCGCGGCTTCCAGATGGCCGGCCGAGTACTCGAGGAGCCCGCGCTGGTGGAGGAACTCGGACTGCAGCGCTGCTTGGAGCTCGTTCGAAAGCTGTTCGAGCTGCACGACGTCGGTGCACGTCGCGCACATCGCGCGCGTCGACGTCGCGAGCTGTTCGATGCGCTGACGCCGGTTGTCCGGCACCGACATCACGAGCGGGTTGCGCGACGGCCCACCGGCTTCCGCGGCGATCTCCGCGAACGCGCTCTCGAGCTCGGAGACGTGATTTTCCATCGTGTACTCGGAGGCGACGCGGATGCCGTTGTCGCGGATCTCGTTGCGCACATCGGGATGCATCGCGGCGAGCACGAGCGCTTCGGCCATCTGCTTCGGACTCTGCGGCGTTACGAACAGCGCGTACTGCGAAGTCCCGTACGCCTGGAAGCACGGGATCTCCGTGAGCACCGAGGGAACTCCGCATGCCATCGCTTCGACGGCGGGCAGGAAGAAGCCCTCTTCGGCTCCGCGAGAGGTGCCGAGAAACACGTCGAGGCTGCGGTACAGCGCGCCCATCTCCGCTGGCGGCACGTTCTCGTGCCACTCGATCGGCAGGCCGAGGTTCTTCTCGTCGGGATGCGGTTCGGTATTCGTGATGCGCACGAGCTCGATCGGCAGGCCAGCGGCGTGTGCGAGCTGGCAGGCTTCGAGGCCGGTGCGCAGATCCTTCCACGCGATCTCGTACGGGCCGACGAGGCCGACGCGGACGGGGCTGCCCGCGGGACGGGCGTCCGCGGGATACATCGTGCCATGGTCGATGGCGTAGCGGACGCGCCGCACCTTGCGATCGAACTTCTCCCGCAGCAGCTCCTCGAGGTTCGGTGAGATCGTCAGGAGATGCGTGTCGCCCGAACGGTAGACCTCTTCGATTTGCGTGCGGTGGGCGACGGCTTCGGGGTTGTCGCCCTCGTAGCCTTGGCAGTAGTGGACGACCGGTCCGCGCTGCGCGGCCAGTGCCGGGGAAACGGTGGTCCAGAACGTCGCGACGACGACGTCGGACTCCGGGATGTCGCGCCTGTCGAACGAGGGACTCTGTGCGAACGTGCAGTTCAACTGAGTCCAGGTCGGCCCTGCCGAGCGGCTGACGATCGTGACATCGTGCCCGCGAGCATGGAGTGCGTTCGCGGCGTCGAACACCGCCTTCACCCCGCCCCAGATCCGAGTCGCGTCTTCGATCAGATACGTGATCCTCATAGCCTCGGTGTCATCGGCATTTCCGATGTGGCAGCTGGAATCGGGTCCCGCTCGGACGCGCGATTTCCGGCGGCTGCAGAGACGGTCGGCCACGCAAACGCGCCCCCCTCGCGCTTTCCACTTGGCCGGCGGCGGTCGCGCGTTCTAATGCCGGCGGCGTGAACCCACTGATTCGCTTGATCCCCTCGCCGCTCGTGCGCTTCTTCGCGAAGCCCTACGTCGCCGGCGACAGCCTTGAGAAGGCGATCCAGGTCTGCGCCGACCTCGGCGGTCGCGACGTGCACTCGACGCTCGACCTGCTCGCCGAGACGATCGAGACCCAGGCGATGGCCGATCGCAACCTCGAGACGTATCTCGAAATGGTGGATGCGGTTGCGTCGCAGCCGGAATTCTCCGACCCCGCGCGGCGCCCGTCGCTCTCGCTGAAGCTCTCGAGCTACACGACCGATCCGCTCGAGGAGGGCGGGAAGGCTGCGGGAGCGGCGGACGCGGCCCGTGCGATCGCCGTCAAAGCCAAGGAACACGACGTCGCGCTGACCGTCGACATGGAGAGCCGGCACTGGACCGACTTCACCCTGGATCTCCTGGGTGAGCTCCACGCGGAAGGGCACGACCATGTGGGGGCCGTCCTACAGACGCGGCTGCACCGTACCGAGGCCGATCTCGACCGCCTGCCGCCCGGGATCCGGGTCCGGTTGGTCATCGGGATCTACCAGGAACCCGCCGAGGTCGCGCTGCTCGACAAGGAGCCGATGAAGGAGCGGATGCTGCAGTTCGCGCAGGTCCTCCTGGAGCGGGGCCACTACGTCGAGTTCGGCACTCATGACGAGGCGTACGTCCGTCGGTTCGTCGACGCCTCTCTGGACCGGTTCGGCCCTGACCGCTTCGAACTGCAAATGCTCTACGGCGTGCCACGCGGCAAGCTCGTAACGGAGATGCACCAGAGAGGTTGTACGGTGCGACAGTACGTGCCGTTCGCCCTGAGCTGGCCGATGGCCATCGCCTACCTGCGACGCCGTCTGGACGAGTTTCCGGCCATGATGTGGCTCGTCGCGAAGAACTGGCTCTGGCGTCGATGATCCCCCATCGACTGTGGAAGAAGTTCCACGTTGTGGACTCGGGGCTGGCTTTACGAGAGAGAGGTCGCTAGAATCTTCCGGTCTATGTCCGGTCCACTGGCTACCATTGTCGAGCGCCTCTGCGCTTGGAAAGACGTAACTCGCAGTCAAGAAGGCGGTAAGGACCGCTTCCTCGTCCGGGGTCAGGTCTTCTCGTATCTCTCGAAGAAGGGCGTTGTCGTTCGACTCGCTCCTCCGCAGGTCACGGAAGCTCTCAAGATCGTCGGCGCCAAACGGCAGCCCGACGATGACGACCCCACGTCGCGCGAGTTCGTCGAGATCCCCGTCACGGGTCCCCGTGAAGTCGAGCGAGCCATGATGTGGCTCCGCCGCGCGTGCCGTCTCGGCCGCACGGCTGCCGGTCCGGTCTGATCCGGCCGGTCTAATCCTGACTGCGCGCTGCGCGCTCCGCAACGGCTCTTGGCTGTGCGCGGGGCGGACACTTCGATTTCGCTCGAGCGGACGGAGTCCGTACGACGGGATTGCAACTGTGACGCGCTGACCGCGAGTCTCTCGCATACGATGGCCGGGAATCCCTACCCAGGCCATCCATCATGCGAAGACTCGTCGCTCCGCTCGCTGCAGCTGCTCTGATCTCTCCCGTCTTGGCTCAGTCCAGCTTCGGCCTCACCGTGACCGGTGGGTCGGTGCCCGGGCCGATCGATCTCGGGGCGGGCCCGTTCATCCCCAACGGGGTGTTCGGCGTCGTGCTCGTCAGCCTGCAGTCGACGTCGATTCCGCTGTTCGTGTTCGACCCTGCCGACACCCGCTCGCTGTCCGTCGGGCTCGAGAGCGGCTTCCTGTCGTCGTTCGGGCCGGTCACGGATGGGTCGGGCATGTACACAGGGACGTCCTTCTCGCTGCCGAACCAGCCGTCCTTCATCGATGGCGTGTTGCACTTCCAGTCGACGTATATCCCCGGTCCGCAGTTCTTCCTCGGGCCGCTGTCGTTCCCGCAGGCGGTGCGGCTGGGGCCGGCCGGGTCGTTCCACAGCCGTGGCACGATCATGAACTCGCAGCGCTCGTTCTTCCCGACCGCGACGCTGCCGGACGGCCGCGTCATGATCCCGGGCGGTGGCTCCGGCGCGTTGCTCGCGCAGGTCGCGACGAGCCAGGTCGACATCTACGACGAGATCACCGGTCAGTTCGAGTTCGCGATCTTCATGAACGACGCACGGTCGCTGCACACCGCGACGACGATGCTCGACGGGCGGATCATGGTCTGTGGCGGCGTCGACCTGGCGAACAACCCGACGAACAGCGTCGACATCTACGATCCCGCAATCGGGCTCTTCGTGTCGGCCCCGGCGATGACGACGCCGCGCATGGGGCACACGGCCACGCCGCTGATCACCGGAGAGGTGCTCGTCACGGGTGGTCTGGCAGACCTGAACCAGACGGTGACGCCGCTGGATCCCGTGTTCTCGGCACAGCTCACGACCGAGATCTTCGACCCGTTCACGGACACTTGGCGGCCGGGTCCGGACCTGAGCGAAGAGCGCGCGGCGCACACGGCGGTCGAATTGCCGGACGGGCGGATCCTCCTCGCGGGCGGTATCGGCTTCACGTCGATCTTCGTGAACATCCCGACCGTGGAGGACACGACGGACATCTACGACCCGTTCGCTGACTCGATGGTGGCCGGTCCCACGATGACGTCGCAGCGGGCGCTCTTCCCGATCTCCGATCTCGGCAACGGTCGCTTCCTCGCCGCCGGCGGCGTCGACGACCTCAGCATCATCAGCCAGGGGACGCCGACCAACTCCTGCGAGATCTTCGACTTCAATGCGATGAACTGGACCGCGGCAGCGCCGATGGTCGCGGCCCGCGCCCTCGGCGCGGCGTATCCGATCGGGAACGATCGATTCATCCACCTCGGCGGCGGCGACAGCTCCGTGCTCGCCCCCGCTCCGCTCGACAGCGTGGAGATCTACGACGCGAACACCGACTCCTGGACGCCTGGCCCGAACATGCCGTCGGCCCGCGCGGCGTTCGGCAGCTACCAGGACCTCCACGGGCAGGTCCACATCCTCGGCGGCAGCGACCCGATCGGGGTCGTGAACACCGACTTCTGGTACTACCGCTAGTCCGGCGGCCCGTTCGGCCCCGAACCTTCGTTGGTGCGGGCCCGATGCATTGCCGGTCCGTTACCGTTCGGGCCACCGCGAGTATCGTGTAGCGGGCTCATCTTCGGGCCCGAACCGGCTCCGCCTCGATCCCGCAGCTACAATTTCGGGTGACGCCATGAGAACCCCCTTCTTGACCGCCGTGCTGGCTCTCTCCGCGACGGTCGTCGCGCAGCAGACCTTCGTCCTGCCCGACTTCACGATCGCGACCTCCGGCAACTCGGTGCCGTTCGGCAGCATTCCGGTGCACTACCAGGTCTGGTACTCGGCGTCGCAAATGGCGTCGGCGCTCGGGCATCCCGCCCGCCTGACCCAGGTCGACTTCATGACCTTCGCGACCGGGCAGACCGGCGGCACGCTGCAGCTCGAGGTGCGCATCGCGAACTCGGTCGCGACCCAACCGTCTGGCAATTTCGCGAACAACCTGGTCTCCGGGGAGACCCTGATCCACCCGCAGTTTCTCGGTGGGGACCGCTCGCTGCCGCTGACGCCGACCGCTGCCGGTGCGTTCGCGCTGTCGATCCCGTTCCAGAACGAGTTCGAGTACGACGGCCAGTCCGGCCTCGTGATCGACATCCGCATCTTCGACAACGGCACGGGGCAGCCGAACACCCCGTTCAACTACGAGCTCGCGACCGAGACGTTCGGAACCAACAACGTCGTCACGCTCTACAACGTCAACGGCGGCCCGACGTCGACGGGCGCGTCGACGATCCTGCAGCGTGGCCCGCGGATCCAGCTGACGTTCTCCGACGGCATTTCGGTTCCGTTCGGGGACGGTTGCCCCGGTGAAGGTTCGATCGTTCCGGTGCACGGCATGAGCGGTGGCGATCCGGTGCCGAACAACCCGAACTGGACGCACGTTCTGACCGCGGCGCCGTCGCAGCGCCAGGCGATCTGGATGTTCGGCGCGAGCCGGACCGACTGGTCCGGGATCCCGCTGCCGCACGAGTTCGTCGAGATCGGCGCGAACGGCTGCTACGTGCTCGTGCGACCCGATCTCACGGCGGCGATGCAGACCGTCGGTGGTGGGGCCGGTACCGGGTTCGCGACGTTGACGACCCCGACGCCGCCTACGACGGACCTCGTCGGGCTCGAGTTCTTCACGCAGTGGCTGATTCTCGATCCGCTCTCGGCGAACGGCGTGCTCGCCGCGTCGAACGGGATGTGGCACATCTTCGGCCCGTAGTCCGGGTCGCGAGAATACACTCCGGGTTGGCGCGAACCCCGCGCATCGAGGTGACGATGCCGACCTACCAACACACCCAGATCGGGACCTTCGTTCTCGCCTGTCTGGCGATCGTGGCGACGATCATGATCGTCGTCTCCATTCTCGTCGCCGAAGCGGCGGAGGGTTGGGTCCTCTTTCCTGGCTTCTTCGTAGTCGCGATCTTGGCGGTGGCCGGGCTCCTGTTCGGGTGGTTGCACGTCGAGGTCGGGCGGGATGCCGTCCAAGCCCGGTTCGGGTTGGGGCTCATCCGAAGGACGATCCAGTTCGAGGACATCGTCGCCGCGACTCCGGTCCGGAACCGATGGTGGTACGGCTGGGGAATTCGGCTGACTCCACACGGCTGGCTGTTCAACGTGTCCGGGCTCGATGCCGTCGAGCTCGAGCTGGCGACGGGCCGTAAGTTCCGCATCGGAACGGACGAGCCGAACGAGCTCGCGGACGCGATTCAGAGCGCCCTCGCGGCGGCCTGATCCGTCAGTCGACGTCGCGGGCGAACGGTTCGTCTTCGCCCGCGCGCAGCCGCTTCAGCACGGCCGCGACGTAGGGGTTCGTCGGGTTGCGCTTCGACGCGCGCTCCATGAGTTGCGTCGCGGCCTCGTGCTCCTCCTCGAGCCAGGCAGCCATCGACGCGAACATCAGCGGTCGCTCGTCGTGCGGCAGGGCCTCAGCGGCAGCGATCAGCTCGACGCGGGCGGCCGCGGGATCGCCGCCGAGCCAAACCGGCTTGAACAGCTTGCGGCATGCGGAGCCGACCAGCGCGTGGGGGTTGGTGTTGTCGAGCTGGGTCGCGGTGTCGAGCGCCGTGCGCACGGCTCCGTCGAAGCGGATGGCGGCCGCGATCCCCGTGATGCGCATCGTCTTCAGCGCCGCCTCGATGCGGTAGGAGTCGCTGCTCGCATCGCCGGCTTCGCGGGCTCGACGCAACGCGGCTTCGCCGAGATCGAGATCCTGCCGCACGCGTTCCGGGAGCTTGGAGTAGACCGGCTGACCGACCTGCATCCCCTTCTTCGATCCGCGTGCGAGGGCGCGCTCGAGGTACGCCTCGGCGAGCACGCGCCAGTCGTCCGCACTCGCGGGATTCCGCTCGGTGAGGGCGCGCTGTTCGTCGACGAACACGTCGAGGTCCGCGAGCTGGCAGGTCTTCCTGGCGATCGCGAGCGCCTCGCTCCGCGCCTGGTCCCGAATGCGGCGGGGAGTGCCCGCGTCGATCTGCTCGCCGAACCACGGGCCGTAGGCGTACGCGAGGCTCAAGACCGCGAGTAGACCGAGCGGCACGGCAAGGCGAAGGGTGTGACGGGGCATCAGGACAGCGAGTGGCCGGTGGAGATCACGACTTGTCGCGATCCGCGAGCAGCAACTCTATCGGATGGACGACGCGACTATTCGAGCCGCACTCGGCGAGATGCGCTCGGATCTGCATCATGCACCCGGGGTTGCCCGTCGCGACGACTTCCGCGCCGGTCTCGATCAGGTGCCGCGCCTTCTTGCGTCCGATCTCGCCGGCGAGTTCGGGTTGCAGGATGTTGTAAATACCCGCGGAGCCACAGCAGTTCTCGCTGTCGGGATGTTGGACGAGCTCGAGGTCGGGGACCTGTCGGAGCAGATCCGACGGCGCGCGGCGAACCTTCTGCGCGTGGCACAGGTGACACGGGGCGTCGTAAGCCACACGGTGTGGGAACGGCGCGGGTGTCGCCGACATGCCGACATCGTCCAAGAACGCGGTGATGTCGCGGCATCGTGCGGAGAATCGCTCGGCATCCTCATCGCCGAGGACTTCGCCGTACTCGGCGAGCGCCGCGCCGCATCCCGCGCTGTTGTGGATGACCGGAACGTCGCCCGAGAACGCTTCGATGTTTTCGCGCGCGAGGCCGTGCGTGACGGATGCCTGGCCGTTGTGCAGGTGCAGCGCGCCGCAGCAGCGCTGCTGCTTCGGAACCTCGACTTCGAAACCGTTGTCCAGCAGCAGCGTGAGCGTCTTCTGGTTGATGTCGCCGAAGACCTGCTCCATCACGCAGCCCGTGAAGAGCTGGACCCGACCGCGAACTTCGCCCTTCGGCTTGTGGAGCCCGGCGAGTGAGCGCCGGAAGCGTCCCGCCGGGACATGCGGCACGAGACGATCCATCGTCGCCGGAAGCAGGCCCGTCTTGCGCGCGAGCCAGCGCAGGCCGATGCGCTCGGCCAGCCATGCGAACCGGAACGCGAGGCGGAGCCGGCCTTGACGTGCGACCACGTGCGTGAGCAGGAAGCGTCGAAGTCGCGACGCCAGGCCCTTCTCGGGCCAGCGATCCGCCATCTCGCTGCGAACCGTCTCGATGAGCTGGCCGTACTGCACGCCGGACGGGCACACGGTCTCGCACGCCCGGCAGCCGAGACAGCGGTCGAGCGCCGGACGGATCGAGTACGGGTCTTCGATGCGCTCCTCCGCGAGGGCGCGCATCAGGTAGATCCGTCCGCGTGGCGAGTCGGTTTCGAGGCCGAGCACGTCGTACGTCGGGCACGCCTCGATACACAGGCCGCAGTGCACGCAGTCGAGAGACTTCGTGTAGGAGTCGATTGCCTTCGGGAGGTCGGTCACTGCAGTCGCCCCTCCGGATCCAACGCGGTGCGCAGCGATGCCGTCAGTTCTTCGGAAGCCGGGTCCGGTGTTGTGGCCCGTCCGCGGCGCTCCGGGGCGCCGCGTTCGGTCTCGGCCGTGGTTTCGCCCGAGCTCAGCGTGCTCCAGAGCGTGTCCGATTCCGCGGGCGTGAGCGCGACGTCGAACTGGCATCCACCCGTGAAGGTCATGGGGGCGCTCTCCGGCAATGCAGAGAGGAGCGTCGGCAGGTTGCGCGGCTTGCAGTATCCGGTGAGCAGCTCGCCACCGGGGCGCGCATCGATGCGCCAGCCGGCACGCGGCTCACTCGGTGTCAAGCCAGAGGCGCGAAGCTGTTGCTCGACGACGCCCGCGCGACCCTCGAAGCGACCGAGGACCTCGTAGGCGCCATCGTCATCGCGACGCAGCACGAGTGCGGCGGGAGGCGTGCGTAGGCGGCGCAACGTCCAGAACCGGTCGACAGCGCCGTCGCGGTCCAGCGACCGTTCGGCGAACCACTCGCTGTGTGGCGGCAGCGGACGCAGCTTGAGGTGGAGAGCCGTCACGCAGAACAGTCGTCCGCGGCTGCCGACGAACAGCTTCGGCAGGTCGAACCCGGCGACGCTCTTGACGACCTTGGCGCCGGCCTTGAACGCCGTGCCGTCCGCGCGGACTCCCTCGAATCCGAGCAGCAGGGTGCGCGGCGAGTGTCCCGCCGGCCCGAGCGGCGCGCGCGCGCCGCGAGCAAAACTGCCGCCGATCGTCGTGCCGTCGGGCTCGCACGGCAGGCACGTGCCGCACGCGGCGAGCTCCGCGTCGAGCGCTTCGCGCGTCATGCCGGGTTCGACCGAACACGTAAGGTCGCCCGGCTCGAGCCGCAGCAATCGATCGAGTTTCGCGAGCTCGACGAGCACCACGTCTCTCGAGGCCGGCGGCGGCACGCGATCTTGCGTCGTGCCACGCCCGGCGAGCCGGACCGCCCCGGCGCCCGTCAGGGCGTCGCGGAGTTCGGCGCGCGATGTGACCGACCGCGTCTCGACGACTCGAAAGTCGACGCTCACGCCTCCTCCTGACGCAGGACGTGTTCGACCATCGCGGGCCACTTCGAGACCTCGGCGCAACCGCTTCGCTCGGGGATCGCCTTGCCTGGATTGCACAGGTCCCGCGGATTGAAGACGCGACGGACGCGTTCCATCGTGTCGAGGTCGGCGTCGTCGAACATCAGCGGGACGTGCGAGAGCTTCTCGGAGCCTACGCCGTGTTCGCCGGTGATGCTTCCGCCCATCGCGACGCAGAGTTCGAGGATCTCGTGACCCGCCTGCAGGACGCGCGCGCGCTCGTCCTCGTCGCGACCGTCGAAGCTGATGTTGGGATGCAGGTTGCCGTCGCCCGCGTGGAAGACGTTTGTCAGCGTGACGCGATGCCGTTCGCCGATCTCCGTCACCTTCTGCAGGGTCTCAACGAGGCGCGTGCGCGGAACGACGCCGTCGAGCACGTAGAGGTCGGTGCTGAGTCGGCCCATCGCGCCGAACGCACCCTTGCGCCCCTTCCAGAGGCGGGTTCGTTCCTCGGGATCGCTCGCCTCCTGGACGCGGATCGCGTCGTGGGTGCGGAACGTCTCGCGAATCTCGGCGGCGTCCTCTTCGACAGCGAGCTCGGCGCCGTCGAGTTCGACGAGCAGCACGGCCGCGGCGTCCTGCGGGTACCCCGCGCGAAACACCGAGGCTTCGACCGCGCGAATCGTCGCCTGGTCGAGGATCTCGAGGGCGGCGGGGACGATGCCGGCCGAGACGATCGACGACACGGCGCCGCACGCCGCTTCCATCGTCTGGAACGACGCGAGCATCGTGTAGACGCATTCGGGGTCCGGGCTCAGCCGCACGGTGATCTCGGTCGCGATGCCGAAGGTCCCTTCGCTGCCGGTGAACAGGCCGACGAGATCGAGTTCGTGTGGGCCGCGCGCAGCGGAGGGGTGTCCGAACTTCGCCAGGCGGCCGTCCGGCAGCACGACTTCCACGGCCAACACGTGATCCGTGGTCATGCCGTACTTGAAGCAGTGCGGTCCGCCGCTGTTCTCGGCGATGTTGCCGCCGATCGTGCACACCGACTGACTGCTCGGATCCGGTGCGTAGTGCAGGTGTTCGCCGCACACCTCGCGCGTTAGATGCAGGTTGACCAGTCCCGGCTGGACGACCGCGATCATGTCGTCGTAATCGACGTCCAGCACGGCTTTCATGCGCGCGGTCTCGATGACGACGGCGTCTCGGTTCGGGGTCGGTCCGCCGGACAGGCACGTGCCCGCGCCGCGAGCGACGAACGGGATGCCGTGAGTGTTGAAAAACTGTACGACCCACTGCACTTCTGCCGTGGTTTCCGGCACCACGACCGCGAGCGGGAGTCCTTTTTCGATCGTGAAGCCGTCGCACTCGTAGGCCCGGAGCTCGTCCGGGGCCACGAGTGCGCGCTGTTCGCCGAAGCGATCCTGCAGTTGTCTGAGCACGTCCTGCATGTGCGTCGAGAGCATAGAGAAGGGGGACTCGGCCTGCTCTCCGGATTCCGGCCAGCGGCGCTATAGCTCGAGCTCCCTGCTGGTCGACTTAAGCGTTGGCATGGCGGACACCTTGAAAAAGGCGGCGGTGGTCCAGTTCCTGGACGCGGTCAAGAGCTCACTCAACTACCTGAGTCAGCTCAAAATGGAGCTCGCGGATCACGGGGGCCAACCGCAGAACGGAGTCGACGAACGGTCTCTGTTGCAGCTCTACTCGAGAGTGCGCAGGATCCGTGAGTACTTGCGGCGCTGGATGTCGGCGTACCCGACTCCGACGACGCTCGAGATGCCGGAGGACGATATCAACCTCCTCTGCTCGTGCCTGGTCCACGATCTGGGCGAGACCGACCGGCAGCTGTCCGAGAAGGCGATGAAGTCCAAAGAGGACGTCCCTTGGCTCGAGAAGCGCAAGAAGATCCTCTCGCACTGGACCGTCGAGCTCGCGACGGAGCCGATCGAGCAACTGCCGTCGCTCTGGCAGCGCAAGGACGTCAAGTACGAGGTCCGGCAGGTGCTCGTCACCGTCCGGCAGAAGACGACGAAGTCGAAGTCGACTGGCCAGACCGAGCCGTCGTCGGGCGTCTATCGACTGGGCAGCGGCTCGTTCCGCGCCGTGGATCAGCAGTCCGTCGCTCCCGCGCTGCAGTCGCAGGGCGGCGCTTCGGCGCCACCCGCAACGCCTCAATCGGGAAGCTCTCCCGCGATTCACGTCAGCGCCGCGATCGTCGATGCGAACCTGGTCCGCGACTACCGCATTCGCATGTCGATGGTGCTCGACGTTCGGGCGTACCACCGCTGCGTCGAGGCCGACGACTACCGTTTGGCCCTGGTGCTCCTGAGCATGATCGTCGAGGGCATCCTGCTCGACTACGGCATGCTGAAGAAGCAGGAGCTCGGCCTGCCCGAGAGTCCCGTCGACTGGCCGCTGCATCAGATCGCCGCGCACGTTCTCGAGACCAGCTTCGGGGATCGCGAGCGCGCGGCGCTGCAGATCCTCGACAACGCTCGTCGCGCGCTGCAGCCGGCGACCCAGCTCGAGCATCCGGTCGTCGTCAACAAGCCGATGGTGCAAGAGGTGGAAGTGTTCGTCCGTCGCGTCGCGGACGCCGTCGGTGTGGGTGCGAGTTCGGCGGCGCACGTGCAGCCTGGCCCAGGGCCTGTGACGGCCACGCCGGCGCCCGTTCCTGCTCAGGCTCCGACGCCGGAGCCGACGGCTGCCCCGACTCCGGGCCCGGTCAACCCGGACACGAAGATCGATCCCGTGTTCTAGGCAGCGGTCGCACGCGGGGCTTGTTCCCGGGGCTGCGACCCCTTCTCCTGGGGCTTCCATGTCGGAACGTCAGCCCCTTCCTCCATCCGAACTCTCGGCCACGATCGATCACATGATCCTCGGTGCGCCGATGCCGCGTGGGCGACGACTGCTGGGGATCGAATACGAGCGTTTGCTGCTCCGAGAAACCGACTCGGCCAGCGCGCCGCTCGACTTCTGTCGCGGCGTCATGCAGCGACTCTGTGACCGGTTCGAAGCGCGCCCGCTGATCGACGGCGACGTCCTCAAGGGGCTGAGCTCCGATGACTTCGAGATGTCGATGGAACCCGGCGGGCAGCTCGAAGTCGCGTGTGCGCCCGTGGAGCGGCTGCGCGAGGTCGAAGCGATCATGCAGCGCGTCGATGCGGGCATCGACGCCGTGCTCGAAGGGTCCGGCTATCACCTTCACTGCGTCGGCCACGCACCCGTCACGCCGGTCGAGGACCTGGGTCTCCTGCCGCGCGAGCGCTACGGCATCATGGATCGCCGGATGCCCGTCCGCGGGCCGCTGACGCGGAACATGATGCGGGCGACTGCAGGATTCCAGCTGACCTATGACATCGAAGGGCGCGAGGACGCGGCGGCCAAGCTGGCTCTGCTCTACCGGCTGTCGCCGGTTCTCGTGGCGCTCGCGGCGAACTCGCGTCAGGTCGCCGGTGAGGATTCCGGCTACGAGAGTTTTCGTCACTACGTGTGGTGGGAGACCGACCACTTGCGCAGCGGGGTCCCGGACGGATGCCTGCATCCCGAGACCGCGATCGAGGGCTATATCCGCTACGCGCGTCGGGCGAACGTGCTGTTCCTCAATGATCCGAGTCGGCCGGGCGCGCTCGTCGAGGCGCCGGACGCAACGCTCGAGGAGCTGTGCGGGGCCGGCAAGGTCACGGCGGAGGACGTCGATCTCCACCTGACGAGCCTCTTCCCGTTCGTTCGCCTGCGCAACTACATCGAGATCCGCTGTCTCGACTCGATCGACTGGGCGTGCGCGCGCAGCATGCTCGCGCTGATCTCCGGCATCGTCTACTGCGCCGCCGCATCGAAGCGGGCGACGGCGCTGTCGGATGGACTCGTCGTCGAGAGCGCGGACGCGCTCCGCGAGCTGCATCTGGATACGGCGCGGCACGGGCTGTCGGCCCGCGCGCCGAACGGAATCGCGCTCCGAGAGTTCGCGCGCGAGCTCATCGGCTACGCGCGGGACACCCTCGGCGGGGAGAACTGCGACTGGGCCGAGCCGGCGGATCTCGATCGAGTCGCGGCTCAGCTCGACTGACGCGTCGGTTGCCTCTACCGCGTGCGTGGTCCAAGATCCCGTCATGCGACTGTTCGCAATCAGCGACCTGCACCTCAGCTACGGCGTCGACAAGCCGATGGACGTCTTCGGCGACCAGTGGATCGACCATGGCGACCGGATCGCGGCGGCGTGGGACGAGATGGTGGCGCCCGAGGACTGGGTGCTCGTCGGCGGCGATACGTCGTGGGGCCTCAATCTGGCAGAAGCGCAGCCGGATCTCGATTGGCTCGGTGAGCGGCCCGGCAAGAAGATCCTGATCAAGGGCAACCACTGCACGTGGTGGCAGTCGATGGCCAAGGTGCGCGCGGCGCTGCACGAGTCGGTCACGCCGCTGCAGAACACCGCGGTCAAGATGGACGACGGCACGGTGGTGGTCGGCGCCCGTTTGTGGGATCCGCCCGGGGCGCCGTGGGCCGACGCCAAGGCCGAGAAGATCTTCAATCGCGAGTTGGGTCGCCTCCGCATGTCGATCGAGGCCGGCCGTGAGCTCGAGGGCGAGCGCATGATCGCGCTGATCCACTACCCACCTCGCTACACCGATGGTCGCGTCACTCCGGCCGTCGAGCTGCTCGAGGAGGCCGGCGTCGAAGCGTGCATCTACGGGCACCTGCACGGCCGCGATCACAAGCACGGTTTCCAGGGTGAGGCCGGTGGCATCCGCTACTACCTCACGGCGTGTGACGCGATCGACTTCCAGCCGGTCGAGATCGAGCTGTGAACCTCGACATCCGGAACCGTCACGACGAGCGGATCGATTCGACGTTCACGTTCGGCGGCGGGGATTCCGATGTCGTCGTGGTCGTCGGTCACGGCGTGACTTCGCACAAAGAGCGCCCGTGGCAGACCCGTCTCTGCGATCGCTTGGCCGAAGCGGGTGTTGATTCGGTCCGGATCACGTTCGCCGGCAACCCGGGATCCGACGGTGAGTTCGCCGACGCGACGCCGACCAAGGAAGTCGAAGACCTGATCAGCGTCATCGATGCGCTGCCCAGTGGCCGTGTGGTGGTGTATGCCGGCCACTCGATGGGAGGCGCCGTCGGCGTCATGGCCGCGGCTCGCGAACCGGGGATTCGCGGACTCGTTTCGCTCGCGGGAATGGTGCACGTTCACGAGTTCATGCAGCGCGTGTTCGGGCATCTCGAGTTCGGCCAGGCGATGCTCGACAAGCCGCACTGTCCGTGGAACGAAGCGCTCGTCGAGGACGCGCAGCGCATCGGTTCGCTGACCGAACTCGCCGCGCAGATCGAAGTGCCCTGGCTGCTCGTGCACGGTACGGCGGACGAGCTGGTCCCGTATCAGGATGCGCTCGACATTCATGCCGCTGCGGGCGGTCGTCCCGAGCTGGTTTCGCTCGACGGTGTCGATCACCGTTTCAGCGAGCACGAAGGGGTCATGGCGGACGCCGTTATCGACTGGGTTCGGCGTCAGTTCTGACATCCGAACCGAACGCGAGCTGCACGCGAATCGGTCGCTGGCTACCATCCGCCGGATGCGTCAGTTCCTCTTCGTCGCCGCTCTTGCCGGCGCGTGCGCTCCTGCCGTCGCGCAGGACATTCTGCCCTACGCCTACCACATCGACGACTTCGACAACGGGCTTCGCCTGATCACGATCCCGACCGACTTCCCGGACGTCGTCAGTTTGCACATCGTCGTCTCGACGGGATCCCGCAACGAAGTCGAGGAAGGCAAGTCCGGCTTCGCGCACTTCTTCGAGCACATGATGTTTCGCGGCTCGAAGAACTACACGAGCGCGCAGCAGGCCGCGATGTTCAAAGAGGCCGGCGCGGACCGCAACGCGTACACGACGGACGACTACACCAACTACCACACGACGATCACCAAGGACGATCTCGAGCAGGTGATGATGCTGGAGGCCGATCGCTTCCAGTATCTGCAGTACTCGCCGAAGCAGTTCCGCACCGAGGCGATGGCCGTGTTCGGCGAGTACAACAAGAACTCGGCGAACCCCGTGCGCAAGGCGATGGAGGTCATTCGCGACAGGGCTTTCGACGCGCACACCTACAAGCACACCACGATGGGCTTTCTGCGTGACATCCGCGCGATGCCACGTCAGTTCGACTACAGCAAGGAGTTCTTCTCCCGCTGGTACAAGCCGGAGTACACGACGATCCTCGTCGTCGGTGACGTGACGCGGAAGGGCACGAAGGACTTGGTGCAGAAGTACTGGGGCGCCTGGAAGCGCGGTTCGTACACCGTCGACATCCCGGTCGAGCCCAAGCAGACGGGACCACGCAACACGCACATCCAGTGGCCGGCCGAGACGCAGCCGTGGGTTTGGCTGGCCTTCAAGGGGCCGGCGTTCGACGCGGACAGCACCGAGATGCCGGCGATCGATCTGATGGGGCAGCTCGCGTTCTCGCCGAGCTCGGAGATCTACCGCAAGCTCTACGTGCGCGAGCGCAAGGTCGACCAGATGTTCAGCTACTTTCCGGACGCGACCGATCCGGGCCTGCTGATGATCGCGGCGCGCGTGCGCGACCCGAAGGATTGGGGGTACGTGCGCGATCAGCTGCTCGCGACCTGCGAGAGCATCAAGACCGCGGAGATCGACGAGAAGCGGCTCGCGGCCGTGAAGTCGAACATGCGCTACTCGTTCGCGAACCGGCTCGACAGCTCGGAGGCGATCGCGAGTGCACTTGCCGGCTACATCGCGCGCACGCGCACGCCGGAGACCGTCAACAAGGTCTATCGCGCGTACGACCGCGTCACGGCCGACGACGTGCGTCGCGTCGCGGCGAAGTTCTTCGTGACGAACGGACGGACGATCGCGACCGTGTCGCACAAGCCGCTGCCGGAAGCCGCGCCGCCGGCGGACGAAGTCGCGAAGCCGGCCACGAACCTCGCGAACACAGTGCTCGCGCCGAGTGGCTCGCCGCTCGTGAGCTTCCGTCTGAGGCTCGATGTCGGCGCGGCGCACGATCCAGCCGGCAAAGAAGGTCTCGCCTACCTGACCGCGCAGATGATCAGCGATGGCGGCACGAAGCACCGCAGCTACGAGGAATTGACCGACGCGCTCTACCCGATGGCTGGCGGCGCCGGCTCACGTGTCGACAAGGAGACCACCGTGTTCTCCGGCACGGCTCACAGTGACAACCTGGAGGCCTACTACGCACTCTTCAAGGAGATGCTGCAGGAGCCGGGGTTCCGCGAGGACGACTTCGAGCGCATTCGCTCGGATGCTCTCACGCGGATCGAGACGTCGCTGCGTCGCGTCGACGACGAAGAGCTCGGCAAGGAGGTCCTCTACACCGAGATCTACGCCGGCCACCCGTATGGCCACACGAACTACGGCACCGTGCAAGGGCTGAAAGCGATCACGCTCGATGACGTCAAGGCGTTCTACGCGAAGCACTACACGGGCGAGAAGCTGACGCTCGGAATGGCGGGTGGCTATCCCGATGGTGCGGCCGAGCACGTGCACCGTGACTTCTTCGGCGAAGGTGCGCAGGCCGAGCCAGCGTCCGTGTCACGCAGCAGTGAGATCGGCGCGCCGAAGGCGATCCCGCACAACCGAATGACGATCGTCAAGAAGCAGGCGCGGGCGACCGGGATCCACGTCGGCTTCCCGATCGAGGTCACCCGCGGGCATCCGGACTGGCCGGCGCTGTGGCTCGTCCGCTCGTACTTCGGCGAGCATCGCTCGGAGAATTCGTATCTCTACCAGCGGCTTCGCGAGATCCGCGGCTTGAACTACGGTGACTACGCCTACATCGAGTACTTCCCGAACGGTGGTGGACAGTTCCAGCCGCCGCCGAACGTCGCGCGCAGCCAGCAGATCTTCCAGATCTGGATCCGTCCCGTGCCGCCCCAGAACGGGCCGTTCGCCTTCAAGGCGACCTACTACGAGCTGCAGAAGCTCGTGCGAGACGGCATCTCGAAGGAGAGCTTCGAGGCGACGCGGAACTTCCTGATGAAGTCCGTCAGCCTGCTCGTCAAGACCGACGGCCGTCAGCTCGGCTACGCGCTGGACAGTGAGTTCTACGGCATCGGTTCGTTCGCGGACCACGTGCGCGCCGGACTGTCCAAGCTCACTCACGCCGACGTGAACCGCGTGATCCGCGAGCACCTGCGCGCCGATCGCCTGCAGTTCGTCGTGATCACGGAAGACGCCGAAGGATTCCGCGACAGTGTGCTCGGCGACGCCCCCGTCACGATCGAGTACCAGGCCAAGCCCGGTGCCGAGATCCTCGCCGAGGACGAGGTCATCGGTCGACTGAAGGTCGACATGGCTCGCGACGCGGTGCGGATCGTTCCGGTCGAGGAGATCTTCGAGAAGAAGTAGCGGTCAGCGAACCGCGCGGAGGTGCGCCGAGTGGGTTCGGATTTCTCGATAGACCGTGCCGTCGGCGAAGAACTCGACGACTCGATCGGGGGCGTCCGCGGTCCCGTAGCTGGCCCGGTATCGGTCGGGCCGTCGTCCCTGGACGAACTCGAATCGAGCCGAGTCTCCGGCCGCCTGCCGGACCGGCTCCGGGGCGTCATCGAGCGGGATACTGTGGCTCCGCATGATGACCGCGGTGTCTTCGGCGAGCTCGAGGGATCGCCACTCGGCCCCGTCGTAGCGCTTCTCGATCTGGAAACTTCGCTCGTCCCCACGCCAGATCGAATGGACCGCGACGAGGTCTCCGCCGGGCTGGATCGAGTCCGCGGCGCGTGCGACGCGTTCTGGCAAGTCGCGGAGGGCGATCGGCAGCCCCCAGGCGACGATGCGGCCATTCTCGATCTCGATCCGTGCCGGCGCGCCGAACTGGCGGTCTTCGAGCGACCGGGTGACCTCCGCCGGAATAGTTCCTGTGGAGGTGCACGCGGTCAGAGCCATAATCCATAGCAGCGCGCGAGACGACATGCCGCGGATCATCCCGGCGTGAGATCGCGGACGCAACAGACCTAGAGATCGAGGATCGATTCAGCTGATGGTCACGGTGGATCAGACAGTACGCGAATTCGTCGAGTCGCTCGCGGCTCGTACGCCGACACCCGGTGGTGGCTCCGCCGCGGCATGCGCCGCCGCGATGGGGACGGGCCTGCTAGCGATGGCCGCGCAGTTCGCCCAGGGCAAGAAGCAGGCGGCCGAGGACGCCGAGCCGCGCCTGGCCCGCGCGCTCGATGTCCTGCACGAGAAGCGCGGCATTCTGCTGCCGATGGTGGAGCGGGACGCCTCGGCGTTCGAGCGAGTGACGGACGCGTACAAGCTCGGCAAGGCGGACAAGCAGCAGCAGGAGATCCGAGATCGAGCGATCCAAGAAGCGCTCGTCGGCGCGATGGCGGTGCCCGAAGAGACGCTGTGCGCCGTGCGCGACGTGCTCGTCGCGTTCGCGGACGTCGTCGAGCTGATCGGACGCAACATCGTGAGCGATGTCGGTGCGGGCACCGCGCTGCTCGATGCGGCCGCCGAGATGGCGCGGCTCAACGTGCGGATCAACGTCGCCTACCTGAAGAACCGCGACCTTGCGGTCGCCGCGGACGAACGGGTGCGGGCCGTGTCCGACGAGATCGCAGAGCACGCCACGCGCAACCGTCGGATCGTCGACCGGGTGCTCGCCGGATGACGGGTCCAGTCGTACTCGCGATCCTCGACGGTTTCGGAGAAGCGCCGGCCGGTCCGGACAACGCGATCACCAGCGCGGAGCCCAAATTCTGGAATGATCTGCGCGCGCGGTATCCGATGTCCCTGCTCGACTGCAGTGGCGAGGACGTCGGTTTGCCGTGCGGGTTGATGGGTAACTCCGAAGTCGGTCACCTGAACATCGGTGCCGGGCGGATCGTGTGGCAAGAGATCTCGCGGATCGATCGTGCGATCGATCAAGGCGCGTTCTTCGAGAACGAAGCGCTGGTCGGTGCGGCGCGTCACGCGATCCGGACCGGTGGCAAGCTCCATCTGTTCGGGCTCGTCAGCGACGGCGGAGTGCACAGTTCGGACAAACACCTCACCGCACTGATCGACCTGGCGAAGAAGCATGGTCTCGATGGCGATCGCGTCGTCATCCACGCGTTCTTGGACGGCCGGGACACGCCGCCGAAGTCGGCTCTCAAGTACCTCGCGGACGTGGAAGCGCTGTGCGCGGATCGCGGCACGGGTCGCGTCGGCACGGTCTGTGGCCGCTTCTTCGCGATGGATCGCGACAAGCGCTGGGACCGCGTCGAGCGTGCGTATCGGGCGCTCACCGGTGCGCCCGAACTCGATTCCGCGCCGACACCGGCCGCCGCCGTGAACGCGTCGTACGAGCGGGGCGAGACCGACGAGTTCGTCCAGCCGATCGCGATCGGCGACCCTGCTCGGGACCGCGTGCGGGACGGGGACGCGGTGATCTTCTTCAACTTCCGGACCGACCGTGCGCGCGAGTTGACAGACGCGTTCGTGACGCCGGAGTTCGACGGCTTCGAGCGCGCGACGCGCCCGGACGTCGCGTTCGTGACGATGACCCGCTACCGCGAGGACTTCCCGTGCCCGGTGGCGTTCGCGCCGCAGTATCTCAAGGGGATCTTCCCCGAGATCGTGAGTCAGGCCGGGCTGCGCCAGCTGCGCATCGCGGAGACCGAGAAGTACGCGCACGTCACGTTCTTCTTCTCCGGCGGCGACGAGGCCGAGTTGCCCGGCGAGACGCGGATCCTCGTGCCGAGTCCGAAGGTGCAGACGTACGACATGCAGCCGGCGATGTCGGCTCCCGAGGTCACGGATCGGTTGCTCGAGCAGCTCGCCGCGGACGATCGGCCGGACGTCGTGATCCTCAACTACGCGAACCCGGACATGGTCGGACACACCGGGCATATCCCGGCGTCGATCGCCGCGGTGCAGACCATCGACCAGTGCCTGGCGCGCGTCGTGCCGGCGGTAGTCGACCTCGGTGGCCACATCGGAATCACCGCCGACCACGGCAACTGCGAGATGATGCGGGATCCGGAGACCGGAGAGCCGCACACGGCGCACACGACCAATCCCGTGCCGTTCTTGCTTGCGGGACCGGACATGCACAACTGCACGATGAAGCCCGAGGGCCGGCTGTGTGACATCGCGACTACGCTGCTTCCGCTGCTCGGACTGGAGCGTGGCAAGGACATGGAAGGCGTCAACCTGCTGTGATCACCGCACTCCTTCTCGCCGCGGTCGTCGCGCCGCAGTCCGACGACCCGATCGACGCGAAGATCGCCGGACTCGTGGCGAAGGTCGACGCGGCCAAGCTCGAGCAGACCGTGCGCGATCTCGCGGGCTTCGGGACGCGGCACGTCTTGTCGCCGACCGAAGATCCGAAGCGCGGCACCGGCGCGGCTCGGAACTACCTCGAGGCGCAAATGCGCGCGATCGCGGATACGACGGGCGGCCGCATGACCGTGACGCGTCATGAGGCATCCGTGCCGGCGCGTCGCCTGCGCCGCAATTCGCTGCCGCTCGTGAACATCGTCGCGACGCTGCGCGGCACGAGCGATCCCGATCGCGTCTACGTCGTCGGTGGCCACTACGACTCCCGCAACGGCCGCGGCGCCGATGGCGTCGGAGACGCGCCCGGTGCGAACGACGACGGGTCGGGCACGGCGGTCGCCGTCGAAGTATGCCGCGTGCTTGCTTCGACCGAGTTTGCGGCGACGATCGTGTTCGTCTGCTACGACGGCGAAGAGCAGGGATTGCTCGGATCCGATGCGCACGCCGAGACGCTCGCCGAATCCGACGTGTTGATCGACGGCATGATCACGAACGACATCGTCGGCAACACGCTCGGGATGGACGGCGTGCGGCGTGACGACTACCTTCGCTGCTTCAGCTACTCGGCCCGTGGCAACGACTCGGTGGGCCGAAGCTTCGCCCGCGCCGCGACGCGCGCGGGGCGCCACGTCGACGGACTCCGCGCGCGCCTCGTGTTCCGCGGCGACCGGTACGGCCGCGGTGGCGACCATCGGCCGTTCGCGTCGCGCGGCGTTCCGGCGATCCGGTTGACCGAGCCGCGCGAAGACTATTCGCGCCAGCACCAAAACGTGACGGAGCGCGATGGCAAGCCGTACGCGGATTTGCCCGACTTCATGGACTTCCGCTATCTCGCGCGCGTCGCACAACTCAACGTGTCGCTGCTCGCGGAGCTCGCGTCCGCGCCACGGTGTCCCGGTCGCGTACGCGCGCGTGGCGCGTCGCAGAGTTACGACACGATTCTCCAGTGGCAGTCCGGCGACGCTCCGGCATACGAGGTCGTGTGGCGCGACACGACCGCTCCGGATTGGGAGCACGCCAAGCTTCTCGCTGCCGATGACGTCGAAACGCGAGGCGGGGTGTCGAAGACGACGTTGATCGGGGTGTGCTTGGACGACGTCGTCGTCGGGCTGCGCGCCGTCGCGGCCGACGGCAGCCGGAGCCGCGTACGAACGCCGCCGGAGCCTGACGCGTTCGCGCTGCGGCCCGAACGCGGGGGGCGCGGTCGATGAGTGTTGTGTATTGGTTTAGCGCGTTGTCGTGCTTGGCGATCGCTGTCGGCTGCACCGGCAGTGGTAGCGACATCGGTCCGGAGGTCGCGGAGCTGTCGGAGTCGTCCTATCGGGTTCTGGTTCGACGAACCGACGATGCGGATTCCGCGCCGCGGGGCGTTTCGAGCGCGACGGTGACGATCGACGGCATCACCGAGGCTGGAACGACCCGGCGGTCCGGGCGAGCCGACCTGCGGGTCGACCCCGGTGGCGTGCGAAGGATCACGATCGACGCGTCGAACGCGAGCGCGACGTCGGGGGACTTGCTCGCCGGCTACACGTTCGCCGTGGACACGTCGGGCGAAGACGAGGTGCCGTTCGTCGTCTACGTGCCCGACTTGTCGACAAGCGTGCAGACCGTGTTGAACGCCGGGGTGCAGGCGGGTTCGACGCACAATGACGACGCGAACTCGGGTGCGATCCTCACCGCGGCTGCCGGCTCGGTGATCGGGTTCGGATCGTCTTCGGTCAGCACGATCCGCACGGGCCGGCTGGCTGTCGAACAGTTGCCGGGTCGAGTCGCACCCGTCGGATCCGGCACGCGCCTAGTGAGCCGCGGCATCCTGGTGGATCCGCTGGCGTTCACGTCGTCGCCCGGTGCGGTGTTGTCGATCCCGAACGACCTGAACCTCCCGGCGAGCACGGGAGCCGAGATGTTCCGACTGGACGCGTCCACCGGCGAATGGACCAAGGCTGCGGATGCCGTGACCGATGGCGCGGGTGCGCGGATCGTGTCCGCCGGTGGCGTCACGGTCTCCGGGCTCTACTGCTTCGTGGCCACGGCGACTGCGGAGACGGTGCTGAGCGGGCGCGTGCTCGACCCTGAGGGTGAGCCGATCGGTGGTGTTCTCGTGCGGGCGCCGCAGGCGTGGGCGGTTACGGATGGCGGGGGGCGATACACGCTGCCCGCGACTGCGGCCGTCGATGCGCAGGGTGCGCCGCTGACGGTCAACGTCGTGTTCCACGGGGGGCGCGATCTGCGTCCCGTGCGCGTGACGAGCGCCGTGACGCTCGTCCCGGGCACGCAGGACCTCGGCGACATCACGATGGATACGGAGTCGGTGACGCGCCTGCGTGGATTGCTCGTGAATCGCGGGCGCCGCGACCCGCGGCGCGTCGTGCGAGTCAGCACGGTCTCGGGGCTCGCAACCGATCAGGGGTTCGCCAACGCCGAGGGTGAGTTCGAGTTTCCGGACCTCGAGAACGGATCACGCGTCGGTTTCCTGCTGACCCGTCTCGATCCGCGGGATCGAGAGAGGGTGTTGTCCGCGGAGGGCGTGTTCTTCATGACGCCCGGAGTCAACACGTTCGACGGCCGCTGGTTCTTCCAAGAGCAGCAGTGGATGGAGAACTTCGGCGGCGATCCGATCGTCTTCGTGATCGACAGTGTCGGAGGCGGCCGCATCGACGACGCGGCGATCGTGCGCACGCGGTCCGACCAGGTCGACGAGTTCGTAGACACGATTCGTTTCGGAGGGGTCATTCGCTCCGACTTCGGTGATCTGGACGGCGCTGCGACCGCGTCTTTCGAGAGCTCCTCTGACGGTCGTCGTGTCGTCAGCGCGTTCTCGATTCGACGTGCGCAGTCCAACCGCGTCGAGCTTCCGCTCGAACGCGCGCGACGACAGCCGCTCGGCAGCTTCGAACGATTCGGCTACGCCACCGGCACATTCGGCGCTGCGTTCGCGGCGCGGCGCGTGCGCAGCACGTGCCTGCTCGATCGCGAAGTGTGGTTGGACGAAGTATTCGACGGCCAGGCGCTGCTCGACTCGATGCCGCGCCCGATCGATCCTGCGCAGACCGGCGGCACGACGTTCCTGGTAGGCGTGCCGGCCGGGATCGGCAACTTGGCGGCGACCGCGGGCTCCAACTCGGGACTTGGCGGTTCGTATCGGATCGAGCAGGTCTGGCTGCGGCCCGACCTCCGTCTCGGCGCGGGCACCCGGACCGGCATCGATCTCGGCGCCGGCGTCCCCGCCGCGACCCCCTTCACGGTGTCGTCCGCGCTGCAGGGCCTGGACGGCGCGATCCCGCTCGCGACGCTCCAGTTCGACCACGCCGTGGAGTTCAACGACGGACGCGTGATCGACGTCGCGCGCGACATCGCCGGCAACCACACGATCGATGGCACCAACGTGACGTTCACGCTGCCAGCGTTCGAAGGCGACCTTGCCGACGCGAGGCAGCTGCTCGGTTTCGGTGGCCGGGCCGAGGTGGGCGACGTCACGCGAACGCAGCGGTCTCTCGTCACGGTCGATCGGAACTCCGCACAGGCGGTTACGCTGCATCCGGTTCCGACGATCACGGCCCCGCAGGCGAACGATCCCGTCGCGGCCAGCACGTTCACGGTCAACTTTTCGCTGCCGCCGGGCTCCGCCTACGGAGTCTTGAGGCTGCGCCAAGAAGGCGCGAACTCCCTCAACGACTGGACCGTCGTCGTGCCGCCCGAGGACACCGTATACACCTTCCGAGGGCTGCCGGAGCCTGCGGTGACACCTCTGGCGACCGGCCGATTCCGGCTGAGCTTGACGGCCGCACGCATCGAGAGCGGCCTGCTGACCGAACTGGACAATCCCTACGACCGGATCGTCGCCCGCTGGTTCGGGCTCGGTCTCGCCGAGCGCAACGTGAATGCCATTTCGACCGTCGAGTTCGACGTGTTCTTGCAGTAGCACCGGCCGAGTGCCGATAGGTGAGGTATGTCCCGCCGCAAGTTGATCCTGATCGCGCCGCTCGCGTTGATCGGGTGCTTTGGCGGCAGCGGGCAGTTCGAGCGCGAGACGCCGGCGTTCTTCGCGCGTACGATCCGCGTCGCGCTGTTCGCCGGAGACATCGATCGAGCGGTCGACGCGGGTGGCAGAGCGTTGGCGCGCTATCCGGACAACGTCGGCTTGCTGACGTGGAACGCGCTGCTCGCGCACATGCGTTGGCGCGACGTTCGCTCGCTCGCGTATCTCGGGCAGATCCGTGACTCGATCAAGACCGAGGACGACGGCTACTCGGAGCTGCTCGGCCGGATCGGAGACATGCTGTTTCGGTCGGGTTCGTACGCGGACAGCGTGGCGTTCTTGAACGCGGGAGCGACGGGTGCCCACGGGGAGCGCCGACAGGCGCTGGTCGAGCTTGCGAAGGAGCTGCCGTACTCACGCATCGAACCGAACGAACTCGTCGCGGAGCTGCCGCTTCTCGACGACGCGCTCCCGAAGTTGCTCTGCACGATCGGTGAACGGCAGCGACCGTTCGCGCTCGATACCGGCGCGTCGTTCACGGCGTTGACGAAGTCGATGGCCGACGAGCTCGGGGTTGCGCACGTGCGGCCCGCGGGAGTGGCGCGCGATGGGACCGGGCGGGAGATCCGCGTGTGGATCGGTCTCTTGGACTCGTTCTCGCTCGGAAACGTCCAGCTGGACGCCAACCCCGTGCTCGTTCTCGAGGACGACGCGCTCGCTCTCCGCGATCCGTTCGGTGGCCCGCCCAACGCACCGCGAGCGCTGGTCGGTCTCGACATCCTCGCGCGCTTCCGAGTCACGTTCGACCCGTCGCGTCGCTCGGTGCTGTTCGAGTTGCCGCGTGGCCTGGACGAGCCACGGACCGTCGACTGTGTCTACTACGACGGCTGCTGTCTGGTGCCCGTGCTCGTCGAAGGCCGCCGCCTGTGGTTCGTGCTCGATACCGGCGCGAGCCACTCGAGTCTGACCGAGGAAGGGCTGGCCGCACTCCCGGGTGCGTCGCAGCGCGCCCAGGTTTCGTTCCGACGCGTGCGAACGCCGGGTGGCTCGGTCACTTCCGTACGCGAAGTGGCGGGGCTCGCGATGATCGTGTCGGCGGTGCGCTTCGACGGAGTCGGCCTGGCCGTCGTCGGGCGCTCGGGATCCGGGCTCTTTCCGATCCACGGAGTCCTCGGGGCCGACCTGGTCACGCGCTGTCGAACTACTTTCGATCGCGGCCGGCTTCTGCTCGAAGGTCTGTGACGGACTGCTATGGTTTCGCTGTGACTGAGAACGAAACGGTCCGCGACGAAGTCGCGCGTCTCCGGCGTCTTCAGGGGGTCGGGAAATTCGCGGCGGGTATCGTGCACGACTTCAACAACGTGCTCGGCGCCGTCGTCGCGTTCGTCGACTCGCGGTCGCGTCAGGCCGAGAGCGAGCTGGATCAGCGGCTGATGAAGCAGCTCAACGATTCGCTGACCCGAGGAGTCCATCTCCTGCGCGCCGTCTCGATCTATGCTCTGGATGGAGCCAGGAAACGCGAGCGCGTCGAGGTGGACGCCTTGGTCGCCGACGTCTTTACGTTGCTCGCGACCAGCTTGCGGCATGCCGACGTGACGATCACGCGCGAGACGGTGTCGTCGCCGTCGGTGCGCGTGCATCGCGCGAACGTCATGGAGCTGCTCGTGCAGATCGTGCTCTACTGCTTGGATCACGTCGGGCCGTCCCGCGAGATCAAGGTCGTCGTGCACGAGGTCGAGCGGGATGGGCGCCGCTTCGCGTCGGTTAGCATGCGACTGGACGGGGATGCTTCGGCCGACGCGGGCTTGCGGAAACTGGCGAGCCGGCCCGAGGATGGATTCGACGAGGTCGCCGAAGGTCTTGCGCGCCAGAGCGATCCGATTTTGACGGGCGTGATGGCGCTGCACCTCGGCGGAGGCTTGTTCGAATGCGTCGAAGAGCCGCGCACCCTGGCGATCTTGCTGCCGGTGTGCCGCGACCCGTCATGACCGGTTTCGAGTTCCGCGTCATCGGGCGCGTGCAGGGAGTGGGCTTTCGCCACTACGTGCATCAAGCCGCGATGCGAATCGGCGTGACCGGCTGGGTTCGGAACGAGTCGGACGGGAGCGTGGTCGGCGAAGCGTTCGGCGACGAAGACGCGTTGGCGGAGCTCCGCGCGGCGCTCGAGTCGGGCCCGATGTGGTCACGGGTCGACAGTACCGAGGTGCGCGCCGTCGCGGAGCCGACGCCGCGACCCGCAGCGTTCGAAGTCCGCTACAACGGCTGATCGTGCATGCGCGCGAGCGCGTCTTCGAGTCGACGTCGACGATCCGAATCGAACTGGCGCTGCCCGAACCGAACCTCTTCGTAGGCCGAGAACGCGTTTTCGATCGCGTCGACCGGAACGCCGTCGACGGCCTGGAGCGTGCGCGCGTAGTCCCACAGGCTCTGTCCGCGCATGCGGGGTGATCGCTTCGTCAGTGCGTTCATCAGCTTGCGGAACAGGGCGGCGGCATCGCGATCGACCATGGCGCGGACTCGGTCGCGCTCCGATGTGGGCGCCGTGCGGCGTCGCAGCGTCATGACGCCGGCCAACGTGAACAGCAGCACGATGAGCCATGCGCCCGACTCGCGCGCCCAACGCCACAATCCGAGGGCGGTCCCGGACGCTCCGTCGTCCTCGTTGCCTTCCTGCGGTAGCTCGGCATCTCCGGCGCCGGCGAACGCCGCCGGGGTCGGATCGAACACGACCCAGCCGAGCCCCTCGATCAGGATCTCGACCCAGGCGTGTGCGTGTTGGGACCCGAGCACGAGGTGGTCGTCGACCACATCGTCGGCACTGCCGTAGAGCCCCACTGCGACGCGGCTCGGGATGCCGGCGACTCGTAAGCACACCGCGAGCGCCGCGGCGAAGTGCTCGCAGAATCCGTAGCGACGGCTCGAGATGAAGTCGACGACCGAGCCCGGGTCACGCAGCTCGTATCGACAATTCTGCTGGAGCACGTTCGTGATGCGTTGGGCGATCGCGAATGGGGACTCCCCGTTGCGCCTCGCCTCCGCGGCGCCCGCATCGTCGTTAAGGCCTTCGAAGTGATACAGGTGAGGATCGAACTCGCTCGGCAGTGCCGTCAGCTGTCCGCGACGTGGTTCGCTCGGTTGCCCGATCGCCGCGCGGCGCCGATCCTGGAACGCGACGGTGTATGCGATCGGACGCGAGCGACTGCGGTTGTAGTTTTCGCGCGCGGGGTTGCCCATGGCGTCCCCGACGCCCTCGACGCGGAGCGTGCCTGGAGGCAAGAAGAGGAAGTCGCCGGCGTCCTTCGTCGTCTCGATCTGGATGACTCGTTCACGAAGTCCGGCGGCACGGCCTCGGTGCACGATCAGCGAGTCGTCGACCGGCGGGCGGTCGCTCGGTCCCGCCTGCTCCCACTTTCGCAGGCGCGGCAGTTCGAAGTGCAGGGTGCGCAGGTAGATCTCGTAGCCGATCGGAGGATCGATGCCTCGGACGTGAACCAGCTCATTCGACTCGAGGTTCGACAACCGCTGTCCCGCGGGACCGAACTCGAAGCGGTCGCTGAGCCCGACCGATGCCGTTCCTTCGCGTGCCCGTCGCTTCGCCTCCCGTCGCTGCTCCTCCTCGGACGGGATCAGCGACATCAGCTGCAGGGTCAGCAGGCTGACGGCCAGCGTCGCGAGCAAGGTCGAGTAGAGGCTCGCGAACGCGACCCGCGGTCTGCCGAAGCTGCCCGTCCAGACGCGTCGCCGCGAAGCGGCACGCGCGCGAGCGTCGAGCTGTAGCGTCAGGATGCCTGCCGCCAAGAACGTCCAGACCTGCCCGGCCGGCGGCTTGCCGAGGATCACCGCGATCAAGAACGTGCACAGCGACAAAAACAGCGCCCACGTCACGTCGTCGCCGCGGCGCCGCAAGGCCAGGTAGGTCAGCGGCGGGAGCAGGCTGCAACCGAGCGCGGTTTCTCGCGCGATACCGCCGTCGATCGCGAGCGCCGCGACGATTGTCGCGGTGTGCGTGATCGCCGACAGGACGACGGTCCAACCGAAGCGCAACGAGAGCACCCAGCGGAGGACGTAGAACACCGCAGCCGGCACGACGAACGCCGCGATCCACACCCAGGAGAATCGCTCCGGAGGCAGCGTCATCACGGAACATACGACGGTGATCCACAGCGCGACCGACGCGGCACCGTTCCCGAGGACGACGCGGTACGTCATGACTGCTTCTCCTCGAGCAGCATGACGTCGTCGAGGCGCTGTCGATCGCGGCGTGCGTCATGGCCGCCCGCGGGCACCCAAAAGGACGTGCAGCCGGGCGGGAGTTCGTCGAACGCATCGGTGCCCAGTTGCCAGAACGGCACGGCGCGCGCGATCGCGAGTTCGTTCAGGAATTCCTCGGCGTCGGCCTGGGTGTCGACGGTGAACTTCTCGAGCTGCACCCCGATGACGATGCACAGCGGGCGAATCTGGCGAAGCAACAGCTCGTCCAGCAGCGTGGCGGCGAGGCTGAGTCGCGGCTCGATCGTCCGGTCGCCGAAGTGGAATCCACGACCCGGCGTGCGCCGAAGGTCCACGACGATGGCAGCGTCCGGGTTGTGTCCGCCGCGCAGATCTTTCGCGACGAGGGTCGCGAGGCTCGCGGATCGCCGTGCGTGCACGTGGCGTGCGTCGTCGCCGGGGTGATACTCGCGCAGCGCGAAGAACTCGTTGCCGGCGGTCGCGCCGACCGCCTGGGGCTCCTTGTCCTTCGCGAGCAGATGCGTCAGGACTTCGGGGCGCAGGTTGGTTCGGGGCGGCTCGGCGACGAGTTCCGTCGTGCACTCGACCTGGAATCGGCGCTGAACCATCCCGAACGGGTGGCGCGTCATGATCTGGATCGCGCGCTCGAGGGTGACCCCGCGGCGTCGAACGCGGGCTGGCATCCGCACGCTGGCCGTGGTGCCGGCGGGCAGGGTCTCGATGTACGCGGTGCCTTGCCGCACGCTCGTCGCGGGCTCGTCGAGTTCGAGCGAGTGTGCGTGAACTCGAGGCGACGCGTTCCGGAGTTCGATGTCTTCGAGGAAGAGGTCGCCGGCGCGCGTCCTGCGGCGCGCGATGCGCGCGGCGATCTCGGGCGGCAGCAGGAGCTTGTAGAGGAGGTCGATCAAGAACGGCGCGGCGAGTGCCGCGGTCGCGAGCTTGGCGGTCGGATCTCCGCCTGTCACGATCGCCGCGCTGGCGGTCATGTGCGCCAGCAACAGCGTGACGCGCCCGCGTGCGGTCAGCTCCAGCTTGGACTTCATCAGTCCGGGCTGCCCACGGTCATCATCATCTCGGACAGCACCGCGTCGGCGGCGCTGACGTCACCACGCAGGCCGATGCGGTGACTGAAGACCGGCGGCACGAGATGCCTCACGTCGTCCGGATTGACGTAGTCGCGCCCCTTGACGAACGCGCGTGCCTGCGCGGCCCGGTGCAGGGCTTGTGCACCGCGCGTGCTGACTCCGGCGTGCAGGTCCGGACAGTCGCGGGTGTAGCGGGCGAGCTCGACGATGTATGCGTCGAGCTCACGCTCGACGTGCACTTCGCGAGCGGCTCGTTGCGCGTTCGCGACTTGTTCGGCGTCGGCGACGACCGCGAGGTCTTCGAGTGTGCGATGGCCGTCACCTCGCGAGACGATCTCGCGTTCGCTGTTTTCGTCCGGTGCGCCGAGGCTGATGCGCATCAAGAAGCGGTCGAGCTGGCTCTCGGGCAGCGGATACGTGCCGGCCGAGTGCGTCGGGTTCTGCGTCGCGATGACGAAGAACGGCGTCGGCAGCTCGCGCGTCTCGCGATCGACCGTGACCGCGCCTTCGGCCATGCACTGCAGCAGAGCGGACTGGGTCCGCGGCGGCGTGCGGTTGAGCTCGTCGGCGACGAGGATCGACGTGAACACCGGTCCTGGCCGGAACGTCAGATCGCCGGTGTTCGGCTGGTAGATCTCCGCGCCCAGGATGTCGGCGGGGAGTAGGTCGGACGTGCACTGAATGCGCTGGAACGGCAGTCCGAGCGAGCGTGCGAGCGCGCGTGCGAGCAGGGTCTTGCCGACCCCCGGGCGATCTTCGATCAGCAGGTGTCCGCCCGCGACCATCGTGATCACGGTCAGCTCGATGGCGTCTTCCTTGCCGAGGACGACGCGGCCGACGTTGTCGGCGACGCCTTGGACGAATCCTTCGGGCATGAGGCCCTTTCGTTGCAGTCGTACGAGTGCGCTGGTGTGGGGTCTGATCCAGCGTTTTTGCACCCCTGTTCTTACCCGATTCCGAAGCCTGCCGAAAACCCCGCGAGAAGTTCCGAAACGTCCTTCGGAGGCCGGCACTCCGCAGGCGCAGCAATGGCATCCAAGCGATACGAGTTTCTCTTCTCGGCGGCTCTGTGCGGCCTCCTGCTCAGCTGCGGGACGATCGATCGGCGTGTCGACCCCGATGCCCCCGACGAGGTCGGTGGCCCGAACCTGCGCAGCCAGGACATCCGCGCGATGGCGGATCGGATGGCGCGGGAGATCCGCGAGAGCGGGGTGTTGCGGTCCAGCGATCCCGCGCATCGGGTGTCTTTCCACATCTCGAGTCTTCGCAACGACTCGAGCGACCCGATCGACCGGGAGCTGATCCTGCTCGGAATCCGGACGCGGCTCCAGCAGAAGCTCGGCCGTCAGGTGCGCGTGCTCGATCGCAGCACCGAGGCCGTCGAGGAGATCCGGGAGGAGAAGGCGGCCAAGCGGGCGGCGGCGGTGACCGCGAATCCCAACCTCGCGGGTGCGCTGGCCGGTTCGGACTACGTGCTCAAGGGCACGATCAAGGATCGCACTCTCCAGTCCGACGAACTCAGGTCGGTCTACTACGTGGTCACGTTCGAGCTGACCGATCTCGAGACGAGCGAACTCGTGTGGTCGGGCGTCTACGAGGCGAAGTTCCTCTCGGAGAAGTCGGTCATCTCGCGGTGATGTCGTGGTCGAGGGCAGCCGGCGGGTTGCTCGCGTTCGCATGCGCGGGCTGTGCCGCCTACGTCCCGCCGGTGCCGATCCACGAGTTCGAGTCGGGGGATCTCACGGCGGTGCGCAGCTTCTTCGATCGTCAGATCCGGGAGGGTGACGTCGACTCGAGCGCGCTGTTCTTGAACGGTCTTGCGCAGATGGAGCTTCTGCAGGGGGAGCTGCCGCGCGCGCGACGGCACTTCCGTCAGGCCGGGCAAATCATGGGGAACTGGCGGACGTCGTCCTCCGAAGTCGTGAGCGCGATCGTCGGTGCGGAGAGCTCCAAGACCTGGAAGGGGGATCCGCACGAGAAGTTCATGAACGCGTTCTACAACGGCCTGCTCTACTGGATCGCGGGTGAACAGGACAACGCGCGCGCGTGCTTCAAGAAGGGGATCCTCGCGGATGGCGAGAGCGACGAGGGTGGTGCGCAGACGGACTGCGCGCTGCTTTTCTGGCTCGCCGCTCGCATGAGTGCCGCGATGGGACTCGATCACGAGGCCGAAGACTACGCGAAGGAGGCGCGCCGTGCGCGTCGCTTCGCGGTCGAGCACGGCGCGGCCGGGGCGGTGTCGAACGCGGTGCTCGAGCGGCCTCTGGACGGCAACCTCGTGTGCATCCTGTCGCTCGGTCTCGCGCCGACCAAAGTCGCGGCGGGACGCCACGGGTCGGTTGCGGAGGTCGTGCCGCAGAGCGGTGGGGCAGCGAGTGCCGAGCTGTTTCTCGGCGGCAGGTCCCTCGGGCGCGCCGCGCTGCTCGCAGATCTCGACTACCAGGCGACCACGCGTGGCGGGCGCGCGATCGAGGGGATCCGGCGCGGGAAGGCGGTGTTCAAGACCGTCACCGGCGTCGGCGGCCTCGTGATGCTCGACCGCGCGTTCTGCGACCTGGGTGGCGGTGGCGGTCGGGAGACGAAGCTGGTCGTCGGCTTGGGCCTGCTCGCGCTCTCGCTCCTTACGCATTCTGCTGCGGACGTGCGGCACTGGGCGACGTTGCCCAAGACCGTGCACGCGCTGCAGGCCGACGTCGATTCCGGTGAGCACGATCTGCGGATTCGTTTTCGCGACGCGTGCGGCCGAGTCATGCCGCATCTCGAGCAGACCTGGCGCATCGAAGTGCCGGACGACGGCGAAGGCGTCTACTACTTCCGTTCGCTTCCTGTCCTGGAGGATGGGGAGGGGAGTTCCTGAACATGCGACTGATCCCGATTCTGTTGGTCTTCTTGCTCGCTGGTTGCGGCGCGCTCGGACGCGCGAACCAGGTCCGGTTCGCGGATGACGTCAGCGACGAAGTGGTCGCCGAGATGCCGACGCTCGCGCGGACCGGCGACGATCTCCTCAGGGTCTCCGTGCCGCTGCGAAACGTCTCCGGCGAGGACCTTCAGCTCCTCGTCCAGATCGAGTTCCTGGATGGCGCGGGCCGGCGCTACAACGACGAGACTCCTCGGCAGGTCTTCCTCTTGGCGCGGGGCCAGACCAAGGACTTCATCGCGTCTTCGATGCTCGCCAAGGCGGACGACTTCGTCGCCCACGTCTGGAGGAATCAATGAGACGGCTCGCGGTCTTGGGAGTGCTCGCGCTGACGGCGTGTGGTGGTCATCAGCCGTCGTTGCCTCATGTGGACGCGCCGCCGCGTCACATCTTCGATACGCCGCGTGAGCGACTCGGCGACCCCGCCGCGCCGGTCGACGAGGAGGCCACCGACCGATACCTGGAGCGCATGCTCGAGCGCGGTCGGCTCGCCGATCCGATCAAGGAGCCGCCGCCACCGCCGCCGGCTCCCTACGCGACCGCGCCGATTCGTCTTCACGAACGCTACTGGTTCCTCGACGAGTCCGGCGAGTACCGGCCTCGGCCTCGTCCGCCGCGGCTACCCCTCGCCGGGACGCTCCTCGGCGCCGGGATCGGAGCGATCATCGGCCATCAGTCGGGGCGCCGGGACAAGGGCGCGGCCATCGGGGCCGGCATCGGGCTGCTGCTCGACGCGGCGCGGCGATAGCCGCGACCGGCGACCCACGCCGGTCGCAAGAGTTCCGCCGCTGCGCTACGGTAGCGGCACATGAGGAGATGTCTCGCGCTGGTGCTCGGGTTGCTCGCAGGATGTGCGGCACCCCGACCGAACGTGATCTTGATCTGCGTCGACGACCTGCGTCCGGAGCTCGGATGCTACGGCGCGAACTACGTGCGTTCGCCGAACATCGACTCGTTCGCCAAGCGCGGACTGCTGTACCAGCGGCACTACGTCGCGTTCCCGACGTGCGGTGCGTCTCGAGCGGCGATGCTGACGGGCCGCTATCCGACGCGACCGACGCACTGGACCAACGGTGCGTTCAAGACGCCGAAGGGGGAGACCCCGGAGCCGCGGGTGAGCCTGCCGGAGGCGTTCCGCAAAGTCGGCTATCGAACGGTGTGTCTTGGCAAGGTCTCCCACAGCCACGACGGCCGGAACAACGACGGCTCCCCCGAGGTGCCCGGCGCCTGGGACTCGATGCCCACCGATCCCGGCAAGTGGGGGCACGCGCGCCATCTGCTGCACGGCTACGTCGACGGCAAGCGTCGCCAGGCCGGCAAGAGCCCGTTGTGGGAATCCGCGGACGTGTCGGACACGAGTTATCCGGATGGCATTCTCGCGCAGCAGGCCGTCGACGAACTGCGCCGCCTCGCATCGCGGAGGCGGCCGTTCTTCCTCGCCGTCGGGTTCTTCAAGCCGCACTTGCCGTTTGCCGCGCCGGCCCGCTACTGGTCCTACTACCGACCCGAGGAGCTGCCCATCGTGCACGGCCGGCCACCCGCGATGCTCGGACGCGTCAATTCGTGCCGGCAGTCGGGTGAAGTCACGCGCAACTACGCGTGCCCGCCTTGGTCGGATCGCAAGTGGGACGTGCACGAGCAGCGTCGCATGCGCCACGCGTACTACGCGTGCGTGAGCTTCGTCGACGCGCAGATCGGCAAGCTGCTGAACGAGATCGCGTTCCTGCACCTCTACGAGAACACGATCGTCGTGCTGTGGAGTGATCACGGCTGGCATCTCGGGGAGCAAGGCCTGATGGGCAAGCACACGACGTTCGAAGCGTCGCTGCGGTCACCCCTCGTGATCGCGGCGCCCGGTGCCAAGACGGGGCAGACGGACACGCTCGCGTCAGCGTACGACCTGTTTCCGACGCTCTGCGAGCTCGCGAAGGTTCCGGCGCCCAAGGAGCTCGCCGGAGTGAGCCTGGCGTCGGAGCTTCGAGGCGAGCCGCCCGCGCCGCGCGCCGGGGTCGCGTCGTTCTGGCGGGCGGGGCGCCATCGTGCGCACGTTTGGCGGAGCGCCGACTGGCGCGCGGTGCGATGGTTCGATCCGGACGACGACTCGACCGCGTCGGTCGAGCTCTACGACATGCGGAACCCTCACCCCGAGCGGCTCAACATCGCGTCGCGACATCCGCGTCTCGCGGAGCGACTGCTCGGCGAGTTCTATCAGGCGACGCGCGGGCCGATCTCCTGTCCGAATCAGTCTTCGACCGTGAGCAGGTAGGTCTCGCCTTCCGCCCAGACCTTGCGCTCGTGCATCGCGAAGCCGACGGACTCGCATGCGGCGATTGCGTCTGCTTCGAGCGCCTGGCGTTCTTCGATCGTGCTGCCGTCGAAGCGCATCGCGAAGACCCGCACGCGATCGATCTCCAGCCTGCGGCAGTTGTCGAGCAGTTCGCACAAGAACTCGAGGTCCGGTACGGGCGAGATCGTCCAGCGATACCGGGCGCGCAGCATGGGCCGCCGTGGCTGGCCCGCGCTGTACTCGTCCCAATGCCCGATCGGTCGTTCGAACTGAATGTCGATCGACTCCCGGTGGACCCCGTAAATGCCGTGGAACGAGCAGTTCGTGACACACACCGGGGTGTCGCCCCCTTCGGGGAACACCGTGGCCGTTTCCTCTGCCCACAGCGTCGCTTCGAGAAGCTCTCCGGTCGTGAAGTGTCGGTGCGAGGACGTGGTCGTGAACGCGGCGCCGACGACGATCGCGATCGCGATCCAAGGGCGCCAGTTCGACACACGATGCGTCAGCTGATGAACGGTGGCGATGAAGCTGCAATGCATCAGTAGCCCGACGAGGTACTGATGTCGTGGTGCCCCGCCCCACGGGTACTTCCGCAGGAGTCCGAGTACGGCGATCGTCGTCGTCGTCAGGAGCAGAGCGAACAGCACGGCCGCGCTTCGCGACGCGTGTGCGTCGTGGCGGCGCGCGAGTGACCATGCGATGCCCGCCGTGACGAGCCACGCGATCGCGGCGAGTGCCGGGCCGAATCCGACGTCGCGGAGGTCGACGGGCGAGAAGTAGTAGAGGTTCATCACCAGCCCGTTCAGGACGAAGTCGATCGTCGACTGTCCGTCCTGAGGTAGCCAGGCTTCGCCGTTCAGCAGTTCGCGAGTCCCGAACGAGACGCAGTAGAACGCGAGGACGAGGATGATGGAGCCGACCGCGAACACGCGTTCGGGCTTCTGCGTGTAGTGCTGAAGGTTGTGTCGGATCGTTCGGCCGAACTCGGGGTGGATCATCCCCGACACGGCGAGTCCGGCGGCCAGCATCGTCAGCGCGATCGCCGCTGGATACTCGCAGCCGAACGCGAGCCCCAAGAACACGAGACCGATCGCCAGGTTGCGGCGCTTGGGCGTGCCTCCGGGAGCGACGTCGATCAGGTAGTAGGCGGCGGCCATCCCGCACGTGGCGCCGAGCGCATAGCCGCGGATCACGAAGCTGAGGTCGCTCGACAGGTGCGACGCGCACAGCGTCACGGTGCCCGCGAGCGACAGCGCGCGGCCGACCCCGAGCTTGCGGAGGATTCCGAACCACAAGAAGGGCTGCACCGCGGCCGCGACGATCGACAGCATGCGTGGCCAGATCGGGTCCGTGCTGAACGCGACGAGCGGTCGCAGCACGAGCGAATGGAGCGGCGGGTGCATGTCCCGACCCAGTTCGAGGGCGGCTTTCCAGTAGGGCGTGACCGCGCCGAAGTAGATGTGCCAGGACTCGTCGTACGACAGCGGCTGATTGAGCGCGCGGATTGTCAGCCAGATCAGCAGACAGACGCTGACCACGGACAGCACGGTGCCGTCCAAGCGGTGGTGTACGTGACCCTTCTCGGTCATGGGAACTCATATGTTTTCGGCATTGGCTGCCTCCATCGCAAGGTGAACGCTCATCTCCGGCCGCCCGAAACGCCGATGAGACGGGTGTGTCGAGCTTCACCACATTCGCGATGCTGTGTCTCGCGGCGCCTCAGGGTGCCACCACCGCCACGGATCTCGTCGTCGTGACGGGTGCGTTGCACGATGGGCGACTACCCACTCACGCGTATGAGCTCGGCGACGGGGGTTTCCGCCCGAATCTCGAAGTCCGCGCGCGAGGTCAGCTCGGCATGACGTCGCACCGAACGATCGGTGGGGCGCTCGTCCGCGTCGCGCCGGAGGGTGTCAAGGTCGACTTCCCGTCCGGCGTCGAGCTTTTGGTCGACCGTCGGTGTCGCGTGCACGTGCGTGGCGCCGGGGCGACCCTGCCGGCCCTGCACGGCATCGATCTCGTGCTCGCCGACGGGACCCGGGTCGTTTCGAAGCCGTCCGGTTCTGCGGGGCGCGAGCCGCTGCGGACCGTCGGTGTCGAGGATGCGAACACCAAGCGCATGCTGTGGCAGTCGCGCCGACGCGTCCGGACGGCAGCCCATCGTCGGGATCCCAGTCTGCCGTCGAGCGGGCTGACGTATCACGTGCTCGGCGACGGGGACGTCCTCTATCGGTGCACGGAGCGCGGCCCGCTCGTGCTCTGCGAGCGGATCTTCTGTCCGGCCGAGCGACGGCGCGAGTTCCCCGAGCGACGCTACGTCGTGGTCGGTGATGCGTTGTCCGAGTCGCTCACGGAGTTGCCGCGTCGGCTTCCCAAGAAGTCCACGGAGTATCCGGACGGGCCCAAGGCCGGGCAGCTGCTCGCGAAGCTCGCGCCGCGGCTGTTCGTGCGCGGTGCCCAGAGGCCGCCGGAGGGCGCCGTGGTGGGGACCGTCGTGCCGATGTTCGGCGACATGCGGCTCGAACTCGAAGAGCGGCCCAAGAGCGTCGTCATGCTGAAGCTGACGGCACCGAGCGCAGCGCTGCCGGTGGCCGAGTGGATCTGCGGCCAGAGCGCGATGCTGCAGCTCGTGCGACAGGACGCGAACGAGCCGGGCCGTCCGCGCTACTTCCAGCGCGGCGTGCGCGTCGAGTACTCGCCGCGACGCGTGCGCTGACTACTTCGAGTCCTTGCGATCGGCGGTGGGCTTCGAGGCGGGCTTCTTCTCGATCGCAGCCATCGCGCGCGGCGTGCCATGCGCCCGCAGCGCGGCGTCGAGCGCCGCGGACTGGCCGTGGACGCGCTTGTGTTGGAGGAGGGCGTCGAGTGCGCGTTCGGTCTCGGTCGCGCCGAGCGCGAGCATCAGGTGTTCCCGTGCGGCCTCCTTGCGCGCACGCGTGATGTGCGGGCGCAGGATCTCTAGCGCTTCTTCTCCGTGTAGGAACTTCGACAGTCGGCCCAGGCACCGTGCGAAGTCGCGATCGGGCGCACTCTCGAGGGACATGCACAGGGCGTCGATGACGCCGCGCATGCGGAGTTCGGCGCACAGCGACGCGAGCGCGATGCGGCGCTGCTGGTCCTTCATCTCACCGACCGCGCGGGACAGGAGGTCGCTCTTCTGCAGCGCGTCGAGCTTGCCGCGGAGCACCGCACGCTCGCGGAGCACTTGCGCGGCCTCCGTCGCGGCAGCGCCTTCGCCGGTCAGCGCGAGGTCGACGATCGCGCGGCAGGTGTCGGCGGGTGACGCGCCCTGCTCAGACGCGATCAGCAGCGCAGTCAGCTTCTCCGCGGTGTTCGGCTTCTCCGGATCTTCGCTGACGAGCGGGTGATCGCCCAAGAACCCGGCCATGCGGAAGTACGGAGCGAACCGCGAGGGCGCGTCGACGTTCGTCGCGAACTTGAGGCAGTAGATGCGGGGCTTGCCGGCGACGGGCTTCGGCTGGTCGCTGATGCGCTTGTCCTCGACGATCGTCATCTGCGCGACTGGATCGCCCTTGAGGGTGCGCAGGGGCTTCAGCGTGTGCAGGAACGCGTCGTTCCCGAGGGGGCGGACGCCCTGGAGCTGCGCGACGACCACGAGATCGGCGTTCCAGATGCCGTGGCGCAGATTCTGTGCCGGGAGGGCCATCGTGCAGGCCGCGCCGATCAAGGCGGCGAGAGACCACGTGCGGTGACTATTCGGGAACATAGAAGGCTCGTTCACGCAGGTACGCGAGGTTGAGGCTGTTGAACACGGTGAACGCCGACTGGGCGGCTTCGAAATTGATCGCGGGGCTCATCACGTTCTGCGCGCCGTCGGGAAACAGCGCGGTGTTTTGGATGTGACCGTCCGCGTTGGTCGACGGCTGGTTGCCGGACAGCGGGAAGTTGGAGGCGTCGTTGCCGTAGAGGCCCTGGGGCATCGGACCGTTCGCGACGAGCCCCATCGAGTGGCCGCACTCGTGCGCCGTGACGACGGCGACGAGCCGCGCCATCTTGCGGATGGCGGTGTCCATGACGGTGATGCGGTTGTCGTTGCCCGTGTTGGTGCCGTTCAGGACCTCGACGAGGCGCGCGCCATCGCCTGTGTCCGCGCCGATCGGTGTGCCGGGCGTCACGCTGAAGGCGGGCGCCAGGGGATCGAACGTGACGTGGAAGTCGCTCGAAGCGCCGGACAGCACGCCGAGTCGCATCGCCGCGTGCGGGAAGACGCCGAGGCGCGAGTCGTTCACGCCGAACGCCGTCTGACAGTTGTCCTCCTGGCGCGTGTTGCTCGGATCGAACAGCGCGGAGCCGAGGATGTTGTTGTTGCTCCCGGAAGAGCCGGCGATGCAGATCTGCGAGAACGAGAAGTCGGCGTACGGCACGCTCGATTCCCCGCTGGGAAACGATCCCGACGAGTCGAATGTGAACGAAACGTTCGCGCCGCTGAAGAGCGTGGTCAGCTCGGCGAGGATGCGGGTCTTCAAGAGGTCGACGACGACTTCGTTGCTGTCCTTTGCACCCTGCACGTTCTGGATCGTGGTCGCGTTCTGTAGGCCGGCTGCGAACAGGATCTCGTTGAAGTCGGGCGTGGCGTCCGCGACCGGGCTCGTGTTGAGCGACGTGTCGATCGACTCGACATCACGCGACAGGTCGAGGAACCAGGTCTGGCCGGACTCGAACGGGCGGAACTCGTTCGCCATGTTGCGCACGCGGAAGCGGAACGTCGACGACGTCGAGCTCATCCCCGTGACGTCCGACACGATCGCGAGGAGCGTCTGCTCTCCTTCCTGGAATCGGACCGTGTCCGGCACGAGGTAGGAAGAGGAGTTGGTGCCCGAAGTCAGCGTCAGGGCGTCCGCGAGGTTCTGACCTGCTTCTCGGTTCGCGCCGTTCACGCTGACGTTCACGTTCGACGCGATGAACGTGCGGCTCGAATCGATCGGGTTCGTCGGATCCGTATGGGTGAGATCGATCGTGAATCCGGTGATCGGGACCTGCAGCGTTCCACCGGCGTTGCCCTGACCCGCGAGCGCGTCGTCGACGTTGTCGAGCGTGAAGTCCGAGAGTGTCGGGGCGTCGCCGTCGCCCGCGGTGATCGTCCGTGGCGTGCCGCCCTTCGCCGACTGGCCGTCGGTCGAACGGAGCGCGTCCTGGTCGTCACTGAACACGATCGTGGTCGTGCCGGGTTGGAACGTCACGCCCGTACCGAGCGTGATCTGGAAGCTCGTGCTCGACAGCGCGGTCGGAGCGGTCGACACCGTTCCGAGTGTCCCGCTGGACAGCGCGAAGTCCGTGTCGTCGAGGACTCTGCCGGACTCGAGTGTCGAAGGCTTGGACACCGTGATGACGAGAGTGTCGCCGGCCGCGGGGTTTCCTCCCGCGCCGACGAATGCAGCCGTGACGATCGTCGGCGGAGTGCTGCCGCCGCCGCTACTGCCGCTGCAACCGGCAATCAGGAGGATCGAGGCGATCGCCGCGACGCGAACGCACGAGCTCAGAACAGTCGATGGCATCGAATGTCCGATAGTTCTGGTGATGGATGGGGAAACGAAAGCGGATCGGCCTTTCCCTTGGAACATCGTCCTCGGGGCGATGCTCATGGGCATCGCGGCTGTCGTAGCGTTGGACCCTGATTATCCGATACCAAGGTCAGAACTGGACGGTACTTCGGCCATTTCCCCGGAGCGACTTGCGCCCCGTGGAGTCGAGCCCCTCGGTCCGGTTTCCCGTGCGCGGCTCCGCTTCTCGTGGGAGACCACGCGTCGTGAGACCACCTGGCGCGTCGTGGTCACGAACGCGGACTTCGATCTGGTAAAGACCGGGCCGGATATCGAAGGCCATCAGTGGTCGCCGCCCGCGAGTTGGGCGCGCGGGCTTCGCGCGGATGTTCGATATCACTGGCACGCGGAGGCGATCGGCACACGAGATGTACGAAGTGCACCCACTCCGTTTTCGTTGCGGTGAATCTCGCGACACTGCGATTCGAAAAGGCTTCCACAATCCGGACTGCGGCTGACCGACCGATCCGATCGGCAGTTTCCGCATGCGCCTAAGCCCCGCTGGTCCAACACCTAAGGTTTCCAAAGAACGGAAGTCGAAAAAGCGGGAGAAGTCCTCTCAAGGGCTTTCTGCAACGGGGAATAGAGCACCAACGGATGATGAAACTCGCGATCGGAGAGGTCGTGTGCGGGTACCGGATCGACCGGTTCCTGGGGAGGGGCGGCTTCGCCTCGGTCTTCCAGGCCCGCAACGAGGAGACCGGCGAGCGCGTCGCATTGAAGATCGGCCACGTTTCGGGTGGCGGTCGTCAGGTGACGCGACTGCTCGAGGTCTGCTCGCGGCGGACGCCAGAAGGCATCAGCCCCGACGAATTGCCGGCCGAAGCGTTGTTCTTCGATGCGGGCGGCGTGCGGATCGACTTGTTCGACGAGCACGAAGTCCTCAGCGCGTTCGACTCGGAAGCCGAACAGTTGGAGTCCAGTGACTCCTGCAATCTCGTGCGCTTGCGCGAGCGCACGACGTGGGAGAACCGGCCGGTTCTCGTCTTGGACTACGTTCGCGGCAAGACGCTGCGCGAGAAGATCCGCAGCCTCGAAGGGATCCACCTCAACTGGTTCCTGACGATCGTGCGCGCGCTCCAGTCGCTGCGCGACGGGTCCGGCCTCGAGTTCCACGGCGACCTCAAGCCCGAGAACATCATCGTCAAGCCGAGTGGCAAGGTCGTGCTGATCGACCCGGCGATGCGGCGTGCGAGCAACGGCGCGGTCACGATGACCCCGCACTACAACCCGCTGCTGCTCGAGAACTCCAAAGCGGACGTCATGGCGATCGGGATCATGATCTACGAGATCCTGACCGGCACCCTGCCGTTCGACGAGGTGCCGTGGGAATACGCCGGCAACCCGACCGGTGGGGAGACCGTGCGGCTGTCGCTGTCGTTCTTCTACAGCTACTGTCCGCCGCAGATGCTCAACCCGAAGACGCCGCCCGAGCTCGAGCGAATCGTCTACCGGTGCATCACGGTGCCGAGCTACGGCCTGGACGAGCTCCGGACCGACCTCGAGGAATACATCGGCCGGGCCTGAGGCCGGCTCCCGGGCGCGCCAGGAGCAGCGCGCCCGCTCGAATCCCCTTGAGTCGGCGAGAATCCCGCGGAAGATGGGCGACCCACCGTCGTCTCAGGCGGTCCGCCGGATGCCGCGAATGCTCCAGATCCAACGTAAGTTCGTCTGTCTTGCCGTCTTGGCTCTCATCTCGGGGTCCTGCGCATCCCCGGGCGCGACCTGGATCGAGCGCGGGAAGGGCTACTTCGCCAGGGGCAACTTCTACCAGGCGTTCTACTGCCTGCAGGCGGCTCGGGCGGAGGGCGACGACGGTCCCGAGGTCCAGAAGCTCTACTGGCCGTACCGGATCGCCTATCTGATGAAGCGGGCGCAAATGCGGGTGTTCGCGAACGAGGACTCACTCGCCCTCGAAGATCTGGCCAAGGTGCTCGCCGTCGAGCCGGATCACGAGACCGCCAAGCGCTGGGTGCACAAGGCGAAGACCAAGCTGGCCGCCGCCGCCGTCGTTCGTGGCGACAGCGCCATGTTCGAGGACGATCTCGAGACCGCGCTCGTCGCGTACCACGAAGCCCTGACGTTCCGGCCGGGGTATCCGCTCGCCAAGGAAGGGCTCCAGCGGGTCGCCGACGCCTGGGAGAAGCGTCGGGCGAAGGCGAGCGATCGCTACATCGCCGGTGTGCGGGCGCTCGCCGAGCAGCTGTTCGGGCAGACCGAGTACCACATGCTGATCGCGCTCGAGGCCGACCCGACGCACGAGAACGCCGAATCGTCGCGCGCGGAAGCCGCGGTGCGGCTTCACGAGATCCGGTTCCAGCGTGCGAAGGAGATGCAGGACAAGGGGCACTACGGCGCGGCGATGATCGACTACCAGTGGGTGCAGAAGCAGGACGCGGAGTTCCCCGGCGTCGCGGATCGCATCGCGCAGTGTGAGGTCGAGGTCGCAGCGCAGCAGCTCGCCGAGGAGGGCGAGCTCGCGTTGTTCCGTGGCGACTACGAGAAGGCGCGTGAGCTCATCGACCAGGCCTTCGAGAAGAGCGCCTCGGAGCGACTGAAGTACAACGAGTTGCTGCTGCTCACGCGCGACAAGGAGTACGGCGACAAGTACGTCGCGGCGAAGGATCTGCAGTTTCAGGGCTTCTACGAGGAAGCGGCGGAGCGCTACGCATCGATCGACGCCGACTACCCGGGGTTCCTCGACGTGAAGGCTCGCATGGACGACCTGCGCGCTTCGATCGACCTCGCGAAGGAGTCCTACGATCTCGGCGTCGCCGCGGAGGAAGCGGGCAAGAGCGACGAGGCTCTCGAGCACTACGAGGACGCGGAGCTCCACTACGCGAAGTACTCGGATCTCGGCGCTCGCCTGCAGCGGCTTCGCGCCGCGCGCGACACGGATTCCGAAGCGAAGTCGGAATCGCAGTAGCGCGGGGATCGCGGGCCGTAGGATAGGCGCACGCGGTGCGCATCCACTCCCTGACTACCCGGTTCGTCCTGACGCTGCTGCTGTCGACGGCGGTGCCGTTTCTCGTCTTCGCGAGCTTCGCCGGGGACGGTCTGCGCAGTCGGCAAGAAGAGCTGGTCGGCGTGCTGCTGGAGGGCGCGGCCGAGAGCGTCGGTTCGCGACTCGCGAATCGTCTCGAGCAGTTCTACCGCGAGTGTTCGCTGTTCCGCAGCTTCGCCGAGCGTGCGCTGGAGGGCGAGATCTCGTTCGAGGAGTTCGGCGACGAGGTCGAGCTTTCGCCGTCGTTCCACGAGCAGTACCAGCTCGTGATCCTCGCGAACGCGGAGGGGGAGGTGCAGTGTCACGTCGACAGCCTCGAACAGGACGTGCCGACGCAGGCCGCGCGGGCGGCGTTTCGACCGCGCAGCGTGAGTGAGCACGACTGGTTCCAGGAGATCGTCGACGACTCCGGTGAGGCGGTGTCCGGGCAGGCGTGGCTGGATCGACACCTGTCGCCGTTCCTGCATCGAGACACGACGAAGCCGTCGCGGAATCCCGCGGACTACAGCTTCGGCCTGGCGTTCCCGGTCTACGCTGGAGGCAAGCTCGGCGTCGTGCTCGCGCTCAAGCGGTGGGTCATCGTGCAGAGCGAGATCGACGCGCAGCGCGAGGACCTCGCGCGTGAGTTTCCGAGCGTGCGCGCGTTCGTGCTCGACCAGGATGATCGAATCCTCGCCCACAGCGATCGGACCGACTACGGCGGTCGCTTCGGAGTCGCGCCGGAGAGCGAGTCGCCGGATCCTGCGCGAGACGTTCCCGCCTCGTGGGTCTTTCACTTCGAGGAAGAAGACGACGGCTGGCTCGCCGGCGTGCACCGAGTTCCGAACATCGCGGGCTCGATCGAGTGGCGCTGCGCCGTCGCGGCGAGCGATGCGGACCTCTTCCGGCAGAGCCGCCAGTTCCAGCGCGTGCTGCTGTTCGAGACGATCATCGTCGCGGCGATCCTGGTCGTGTGGGCGCTGGTCGCGTCGCGCGCGATCCTGCGTCCGGTGCGACGCCTCGCGCTGGCGACCGAGCGGATCTCCGCGGGCGATCTGGATGCGCGCGTGCCGGCGCAAGGTCGTCACGAACTCGCCGATCTCGGCCGCGCGTTCAACGACATGGCGAGCGAAGTGGCGCGCAGCCGTGACCAGCTGCGCGACGCCGAGCGCCAGGCCGCGTGGGCGGAGATGGCGCGCCAGGTCGCGCACGAGATCAAGAACCCGCTGACGCCGATGCGGATGAGTGCGCAGCTGCTCCTGCGCGCGAACCGCGAGAAGAGCGATCGGCTGCCGGAGCTCGTCGACCGCCTCGCGCGTACCGTGCACGAGCAGACGGACGCCCTCGCGCGCATCGCGACCGACTTCCGTCAGTTCGCCGGAGAGGTCGACCGGCAGCCTCAGACGACGTCGGTCGTCGACGTGCTGCGAGCGGCCGAGCGCGACTTCGTCGCGACGGTCGAGAGTGGGGTCGCGCTCGAGTTCGACGCGTTCGATGGCAGCGAAGTCGTCGACGTCGATCGGCAAGAGATTCAGCAAGTGTTCCGCAACCTTGTGCAGAACGCGCTCGAAGCCGCCGGGGTAAACGGCAGCGTCCGTGTGTCGGCGCGGGTCGAGCGAGGCCGAGTCTGGTTTTCCGTCGTCGATTCGGGCGCGGGGATCGAAGACGTCGAGACGAAGCACCGGCTGTTCGAGCCGTACTTTACGACGCGCTCCTCCGGAACCGGGCTCGGACTCGCGATCTGCCGGCGGATCGTCGAGGCGCACGGCGGTTCGATCGAGTTCGCCGGATCGAAACCTGGTCGCACCGAATTCCGCTTCTGCCTGCCCGTTTCGGGCGCAGATACCGAATTGGTGCATACCTCACACTGAACGAGTCGAAGTTCTCGGACAGGTGCGCGCGCGTCCCGGCTACGTCTGCACTGCGCCGTGCCGCCCTGCCCGCGCTTCCCATGCTGAGGCTCCGCCCTTGACCAAGTCCAAGCTGTTCGCCGCGTCCGCCGTGGCGATCGCCGCGCTCCTCGCGCTGCTCCTTCTCTTCGAAGGCGACTCCGACCGATCAACTTCCGTTCCGGTCGGGCTCGACGGGACCGATGCCGACGTGACGGCGGCGACCGCCGACGAGGAGGCGCCCGACACGGTCGAGGCCGGCGACGCCGAACTCGAAGCCGAACGGATCGAGGCCGGTGGCCTCAGTCGTCAGACGGGAGTGCGTGGCCGCATCATCGACTCGAAGACGCGGCAGCCGCTGGCCGGAGTCGAGGTCCTCGCGATGCGTAAGCCGCCCGGTTTCGAGCGGCTGATCGAACGCTTCCGCAGCACGTTCTTCCAGGGCGGCGGATTCTGGGAGCAGGTCGTGCCCGCGCCGGAGATTCTCGGCAAGGCGATGACGGGTCCGGGCGGTGACTTCGAGATCCTCGGGCTGCCCCCGGGTGTGGTGTTCTTGGACGGTCGGTCGGACTTCACGTTCGTCCGCACGCCGCAACGCCTGCGACTCGCGCTCGGTGAGATCCACGAGGGCGTCGAGCTCGTCGGGTCGGCGAGTGGGCGCATTCGCGGCGTGGTCTACGGTCCGGATGGCCTGCCCGCGTCCGGCGTCGCCGTGAGCGTTCGGCCCGGCTTGAACGCGTTCTTGGGTCAGATCACGCAGCGCCAGTACCGCTGGCTCGAGTCGATGACCGATGCGAACGGCGAGTACGACTTGCCCGGCGTGCCGGAAGGTCACGGCTATTCGGTGTCGGCAGCCGGTCCGCTGATTGCGCTCGCCGAACAGAACGGCGTCGACGTCGAGGTCGGCAAAGTCACGCGCGTCGACATCCAGGGCTTCGCTGGTGCGACGATCCACGGTCGGGTTCTCGACATCGACGGAGCGCCGTGCGTTGGCGCCAAGCTCGCCATGGTCTATCTCGACGTGAGTCGCGTGCTGTTCTCTGCGGATGGGCGCGACGAGGCCGTCACCACCGACGAGAACGGTGAGTTCCACCTCAACCGTGTCGCGGCGGGTCGCGTCGCGTTCATCGCGGCGGCCGATGGGCGTGCGTCGTCCGGTATCGAGGAGCTCGCGGTCGTCGACGGCGGGGTTTATGAGGACTTCGAACTCGTGCTGCGCGAGGGACGCGGCTTCGGCGGCATCGTCGTCGACGGTGACGGCAAGCCGATCGCGGGGGCGACCGTCGACATTCGGCCGATGGAACGGCCGGACAGTCCCGACGTTCTCAAGATGCTGCTGAAGATCCGGCAGATCTCGGTCGAGACCGGCGCGGACGGACGCTTCCGCACGGAGGCCCTGTCGGCCAAGCGCGTGTTCGTGCAGGCGAGCAAGACGGGTTTCGTCACCGAGGTGAAGTTCCGTCACGACATCGAAGAGGACGCCGATCTGCGGATCCAGCTGACGCGTGGAGTGACGATTCGTGGCAAGGTTGCGCATGCGGACGGCACGCCGGTGACGCGCTTCCGTGTCGACACGCGTTCGCGAACGCCACGCAAGGAAGACGAAGAGTCGGACGACGAACAGTCGCGAGGTGACGACGAGGCCGGGGATGACGACCGTCGGCGCCGTCGCAATCGTTGGCGTCGCGGTGGGTCGATGCGACTCAGCGAAGGTCAGCGGATGGGGGATCGCGGCTTCGACGGCAACTGGCGTGAGTTCAGCAGTGAGGCCGGCGCGTTCGAAATCCGTGGCGTCCCGCCGGGGCGCGTGCGCGTGCGGCTGCGGGCCGATGGCTATCGCGATCCCGAGTCGCAGACCGTGACTCTCGCCGCAGGCGAGACGAGCGAGGAGATTCAGTTCACGCTCGATCCGGGCGCGGTCGCGCGCGGCAAGGTCGTCGATGCGGTCAGCGGTGTCCCCGTTCCGGACGCCCAGGTGACGGCGCACAAGAATCGCGATCGCAGCGGCGGTCGCGGCTTCTTCCGGATGAACTTCGACCGGCAGGACATGGACTTCCTCGGGCTCTCGACGCGCAACAGCGCGACGACGAACAGCGAGGGCGAGTTCGAGATCGAGGGCTTGGCGGAAGGCGACTACCGCTTCACGGCGCGCCATCCCGAGCGCGCGAAGTCGAGCGTGAAGGACGTGCGCATCGACCGCGAGACGCCGGAGTCGGACATCCTGATCGAGATCGAGCAGGGTGGCGGCATCGAGGGTCTCGTTACTGGTCAAGAGGATCGACCGCTGCCCGACGCGATGATCGTAGCGCTCAGCGTGTCGGCGGGCTCGTTCAAGAGTGGCAGCACCGACAAGGACGGCGAGTACCGCATCGAGGGTCTGCCGGCCGGTCAGTACGTCGTCTTCAAGTCGAAGATCGGCGAGCGGGCGATGAACATCGGCTACGACCTGCTCGGCAACATGCGGCTCAAGACCGTCAAGGTGAAGAAGAACAAGTTCACCCGATTCGACATCCGCGACGAGACCGAGGACACGGTGCGCGTGTGGGGTGTCGTGCGCGACGGCGGCGAGCCGGTCGCCCAGGGCATGGTCACGGCGCTGTCGACGGATCGAGACGGGATCTTCGGCATGGGGCTGCGCGCGCAGCCGACGGACAAGACCGGTCGCTACGAGCTCATCGGTCTCAAGCCGGGTGACTACTTCTTCCAGGTCAGTCGCTTCCAGAAGCGACCGCAGCAGGCGAGCCTGTCGATCGAAGTGCCGGAGGGCGTCAGCGAGTTCCGCGTCGACCTCGAGCTGCCGCAGAGTTCGATCCGCGGTCAGGTCGTCGACACGCGGGGTGAGCCGGTCAAGGGCATCCGCGTCTCCGCGGGCGTCGAGGAAGGCGGCATCGACGACGCGCCGGGTCTGCTCGGCCTGATTCTCAAGAACGGCGTCGCGCAGGCGCGCACCGACGACGAGGGCAACTTCGAGATCGACAAGGTTGCGGCCGGCGTCTACCGCCTGAGCGTGTCAGGTCGCCAGGGTCGCCGTGCGCACCGCCAGTACGGCCAAGCTGCCGTCGAGAACATCAGCGTCGACGGCAACCTGCCGGTCGAGAACATCCTGATCACGCTGCCCTACGCGGGCAAGATCAGAGGCCTCGTGACGGACGGAAGCGGCAATCCGGTTCCGGGCGCGGAGATCCACTACGAGCGCGATGACGAGAAGCAGCGTCGCAACCCGACCGAGGAACTCGTCGACTTGCTCGGCATGCAGGTGCGTCCCGAGAAGACGGACTCCGAGGGCCGCTTCGAGCTGAAGGGCGTGTCGCCCGGCACCTACCGCGTGCGCGCGGACGCCGACGGTCTCGCGCCGGGCGTCGCCGAGGACGTGCTCGTCGTCGAGGAAGGCATGGTCGACGTGAACATCCAGGTCGTCCGCGGCGCGACGCTCCGCGTGCGCGCGCGCAACATCGACGGCCAGAAGATCCCGTTCGCTTCGATCAGCGTCATCGACGGTCAGGGCAAACCGCTCGCGTCGAACGTGTCCGTCATGTCGGTCTTCAAGCGCATGATGGGCAGCAAGCAGAAGAAGAGCGACACCGGCTGGTACGAAGTCGGCAGCGTTCCGCCGGACACCTACACGATCATTATCACCGAGAAGGGCCAGCCCGAGGTGCGCGTCACGCGTGAGATCGCCGACGGCGAAACCGTCGAGTGGGACATCGACGTCACGACCGAACTCGAAGCGCAAGGCCGTGCGCGCAAGTGATGGAGTGACGCAAACGTCTCTGATTAAACACCGACGACCGAGCGTTACGATTTCGTAACGCTCGGTCGTCGGTGTTTAATCAGAGACGTTTGCGACACACGGCCGTCATCATCCCGGTGTTGAACGAGGAGGCGAGCTTGCCGCTCGTGCTCGCCGACATCCCGTCCGACATCGTCGACACGATCTTCGTCGTCGACAACGGCTCGACCGATCGGAGCGCGGAGGTCGCGCGCGAAGCCGGGGCGATCGTCGTCGAAGAGCCGCGTCGCGGCTACGGCAGCGCGTGCCTCGCGGGGATCGCCGCCGCGGGGGACGACTTCGACGTCCTCGTGTTTCTCGACGGCGACTACTCCGATCATCCGGAAGAGCTCGCGCTCGTCGTCGCCCCGATCTTCGATGGCACGGCCGACTTCGTCGTCGGGAGCCGCATGCTTCGCAAGGAATCGCGGCGCGCGCTCCTGCCGCAGTCGCGCTTCGGCAACTGGCTCGCGGCCGTGCTCATGCGGCTGCTGTTCGGGATCCGCTGCAGCGACCTCGGGCCGTTCCGTGCGATCACCCGTGATGCGCTCCGCCGCCTCGGCATGCAGGACCGCGACTTCGGCTGGACCGTCGAGATGCAGGTGCGGGCGAAGCTCGCCGGTCTCCGAGTCACCGAGATCCCCGTCAGCTACCGCCCCCGCGTCGGCGAGAGCAAGATCACGGGCACGCTCTCCGGCACGCTCCGGGCCTCGTACAAGATCCTCAAGACGATTTTCTGGTATCGAATCCGACGGCCGAAGCTCGGAACCGATTGACGCCTCCGCGCCGGCCGCGATGATCGCCGGCAATGAAACCCCCCGCGCTCCTCATTGTCTCGCTCCTGCTCGTCGGGTCCCTGGCTGCCCAGGGCGACGGGAAGCCTCGCAAGATCGGCTACGACAACACGCCGATGCTCCCGGGCCAGAAGTGGCGCGTGCACGACGGCACGCGACCGCAGCCGAAGAAGATCGAGCCCGCGACGCCGAGCACCGACGAGAAGGTCGGCAAGGCGCCGAGCGATGCGGTCGTGCTCTTCGACGGCAAGGACCTGTCGAAGTGGCGAAGCGGCAAGAAGGAGGCGAAGTGGAAGGTCGAAGGCGGCGCGATGACCGTCAACCGGACCGGCAGCATCCAGAGCAAGGAAGAGTTCGGCGACTGCCAGCTGCACATCGAGTGGCGCGCGCCGGTCGGCGAGAAGGCCGAAGGCCAGGGCAAGGGCAACAGCGGCGTGTTCTTCTTCGGCCGCTACGAGGTCCAGGTCCTGAACTCGCACTCGAGTCAGACCTACCCCGATGGCCAGGCCGCGGCCCTCTACGGCCAGAAGCCGCCGGACGTCAACGCGTGCCGCAAGGAAGGTGAATGGCAGGTGTACGACATCATCTTCACGCGGCCGCGCTTCGCCGCGGACGGCAAGGTGAAGAGTCCCGCCTACGTCACCGTGATGCACAACGGTGTCGTCGTGCAGAACCATCACCCGCTGATCGGTGCCACAGCGCACCGCAAGGTCGCGAAGTACAGCAAGCACGGCGACAAGGGGCCGATCCAGCTCCAAGATCACGGCAACCCGGTGAGCTACCGCAACATCTGGGTGCGCCCGCTGCCTGCGCCTCAGTCCGTCGAAGCGTCCAAGTAGCCGGCGATCCCGTCGCCCTTCGCGACGGGCTTCCGGATCGAGATCTTCCGGCCCTCGGCTTCCCCGTCGCGCACCGTCTCGGTCGACCGCGTGCGTCCGCGTGACACGGTTCGCACGCGCGGGTTGTGGTGGCGGAAGAACTCCTGCAGCGCGCCGTCTTCGACGATCACGAGGCCTTCCTTCTCACGCAGGTGCTTGTCCTCCCGCTCGAGCTTGCCCTGCAGGCCGAGTAGGACACCGTGGAAATACTTCAGACGCTCGCGGTTGCCCTTGAGTTGCTTTCGTTCGCGATAGTCGGCCCAGAGCTGTTCGAGCAGGTTGGTCAGGAAGTCGTAGACGTAGCCGGCCATCTCGAGGTTGCCCTCGGTTCCGAACGCGCGGAGCACCGTTCCGCGCTTCGCCTCGGCGGCGATGAAGCTGTGCGCCCAAATCACGTCGACGAAGAAGAACTCGTCGAGGATGTTCGCGAGCACGAACTCCCACGCGTGATGGCGGGACTTCACGTCGCCGAGTTCGCGAATGGCGAAGCCCGAGACTGGCGCTGGCAGCTCGACGTTGTGCTCGAGCATCAGTCGACGGGCCTTGCGGAACGCCGCGGTCGCTTCGTTCTCGTTCGGGCTGTCGGCGAGCGACAGGAGCTTCTGGATCCGGCTCAGCAGGCGCACGCGTTCGGGATCCGCCTTGTCGCTCTTCTGCGCTTTCGGCTTCGATGCGCGCGGATCGACACGCAGTCGTGCGCACGCGTCTCGGAACGCGGGGCCGTGTGGAGTCTCACGCGCGTTGAGCTGTTCGTCCGCGAACTGGTGCGCCATCTCGTGCCGCAGCGTCTCGAGCACGCCGTGCCACGACGACGCCGTGATGTGGCTCGCCGAGATGCCGAGCGTGCGCCGTTCTGCGTCCCATTGACCGAGCGTGGACTCCGTGTCGAGGATGACGATCTGCGGCCGGCGGAGCGATCCGCTTAGGAAGTCGTCGTTGTAGACCGCCCACCACTCGTAGAGCTCCGCGACCCACGCGTTGCGCAGGTCGGCTTCCAGCCCCTCCTTGCGTTCGCTCACTCGCTCTCCTCGCCGATGTCTTCGCTCCACACGTCGGGATTGGCGTCGATGAACCGCCTCATCAACTCGACCGCCTCGTCGAGGTCGAGGTTGACCAACTCGACCCCTCGCGATGTTAGCAGCTGCTCCGCGCCGAGGAACGTGTGATTCTCCGCGAGGACGACGCGTGGGATTTCGTAGAGCAGGATCGCGCCCGAGCACATGTCGCACGGAGACAGGGTCGTGTAGATCGTCGCCCGTCGATAGGTCGCCGCGGACTGTCGCCCCGCGTTCTGCAGGCAGTCCATCTCGCCGTGCAGGATCGGGTTGCCCTGCTGCATGCGCCGATTGTGGCCCTTCCCGAGGACTTCGCCGTCGACGACGAGGCAGGAGCCGATCGGAATCCCGCCTTCCTCGAGTCCCGTCCGCGCCTCCTCGAGGGCGACCTGCATGAAGCGGAGATCGTCGTTGGTCGATAGGGTCATCGCTGCTTACCTTCCTCCCATCATGCCACCGGCTCAGGACCTCTTCCTCATCGTCGTCGCCGTGATGAACGTGATTACGTTTTTTGCGTTCGGCGTCGACAAGCGACGCGCGCGTCTCGGTCGCTCGCGCATCCCGGAGAGTCGGCTGCTCGGATTGACTTTCGCGACGGGTTTGATCGGTGGTTGGGTCGGCATGAGCGTCTTTCGCCATAAGACCAAGAAGACGTCGTTCCAACTCAAGATGGTGCTCTGCTCCGTCTTCAACCTCGCGTGGCTCGTGATCGGTCTCTGGGTGTATCTCGGGCGATGACGGCGACCCGGATCCTCTGGCTGGCCTTTGCGGTCTACGGCGCCCTAATCGGTGCGTTCTTGGTGTCGGAGCTCGCGACGGCCGGCAGCGTCGGTCCGCCGATCGACGACGGCTGGATCTACATGGCGTTCGCACGGTCGCTCGCGGTCGGCGAAGGGATCACGTACCCGGGGTACGACGGATCGCTCTGTGCGGTCACGGGTCCGATCTGGAATGCGATGCTCGCGTTGCTGTTCGTGCTGTTCGGCGCGACGCCGCTGGTCGCGAAGTCTTGCGGAATCCTGACCGGGGCGTTCGCGATCTGGGCGGTCTACCGGCTCGGCCAGAGCGCGACCGGCGATCGCAAGGTCGGTGCGATCGCGGCACTCGTCGTCGCCTGCTCGCCGCGGTTCGTGTGGGGTGCGCTCTCCGTCATGGAGGTGCCGTTCTTCGTCGCGACGGTCGGCTGGGGGCTGGCGCTGCATCTCGATCGACGCGAGCAGTCGCTCGGTCGCTGGCTACCCGCGCTCGTCGTGCTCTGGCTGTCCGGCTGGGCGCGCCCCGAGTGCTTCGTGTTCCCGGCCATCGTCGCGCTGCATCGGTTCGGCTGGCGCGAACTCGGGATCACGCTGGCTCTGCTCGCGCTCTATCCGGCGTATCACCTCGCGGCCTACGGGCACCCGCTGCCGACGACGTTCTACGCGAAGGCTTCCGGTGGCGCGCCGTGGTCGATCCTCGCGCGGGACGGCTTTGGCGCGGCTCTCTCGGCCGTCGTGATGAATCCGCTCGAACAGATCGCGACGTTCGTCGGATATCTGCCGACGTTCCTGCCGGTGCTCGCGCTCGGCGCGCTGCCCGGACTGCTGCGCGGGATGCGCGAGCGGAGCGGTGTGGTGTTCGTCGTGCTCGCGATGACGGCGTTCATCGTCGCGCGCGGCGTGCTCGGCGTGGCGCAGCCGCACTTCCAATACGGGCGCTACTTCGGCCACGTGTTCGCGCTGTTCGCGGTCGTCTGCGTCTACGGATTCGACGGGGCGCGCGTCGGCTGGAAGTCGTCGGTCGGGGTGCTCTCGGTCATCGCGGTGTCCTGGATCATGTTCTCCGAGTCGACGCAGGCGTACGTGTTCGACTGGGTCGGCACCGGCGTGATCCTGACGGAGGACGACGCGAACACGATCGCGTGGGTGGGGCCCATGGTTGGTGCCGGCATCATGCTCCTCGGCGCGCTCCAGGGCCGGCCGGCGCGGCCGCCGATGCCCTTGGCCGCCGCGTTCTTGATCCTCGCGTTGGTGTTCGGGGGCGTGCGGCACGGCCGCAACGTCAACGACACCTACACGATGAACGTCGCCATGGCGCAGAAGATCGGCGAGGTTGTCCCCGAGGACGAACGCGTCGCCTGCCACGACATCGGCGCGATCGGGTTCTTCTCCGATCGGCTGATGCTCGATCTGGCGGGACTCGGCAGCCCCGAGGTGGTGTTCGGGCCGCGGCTCCCGAACGGGCGCATCGACGGTCAGCGGATCCTCACGGAGGTCCGGCCGAAGTGGCTGTGCCTCACGCAGGGCATGTTCGACGCCGTCATGGGCGGTCGCCAGCAGTTGCCGGGACTGGCCGGGTTCGAGCTCGTGCACTCGATCGACCATCCGGCGAACGTGACCCTGCTCGGGACGAACTACTTCCTGGCGAAGCTCACGTGGGAGTGAGTCGCGTCGCAGTGAGCCCCGTCAGTACTTCAGCTCGATCTTGAACTTGTCGCGCGACAAGAACAGCAGGTCTTCCTGCAGGTGCTTGCGCATCGTCGCGGCGATCTTCGGCTTGATGATGTCCGTGTAGAGCGCGTAGCTCGTGTGCTTGTAGGACAGCCGCTTGATGAAGTGCGTGCCGAACGCGGACTCGAACGGGCCGAACATCTCGCCGTCCGTGAGCTTCCAGGCCGCGCGGCAGAGCGCGGCGGGCAGCTTCGGATCGAAGCGCTCGATGTTGCGCATCATCCCGCCTTCGCTCGCGGTCTGAGGATCCTCGGACACCAGGCGCGCGACCTCCTCGAAGTTCGAGCCGTCCTCCTCGAGCTGCGCGCGCACGCGGTTGAGCTTGCGCAGGTGCTCGCGCCGGTCACGGCCGATCAGGAGTTCTCCCGTGCGCGGGTCGCGGTGCCGCAGCAGGATGTGGGAGATCGTGACGCGTCCGCCGAAGAAGCGCGCGTTGTCGGTGTAGTACGACCGGATCACGTTCTCGTTGTCGACGGGTACCGGCGGCACGAGCGCGGCGAGCCAGCCGCCGAGTTCGGTCTCGAGACCGAACTCGTTTTGGAAGCGGGTCAGCAGGTTGTTGATCGTCTGCTGAGTCGGCTCGGCCGTGATGCCCTGCTTCGCACGTTCGGCCCAGTACCGCTCCGACCACATCGCGAAGCCGATCTTCAGCGACTCCGACAGCAGTTCGTCGATCTTGTCCTGCTCCATCTCGCGCTCGCGGGCTTCCAGCCTCAGCGCCTGGATGTCCGCATACTGTCGAACCCAGTGCGCGATCAGCGGCGACTTGAAGTAGAGGCGGCCCGCCGGCAACTCGAGGAACTTGCGCAAGCCCGGCCAGTGCTGCTTTTCCACGTAGTCGATCATCTGACCGACGGTGTGCTTGGTGCCGGCGACGACGCAGATCACGCGGGCTTCGTCGTTGGGCCAGCGGATCTTCTGGGTCGTCTCCTGCTTCGGTTTCGTCTCGGCGGAACCGTCCTGTGCGACCGCGGTGAGGGCGCAGGATGCCGTCAGGAGGACTGTCAGTAGGCGGGTGTGGATCATCCGAGTCGGGACGTGTGATTCGAACAGCGCACGGTATAGCATCGGCGGCGTCCGCCGTCACCGATGACCGAATCCAACACCGTATCACCGATTGCCGACCGTGTTCGGCGGCGGTTCCGAGAGGAACTGGGTGAGGACGCTTCGGTCCTGTGCTTTGCTCCCGGCCGGCTGAATCTCATCGGCGCGCACCTCGACTACAGCGGCGGGGACGTTCTGCCGTTGGCACTGGACCTCGGGGTCTACGTGGCGGCGCGCCTACGCGAAGATTCGCAGATTCGTCTCCGTAGTCTCGACCAATCCCTTGCCGTGGACGTCGACGCGGGCTCCGTCGGCGAGAGCGCGGATTCGGATCACGGCTGGGCCCGGTATCCGCTCGGGGTGTATCGCGAGTTCGCCCGGAGCCACGGGCTCGCCCAGGGGCTCGACGTCGTCTTCGGTGGTGATCTGCCGATGGGGTCGGGGCTCTCGTCATCAGCGGCGATCGAAGTCGCGCTGGCGACGGCGCTCCGGGAGCTGCTCGGCCTCGACGTGCCGTGGCTCGAGATCGCCCATATCGCGCACCGTGCCGAGACCGACTACGTCGGCGTGAAGTGCGGCATCATGGACCAGTTCGCGTCCGCGCTCGGTCGCGATGGCCACGCGCTGTTGCTGCATTGCCACGATCGCGTCGTCGAGCACGTGCCGATGGACTCGGCGAGTTTCCACATTCTGGTCGTCGACACGAAGCGCTCGCGCAACCTGTCGGCGACCGGCTTCAACACCCGCGTCGAAGAGTGCACGCGTGCGCGCGAGATCCTCTGCGAGGCGGTCGGCGAACGGACGCACCTCGCGGCGTTCACGGTCGCCGAGGTCGAGTCTGCGCAGGCTGCGCTCGGCGAGAGGCTCTACCGTCGTGCGCGCCACGTGGCTTCGGAGATGGGTCGCGTCGAGCGCGCCGTCGCGGCGATGCGTGCTGGCGACTTCCCGCTGGTGGGGCAGTTGATCAGCGCGAGTCACGAGTCGACGCGCACGGACTACGACGTGTCCTGCGAAGAGCTCGATCTCGTCACGAGCACGGCGGTCGGGCTCGATGGAGTCTTCGGGGCGCGGCTCACCGGAGCGGGCTTCGGCGGCTGCGCGTTCGTCGTGCTCGACCCGTCCCGCGTGATCGAGGTCGCGGCCGTCGTGCGCGCGCGCTACGAGGAACGGTTCGGACTCGAGCCGGGGCACGCCGTCGTGCGGCCCGGTGGCGGGCCACGCGTTCTCGACTGATGGCGCTGCTTACGCCTGCAGCGGTCGGACGATCAGGTCCTTGAGCGCGAAGTTGCTGCCTTCGCCGACCCGCGTCACGAAAAGGTCGTTGTGGTGGCGGATCAGGCCGAATTCGTCGAGGCCGCCGACGCCGCCGCACATCTCCATCGCCATCACGAGCAGGTCGCTCGCGGCGCGGCTGCTGTCGACCTTGACCTTCGCTGCCTGCTCGCGCGCGAGACGGCCTTCGTCGTAGAGGCGGCAGCAGTGCATCAGCCACGCGAGGTTGCGCTCGAGGGCGATGTCCATGTCGATCAGGACGTCCTGCACGCGCTGGAAGCGCGCGATCGGCTTGTTCTGGAACTGGATCCGCTCGTTCGCATAGACGCGACACTTGTCGAGCGCGAACGCGAGCGAGCCGAGCGCGAGCGCGGCGATGAACAGCCGTCCGCCGTTCAGCGTCGTCACCATGACCTTGAAGCCTTCGTTCTCCTCACCGAGGATCGCGGAGGCCGGCACGCGGGTGTCTTCGAAGATGATCGAGCCGGTGCTGGATTGCTCCCACACTTTCTTGCCGCTCATCTCCTGGTAGTGCACGCCCGGCGCGTCCATCGGGACGATCAGGCAGGTCGAACGCTTGCCGTTCGGGTTGTCGGGCGCGGTCATCGCGTGGACGACGACGTGGCTCGACCAGGCGGCGTTCGTCGCCCAGCACTTCTCGCCGTTGATAACCCACTCGTCACCGTCCTTGCGCGCCGTGACCTCGGGGTTCGCGGCGTCGGAGCCGCGACCGGGCTCGGACAGCCCGAAGGCGAACATCCGCTTGCCGGCGGCGAGGTCGGGCAGGTGCTCCCGCTTCTGCTCTTCGCTGCCACAGAGCTGCAGCGGCTTCGCGCCGAGCGAGATGGCGGCACCGGGCGTGATCGCGACGGACTGGCTGTGGTAGGCCATCGCCAGACCCATCAGGACGAGGTCCGTGTGGTCTCCGCCTTGGCCGCCATACTCTTCGGCGATCGGCAGGCCGAACAGGCCGAGTTCGCCCATCTGCGCGATGCAGTCGTCGGGTACGAGCGTGTGGGAGCGTTCCCACTCGAGGATCTTGCTCCCGACCTCGGCGTCGGAGAAGTCGCGGACGACTTCGTAGAAGTCGAACTTGTCTTCGGAAACGAGGTCGCGGAGGTAGGTGTCGATGCGTCGGGTCATGCGCGGAACTTTGTACCAAGCCCCGGGCAGCGACGCCACACGGCCGGAACTACTTGTCGGTGGCGGGCTTGTCGGCGCCGCCGTCCTTCTCGGATTCGTAGGACTCGAGGAAAACCGGGGCGATGTCGTTGCCCGGGTCGATCTCGATCACCCGCTGGAACGCGACCTTCGCGGTCGGTTTTTCGCCGGAGAAGTGCAAGTTGTAGCCGCGCAGCAGATGTGCGGCGGCGTCGTACGGCTTCTCGGCGACGTAGGCGTTCAGCGTCTCCATCTGCTTGTCAAATTGGCCCGGTTCTCCGTAGAAGGTCCGCTTGTCCGCGTCCGCGAAGACGAGCTCGGAATCGAGGATGACACCGCGCGAGACCATGTGCGCGGCGTAGTGGTAGTCGCCCTGCGCGAACAGCGCGTCCGCGATCACGAAGTGGATTGAGCCGTCGTCAGGTGCATAGGCGAGCGCGCGGAGGTAGCTCTCCGAGGCGTCCGCGAAGCGGCCCTGCTTGAAGTAGTAGTCGCCGAGGGACAGGTGCCGTTCGGCGGCGTCGCTGAGGGTCTCCGCCGGAGCGGGGTCCGAAGCCAGCGTCGGGCCGGGATCGGCGGCCAGCGAGGCGCCGGCGCCGACGGTCACGACTTCGCTGATCGGGTTCGGGTCGCGCACGACGACGTAGGACGGTCCCGTCGCGTAGTAGAGGTCGTACGGCTGATTGCAGAAGTAGTTCCAGTCCGAGCAGAACAGCCAGTTCCGCGGGCCCCAGCAGAAGCGTGGCCAGAAGCCGAAGCTGAGGCCGAACCCGTTGCGGTAGTACCCGAACGACGAGAAGCAGTAGTTGTTGTAGAGCGGGAGATTCGCCGCGTAGAAGAACGGGTAGGAGTAGCAGCCCCAGCCCGCGAAGCGGGAGGTCCCGAACGCGAAGGACAGCGACGAGTAGTGTCCGCCCCAGTGCGTGTGGCCGTAGACGTTCGCGGTCGTCCGCAGCGTCGCGGTGCGCGTGCGCTGGATCGAGGGCCGGCGATTGAGAGCGGCCGTGCGGTTCGTCAGCCGAGCGTTCGGCGTGATCACCGCGCCGGCACCGCTGCTGCGAGGTGCCCGTGCGACGAGCGCCGGGCGACGCGGCGCGGCTGCCGTCGGCGTCACCGGGCGCGCGATCGGGTAGCGATTGCCAGCGCGGCGACTCGCGGTCGTGCGCGGCTGCAGCCTGCCGCTACCCGTGCGGCGTGCCGCGGTGGACGAGGTGCGCGGCGCGGCCGTGCGAGGTGACGTGCGGGGCGTCGCTGTGCGCGGTGACGTCGTGCGCGGGGATGTCGTCCGTGGGTTGCGGGTGCCGCGCGCGCTGTCGTACCGCTTCGACATGCGCTGGTCGATCCGCTTGGTCTTCGCGCGGTTCGTCGCACGGTCGTAGAGGATCTTCGTCCGAGAACTGTTCGACGATCGGCTGCGCACCGAGCCTCCCGTCGTCGCGCGGCGGAACTGTCCCGAGCGCGTCGTCGTGTTGCTCGAGCCGGAGTAGCGGTTCGATCGGCGCACCGTCGTCGAGCTGCGCGGCGCGCTGGAACGGTTCGACGGCGTCGTGTAGCTCCGCGACGGCGAGGTCCTGTTCGCGCGCCTGGAATTGGGGGTCGTGGTCCGGTTTGTCGGCCGCCGTGTCGTCGTTGGCGTCCGCGTGATCGGAGCGCGCTGGGTGTTGCGCGTCGAGTTGCGACGCACGGTCGTGCGCTGCGTCGAGCGCGGTGCGCGCAACGTGTTCGTGTTGCGGTTCACGCGCGGGGTCGCTCTCGGGATCGACGGCGTGCGCGTGCGATACGACGGGCTGCGGCTCGGGCTCGTGCGCACTCGCGGTGTCGATCGTCGGGCGCTCGGTCGCTGAGTCGCGCGCGGCGTCGCGCGCTGGTAGCTGCGTGGTGTCGAGCGCCGAGTGCTCCGTGGCACCGACCGCTGCACCGACCGAGGCACGCTGCGCTGGATGGCGCGCGGGGCGGCACGCGGAATCGAGCGTTGGACGGAGCGCGGAGTCGAGCGCTGGACGCTGCTGCGCGGCGACGAGCGGCGGATTTGCGACGTGGCTTCGGCGGCCAGAAAGGCCAGGCTCGAGAGCAGTGTCATCGCGATGGTTACGGTGCGTTTCATGGTTCAGGACCTCGTGACCGCCTTGTCATGCAATCCGGATGCCGCCTCTCATCTTGCCACAAGTATGGACCAAATTGGGGCTTAGGAGAGGCGGGGTGCGCCGCAACCGGGTGTTTTGCGCCACACATGTCCTTCACTTAGGACAGTTCGCCGCGTTTTGCAGCCGCGAGCAACCTACGGAGAATGGCGTCGTAAAGACGCGCCACATGTCCACGCTCCCATCGATCGTCGTCACTTCTCTCATGTTCGTCGGTTGTTCGTCCCAGGCGGAAACGTCCACGCCAACGGGCGGATCCGCCAGCCGGCCGGCGAGCGGGCCGAGTTCACGGCCCTCGGGAAGCCCCAGTGCCGACCTGCATGCGCCGTTTCAGGCCCTCCTGAGCAAGCACGTGCGGAACGAACGGGTCGACTACCTGACGTGGCGAGACGAGGACGGCGCGGCGCTCGACTCGTATCTGGACGTCTTGGCCGCGATCGACGTCGCGTCCCTGGCGGAGCCGAACCGCCTCGCGTTCTACATCAACCTCTACAACGCGACGATGATCGACACGATTCTCGATCGGGTCGATGCGGACTACTCGACGGCCGAGGACGGCCACGGGGTCTTCAACGAGTCGCTGGTTCGGCTCTCCACGGGCACGATCTCGCTGAACCACCTCGAGAACGAGATCGTCCGCAAGCAGTTCGACGAGCCCCGCATCCACGTGGCGCTCGTGTGCGGCGCGCGCTCGTGTCCGCCGCTCCTACCGCGGGCTTACAACGCAACCGATCTAGAAGACGTGCTCGAGGCCAACATGAAGCGCTTCCTCACCGGCAGTGAGCGCAACAAGATCGGTGCCAGGCTCGAGCTGTCGTCGCTCTTCGACTGGTACGCCGCCGACTTCGGCGGCAAGGATGGGGTGCCGAAGTACCTCGCTCGCTACGCGGGGGACGAAGTGCTCGGTCGCCCAGTGTCGTTCCTCGAGTACTCGTGGGAACTCAACATCGCGAAGCCGACGAACGGTGAGTGGGTGAAGCTGACGAAGGCCGCCGGCGATCTCGCAGAGGGTGCGATCGTTCGCGTCGCATCGCGAGACGGGGACAACCTGCGCGTGCGGCGGCCGTTCGGCCGCGGTGATGCGACCGTTCCCGCCGGCGCGACTGCCGCCTACTAGCGGATCAGTCCCATCTGCCGGTACTTCTCGCGGTACTTCTCCGCGAGTCGCGACTGCTTGCTGCTCAGGTCGACGTCGCGCCCGCTGACGAACGCACGTCGAACACGCGTCGTGTACTCCAACGGATCGCCGTCCGTGATCATGAGGGTTGCGAGCTTGCCGACCGTCAGCGATCCCAGTTTGTCGCCGACGCCGAGCATCTCCGCGGCCGACAGCGTGATCGCGCGTAGCGCGGTGTCGTGATCGAGGCCGTGCGCGACCGCGGTCGCGGCGTGATACGGCAGGTTCCGTTCGTTGTAGAACGGGCTGCTCGACGCGAGGCACCAGCGCAGTCCCGATTCCGCGAGTCGCGCCGGCACGCGGAACGGCTCGTCGACGGCCGCGTCGCGCCGCTTCGGCAACCGGTGGGTGCCGGTGATGACCACGCCGACGTCGTGTTCGCGCAGCAGGTCGAGGCAGAGCATCGCGTCGCGGCCACCGAGCAGCACCGGGCGTACGCCGAGGTCCACGGCCCACGTGATCGCGGATTGGATCTGCTCGAGCTGGTCCGCGCGGATCATGACGGGTTTCTCGCCGCGCAGCGCCGGGCCGAAGGCTTCGAGCCGGATGTCGGTCGGGAGGTTCGAGTCGTTCGCGCGAGCTTCGAGATAGGCGCGGGCCTCACGGAACGCCTTGTCGATCTGCTGGCGCTGCTCGTCCGCGCCGTCGTTTTCCGAGCGGCCCCCGCGGCGACTGCGCGTGGATCGCGACGGCCACTGCACGACGAGTCCGCAGTCCTGTTCGATCGCCATCTCCTCCCAGGTCCAGCCCGCAAGCTGCATGACCGCGGCCCGCCCCGGGACGAGACCGCCCGCGGGGATGACGCCGACGGTGAGCACGCCGTTCTGGCGCGTGACCGGGATCACGGTCGAATCGGGATTGACCGCGACCGCGGCGCGCGCCTCGGGCGTCATGTCCCCGACTTCGTTCTCGTCGCGTGTCGCACGGACGGAGCTGATCTCTTGCAGGCCCACGGTCGTGTTCGCGCCGATCAGTCCGGGATAGACGTGCAGCCCGCGTCCGTTGATCCGTCGCGTGTCTTCCGGAAGCGCGAAGTCCTCGGACGCACCGTGGATGCCACGAATCACGCCGTCTTCGAACCAGATCGTGCCACCGGGGATCACGCCTCGGTCGATCGTGTGTAGCGTCGCGTCGAGGATCGCGACCGGCGCGCGTTGCGGGCCGGCCTTCGGCGTCAGGTCTTGCGCGAACGCGGGAGTCGCGACCAGAGTAATCGAGCTGAGGATCCGAATCATCGTGCTTCCTCCGCGTCGCAGCAGCCGCACTCACCGGGGAAGTTGTCGTACTCGAGGGCTGCGTCGTCGCCGTTGTTCTCGCCGTCCTCGAACTCGCTGTCGTCGAGCGTCAGCAGGATTTGGAACAGCCGCTCTCGTTCTGCCCGGACCGCACGACGCAACTCGCGGTCCTGCTCGTCGGACCAGTAGCGTTGGCCGTCGATGTAGGTCGCGAGGCATCGGCTCATGCTGCTCAGGGGATCGCCGGACCAGATCACGAAGTCCGCGTCTTTGCCCTTCTCGAGGGAGCCGATGCGATCTTCCACGCCGAGCTGGCGCGCCGGATTCAGGGTGACGAACTTCAGCGCGTCGGCGGGTGCGACGCCGCCGTACTTCACGCCCTTTGCCGCTTCGCCGTTCATGCGACGCGCGAGTTCGTTCGAGTCGCTGTTGAACGAAACCGTGACACCGACCTCGTGCAGGATCGCGCCGTTCTGTGGGATCGCGTCGAAGACCTCGAACTTGTAGGCCCACCAGTCGGTGAAGATCGACGCGCCGCGCGCGACCTTGCGCACCGCCTCCGCGACCTTGTAGCACTCGAGGCCGTGTTGGAACGTGCCGATCGTGAAGTCGAATTGCTCCGCGATGCGGCACAGCATCAGGATCTCGTCCTGCCGGTAGCTGTGGCAGTGCACGAATCGGGTGCCCGCGAGGATCTCCGCGAGCGCCTCCAGCTCGAGGTCGCGGCGCGCCTTGTCGCCGCGAGCCAGAGACTCGGCGTAGTCGCGCGCGCGTGAGAAGCGATCGACCATCAGCGCTTCGACGCCCATTCGCGTTTGTGGGTAGCGCGTCCGGTAGTCGTTCCCGCGATTGGACTGCTTGACGTTCTCGCCGAGCGCGAACTTGATGCCGCCCGGCGCGCCCGCGAGTCGCATGTCGTCGGGATGGTCGACGCCCCAGCGAAGCTTGACGACCGAGTTCTGGCCGCCGATCGGGTTGGCGCTGCCGTGCAGCTGGTTGGCGGCGGTCAGGCCGCCCGCGAGTTCGCGATACCAGCCGATGTCGTCGGGGTTGATGACGTCCTGCACGCGGACTTCGCTGGTGACCGCCTGGGTGCCCTCGTTGACCCCACGGCTGATGCCGGTGTGGGAATGGCAGTCGATGAGTCCCGGCGTGACCTGCAGGCCGGATGCGTCGACGAGCGCGGCGTCGATGCCGCTCGGCGCTTCGCTTGCGGGCCCGACCCACGCGATCTTGCCGTCGCGAATCAGCATCGCGCCGTTGTCGACTACGCCGTTCGGACCCGACGTCCAGATCCTGTCGGCGCGCACGATGAGGCTTCGCTTCTGCGGCAGCTCGGTCACGCCGAAGGCGCCGAACGGGACCGGCAGCTCGACGTCGAGACGCGCGCGGAACTCCTCGTCCGACTTCTCCTTGTTCGCGCCGGCTTCGGCCGCGAGCTCGCCGGTGCGGCGCGCGCTCCATCCGAAGCGCCTCCCGGACGCGTCGACTCCGGAGCCGAACATGCGCTTGGGATCCACGACGGCGTTGAGCGTCACGACGCCCGTTCCGCCCAGCGGCTCGGCGTCGAACGTGAGGTCGACCTGGCGCTCGCGGCAGCGCACGCGTTTCGCTTGCACCTTCATGTCACCGGCGAGCACCGTGGCCTTGCGGTTGGTTTCGAACTCGAGCGCGTCGACCTGCGCGCCGCCAAGTCCGAGCGCGGCGGACCACCGACCGGCGAGCTCGACGCGCGGCGGAGTCTCGATCTCGTGATGGCGGCCACGAATCCAGATCGATCGCGTCTCGAACTTCTCGCCCCCGAGTCGCCCGTCGACGACCACGAGGTTTGCCATGAGTCCCGGCGCGATGCGACCGAGCCGGTCGTCGACTCCGAGCAGCCGCGCGGGCGTCGTCGTCAGCGCGGCGTGCGCCTGGTCGTGCGTCAGGCCGTGTTTCGCGGCCTTCCGCAGCCGATCGTGAAAGCGGCTGCGCTTCCCGAGTTTGCCAGTCGTGAGTGCGACCGTCAGGCCGCGATCGATCAGCCGACGGGGATTCGTCGGCGCGTGCTCCCACGTGAGCATCTGACGCAGCGTGACGGACTCGCGAGCCTGGATCGAATCGATGCGTGGCGGGGCGGCGAACGCCAGCGGGACGACGATCGGGAGCTGGCATGCCTGCAGCGCATCGAGTCGTCGAAACTCCGTGCCGCTGCCGAGGAGAAGAGCCGGACGCCCGAACTCCCGGGCGACTTTCGTGGCACGCAGCGCCTCCAGCTCGTCCGTCGTGTCGAACAGCAGCGTCGTGTCCGCGGTCAGCGCCTCGAGGTCGGGCTTGGGGCTCGCGCCGTTGTCGCGGTGCCAGTCCGCGTCGCTCAACGTCTGACGCATGAGCGCGATGACGCCCATCTGCGCGCGAGGGTAGTCGTTGCGATCGCCGCGCGAGCGGAAGCCGAGGGATTGGTAGCAGTCCGACCGCACGACGTGGCGACGTTCGCCGTCCTGCGGGACCTCGAGCGTCACGACCGCACCCGCGCCGCGGAACACCCCGTCGTTCGGAGCGATCGCGGCCGCGCCGAAGCCGAGCTTGCGCAACGTGTCCGCGGTCTTCCCGTCGATGCCGGCGCCGCCCAGTGCCGAGCGGCGGGCCAGCACGTTGACACTCCAGTGATCGGTCGGTCGCGACTCGTCGACCGGCGCGTCGACTCCGACGTGCGCGTCGAGGAACGCGGCGTAGATCGACAGCCCCGAACAGTCCCAGGCTCTCGCGCCGCTCGGAGTCGCTCCGTCCGGGTTCACCGCGACGATTCGTCCCGCGCGGATCACGACCGAGGCTCCGTCCAACGGCGGCTTGCCGGGCTCCGTGTGGACCGTCCCGCCGGTGAGCACCTGCCAGTCCGGCGCGGCGGGCTCGGGACCGTTGTGCGGCGGGCGCTGCGCGGGCAGGGAGAACGCGGCGAGCAAGAACGGGACGACGGAGCGCATGGAGCGCAGTCTACGACGGCGAGAAGCCGCGCTGCAGGGGCATCTCCGCTGCCCCGAACGGCCGCTGGGACCGCTCAGAGCGGCGTGCGTCTCGCGGGGTTCTGCGGCATGCCGTACGGACAGCACGTGACCACGAGCGTCCGCGCCGTGCTAACGTGGCGTCGCGATGCGCGCCGCTTCCTCTCTGCTCCGCCTCCTTACGCTCGGTTGCACGAGCGTGTGCGTTGCTCAAGGCACGATCAGCGACGGCAACACGTCGTGGAGCCTTGGCGCGTTTCCTCCTCCTGGGATCTTCGCGCCGCAGTTCGCTGACCTGAGCGCGTCGCCCTGCGTCACGGACATCCTGCGCGAGAGTCGGTGGCTCTGGCGCACGAACACCGACCTGAACGCGCGGCCGTTCCTCGATCAGAACAACGCGGCGTTCACGTCGAGCTTCTTGGGGAATGCGGCGCAGATGGACTGGTCCGACGTCGACCTGGCTGGCCTGGTCGATGCCCGGTGGGCGGCGACCGTGCGTTCGACGGGTGCCGACAGCGGCTTCGTCGAACACGTCATGACGTTGACGAACATCTCGACCACGCCGTTCGTCGGTCGGCTGTTCTTCTACGCGGACTTCGACTTCAATAACTCGGTCGACGACGACTTGACCCTGCCGGCGTCCAGCGGTCCTGATCGAATCCAGCTCGGGGACGACCACCCGTGCGGCGGCTGCGCCGAGATGTACGGCGTCGATGCGACCGCATACGAGGTCGCGCCATGGTTCGACCTGATCCAACGGATCCAGTTCGACGGCACGACGTACAGCTTGGCGAACGCGGGCCTGCCGTTCGGCCCGGGCGACTTCACCGGCGCGTTCGAATGGGACGTCGTCGTGCCCGCCGGCGGCCAGTTCGCAGCGACGGTCTACCTCGGCCACAACGATGCCTTCGCGGACGTCACCGCATCCGCGACCAACAGCGGGACGGCGACTCCGGGCGCCGCGGGCGCGCCGACGCTGACTCCGGTCGCCGGCGTGCCGGTTCTCGGTGCCCCGTACGGGCTGGCGCTGAGCGAGCCGAGCGGCCAGGCGGTCAGCGGTTCGGTGCTGTTCGGCCTCGGCCCGCAGGTGCCCGTGCCGTTCTGCGGGATCACGCTGCACATCGGTGCGCCGATCGCGGCGGTGACGGTGCCGATGGCCGGGGGCGCGGGGACGCTCGAACTCGGCGCCTCGTGTGATCCGACACTGCTGGCGTCTTCGATCCAGACCCAGCTGTTCGTCGCCGACGCGACGGGGCCCTGTGGGGTCGATCTCCCGCTCGTGGCGTCGGACCTGCTGACGCTCGTGTTCGGCGATTGAACGGGAAAGATTGCTGAGCCGGGAGAATCCGGTTCGGTTCGCGTTCGCCCTGCCCCTTACCGGGCAGCAAGGAAGCCGCAGCGCTCACCGCGGTTTTTTTGTCGGAATGGAGCCTTTTTCGGCACGTCAATCTGACGGTTGTCGCTTGAGGACTTCGAACAGGAATCCACACGCCGACTTCCAGCGAACGAGATCCCCATGATGCAGTCCCGCAACGCCGTCGAGACCTCCACGAACCGCCTCCTGTCGTACGTGTTCTGGCTCGGCTGCTTGGTGGTGATGGCGATGACCTCGGAGAACGCTTGGGCGCACACCGCGGCGGCCAACGGCATCGAGCTGAAGAGCGAGGCCTCGGCCCTGTTCGGCGCGCCGTCGGGCTGCACGAAGCCGGCGACGGTCGACTACAAGCGTCTGCGCAACGCGACGTCCGAATGGCGCGAGATCAAATCGCAGGGTGTCCGTAAGGGCTCCGGCCGCTACAGCCTTCTGATCTCGGCCATCGACACCAAGGTGCGGAAGGCCTGCGAGAAGGTCGCAAAGCAGCTCGGCTTCGACTGCATCGTGCGGCACGGCGAAATCAAGAACGCCCGCGGTCTCGAGGTCGCCGATCTGACCCGCAAGGTCTCTGCGGCGATGGGCTGAGCCGCGCCCCGCTCAGTCCTCGGCGATGCAGTAGAGGGAGCGTCGACCGCGGAAGTAGATCGCATCGCCCACCAGCGCCGCCGACGCGCTGAAGCTGTCGTTCAGCACGTTCCGCGCGAGGATCTTCGGCTCGTCCGGCTCGTGGCTGAGCACGAGCGTCGCGCCCTCGAGATCCGTGATGTAGATCCGATCCGCGGCGCCGACCGGAGAGGCGTAGATCGCGCGCATCCCGGGCAGCCGCATCGGGCGACCACGCTCGGCGCCGGTCTTCGTGTCGGCCCGCGACAGGAAGCCCTGGTAGTGGTTGAGGAAGTAGAGCGTATCGCCGTAGAGGAGTGGTGAGGGCACGTAGGGCGTGCGGCGTTGGCGACGCCAGACGACGTTGTCCGTGTTCGTGATGTCCCCTGCGGCGCCCTCCAGTCGGACGGCGAACATTCGCTTCTTTTCGTAGCTGCTGCCTGCGAAGACCATGCCGTCCGCCGCGACGGGGGAGGCGACGACGTTGTGCGACAGCCCCCGGCAGCTCCAGATCACGTCGCCGGTCTCCAGATCGTACGCGCGCACGCAGGTCGTGCCGCTCACGATGACTTGACGCTTGCCGTCGTGCTCGACGACGATCGGCGTCGCCCACGACGTGACCTCGTCGCGGTCCTTGCGCCAGCGCTCTTCTCCCGTGCTCTTGTCGAACGCGACGATGAACGACTGGCCCTCGTGGTCCCAGTTGACGATCAGCGTGTCGCCGCTGAGCGCGGGCGTCGCGCCTTCGCCGTGACCGTGTTTGACGTTCATGTCGCCGAGGTCCGTGTGCCAGACGACGTCGCCGCCCATGTCGAGGGCGAACACACCGTACGAGCCGAAAAAAGCGAACACGTGCTCACCGTCGGTCGCGGGTGACGCCGCGGTCAGGGTGCTGCTCTTGTGGAAGACCGCGTGCGGCCGCTGCTCGTGCACCGTCTCCTGCCAGACGATCTCACCAGAGTGTCGATCGACCGCGATCACGACGAAGCGATGGTCGCGGGTCACGCGCGCGTTGTCGTGCGCGCCCGGGGCGTCGTCGGGGACCGGCTCTCCGGCGTCTCCGAATGCCACGGTCGCGGTCAGGTAGATCCGGTCCCCGTGCACCACCGGACTGCCGTGTCCCGTGCCGGGCAGCGGCGTCTTGAAGCGAACGTTCTCCTTCTCGCTCCACCGAATCGGCGGCTTGGCGGCTGGCGCCACGCCGGTGTCGTGCGGGCCGCGCCAGCGCGGCCACGACTCCTGCGCCCTCAGGGGCAGCGCGAGGATCGAGAGGGTCGCGAGGAAGTGTGCGGGACCGAAACGCATGTCGGGATTGTAGCCGTGTGTCGTTAGCATCCACCGTCATGGCGCGCGTGGAGCTGACCCCCCATCTGTTCCTCTACTTCCCGAAGCTCGAGGGCCAGGCCCTCGAGGTCGACGGAACGACGGTTGCGGAGATCGTGCAGGGGATGGAAGCGCTCGCGCCTGGTTTTGCGTTCTATGTCTGCGACGAGGTCGGACGCTTGCGCCAGCACGTCAATATTTTCGTCGGCGAGCGCCGGGTGACCGATCGCGCGACGCTCACCGACGCCGTGTCCGAGGACTCTCGAGTCCTGATCCTACAAGCACTCAGCGGCGGCTGACTCCGCCCAGACCCCGACCCCCGGAGTGATCGATGTCCGGTCGTATCCTGATTGGTACCCGCAAGGGGACGTTCGCAGTCGAGAAGAATGGCGGCTCGTGGCGCCCGAAGCTGATCGGCCACACTGGCGCCGGAGTCAACTTCGTTGCCCGGGATCCCGGCACCGGTGTCCTGTGGGCGGCGTTGGGTCATGGCCACTGGGGCGCGAAGCTGTCGCGTTCGACCGACGATGGCGCGACCTGGAACGACGCGCCGCAGATCGGCTACCCCGAGGGTGCGCGGCATCTGCTGCCGCCGCCGCCGACCGACACCGGGCCCGGGGAAGGCGCGCCGACGATCAAGCCGGCGACACTGCTCAAGCTGTGGACGCTCGGGTTCGGACCCGACGCGATCTACGCGGGGACGATCCCCGGCGGCCTGTTCGTCTCTCGCGACGGCGGCGAGAGCTTCGAGCTGAATCGTGGCTTGTGGGATCACGAGTCACGCGGCGGCAACCTGTTCGACGGCGACGGCTCGGGCGAGACGATGTGGTACGGCACGCCGGCGGCAGAAGGGGAATTCTCGCCGGGGCTCCACTCGATCGTCGTCGATCCGCGTGACCCCAAGCGGATTCTTGTCGCGATCTCAACCGCAGGCGTCTTCGAGACGACCGATGGAGGCGAGACCTGGCGAAGTCGCAACAAGGGGCTGCGGATGGATTACGCGCCGGATCCGGAAGCCGAATGGGCTGGTCACGACCCACACGCGATCATGCTCTGCCACAACCAGCCCGACCACGTGTGGCAGCAGAACCACTGCGGCGTCTTCTACAGCTACAACGGTGCGGAGACCTGGCGCAAGGTCAGCGACCCGGACAGTGGTGTGCACTTCGGATTCCCGGTCGCGGCGGATCCGGACGACGGGCGGACCGCGTGGCTCGTGCCGGGCCTCAGCGACATGCAGCGCGTCACGGTCGATGGATCGCTGTTCGTCGCGCGGACCCGCGACGGCGGCGAGAGCTGGGAGCGGCTGCGCGAGGGACTCCCGCAGGAGAATGCCTACGACGTCGTCTATCGCCATGCGCTCGACATCGATGGGGAGCTGCTCGCATTCGGCAGCACGACGGGCAACGTCTACGTGAGTGAAGATCGCGGCGAGAGCTGGCACGCGGCCGCGCACAACCTGCCACCGGTGTACAGCGTGCGGTTCGGCTAGTCGCGAATCGCCGCGGTCACGCTGCCGAGCAACTTTTCGTCCGACCAGCCCTTCGTGTTTTCACCGGTGCGCACGACGACGAGTTCGAGATCCCGGACGACGAACACGCGCTGCTTGGCCTTCCCGTCGAGATACACGAACGGCGGGAGGTTGAGCGTCGGGTCGCCCTCGCCGAGCCAGACGAACATCCCGTAGTCGGACTTGTGCTGCGATGCCGTCTCGATCGTCGAAAACCAATCGGGATCGATCACCTGCCGGTCGTCGACGCGTCCGCGGTGCCGGACGAGTTCCCCGACGCGGGCCCAATCCCGCGCGGTCGCGAACACGCATCCGTACATCTTCGCGAGCCCGCCTTCCGCGTCGAGCCAGACCGAAGCGCCACGGCCGCCGATCGGCTGCCACAGGCGCTCCGAGAGTAGCTCCGCGTATCGCCGGCCCGACACGCGCTCGAGGATCACGCCGACGAGCTGCGCGTTGAGGTTGTTGTACTCGTAGTCGATTCCTGGCGGGCGACTCGGCTGCTGCGCGAGGACGATCGGCAAGCTGTCGTCGCCGACGTGCATCTGCACGAGAGCGGAGAACGGGTCTTCGCGATCGTTCTCGTAGAGCAGTCCGCTCTGCATGCGCATCAGGTCGCGCAGGCGAATCGCGCCTCGGTCCTGCCCGAGCCATTCGGGGACGTATTGCTCGACCGGATCGTCGACCGAGCCGATCTCCCCACGCCCGATCGCCGCGCCACACAGGAGTGCGAGCAGCGTCTTCGCCATCGAGAACGAGTTGGTCGGCGCGTCCGGTCCCCACTCGGGACCGTAGTGTTCGTGCGCGATCACGCCGCGCCGCAGGACCAGGAATGCGGAGGACTCGTACGCTCGTGCAAGCGTGACGGACTCCTCGAGCGCTTCCGGATCGAAGCCGAGGGACGCCGGTGACGCGGACGCGAACTCGGAACGAAAGTCGCCGGGGACGGCTTCTCGTGGCTCGTACCACGCGACGTTCGTGACCTCGGCTCCCCAAGGATACGTCGCGAGTCGGTGGACGAACGTCCAGTTCGCCCACAGCCAGAGGCCTGCGGTGACGGCGACGAGCGCCGCGAGCACCGAGCATCCGATTCGAGCGCGTCGCCACATGGGTTCGCTACGCGGTCGCGGCGGGGTCGTTGGACTGCGCGTGCTCGGGCTTGCCCCAGAGCCAGGTGCGGAATCGGTGGTAGTCGTCGAGCATCAAATACACGACGGGGATCAGGATCAGCGTGATGAACGTCGCGAACAGCACGCCGAACGCGAGCGAGACGGCCATCGGCACCAAGAACTTCGCCTGCACGCTTTGTTCGAGCAGCAGCGGGAACAGCCCGGCGAACGTCGTCAGCGACGTCAGCATGATCGGGCGGAAGCGCGCGACGCCCGCGTCGCGCACGGCCTCGAGCAGGTTGCCGCCGGAGTCGCGCCGGCGGTTGACGAAGTCGACGAGGACGAGGCTGTCGTTCACGACGACACCAGCGAGCGCGACGATGCCGCACAGCGACAGGATGCTCAGCTCCATCCCCATGATAATGTGTCCGATCACCGCGCCCACGAGGCCGAACGGGATCACGCTCATGACGATCAGGGGCTGGGTGTACGAGCGGAAGGGGATCGCCATGAGGCCGTAGATCAGCAGCAGCGCGAAGATCGAACCCGTGCCGAGCCCGCTGAGCGTGTCGGCCTGCTGCTGCTGTTCGCCTTGGAACGAGTACGTGATCCCGCGGTGTTCGGCCGCGAGGCGCGGGAGGAACTCCTTGTCCATGCTCGTGAGGATCGTGTTCGAGTCGGACGTCGATTCGTCGATCTCCGCGGTGATGGAGATCGCGCGCTTGCGGTTGACGCGTTCGATGGACGCCGCGCCCTGGCCGAGGCTCATCTCGGCGACGGTCGCGAATGGAACTTCGTCGCCGCGCGGCGTGCGGATACGCATCTGCTCGAGGTCGCTCAGCGAGCGGCGTTGCTCGCGCGGATACCGCACCATGACCTTGATGTCGTCGCGGCCGCGCTGCACGCGCTGCGCCTCCGCGCCGTAGAAGCCCTGCCGCACCTGGCGCGCGAGGTCCGACAGCGTCACGCCGAGTGGTTCGGCGGTCTCGCGGATCTGCAGCTCGACCTCGGCCTTGCCTGCGCGGAACGAGTTGCGGACGTCGGATACGGCCGGGTACTCGGCGAGCTTGTTCTCGACCTTCGCGACGGCTGCCAGGAGCTCATCCATGTCCTCGCCGCGCAGGCGGATCTCGAGGTCGGCGCCGACGCTCAGGAGCGAGGACGAGAACGCGACCTCGACAGCGCCCGGGACTTCGCCGGCGATCTCGCGCCAGCGCTGTTCGATCTGCTTACTGGTCGCTCTGCGGCGCTCGGACGGGGCGAGCTGAATGTTCACCTCGCCGAAGTGGCCGCCTCGGTTGGCCTCGGCGATGCGGCCGCCACCTTCCTCCTGCGCGAGGCGGAAGGGCTGCGTCGCGACGCTCGTCATTACGTGCTGGATGTCGTCCGGGAAGTCGTCGCGCAGGCGTAGCGCCGCATTCTCGAGTGCCAGCATCTCGTCAGCCGTCTGGCTCGCGGGTGTGCCGGCGGGCAGCGTCACGTCGACGACGACGTTGTCGCCGTCGACCGGCGGGAAGAACACGAAGCGCACCCAGCCCCCGGAGATGACGCCGATCGTCAGTGCGAAGATCGCACACGCGATCGAGACCGTGAGGTAGCGACGGTGCAGCGCGGCTTGGAGCACCGGGCGGTAGAGTCGATGCGCGAAGCCTTCGAGTGCCTTGGCGAAGCGATCCTGGAACCGAGTCCACAGGCCCCTGGGTGGCCGTGCGTCCAGATGCCGAAGGTGCGCGGGCAGCACGAGCTTCGACTCGACCATCGAGAAGATGAGGGTCGCGATCACGATCGTCGGGATCACGGCCCAGAGCTCGCCGACCGGTCCGGGCACGTTGAGCATCGGCAAAAACGCGGCAATCGTCGTCAGGATCGCGAACGTCACGGGAACCGCGACTTCGCGCGCACCCTCGATCGCGGCCGTGATGCCGGTCTTGCCCTGGCGGTTGTGGGTGTAGACGTTCTCGCCGACCACGATCGCGTCATCGACGACGATCCCGAGCACGAGGATGAACGAGAACAGCGTCAGCATGTTGATCGACGCGCCGAGTGCGGGCATCAACCAGAGCGCGCCGAGAAACGAGATCGGGATTCCGATCGAAACCCACAGCGCGAGTCGAAAGCGCAAGAACAGCGCGAGCACGACGAAGACCAACGCGAATCCGGAGAGCCCGTTGCGGATGAGCAGTTCGAGCCGACTCTCGAGCAGCTGGGCTTCGTCGCGCCACGCGGTCAGCGTGACGCCTTCGGGCATGCGTGGCTGCGAGCGTGCGATGTAGTCGCGCACCGCGGTCGAGATCGCGAGCGCGTCCTGGTCGCCGACGCGGAAGACGTCGATCAGCACGGCGGGCTTGCCGTCGAAGCGCGCGCTCTCGTCGGATTCGGCGAAGCCGTCGCGCACCTCGGCGACGTCGCCGAGCCGCAGGCGAGAGCCGTCCGGACGGGTCCAGAGGACGAGCCTCTCGAACTCCTGGCCGGAGTATGCCTGGCCGATTGCACGCAGCAGCACTTCGCCGCCGCGCGTCTTGACGGATCCGCCGGGCAGGTCCAACGAAGATCGGCGGATGGCGGTCACGACTTCGTCGAACGTCAGCCCATGGCGCTGCAGCGCCTGTTCGCTGACTTCGATCGCGATCTCATATGGGCGAATCGCGCTCAGTTGCACCTGCGTGATGCCGTCGAGCTCGGCGACTTCGTCGCGCACCTGTTGACCCAGCTCGCGGAGCGAGCGTTCGTCGAGTTCGCCGCTGATCGCGACGCTGATCGTCTGTCGACGCAGGCGAAGCTCGGAGACGATCGGCGCTTCGGCTTCTTCCGGCAGCGTGTCGAGCGAATCGACCCGAGTCTTGATCTCGTCGAGCGCCTTCGCGGTGTCCGTGCCGACGAGGAGTTCCGCGGACACGGTGCCGCTGCCTTCTGCGGAGCGCGAGCGGAGCTCCTTGACGCCGTCGACGCTCTCGAGCTCCTCCTCGATGCGCTTGCAGATCGACTCTTCGACCTCTTCCGGGCTCGCGCCGGGATAGACGACGGAGACGTTGATCGTGTTCGCCCGGAACTCGGGGAAAACCTCCTTCTTGATGCCGGAGACCGAGAGTATTCCCCCGGCGATGATCGCGAACATCAGCAGGTTCGCGGCGACCGGGTTGTGGACGAACCAGGCGACGGCCTTGCGCATCAGCCGTTCTCCTTCTCTTTGTCGCCCGCGACGCGGACCAGCATCTGTTCGGAATAGATCTCGAGCCGGGTCGTGCAGAGTCGTTCGCCGGCCTGCACGCCGCCGCGGACGTAGACCGTCTCACCGTCGGTCCGCAGGATCTCGACCTGCCGGACCGTGATGCGGTTCTCGTCACCGATGATCAGGACCCGGTCTTCTCCTCGTAGCGCGTGTCGCGGGACGACGAAGACGTCGTCGGCGCGGCGCCCCTGGATCCGCGCGGTGACGAACATGCCGACGAGGAGAGGCGGTCGTTTGCTGCCGCTTTCGACCCGGCCGTACGGATCGTCGATGCGCGCGATCGCGTGCAGCATGCGGCTCGTGTCGTCGAGTTGACCCTCGGTGCGCACGATGTGGCCCTGCCATTCGTGCGTCTGTCCGCCGAAGCGCGCGGTGATCGTGACCTCCGGGCTCGACCCCGTTTGGTCGCGGCCCCGGAAGTCGATCGGGATGTCGACGAACTCGAGGTCCCGATCGTGGAGCGGGAGCCGCACCTCGGCGTAGTCGACCGCGTAGAGCCGTGCGAGCACGGTTCCGCGCACGACGAACTGGCCGACGTCGACCTGCTTCGAGCGCACGCGGCCGGCGTAGGGGGCGCGCACTTCGGTCCGCGCGAGATCGCGCTTCGCCGATTCGAGCGCGGCGTCGGCGGCCTCCACCCGGGCGTCCGCCGCCGCGAGCTGGGGCACGCGCCGCACGAGCTCCGGCGGCGGCTCCTCGGAGAACGACTTCCACTCCTCGACCGCGGCCTCGGCTTCGGCGCGTTCGATGTCGCGCGCCTGCTTGGCTTGGGCGATCTCGGCGTTGGCGCGGACAACCGCGAGTTCGTAGTCGCGCTTCTCGATCTTCACGAGGACGTCGTCCTGATCGAAGAACGCGCCGGCTTCCAGCGATGGAGCGATCTCGACGACGCGCCCCGCGACCTCGGCGACGAGCGCGGACTCAGTCCGCGCGCGCACCGTGCCGCGAGCCTCGACGTCGAGGCGGATGGACTCGGGTTGCAGCGTCTCGACCTCGACGAGCGGGGCGAGGTTTTGGACGTCCGTCGTCTCTGCTTCGGGCCGCGCGAGGTAGATGCCGTAGCCGCCGGCGATTCCCGCACCGAGGACGATCACCGGAAGAAGGATCCGGAGCACGAGCCGCAGTATTCGTTCTTCGGAGGATTCAGCTGCCATTGTCGTCGGTCGAGTCGTTTTTCGGGGCACTGAGATCGAACCCGCCACCCAAGGCGAGCATGAGGTCGACGCGCACGTCGAGGCGCGCGCGTCGAATCGCGAGGAGCTGGCTCTGCGCCGTGACGTCGCTCCGTTGCGCGGTGAGGAGGGTGATCACGTCGACCAGGCCACGGGCGTAGCGGTCTTCGGACAGTGTGCGTGCGGCCGCCGCCTCTCGCGCAGCGGCTTCGAGGTGTCGCTCCTGCACCGCGAGATACTGCTCGGCGGCGAGTGCGCCTTCGACTTCGCTCAGCGCGTCGAGGACGGCGCCGGCCCACGCCGCGTACGCCTCGTGCCGCAGGGCGTCGCTGACTTCGATGTCGGCGCGACGTCGGCCCCAGTCGACGATCGGGGCCAAGACATTGCCGGCGATCGACCACACGCGGAAGTCTCCGTCGAGCAGGTCGCCGACGTCGTCACTGCGGGTGCCCCCGGTCGCCGTCAGGCTGAGCGCGGGGTAGAGCGCGGCCCGCGCCTGGCCGAGGTTCGCGTCCGCCGAAGCGAGACGTCGCTCGGCCGCGACGAGGTCCGGGCGGCGCGCGAGGACTTCGGCCGGCACGCCTGCGGGTGCCGGGCCGGGGAACGTCGGCAGCACGACGGACTCGGGTGCATTTCCGTCGGGATACGCACCGGTCAGCACCTGGAGCGCGCGGCTGACGCGCTGCAGCTCGTTGCGGCGCTGTGCCACCGAGGCCTCCGCCGTCTCGACCTCGCTGCGCGCGAGGCGCAGGTCGAGCGAGGGGCGCACGCCGCGTTCGAATCGCGACCGGATCCGGTCTGCCGATTCGCGGAACGACCGCGCCGTGTCTTCGGCGAGTCCGACCTGGGCGCGGGCTTCGACGACGGCGAACCAGCCGCGCACGGTCTGCGCTGCGAGCGAGAGGCGCGCACCCCGGAAGTCCGCGGCGGCGGCTTCGAGCTCGTGCTGCGATCGCAGTTCGCCGGCGCGGATCCTGCCCCAGAGGTCGACCTCCCAGCCGATGTTCAGGCCGAGGCCGAACGTCGAGAAGGTCGTCGAGAGCACGTTGGCGGATCCGGGAATCGGCAGCCCGACGAAGTTCTGACGTTCCCGCCGCGGGCCGAACGTCGCATCGATCGTCGGCCCGATCTCCGCGCTGGCGCGGCGCGCGCGACCGACCGCGGCGGCGAGTCGGGCCGCCGCCGAGGCGAGGTTGCGGTTGTGGGCGAACGACAGCTCGACCAGGTGGGTGAGCTGGGGGTCGCCGAAGTCTTGCCACCACGCGTCGCGAACCGTGCCGCTCGTGGCGCCATCCGCCGTCCACGCGTCGGGAAGCTTCAGTCCGTGCTCACGCGGTGTCGGATCGATCGGCGCGCGGCACGAGATGAGTGCCAAGAGCGTCGAGCAGATCGTGCATCTCGCCAGTTCGTGCAATTCAGCGCCTCCGAAGCGGCTAGGCGCGGGTGGCCGGAAGGGCGATCCGATCTGTTGCGCCGGGGACGCAAGACTAGCAACCGGCCACTGATTTCGCGCGAGGGCGAAAAACGCCGCCCGCGTGGATTTCCGTCAGAGGTTCACCTGGGAAGTCTGAGAGTCGATCATCACGAGTTCCCCGGTGCGCACCGAGGCGTCCGACATCGTGACCGTGACGACCAGGCCGGCCATCGCACCGCCGTTCGTGCTGCCGCCGTCCGTGTCGATGTCGAGCTCGAACGTCTCGCCCGGGTTGAAGTCGGTGAACTGGAACGCCAGGGTGCGGAATTCACTCGCGATCGTTCCGGGGTTCGTCCCGATCCAGCCCTGACGCGCGACGGAGTCGCAGGCCGAGGTAGGCGTGATGGAGAAGTCCAGACCGGTAGTGATATGGCTGCTGTTCCGATACGTGCCCTGGCACGACGGGTTGGTGCTGTCGCCCCCGTCGAAGCGCTGGGCCATCCCGGTTTGGTCCGTGTCGAAGTCCTGCGTGTTCGAGACGCTCGAGTTCACCCAGTCGAGCTCGACGTAGACGATGTCGAGCAGGGTGCCGTTCGTGATCGACCAGAACCCGCTCGAAGTGTCCGAGTTGTACGTGTTGGATCCGCTCGCGCGCACGACGACAGGGCTCGTGTCCCCGATCGTCATCGTGCCGAGGTCGGACGTCGCGGCCCCGAACTGGTTCACCCCGAGTGCCAAGACGGCGGCCTGCGTCTCGATGACGAGCCCAGCCGTGCCCGGTGTCGATGAGAAGTTCATCGGAACGCTGGCCGTATCCCCGTGGATCGTCATCGGGATCGAGCCGATGTCGCCGACGCTCAGCAGATCGCAGTCGTGCATCCCGAGGACGTCGAGATCGAAGTTGACCGGGAACGCGCCGAGCAGGAGCGCGGCGGCAGACGCGGTGGATGGCACGTTCTCCAGCGTGACGTCGAACGTCTGTCCGATGGTCGGGATGCCCGAACCGCGTAGGGTCAGCGGACCGGTGCCGGCGCCCGTGTCGATCGGCATGTCGGCCGAAATGTCACTCTCGCCACCATCCTCGACTCCATTGCCGAACGAGAACCCGACGAGCGTGTCGTGCGTCAGCGCGGCACAGCCGTCGTAGTTCATCGTGACATGGCCGTCGTCCCAGAGTTGGATCTGGCACGTGTTCGATCCGGCGTTGTTGTACTCGGGGACGTCGTCCCACGTCACGTAGGCGACCTGCTGCCCGAATACCGTGGCCGTATCGAACCAGACTGTCCCGCCGACGCTCGGATGCAGGTCCATGCCGAACAGTGCGAAGCTCGCGGTCTGGTTGCGGAAGTCGTTGAACTGCGTCGAACCGCTGCAGCATCGGGTGTCGTTGATCGTGCCGGACTCGAGGTAGACGTAGCCGTTGGACGACACGTCGATCGCGGTCGTTGTGCCGCCGGGGAACGGAAACGTGAATCCGAGATTCTGCGGGGCGGACACTTCGTCGTCGCCAAGCGTGAGATCGAACCCATTGCCGTAGGGCAACTGCCCTCCTGCGCTGACAATGAGGTAGCCACCGAGGCCGTTCGGGAAGAAGTCGATCGTGGTTCCGTCGAGATCGAAGTTTCCCGGCGTGAAGATCTCGTAGACGAGGGGGCGTTTCGTAGGGCAGCCTTGACCGGACGTGAAGAAGGATCCCACGGTCTGCGCCGAGGCGGCCGTGGTCATCGCGAGCATGCACAACAGGGCAGGTGTGGCGGGTCTCATGCGACTGACTCCAATGTGAAGAGAGGCTCGCACGCTTGGGCGCCGAGCACCACATATCGGACCCGATTCGGGCCTTCTTGGCCACCCCTTCTGGAGTCTCCGGACGGTCTCCTACGCCGTCTGCACGATCGTCGCGACTTCTTGGTGGCAACGGAAGCACGCGAACGCGTACAGCATGCCGTGATCGGCGAAGAGGACTCCGTTCTCCGGTTCCGAATCGATCTGCAGGACGAACGTCATCGGCGAGCGGCAGCTCGTGCACGACGGCTCGAGCGCGTCGCCGAGCCAGATCGGATCGCCGCCCCATTGATGGAAGGGCCCGTCGAACGCCGGCTCCGCGTCCTCCAGGATCTCGAGTCGAAGCTCGGGCCAGGTGCGCGGATGCTCGGCGTCGATCACGTGACCCGCAGGCTGCCGAACGAGTCGCAGACTGCGGCCCGAACGGGACGACGCGTAGTGCGTGTGATCACAGGTCTGCGTGTCGCAACTCGGACACGTCAGCACGTAGAGGTGTCGCGTCGTCCATGGCTGGATTCCGAGGCGCGAATCGTGCGTGTCGATCTGCAGGGCGAACGCGAGTGGTCGGTGGCAGTTCGTGCAGACCGGCAGGCCGCGCGGACCGATCCCGCTCGGCGAACCGCCGATGTGATGCGACTCGCGGTCGAACAACGAGTCGTCGCGTACGGCCAAGACGCGCTGTTCGATTCCGCTCAGTGCCGCGCGTGACCGTGTCGATCCGATGTCGTCCACGGCCTACTAAAGCCTGGAGATCGCGGGCGGTAACGCGATTACCACATCTCACGCAGCGCGACGGCGAGCCGTTCGTACTGCTCGATCGAGTTGTAGAGTTGCGCGGAGATCCGCAGGAGGCGATCCCCCTTCGCTGGCCACGGCATGATCGGCACTTCGATGCGATGCGCGTCGAACAGCTGCAGATGCAGCGGGTCGAACGGAAGCGGACCGGTCGGCGCGTCTTCCTCGCCGGACGGCAGCCGCAGCGACACGAGTGAGCCGATCATCGAGTCGGGAGCGGGCGATTCGACGCCGAGCGACTCGGTCAGCAGTGCGCGCGCGTGCAGCGCGAGGTCGCGGTTGCGCTCACGGATCTCCGGCCATCCGCCCGGGACGACCTCGCGGCCGAAGCGGATCGCCGCGGGGACGCTGAGCCACGCGGTGGGGTCGTGCGTGCCCGTCCAGTCGGCTTCCATGTGGAAGAAGCTGCGTTCGCCGCGCGGCGCCTTTGCACCGTGGCTGATCACGAGTGGACGGATGCGATCACGTCGGTCGGCGCGGACGTGCAGGAGCGCAGCGCCCTTCGGCGCACACATCCACTTGTGGCAGTTGCCGGTGTAGTAGGCTGCGGCGAGTCGATCGAGCTCGAGCGGCACCATGCCCGGTGCGTGTGCGCCGTCGACGAGCGTGTCGATGCCTCGCGACTCGAGTCCCCGCACGATCGCTTCGATCGGCAGGATGATCCCGGTGGGCGACGTGATGTGGTCGACGATCGCGAGCTTGGTTCGGTCGGTCGCCGCGCCGAGCACCGCGTCGACGACCTGTTGCGGGTCGTCGATCGGAAACGGCACGTCGGCGAAGACGACTTCGACACGCTCGGCGAGGCCCGCGACGAACTCCGCCGTGTTGTTGCACGCGGGATAGCCCTGGTTCGTGACGAGGATCTGGTCGCCGGGCTCGAAGCGCAGGGAACGCAGGACCGTGTTCACGCCGGACGTCGCGTTCGTGACGAAGGCGAGTCCCGCCGGGTCCGCGCCGACGAACTCGGCGAGTTCGGCGCGCGCTGCGTCGATCCGGTCGAGGGTTTCTCGCGCGAGGAACAGCACCGGTTCGCGCTCCATGCGGGCGCGGAGTTCGCTCTGGTGTGCGAGCACGACGCGCGGACAGGCGCCGAACGAGCCGTGGTTGAGGAACGTGACTTCTGGATCGAGCGTCCAGTGCTCGGCGAGAGGCGTCGTCATGGGCGTTGAGCGAGCAGGATCATGCGCGCGCTGTCGAGTCGATAGACCTCACCTTCGCCGCCGAAGCCGCGGACGTTGACGAAGCCGGCCTGTTCGAGCCAGTCGCGTAGCTCGGTGAACGTGAACAGTCGGATGAAGTACTCGAGCGACCGGATCTTCTGCTCGTTGCGCGTCACGAAACGGCGCACGTAGAGCCTGCCGTCGTGCGGATCGTAGCGGCCGAGGTCGAGCATGAACTCGCCGTCGATCTCCTTGACGCTCGGGCGCTCGTCCGTCGTCAGCTTGCCGACGTCACGATTGATGGTTTCGATCAGCAGCGAGCCGCCCGGCTCGAGGGCTTCGAGCTTCGCGCGGAGGATCTTGCGCAGCGTGTCGTCGTCGAAGTAGCCGAACGCCGTGAACCAGCTCAGCACGACGTCGAACTCCCCGGAGAACGACAGCTCGCGCATGTCTCCGACGCGATAGTCGACGTTCACGCCTCGTTCGGCCGCGTCCTCGCGCGCGCGCTCGAGGAAGAACTCGGACGCGTCGATGCCGACCACCTGCGCGCCGGCTTCGGCCAGCGGGTTCGCGATACGACCGTGCCCGCACGCGACGTCGAGGACGCGCGTGCCTTCCTCGATCCCGCACAGCGTCTCGATCAGATCGACCTCGTGTTCGGTCGCCTCGTAGTTGATGAACTTGCGGTAGAAGTGCAGGTAGTCCTGATCGAACAGCTCGTCGAAGTCGAATCGCGCCATACCGGTTACTGCGGCCCGATGCGTTCGACGAGATCGCGAACGGTTGCCGGCCCGTGACCAGCGTAATGGTTGTTCGCGTAGACGTAGACTTCGGAAACCCGTTCGAGATGCGTGCGGATGAGTTCGGCCCAGCGGTCGAGCCGTTCTCCGTGGTCGACGACGATCTTGTCGAACGTGCTCGTCAGCTTGTCGACCGCTTTGCGGTCACCGATCAGCCGGGCGTAGGAGAAGTCGGCGGTGATCAGGTCGAAGCGATTGTCGAGCGAGGCCGGGTGGGGCATGTACGCGAGGTCGACGAGCACGAGCGCCGTGCGATGGCGGCGCAGCAGGTCCAGCAGCGCCCCGTTGATCCAATACTTGTTGCGCACTTCGACCGCGAAGCGAAAGCCGTCCGGCAGCGCCTCCAGGAACGCGTCGAGTCGCTCGAGGAACTGGCCAGCGCCCGCGAAGACGGTCTTGTTGAAGTAGGGGAACTGCATCACGAGCGGGCCGCACTTCGGTCCGAGCCGTCCCATCGACTCGAGAAACAGATCGAGGTCTCCTCGGATCTCGTCGAGCACGAGGACCTTGTCCGGATCCGGCCGTGCGCCTTCGCCCCCGTGCACGATGCTGCGGGGGAACTTCGCCGACAGCACGAAGTCGTCGGGCGTCTTGTCGTTCCAGCCGTCGACGAGTTTCTTGTCGGGGATGCGGTAGTAGGTGACGTCCGCCTCGACCGTCTTGAATCGGGTCGCGTAGTGGGTCAGAAACTGTCCTGGTTGAGTCCCCTTTGGATAGAAGGGGCCGACCCAGCTCTTTTCGGACCAACTCGATGTTCCGGCGTGCAGTGGCATGCGCTGTCGTTACGCCAGCGTAACACCCGGTGGAAATCGAGGCCTGCCGAAGCGGAATCCCTCCCTGGTCCGCTCTTTGCAGGTATCCGATCCCCTCCCGTTCCAGCTATAGATCAGCCCAAGCATGAGACCCTGGATCGCCATCGTCGCCGCCATCGTCCTCTCCATCGTGGCCGCGTCATCGTGTCAGAGCCCGCAATCCGCAGCGACCGAGATCGTCATCGAGCAGCAGCTGAACGACGACAAGGCTCGTCACGCCCAGCTCGTGATGACGAGCCGGTTCTGCGCCGAGTGCCACCCTGCGATTTACGCCGAGCACGCGCAGAACACGCACGGTCGCGCGTTCACCGATGAAGAGGTGCGCCTGGCGACGGGGCGATTCGACCACGGGGACTGCATTCGTTGTCACACCCCGCGACCGATCTTCGAGACCGGCATCGGCAAGAACCCGATCCGCCGCTATCACAACCTCGAAGAAGGCAACACGTGCATGACGTGCCACTGGAAAGAGGACTACGACTACGGCAGCTTCCAGGGCGGGATGGAGTGCACGACTGCGTTCGATGATCGCGTCGGAACGGTCGACGCCTGCGCGTCGTGCCACCGCAACCACGGCACGCCCTACCAGTGGGAAGTCGCGCCGAACGGTAAGGCCGCGGGTCGCACCTGCATGTCGTGCCACATGGAGCGCGTGAAGCGCCCGGTCGCTGTCGGCGAAGAGCCGCGCATGGTGCGCTCGCACGTCTTCCCCGGCGTGCGCAGCGAGAAGCAGGTGCGACGTGCGTACTCCTACGACGCGCGCGTCGAAGGCAATGAGGTCGTCGTGCGGATCAAGAACAAGGGGGCCGCGCACCACTTCCCGACCGAGCTCAAGCAGCGCGCGGTCGAGTCGCTGATCGTCGTCCGCGATGCGAACGGCAAGGAGCTCTACCGCTCGCGCATGGTCTGCCGCGATCCCTACAAGCGGCCCTACGGCCTCAAGCTTCCGGTCAACACGCAGATTCGTCCGGGCGAAACCCGTGAGCACCGCGTGCCGCTGAAGGTCGCGGAGGGCACGATCGACTGCGAGCTTCACCTGAAGCACTACTTCCCGATCGAGGATCACCACCCGACGCTCGCGCGTCAGCTCGAAGCCGAGAAGCTCGAGTTCTCCGGCGTGACGCCGTCTTCGGACGAAGTCGAGTCCGACGCCGGTGCGAAGTGGCAGACGCCCGAAGGCATCGCGGTCAACGCGGCGAGCCCCGCGAACCTCGTCGACCTGCAGCCGTGGGTGCAGCCCGATGGCGTCGAAGTTCCGATTCCCGAAGGCGAGAGCCAGGAAGACATCACGAAGTTCATTCAGCTCTTCCAGTTCCCGGTGCCGGAAGGCAACCGGATCGCACAGCGTCGACTCGCGGAGATCGGCATGCCGGCGGTGCCGCAGCTGATCGAGGCGCTGAGCTCGTGGGACAACAAGACCTTCAAGCAGGCGTCGATGGTGCTCAAGCGCATCGGCAAGCCGGCTGTCCCCGCCATCCTGGAGGCTCTGTCGAGCGACGACCTCTACGTGCGATACAACGCGCGTCACATCATCAAGGACACCGACCCCGGCAGCTTCCTCGACGAAGACTCGCAGGACCTCGAGATGCGCAAGCTCATCGTCGCGTCCCTGCGCAAGGCGTGCGACAGCAAGAACGCGCTCGACCGGCGCAGCGCGCTGGAGCTCGCGACCGAACTCCAGCTCGAGGAACTCCGTGATCTCGCGTCGCGCCACCTGCGAGACGCCGAGCCCGACGTCGTGACCGCGGCCGCCGCGTGCCTCGCCGCGAACAAGGACAAGGGCGTCGCCGAGTCCGACATCCAGGCGATCGAGGCCGCGATGAAACGGACGATCTTCCCCGAGACCGAGCGGATGTTGGCGCTGACCCTCGCCGAACTCGGCAACCCGAACGGGATCCCGCGCCTGCTCGCTGGACTCGAGCACAACGACGACCTGATCCGTGAGGACTACTTCGAGTCGCTGTTCATGGCCACGGGCGTGCACCACGGCTTCAATCCGTTCGCTCCGAGTCACGAGCGGCTCGCGGCGATCGGTCGGTTGCAGGCTTGGTGGGCCGAGGAAGGTGGCGTCGACGCGCTGCGTTGGATCGAGCGTGTGCCGGGCAGCGTCGAGTCGAAGGCCTGGGGCTACCTGTCCAAGTTCGCCGACGGCAAGCACGACAACGAAGAGCTCGCCGGCAAGCTGACCGAACTCGGTTCGCAGGCCGTGCCCGCGCTCGTTCGCGGCCTGAAGTATCCGCCGGGATTCGCGGATCGGCGCATGTGGATCTGCGAGTCGCTGCGGCGCATCGGCAGCCCCGACGCCGCGCCGGCGCTCGCGCAGGCGTTGAACGATCCGGTGCTGCGCGTCGCCGACTGGGCGTGTTTCGCGCTGCAGGCGTGTGGCGACGAGGCGGTGCTGCCGGCTCTGATCCACTACCGCGACCGCATCAAGTCGCTGAACGCCGCCGGGCGCATCCCGAACACGGTCAATTTCGACGAGATCCTCGCGCGCGTCGAGCGCACGATGGAAATGTTCGAGTAGCCCGTCGCCCCGCCGCCGATGGCGCGGCGGTATGCTGCGTGGTTCCACGTTTCCGAGGAGGAACCATGCAGCACCGCACAGCCATCATCGCCGTCGCACTCGTCGCGACGGCCACGCTCAGCGCGCAGGGCATTCCGATGCCCGCCAAGCAGCTGGAGAAGTTCGCACCGATGCTCGGCGCCTGGGAGGGCGAGGGCGTCGCGATCAGCGAGCCCGGCGGCCCCGAGATGCCCTGGAAGGCCAAGAGCAAGATGTCGAAGACGCTCAACGGCTTCTTCATCCGAGAAGAGACCGTCGTCGACTTCAGCCCGGCCATCGAGACTCCGCTCGTCATGACGAACATCTTCGGCTGGGATCCGGAGAAGAAGGCCTACGTCCATTTCGGCATCGAGAACGTCGGCATCGCGACGCAGAAGACCGTGACGTTCGAGGGCGACAAGCTCGTGATCACCGACGCGGGGATCACGGCCGGACAGGCGTTCCTCGAGCGCGGCATCGTGCAGGTCAAGGACGACGTCTACTCGTTCAAGGTCGAGCGCGGCGTCGGCGCGAATCCGCTCTTCACGCACGTCGAAGGCACGATGAAACGGTCCAAGACCGCGGACGCGTCCTTCGGACCGAAGACCGACGTCGCGTTCATCGAGAACTTCGGTGGGGACCGAATGGCCAAACTCGACTTCCTCGTCGGGGAACGCCGTCTGGACGGCACGATGTGTCCGGCTCCCGGCGCGCCGGAGATGACGATCGGCGCGCACGAGACCGTCAAGATGATCTACGGTGGCCAGGCGATGGTCTCGCACGTGCTCGGCGACCCGATCGCCGGCATGAAGTGGGAAGGCCTGAACTTCATGGCCTGGAACGAGACCAAGCAGTGCTACGACTCGTGCGCGATCAGCAACATGGGCGAGTTCCAGGTGGCCGAGGCGCGCATGGTCGGCGACGACATGGTCTTCAACAGCGTCTACACGCAGGGCGGCCAGACTTCGGTCGTCCGCTCGGTGCTCGAGGTCGAGGGCGGCAAGCCGGTGCGGATCTACACGGACCACATGACCGGTTCGCACAAGACGACTCGCAACTTCGACGCGAAGCTGAAGCCGGCGCAGGCGAAGAAGTAGCGCGCCTACGTCACGCGTAGAGGTCGAGACGCCGTCGGTTCGGCTTCGACTCGTCCTCGTCTTCTCCCGCATTCGCTTCGCGCCGCGCTTCGTTCGCGAGGCGTGACGCCTCGGCCGCGACCGCGCGGTCCTGCGACGAAGGCTGACCCGGCGCGAGCGCGGCGCGCTTCGCGCGCTCCATGTTGCGCACCGTCTCTTCGGGCGTGTTGCCCTCGCGCAGCTGGATCTTGACCTCGCCACCGATCGCGTAGCGCTGGCCGTCGGGCCCGGTCTGGTAGGTGTAGGTCGGCCCACCGCTCGCGAGGTCGCCCGCCGCCGCCTTGTGCGCTTGCTCGTGCGCACGCACCTCGCGGTCCCGCGCTTCGAGCTCCTGCAGCTGCTGCGACTCCGGATCGCCAGGCTTGCGCGACTCGTCCCCGAGCCCGTCGCCCTGCTCCTGCTCGGCTTCGAACGCGCGCATCGCCTCCTCCGAGATCGACAGCTCGTCTTCGGACTGCCCGAACAGCTGCTGCTGCCGCTTCTCCTCGCGCTCGATCTGCTGCGCCCGTAGCGGATCGGTGGCCGCATGGTAGGCGGCGTTCGCGCGTAGGGTCAGAGAGCTGACGTCCATGCCGATGCTATCGGCAGTTCCGGGTCATGGAGTTGTCCGCGGATTGGAACTTCCCGTCGCATCGCTACTCCGCTTCGCCTTCGTGCTTCGCCAACTGCTCCTTCAGCCAGCGAATCTCTTTCCGCGACTCCTCGAGCAGCTTCACCAAGTGCTCGACCTGCTCGCCGAGTTCGCGGCGCGCTTGCTCGACGAGTTCGAGCCTCTGCTCCAGTTGTTCGCGGTCTTCGGTCATCAGATGCCGCGGTGCAGTTTGCGATCGAGCCAGCGGAAGAAGAAGCCGAATTTGCCGCTCATGAGGCGTTCGGAGTTCGCGCCGAGGTACATCCCGAGCGAGGACCACTTCGCGTAGTCCTTCGCCCACTTGTGCAGCGTCTTCTTCTCGTCCGCCGGGATGTCGAGCTCGTCGACGATCCTGCCGTATTCGCGCTGACCCCATTCCGACGACGCCTTCTGGTCCTTGCGGTTCTTCAGCAGGTGCACGTCGAAGAGTTCGCGGAGGTTCTGATGGTCGCAGTAGATCCGCTTGCCCTCGTCGAACGCCGGGCGGTTGTGGCTGTGGACCACCGAGCTGTTCGGTTCGAACACGATGCTGCGGCCTGACGTGATCAGCTTCTTGCCAAAGGCGACGTCTTCGCCGAAGCGGCGGTGGCCGAACTTGTGCTCGGCCCAGGCCGAGCGGCGGACGCTGCCAGCGACGTTGTCATAGGCGCAAAGCTGGAGTCGCTGCATCGGCTCGAGGTCCTCGAACTTCTGGCCTGGCTCGAGTTTCTGCACGACGCGTTCGGTCTTGCCTGCGGTCCATTCGCGCAGGCGGCGCGCGATGAACGGGTTGCAGTCCGGTCGCGGGATCTGTCGGCAGTAGGCGGCGCCGACCTGCTCGTCCTCGTAGCAGCTGACGAGCGCGGGGAGCCAATTTTCGTCTGCTGGCGTGGCGTCCTGCGTCAGGAGCACGACGACTTCCCCCGTCGCGCGTTCGATCGCGAGGTCGCGCGTTGCGCCGTGGTTGAAGTCGCGCTTGTCGATCGAGAACGTCGCGAAGCCGTGGCGTTCGAGCCGTGTCACCGTGCCGTCGGTCGAGCCGGAGTCCACGGCGATGCGTTCGAGTTCGTCGGCGCCGGGTTGCTTGTCGACGGCGTCCAGCACCTCGTCCAAGAGGATGCCGGCGTTCAGAGTCGGAATGACGAGGCTGATCTTCATCGCGGGGGCTGGCCGGGAAGGTTACCGTCGAGCCTCGCCGCCTCGATGAGAATCCTCGCGCTGTGTCCGTTCCTGCCGCATCCACCGAATCACGGTGGTCGCATTCGCTCCGGCGTGATGCTGCGTGCGCTCGCGGGTCACGCGCACGTCGAGGTCGTCGCGCCGGTGGGGTACGAAGACGAAGTTCACGCGCAGGCTCTCGAGAGCGAGACCGGCGTCAAGGTGCACCGACTGCCGGCGATCGCGCCCGCGACGTCACCGTTCACCAAACTCGGGCATTGGGCGCGTCGACACTCGGACGTCGTGTGGCGCCGGTGGTCCAAGACGGCGGTCGAGCAGGCCCATGAGCTCGTGCGCTACGGCGGCGAGCAGCTGACGATCGTCGATGGCACGTTCGCGGCACCGCTGCTGCCGGACGGCTTCGACGGGCGGCTCATTCTCGGGTTGCATAACGTCGAGGCGGAGGTCGTCGCGCGGCTGAACGCGACGGCGCGCGGCGTGCGCGCGATGCCGGGCCGGATCGAGGCGCGGCTCGTCGCCGCGCTCGAGAAGCGGCTCATGGATCGCGCGACGCTGACGGTCGTCGTGTCGGAGCGGGATCGTGATCTCGTGCAGGCGGCTTCGCCCGGCGCGCGAGCGGAAGTCGTCGAGAACACGGTTGACGTCGCGGCGATGCCGCGCCTCGGGCCGGTTCCGGACGGGCCGCCGACCCTGCTCTTCGTAGGCAGCTTCGATTACCCGCCGAACCGCGAGGCCGCGGTGGAGATCTTCGACGTCCACGCGCCGGAGCTGCGTCGGTCGATCCCGGAGCTGCGGTTCCGGCTGGTCGGACGGGACTCGACCGGCGTCATCGCGAGCCGCGCGCAGGCCGTCGAGGGCGTGGAGATGGTCGGGTTCGTCGACGATCTCCGTGAGGAGTACGAGCGGGCGCACGCCGTGTACGTGCCGTTGCGCAGCGGCGGCGGTACGCGGATCAAGGTGCTCGAGGCGTTCGCCTACGGGCGGCCGGTCATCGCGACGGAGCTCGCGATCGAGGGGCTCGGGCTCGCGGAAGGCACTCACTACCTGTCGTGCGAGACTGCCGGCCGCGGCGCCGACAGCATCCGGCAGGTGCTCGCCGGCGAGGCGTCGTCCCTCGTCGATGCCGGGCGTCGGCTCGTCGAGGATCGCTACTCGCACGGCGCCGCATCCGTGCGCTGGGTCGAACTCGCGAAGTCGGCGCGAGAGTCGAGCTGATGGAGCTCAGTCGCCCGCGAGGGCTTCTCGCTTGTCGGTGAGGAACCGCCGTGACGAATCGATCGACAGTTCGAACCAGATCGGTAGGTGGTCCGAGATCTGGTTCTTCCGCCAGTAGTCCTTGTAGTACCGCGTGAGCTCCGCGGGAACATCGAGGTCGGCGCCTCCGCCGTAGACCGCCTTCATTTCGGTTTCGTAGGTTGCCTCGTCACCGAGCTGGAACACGTGCTCGAAAGGGTCGAACATTCCGCCGTGCTCGTGTCCGTTCTCGTCGGCGACCGAGAACAGCTCGCTCTTGCGCACGAAGAAGCGGTCGTAGGCCTCGGTCTCCGAGATGTTCGTATCGACTCCGACGAGCGGTTGGATCTCCGTGTAGCCCTCGTTCGCGAGGTGTTGCACCGTCGCGGCATCGGTGAGGCGCCACGACGTGTCGCCGGGATCGTTGTCGTAGAGATTGAAGTCTCCGAGCAGCACGAGGTTCTCGTTCCACAGCGCGTCAGACTGGAACTTGTGCCCGAGCATGCCGGTGAGCAAGCGAACCTCGTCGCGCCGGCGTTCGGCGTTGCCGTCTCCCTTGCTGGGTTGCAGGTGCACGCTGACGAGCGCGAACTTCTTCCAGCCGGCTTTGAAGCCGGTGATGTACGGCGTCCGCTTGAGCTGCGAGACCGCGACCCCGAGATCGTTCACGAGGTCGTTCCACGCCACGAGTTCGCCCGCGAGGCCGCCTAGCGACACGCGTTCGGTGTTGTAGAGGTACGCACTACGCTCGCTGTTGCCGTCGCCGCCCTCGGTGATGTCATTGACGAGGTAGCGCCAATGATCCCCGAGCAGTCGCATGACGATATCGAGATCCTTCAGCGTCGACTTGACCTCCTGGATCGCGACGACGTCGAAGCGGGCAATCACTTCGGCGATGTAGTAGTACGCCTCGGGAAGCCGCTGCGTGGTGTGCCCGAACTCCTTGATGTTCCAGCTCGCGATCAGCAGGTTTTCCTCGCTGCGGCGCGGACGCAGCCCGGCGAGCGCGGACTTGAGTGCGAGCAGGCCGTCGATCGTCCGGATCTTCACCGCGTCGGTCATCTCCGGGAACACGAGCTCGAAGTCCCGATCCTCGAAATCGGACGTGGGCCGCAGGTCATTGTACGTGGGCATCAGACTCCTCCGTTCTCTGCTATGGAGTCCGCGATACGCGACCGGCTTCGATCATTGGCATCGGCACTCCTCCTTCATGGTCATCCGAAGCCTCCCAGGATACCGGTCGAGGAAATTTCGGCAACGCCTGACGACGGCCCGCGCTTCGCCCGGCCGAGGACGTTTCCCGATGCATCAGCTGGACTATCATGTGGTCGTGCCCGCGACCGAGATCCCCGACACCCGAAACCGCTTCGAGTCGTTCGCCGAATTCTGGCCGTTCTACGTCGGGGCCCATCGGTCGAAGGCGTGCCGGACGTTCCACTACCTCGGGGCCATCGGCGCGATCTCCGCGGTCGTCTGTGCCGTGATGACGGCGAGCTGGTGGTGCCTCGCGCTCGCCCCGGTCGTCGGCTACGCGTGCGCGTGGCTCGGCCACTTCGGGTTCGAGCGCAACCACCCCGCGACGTTCGAATACCCGCTCTACTCGCTGCGAGCCGAATTCAAGATGTTCGCGCTCGGCGTCTTCGGTCGCATGCCCGCCGAAGTCCGGCGCCACTGCGACTCCAATTGAGGCGTCACTCGGCGGCGTGTTCGCGCTCGGCGTCGCCGGAGTCGCTGGCCGTCGGCAGGTAGTCGCCCGGCTCGATGTCGAGCCGCACGCGGATCGAGTCCAGGCGCTGGCCCCACTGCTCTTCCCACTTCTCGGCGAGGAGCGGCTTGGCGCGGGAGCCGATCGTGTAGCCCTTGTAGAGCGCCTCCATGACGTCCGGCAGCTGGTCGGGATCCTTGAGGAGATAGCGGATCATGCCACCGGCCGTGATCACCGCGGCCATGGGCCGCCGGGTCTGCGCGAGTTCGCAGGCCTTGACCGCGAGTTCGCCGGTACGGTCCGCGCTGAGGCCGGTCACGACGTGCCAGATGTCGTGGGTCTGGCGCATGCGCAGCGCGAGGTATTCCGCGTCGGTCTCGACCCCGATCTTGCGGTAGTAGTCCGGGTCGAAGCCGTGGGTCTTGAGGTGGTGGGCGTAGTGGTATCCGAGGGTGCCCTCGGGCATCGCCGCGAGCTGCTCGATGTCCGGCACCGGGCGCAGGTAGCGCTCCTCGGCCATCGCGCGCACCGAGGGGAACGAGAGGGCGTGCTCGACGGCGAGCCGGCTCGCCTCGATGTCGCGGAGCCCGTCCTCGATGTCGAACACCGAATCGGTGCCCTCGGGATTTCGGAGCATCCCGACCACGCCGCTCAGCGTGCGGAAGTAGTGGACGTGTTTGCGCTCTCGGAGGCCGTGGAACATGGCGCCCTTCTACGAGATCCTGGTCCGTTCGGGTCCGGATCAGTCGTGCGCGTGTGAACTTTCCGCGGTCCGGGCCAGGACCTCCCCGTCCGACACCCTCTTCACGGCCCGTCCGTGCTGCCGTGCGATCCAGGCCGCGGGTAGGCGCGGAATCGCGCCGAGGATCGCTTCGAACTGCAGCCGCAAGTCGGTCCAGCGCGCGTCCTTGACGGCGTTCCAGGGCTGGTGGAACGCGTGGGAGATCACCCGTCCGAGGTCGGTCACGCTGCGCCAGTAGAACAGCTCGCGGTTGCGCTGATTGAGTCGCTCGACGTCGCGCCGGCCGAACACCTTCTCCGAGGTGCCGCGGTGGACGTGGTGGACGACGCTGTCCGGCGCGAGCTCGACGCGCCAGCCTCGCTTCCACGCCTGGTACGACAGGCTGACGTCCTCCATGTAGCACGGTTCGTAGAGGTCTTCGAAGCCGCCGATGGCGTCGTACTTCGCGCGGTCGAAGGCGCTGCTACCGCCGCCGGCCCACATCGCGGGCTCGACCGCGACGTCGGCCCTCCACGCCACCTGCTCCTGCCGAAACACACCGCGCTTGTAGAAGAAGCGCGTGCGTCCGGTCTCGACACGCTGGCCTTCCATCTCGATGCGGGAGGTCGCGGCGAACAGGTCGCCGGAGCCGAATCGTGCGAGCAGCGCGTCGAGGAAGCGCGGCTCGACGACCATGTCGTTGTTCAAAAAGACCAGGACGTCCTTGTCGTCGGATACTTGCTCGACGCCGGCGCGGTTGCCGCGGATGAAGAAGCGGTTCTCGGGCACGCGCACGATGCGGGCCCATGGGAACTCCCGTTCGACCATCGCGACGGAGTCGTCGGTGCTGCCGTTGTCGATGACGAGGACCTCGTGCTCGCCTTCCGCGCTAGCGACGGCGACTTCGACCGACGGCAGGAGCTTCTGGAGGAAGTGCGTGCCGTTCCAGTTCAGGATCAAGATCGCGGCGTTGCGCGTGCGCGGGGCGTCGTCTGGCTGCGGCCGGCCGCGCCGCAGCCAGACCCACGGCGTGCACGCGAGGTCGAGGCAGAGCGTGACCACGAGCACGGGCACGGCGTAGAGCCACAACAGACACGCGACCGGGACGCGGAGCACGTCGGGATCGTAGTCGAGTCGCGTAGAATTCTCCGCATGATCGAAATCGAAACGCGCGACACCACGACGATCCTGCGACTCGAGCACGGCAAGGCCAATGCGCTCGACCTCGAGCTGCTGCAGGCGCTCGACGAGCAGCTCGCCGAGTTCGGAAAGAGCGAGCAACGTGCGATGGTGATCACCGGTCGCGGCAGAATCTTCTCGGCAGGCGTCGACCTGTTTCGACTGCTCGAGGACGGCGAGGCCTACCTCGAGGGATTCCTGACCGCGCTGCAGAGCGCGATGCGCAACCTCTACGCGATCGAGAAGCCGATCGTCGCCGCGGTCAACGGCCACGCGATCGCGGGGGGCTGCGTGATCGCGGCGGCGTGCGACCACCGCGTGATGGCCGACGGCAAGGGCAAGATCGGGGTCAGCGAACTCTACGTCGGCGTGCCGTTCCCGCCGATCGCGCTCGAGATCATGCGCGCGTCGCTCGCCCCGCACGTCGTCGACGACCTCGTGCTGACGGGCCGTCTGGTCGGTCCGGTCGAGGCGCAGCACTTCGGTCTCGTCCACGGCGTCGTGCCTCCCGACGAGCTGCTCGACGCCGCCCTGCAGGGCGCGGCCCACCTCGGATCCGTGCTGCCCGACACGTTTGCCCTGACCAAGCGCGCGCTGCGGCAGCCCGTGCTCCGAGCGGTCGACGAGGACTTCGCGGCGATCGGCGAGGAGGTCGCTGCGCAGTGGCGTAAGCCGGAGGTCCACGCGACGATCCGCGAGTTCCTCGACGCCACGATCGGCAAGGGCTGAGGCTTGTCGTTTCGCTGGCGTAACGCCTGGGCCCGCCCGGACCGCGCCGGGCGGAGAATGGGGTTCGGCACGCTTCTCGCACGGATCGCGGCACTGCCAAGGAGCTCCTGATGCGCACGACGACCAGCATAGTTCTGACCCTGTCCGCCGTCGCCTGCACCGGCGTCAACAACTGGATCGAGCCGCCCGCCTGGCCCGAGCGCGCGAGCGTGCTCGCGGATTCGTCCGAGCTGAAGGGGCGGACCTTCGAGACCGCGGCGGCGGGGCCGTGGGAGGTTCGCAAGATCTCGGGTCGTGGCGGCGGCCGCGCGTTCGGGGGACCGTCCTTCAGCGGCCCGACGACACCGGGCACGGCTTCGCCCCCGCCCGGCGCGGGCGGAGGCGTTGCGTACCGTGGTCCCGGCGACAGCGCGCCGCGGGGGCACGGCGGCGAGTATCACGGTCCCGATTCCAGTGGCCCGACGACCGGCGGCGGCGGCGGCGTCATCACCGCGTCCGACGACTTCTTCATGGGCATCGGCAAGGTCGACAAGCCGGCCGCTCGCGCGGCGGTGCTGCGCGCGGGCACGACGGACGACAACGAGGACCACGCCGCGTTCGCGAAGTTCCTCGCGGAGCAGCGCGAGGCCGGGCTCATGGAGGGGCGTTGTCAGGATCTCGACGTCGCGGACCGGCGCGAGGTGCGCGTCTTCGACGTCGACGGTCGGCCGGTCGCGGGTGCCGAGGTCGCGATCTTTGACGGCGATCGCAAGGAGATGCTGTGGCGTGGCACGACGTACGGCGACGGTGCGTTCCCATTCTTCCCTTCGGTCGCGAAGACCAGCGAGTCGGGCACGCTGATGCTCGAGGTCGGCTACGGCGGTCGCTTCCTCCGCACGCACTGGGATGGCGAAGGCGAGTCGTGCGCCGTGCGCTGGCCGGCCGAGACGGCGGCCCCCGAGGAGCTGCGCATCGACGTCGCGTTCTTGATCGATACGACGGGTTCGATGTCCGACGAGATCCAGCGCATCAAGGAAACGCTGTCGAGCATGACTGGCAAGCTCCAAGGTCTCGAGCGCGAGGTCGACATGCGCTACGGCGCGGTGCTGTATCGCGACATCGGTGACCAGTACGTGACCAAGCAGCACGGATTCACGCAAGACCTCGACGCGTTCGACAAGGCGCTGCAGGCGATCAAGGCGAACGGTGGTGGAGACTCACCCGAGTCGCTCAACCAGGGGCTCGCGGTCGCGATCGACGGCTTGGCGTGGCGCGATGGCGTCGCGAAGCTCGTGTTCCTGATCGCGGATGCGCCGCCGCACATGGACTACAAGGGCGACGTGCTCTATGGGCAGAGCCTGCAGGCGGCCGTCGCGCGCGGCATCAAGATCCACTCGGTCGCTGCGAGCGGGCTCGATGCGGCGGGCACCGTGGTGTTCCGGCAGGTCGCGCACTTCACGCGCGGCAAGTTCGTGTTCATCGAATACGGCGGCAACGTGCAGAAGTCGGCCGAAGCGCACGGCATCCAGAAGAAGGTCAAGAAGAGCAACAACCTCGACGACATCCTCTTCGAGCAGATCCGCGACGAGGTCGTCGGCTGGGGTCGCGCCGCTATGTGATGCCCCTTACGAGAGGGACTCGTAGAGCGCCAGCATCTCGTCGATGTTCGCGTCGAGCGTCTTGATCGGCGGCAGCGCGTTGCGATACCGCGCGAGCTGGGACGAGTCGTCGACGAACGCACGGATCTTCGCCGCGAGACTCGCGGCGTCGCCGCGGGCGAAAAGGTCGCTCCACACGCCGTCTTCGATCAGTTCGGCGGTGCCGCCGAGGTCGGTCGCAATCACCGGCACTCCACCGGCGAACGCCTCGAGCACGACGAACGGCGTGTTTTCGTACCAGCGAGACGGCACGACGAGGACGTCGATCTCCGTGAGCGCATCACCGAGCTTCTCGCGCGGGAACGGCTCGCGGAACGCGATGCGCGGGTCGCCGGACGCCCGCTCGGCGAGTGGCTGCGCGAACTCGGCGAAGTCGGTCGTGCGGCCGAAGATCGAAAGCGTCAGGTCGCCGGGCACCTGCATGACCGCGTCGACGAGGAGGTCGACTCCCTTGTGCTCGGCGATCGAGCCGAAGAACCCGACGCGCAGCGGTGCTCCGTCCGGCCGCGTGGGTCTCCCGTTCGCGAGCGAGCCGAGCCGCGCGCGGTCGACGCCGTATCCGATGACGTCGATCCGCTCGGTCGGGTAGCCGTTGCGAACGAATATGTCGCGCAAGAAGCGCGAGGGGGCGACCACGCGACTCGCGCGCAGCCACTGGTCGCGGAGGTAGCGCGGCCGCTCGGCGAACGTCGAGGCTCGCGCGATCGGAGTCTTGCCGGGCGTGCTCGGCGACGGGCGCTGCATGTTCGCGCGTACCTCGGCCTCGAGCCCGTCGTCCGCGATCCGCTTTGCGAGCGGTGGGACCATGCACTCGATGCACCCGTAGCCTTCGTCCGGCGGGCCCTCGCACAGCGAACCGTCGCCGCGCATCAGCACGACGCGCGGGCACAAGAACCAGAAGTCCATGAGGTGCACGACGGTCGGGATGCCCAACGCCGCGGTCTCGGACAGCAGGTTCGCGCCGAGGTGTCTGAGGTGGAATGCGTGCACGACGTCCGGTTGCCGCGCCTTCAGGTAGTCGGAGAATCGGAGCCCGACGTACGGATGGTGGTACTCGAGCCGCTGGAAGTCCCGTCCTAGGTGCATCCAGTGGCGGAACCGCACGACCGGCAGGCCTTCGACGACTTCGCGGTTCTCCTCGTAGAACGGCTCCCGCTCCGCAAAGTCCGGGTCGAGGCAGTAGACCTCGACGTCATGGCCGCGCTGCTGCATGGCCTTGGCAACCGCGAATACGTACTGCTCCGTGCCGGTGAAATACTTCGGCAGGAACTGGTGGACGACGTACGTGATGCGCAGGGGCATGTGGCCGCGAGACTACTCGGGCCGCCCCCCGCGCTCTAGGCCTGGATCCAGCGCAGAACCGCAGCGTGGAAGGTCTCTTCGGTGACGCCGAGTAGACGCTCGAGCTCTGGGAAGAAACGTTCTCCGTCGGCACCGCATTCCACGAGCGCTAGCGCCTCGCGTTCTCCGTGCCGAGCTACGAGTTCCCGGCACACGAACGCGCACATGACGTAGTGCGAAAAGTGCCGCTGGATGCTGGATCCTCGCCCCTTGCGGAACATCTCGAGGAAGTCGATGTCGGGACGTCGTGCGAGTGCGTCCCGGAACTGTTTGGCAAGGACTTCGACCGTGTCGCCGCTGAGCGAGTAGCCGCCGTAGTACGCCGCGACGCCGTTGGCGTACGGAGCGAACACCGCGTCCGGGTTCTTCGCCCGTGCCGACAGCAGGCCGCGCACGTAGCCGAACAGGTAGGCCGGATCTCCCGTGCCCGTGATAAACCTCTCGCCGTCGTCGGAGAGAAAGCCGAGGTCGTGCTGGAGGAAGTTGCACTTCGACGAGTCGTGCACGAGGCCGAAGGCTTTGAGAAGCGCATCCAGGCTTCCGAAACAGTCGTACTGAAGCGGCCGGCTCTCGTGTCCCGTCAGCTGATCGAGCCGCTCCTTGACCCCCACGAATTCACGCGCGCGGCGTTCGTCGAGCGTGCCGCGGAATCGGAACGTCACGCTGCCCAGAGTCTTCGCTTGCAGAGTGCCGGTGCGTCGCTCGTAAGGGCACGCGAGCACGAACCTGCTGCCATCCGGGATCGCATCGAGTTCGACGATGCGCGAGATCGCGCGCGCGCCGTGCGCTCCGCGAACGAACGCCGCGGTGATGCAATGACGCCCGTTCCCCAGCGGATGAGATTTCAGGACGACGGGCTCTGCGTCGGGTAGGCCTCGAAGAACGCTGCGTGTGAAGAAGGAGGGATGCGTGCCAAGCAATGTTCCCTGCTGCACGCCACTGAGGAAGTCGTGCCACGCGTCCTGGAGCGCGGCCGCTGTTTTCGCGTCCTCTGCGAAGGGAGGTCCGGGTGCGAACGCTGGTCCGGAGGCGAGCTGGGGGCCGACGCCGCAGGCGCTCGAGCAGCTCAATGCGGCGAGGGTGAGGGCGTGTCGGCGTGCCGGCTCGAGAGGCATGGGCTGAAGACGATCGCGACGCGCCGAACCTCCTGTCGATATATCCTGTTCGCGTGAGTTCCGACGCGCTTCCCGAATCGACCCGACGGCTCCGCGTGTCCGCGCGGATGCGGGCGATCGCGGAATGCGTGCCGCACGGCACGGCGGTCGTGGCCGACATCGGTGCCGACCACGGGCTCCTGCTCGTGGAGGTGCTGCGGTCCGGCCGCGCCGCGCGGGGGATCGCGTGTGATCTGCGTGAGGATCCGCTTCGAACCGCCGCGCGCACGGCCGCGCGTGCGGGCACGTCGGATCGCGTCGAGCTCCGGCTCGGCGACGGGCTCGCCCCACTGCATGCCGGCGAAGCGGATGTCGTTTGCATCGCGGGCCTCGGTGGGGCGACGGTGCGGGACGTGTTGACCGGGGGCGAAGGGCGGCTCGAAGGTGTCCAGCGCCTCGTGCTCAATCCTCTGCGCGCGGAGCATCACGTGCGCGGCTGGCTGCGCGACCACGGCTGGGATCTGCGCGCCGAGCACGAGATCGTCGAAGACGGACACTACTACGCGGTGCTCGTCGCGGAGCCCGGTGACGATGACTGTGACGATGCGTATGCGGATCTCGAGCTGGATCGCGATGCGGCGATGACGATCGGTCCGTGGATCGCGCGGGGTCCATCCGAACACACGCGGCGCCGCTTCGAAGCCGAACTCGAGCACGTGCAATCGATCCCCGGCGATCGCCTGGCTCCGCGTCGCGAAGTGCTCGAGCGCGTTGTCGCGTTCTTGCGCGCTACATGACCTGGAGCGGTTCTTCGTCTTCCGTCGCGATCGCGAACGCGACGTCGGGGCACGCCTTGGCGAGCCGGGAGCGAAGCGTCGGCAGGTATCCGCGCTCCGTGTTCGTGTGGTCGCAGAGCACGACGCTGGTGCCGCGTTCGTTGGCCGCGAGCACGTCGTGGTGGCGCATCTCGCCGGTGAGGTAGAGGTCGGCAGGTTCGCCGGCGATCACCGTGGCGCCGGCTCCGGCGCACAACGCGACCGTGCGGACCTTCGATCCCGTGCGGTGGGGGAACGCCGCTGCGACGCGCACGTGCGCGAGGCCGAGATGTTCTTTGATCTTGCCGACGCAGTCGTCGAGTGACGCGGGTTCCGTGAGGCTCAGCGCGCGACCGATCGCGTGCCCGCCGGGCTCCGGCTCCGGAATGCCGCGCCGTTCGCTCGGGCCGAAGCCGTCCGCGAGCCAGTCGTTCACGCCTTCCGTCGCAGTGTCCAGCGCCGTGTGTGGCGAGTAGATCGAGATGCCGGCGCGGATTGCGTCGACGACGATGCGCTGCTTGGCGTCGGTGCGCGTGAGCCGCTTCAGCGGCGCGAAGATCGGCGGGTGGTAGGCGACGAGAAGCTGCGATCCGGAGCCGATCGCTTCCTGCAGGACTTTCTCGCTGAGGTCGATCGTCAGCGTGCAGTGGGCGATCTCGGAGATCTCCGGCACCTCGACTAGGAGGCCGACATTGTCCCAGTCCTCGGCGAGATCGAGGGGTGCAATGCGTTCGAGCGCTTGGAGCAGGTCTGCGAGCGGCGTCGGCATGGGGGCGACTATACGTCCGCGCAGAATTCCGAGAAGATAGACCCCGATTCGCCCTCGCCAGGCGATCAACCGTCGATGACCGAAACCCTTCGACAAACCGGGACGACGCCAGTGGGGATGACGCGTGAGCAGCGCATCGTGCAGGTCGTCGAACGGCACCAGGTGTGGCTGTGGCGCTACCTGCGCACGCTCGGCTGCAGTGCGCCGGACGCCGATGACCTCGTGCAGGACACGTTCGTCGCGTTCTTCCAGAACGAAATGGAAGACCGGCACGCCGGCGCGACCGCGCGCTATCTCCGCTCCACCGCCCGCAACTTGTTCGTGTCGGACCGGCGGCGGCGGCGTGCCGTGCGCGACGTTGCGGAGGCGGACCTTGTCTGGGATCGCTTCTGCGGGAATGACGATGGCGCGGGCTACTTCGATGCCATCGCGCGCTGTCTCGATGAGCTGGCGCCACGCGCCCGACGCGCTGTCGTGGCCCGACACGTCGAGGGGGTGTCTCGCGCCGAGTGCGCCGAGGAGCTTGGCATTCGCACCGAGGGGGTCAAGACGCTGCTGCGACGCGCGGTCGCGACGATGCGCGAGTGTGTCGCGAGGAGGACCGACGCATGAACGCCACCGAACAACGGCTCTTCGACGTCGCCGTCGGCGAAGCGTCCGGAGCGGAGAGCCCGCCGGACGTGCGCGCGCGCGTGCTCGCGCGGGTGCGCGATGGAGACTCGACACGACGCGGGGGCGGCAGTGAGAGCGGCAGTCCGTGGCTCGCCGTCGCGCTGGTCCTGCTCGGCATCGCCGTGGTCATCGCGGTCGTCGTGACGAGCGAAGACTCGCCGCGCCCAGAGCCGGAAGAGCCGAACGCGATCCAGGATCCGCTCTCGGCGCCCGAGTTGCCGCCGGTCATCGAAGTGATCGCGGCGCCCGGCGCGGCGGTCGCGGATCCGAGTCTGCGCAACGTGCTGGCGCGCTCGCCGACGGATCGGATGACTTCGTTCGCGTTCGTCCAGGATCTCGAGCACCTCGAGCGCTTGGAGGTCGGTCGGATGCCGCCGTTCAATCTCCTCGGCGCGCAGGGTGTCCACGTGCGCGACGACTGGTTCGCACCGATCGCCAAGTGTCGGAAGCTCCGAGTCTTGGAGATTCGTAACTTGGGAGGCTTCCGCTCGGCCCACCTCCGCGTGTTGGCCGGCATGCCCCAGCTCGAGTCGATCACGATCGACTCGGTGCAGTGGACCCTCACGCCGGAGCTCATCGACGAGCTGGCGGCGATGCCGGCTCTGCGCCGGCTGAAGCTGCGCAACTTCACGGTGACCGGGGAAGGCTTCGACGAGCTGCTTCGCCTCGACAAGCTCACGTCGCTCGATCTCGAACTCGTGCAGGAAGTCACCGAGGAGCAGCTCGCGGCTCTGGCGACCCTCGAGAATCTCGAGCAACTGCGACTCGGCTCGATCGGTGCACACATTCAGGCGATGCTCACCGCCGCGGCGGGTTTGCCATCCGCGTTGACCCCGGCCGTGCTCGCGCGCTACGACGACATGCCGAAGCTCGAGTCCCTCGAGATCGATCACGTCTGGCTCAACCACGAGCATCTGCAGAAGCTGCCAACGGGGCTGCGGCGACTGAATCTGCGACTCTGGCCGCAGGGAGAGAAGAGCGTCGCGGCGGCGCTTCTCGCGCTCGATCGTCTCGAAGACCTGTCCCTCCGCTTCATGGCGGGGCCGCAGGGATCGTGGGGCTCCGATGCGCTCGAATCCCTGCTGAGCCACAGGATGTTCCGCCGGCTCGACCTGGAAGCCCCGACCGAACCTGCCGTCGTCGCCGCGCTCGCCGAGCAGATGATGCTCGAGGAGTTTCGCGTGACCGTGCCCGAGGGTGGGAATCTCGACTGCGTTGCGGACCTCCCTTCGGTCCGCATCGTGCAGGTGAAGCCGTCGTCCAAGTTCGACACGGAGACGGAATGGGACGCGTTGTGCTCGCCGCTTCGCAAGCTACGACGCCTGGAGGAAGTGCGGATCGTGGGCGGACCGCCCTTCGCGCTCTCGAACCTGCGGGAGATGCTCCGCGAGAGCGTGCGCGTTCGTCGCCTCGAGGCGACCTCTTGGTAGCTCAGGTGTAGCTGAGCGCTTTGCGCTCGCGCTGGTAGCGTCCGTCGTCGCGCGCCGCGTACGCATAGCACCCATGCATCTCGCCGCCGTAGACGTGCACCGTCACGGCGACGTCTGCGTGCGGATTTTCGATGACGTGGTAGTCGAACGGCGGGATCAGTGAACCCGCCATGCCCTTGTGCGCCGCGACCTGTTCGGCTTCGCGGAACTCCACGACCTCGTCGTCGGGTGTGCCGACGAGATCGTACGAGTGCACCCGGATTGCGCCGGAGTAGACGCACTCGACGCACCAGTTGCCGTCGTGGTCGTGGATGGGCGTGCCTTGGCCCGGACCCCACACCATGACGACGATCGCGTAGTCGTCGGTCTTGTGCAGGAGGCGGCGTGCGTAGCCCGTGGTGCTGGGCATCAGGAACTCGTCGGGCAGCTCGAGGCGACCGCTGCCGATTTCGTCGATCAGCGCGGTCTTGACCGCTTCGCAGATCGCGTCGTCGGAGTCGTGGGACGTTGCGGTATCGAGGCGCGAGAACAGATGCTCAACGGAAGTCACGGGGTTCCTCGGAGTGGCCAAACGATCGGGAAGTGCGGACCTTCCACGATCTCGCCCTCGGGCACAACCGGTGTGCCTCGGAGCAGCGGCGCGGACCCGTCCATACAGCGCGTGTCGCTCGCCATGTAGTTCAGGACGGCGGCGCGCCGCCAGCCGTCGGTTCGGTTCGCCGGCGAGCCGTGCAGCGTGTGCGAGTGGTGGATCGTCGCCTGGCCCGCGCGGGCCGGAACCGGCACGGGTTCGAATTCGGCGCCGTCCGGGAGATGCGCGCGAATCGCCTCGAGGTTCGCGTCGAACGGCACCATCGGCATCAGTCCCCAGCGGTGACTGCCGCGGACGAAGTGGAGGCAGCCATTTTCGACCGAAGTGTCGTCGAGTGCGATGTTGATCGTGATGTGGCGCGCCGGTCCCGTGCGAGTCCAGTACGAATAGTCCTGATGCCATGGCACGACGCCGGGATGTCGCGGTGGCTTCGCGAACACCTGGTCGTGCCAGAACCGCAGCTCCTCGACCCCGAGCAGCCGCGCGAGCGGGGCCGTGGCGCCGGCGTGGAAGATCAGGTCGTGCAGGACTTCGTCGATCAGCCAGCCGCCGAGGAAGTGGCAGACGACTTCGTCGGGGCGCTCCGCGTGCGCCTGCTCCACTTCGTAGAGATGTGGCGCGAGCTCGCCGAGCCGCGCGATGACGCCGTCCACGGCATGGCGCACCGCCGCGAGCTGTGTGGCATCGAGGACGTCGATTGGCCCGAGGAAACCGTCGCGCTCGAATTGCTCGACGTCTTCCGTGCTCAGTGACGCGACCGGATTCGTCGCGAACCGTGAGGAGATCGGTGAGTCGTGGCGTTCGAGCGTCTGCACGCCCGGCATCGTAGCGGAGGTCAGACCTCGTCGACCAGATCGGACACGCGTCGCATGGACCACGTGCCCGAGCCCTGCCCGAACTCGAGGATCGCATCGTCCGCCTGGATCCGCGTCGGCAGGACCTCCCACTCGCCCTCGATCTCGTCGCCGCTGTCGGAGAGTTTGCCGGTGTACTGAATTCGCGCCGGTGGCAGCTCCGGCAGGTCGAGTCCGGTCTCGGCGAGCAGGGCTTCTCGCACCGGGATCAGCTCGCCGTCGTCGTTCGAAAAGTACTGATTCGGCATCGTCTTCACGAACTCGATCTTGTCACTCTGGCGGCGGCCCGAGATGCGCCCGCGCTCGGGCATGCCGCCCTGCGACGCGTCGTCACGCACGTAGCCACCGATTCGGCCGAGTGCGCCTTCGGTCGCGCTGATGCGGAACGGCACGGCGCGCGGCTGCTCCGATTCGTAGCCACCGCCGTACTCGTACGTGCCCTGCCAGGTCCCCGTCAGCTTCGCGCTGGTCACCGCTGCTTCTCCATAGCGGTGATCTTAGCGTCTCGCGGTCAGTCTCGCGTGGCGCAGACGCAGTGGCCGCGAATCGGGCACTCGACCGAAAACTCGAACGACCCTCCGGCCGGGAGGTCCGCCGTCGAGACGCGCACGTCGCCACCCGTCGCGCGGAGTGCAAGTGTCGTGCGGCGCGCCCCGACGTGGACGATCGAGATCGAGGAGTACTCGGAATCGTCCCACGTCACGTGGAGCGTGCCGGACTTCTCGGTCCAGTCGAGGTCGGCGTCACCGGGCGGCGTCGGGGCGGCGCTGACGGACCGCAGCTTCGCGTTGCCCTGCCACACTTCGAGCGAATCGAGGTTCCCGCGGTCGGGGATCGTGATCGAGAAGCGGCGCCCGCGCGGATCGCTCGCCCCGCAGCCGATCTCGTGCGCCGAGATCGGATAGGTCTCGACGAGACCCGCGAACGAGGCGCGCAGCTCGTGCGTGCCTTCCGCGGCGATCGTATGCCGAACCGCGACCGAGCGTCGACTCGACTCGAACGTGACGGCGCCCTTGTCGTCGATCCAGCCTTCGATCGTCACGAGCGGCTCCGGAGTCGGGGTCTGCACCGATGGCATGGCCAACGTTGCGGCGCCGAGGTTCGTCCGCACCTTCTCGTAGTGGAAGGCCGAGACCCAGCGCGAGCTGCAGTACCCCATGAGGTCGCGGCGCGTGGTCGGCGACTGCAGCTGGTGGCTGCGCCGATCGTAGCCCCAGCGTCCGCAGATCCCGGTCGGGTGCGGGTAATTCGCGTCGACTCCCGACGGACCGCCGCACGGCGCGTGGCCGAGTCCGAAGTTGTGGCCGAGTTCGTGGAGCATCGTCGCGACCGAGGTGTCGACGCCGATCGACGCGGGGAAGCCGACGTAGCCGAGGCCGTACACCCCGGACGTGTAGTTCACGGAGAGCGCGCCGTAGTAGTAGGCGTCGCTGCCGTCGCTCGCGCGCAGCGCGGCGACTTCGCTCAACACCTGACTCCAACCCGTGCCGTCCGCGGCGACGGCGCCGACCGAAGTGATCGTGTACGCGGCGCGCGTCGTGATCGTCAGGTTGGCGAGTGGCCAGTGCGCGTACGTCGCGTCGTGATAGTCCGCGGGTGCGCCGGTCGCCCCGTTGACCACGAGCGGCACGACGACGATCTCGAGGTTCGGGCCAACACCGACCGTCGGAGTGACGGTCTTCGAGTTGTTCGTCAGCGAACGGTCGGTCAGGGTATTGTCCGCGTCGAGATCGAGCGACAGGCTCAGGCCGGCTTGCACCCAGTTCGCCGGTAGCGTCGCGGTGAAGCTCTGCGCGAGCGAGTCCGGCTGTTCGGTCGTCGGCAGCGTGAACGGTCCGGTCATGTCGCGCCGGCCGAGCTCCGTGCCGTTGCGCATCGCGACGAGTTCCACGCGCCCGGCGGACACCGGTGACGTGTCGGCGAGCACGTGCGCGCGGACCAGCACGTCACGTCCGGCGACGAGCGTCAGGTCGTTGGCGAAGTAGGAGTTCGCGAACTCGACGCGGCTGATCCAGCGATCGGCTGCTGCGCCGGCGTCGACCACTTCCAACAGACAGCTCGTGCTTCCGGTGCTGCTGCCGGCCGCGGCGGTGATCCGCACCGGATACGTGCCCGGCGTGGTGTCGGCCTGGGCCTGCATCGTCAGCAGGCTGGTGTCCTGTGTCGTCGGGTTCTGGTCGAAGAACGCGGTGATACCCGCCGGAGCTTCGAGCGTCAGCGAGATGTCTCCCGTCGCGCCCGTCGCGCGGCGGATGTCGAGGAGGCAGCCGGTCGATTCGCCGGGCCGCACGTACATCTGCTGCGGGATGTCGAGGGTCAGACCGGCAGAACTTCCAGCGTCGAGCGTGTGGATCGTGACGACTTCGGTCCGCGAGATTCCATCCGCGCGAGCGTTGACGATGATGTCGTGCTGGCCCGCTTGTGCGGTCACGTCGACGTCGACGGTCAGCGTCGCCGTCCCACTCGTCAGCGTGGTCGGGTCGACGAGCGCGTCGATGCCGGCGTCGGGCTGTTCGACCGACAGCTCGATTGCAGAAGAGAAGCCGTCCTTCGGCGTGATCTGGAGCGTGATCACCTCGGAGGAGCCGGCGTCCGTGACGACGCTCTCGCGCTGGGCTTCGATCGTGAATGGAGAATCGTCCGAAGCGGCGCCGCCGCCGCCGCCACCCCCTCCGCAGGCCGCGAGGGCGAATGCGGAAAGACAGACCGTCACAGCGTGTCGTCGAAGCATGGACCTTCCTCCCGAGCCTGAGATCGACGTTCCATCGCTCGGCCTGAACGGCCTGAGTGAGTCGCGCCGCGTGGGATTGCGGAACCCGGGTTGGCATCGAGCGCTCGCGGATTCGGTGGTTGTCTCGATTCGTGAGAAAGCGAGGCTCACAGGGTATCGCGGCGGACCGCAATGGCATCGAGCATGTCTCCGGTCTCTGTTTTCTGGCGTTCTACCCGCGTGCTACGCTACGCCGCAGCGCTACTCGTTCCCCCAGCGCCAAAGCCCCCACCATGAAGACTTCGCATCCCTGGATCCGGTTTGCCTCCATCGTTCTGCTCTTGGCCTGGCTGCCCGCGTGCGGAGGAGGTGGCGGCGGCGGCGGAGACGGTGGTGGCGGCGGTGACGGCAGCGGCACGCCCGGCGGCCCGGCGACGGCGGATATCGACCTCGCGAAGGCGCTCGCCGGGGAGTGGATCCTCGAGACGACGATCACGGCGACCGATTGCCCCGACGACACCCTCGGTGACGTCGCGCTGCTGCCCGTTTCCATCAGTGTCGTCGGCGATACGACGACCGTGCGCATCGACGACGGCGACGGCCCGATCGAAGGGCCGGTCGCGTCGGCCTCGCTGCTCGCCAAGCGCGCCAACGACAGCGGCACGATCGAGCTGACGCTGTCCTCGTTGACCAACGATTCCGCCACGGGCACCGCGACGTTCGAAGGCGGCGGCTGCCGCACGACCTACGACGTGCGCCTGTCGCGGCGCAATCCCGCGCCACCCCTGGCGAGCCTGACGATTCCGACGGCGTCCGCCTTCAGCCCTGCGTTCGACCCGGAGGGGCTCGCCTACACGACTTCGGTCGGCCATTTCGGCCAGTACGTCTCGGTGGTCGCGACGGCGCAGAACGAAGGGGACCGTCTGACGCTGATCCGTGAGGGTACGGCGGACATCGGGCTCGTGTCCGGTCTCGCGAGCGAGCCGCTGCTGCTCGAGGTCGGGATCAACCAGATCAGGGTTCGCGTCGAGCCTCCGGCGCCGTCCGTGGATTCGCGCGAGTACGTCCTCGATGTCACGCGCCGCACGTCCGCGGAACTCGCGCAGGAGGCCTACATCAAGGCCTCGAATCCCGACGCCGGCGACCGCTTCGGCCACTGCGTGGCGTTCGACGGCGACACGCTCGTCGTGGGCGCGCCGGGCGAAGACACGTTCGTCGGCGGGATCAACGGGCCCGTCGACAACATCGCCGAGAGCGCCGGTGCCGTCTACGTGTTCGTGCGTCAGAACGAAGCGTGGTCGCAGCAGGCGTTCATCAAGGCGTCGAACGCCCAGTCGCTGGATCGCTTCGGCGTCAGCGTGGCGCTTCAGGGCGATACTCTCGTCGTCGGCGCGGACGCCGAAGACGGCGGTTCGAGCGGTGTCGGCGGCAACCCGTCGAACAACAGCGCCCCGGGTGCCGGAGCGGTTTACGTCTACCAGCGTGAAGGTTCGACCTGGTCCGAAGTCGCGTACCTCAAGGCTTCGAACACGGACCCGTTCGATCAGTTCGGCCACAGCGTCGCGCTCGACGGGGACACGCTCGCGGTCGGTGCGATCGCCGAAGACAGCGGCGCGGCCGGCGTCGAAGCGAATCAAGGCAACTCGTCGTATCGCGTCGGCGCGGTCTATGTGTTCCGCGGTGCCGGCTCGGGCTGGGCACAGGAGGCCTACATCAAGGCGTCGAACGCCGGCTACGACGACCAGTTCGGCACGACGATCGCGCTCGACGGTGATACCCTCGTCGTCGGCACGCCGCTCGAGGACAGCTCGGCGATGGCCACGGGGATCGGCGTCCCGATCCAGGGTCTCGCCAACAACGATGACGCGCCCGAGAGCGGCGCGGTCTATGTCTATCAGCGCAGCGGGTCGACGTGGATGGAGCAGGCCTACCTGAAGCCGACGAACACCAACACGAGCGACAGCTTCGGCACGAGTGTCGCCGTCGAAAACTCGACGATCGTGGTGGGCGCGCCCGGCGAAGACTCGACCGCCGGCGGCAGCGGCGCGGTCTACCTGTTCCGCTGGGACGGTGCCGCCTGGTCCCAGGATCCGATCCTCAAGCCCGACATCGTCGGCGCCGGGGACGCGTTCGGCACGGACGTCGCGCTGTTCTCGGTGGCGGGGGCACCCGGGGACTTCCTGATGGCCGCGGCGCAGCGGGAAGACGGCAACGGCACCGGCTTCGCAGGCGATCCGAACGACAATGGCGTCAATGACGCCGGCGCGGCCTATGCATTCAACTCCGCCGGCGTTGGACCGGGCGTCCCGTGGCCGCAGCTGGCCTATGTAAAGGCGTCCAACCCGGGCTCGATGGACAACTTCGGTGGACGGCTCGCGTTCAACGGCGCGAGTCTCGCCGTCTCGGCTCCCGAGGAAGCGAGTTCCGCCTCCGGCGTGAACGGCAACCAAGGCAGCAACGGCCAGGCGGGAGCCGGCGCCGTCTACGTCTTCCGGTAGCGCGCCGGCGATTTTCGCCCGAGTCCGCGCGCCGTCACGACCGGAGTCAATCCTGAGCGGTCGTCTTGGATGTCGACCAGCCGCGAACTAGCATGGCATCCACGCCATGCACACCGACCCCTTCCGCCGGCTTCGGCGCGACGCGAGCGTCGCACCGATCGTTGGGTCCGGGAAGTGGCCAGTCGGACACGGCTTCTTTCCTGATCGACCACACCCTTCGAAATCCGAGCTAACCGTGATTCGTAAATCCCTGTTTCCGATCGTCTTCCTCCTGACCTCCGCCCCGGCGTTCGCGCACGCGGGTCACGATCACTTCGGCAACGAAGTGATCCACCACACGCTCGAAGGCCTCGCGGTCCTCGCCGTCGCAGCGGTGTCCTGGGTGGCTTACAGCCGGATGCGCGCGCGCAACGCCGACCACACCGACACCCGGGGAGGCCAGTGATGTTGAAGCGTATTGCCGAGCGAATCGCCGGGGCTCTGCCTGCGGCTGACGCCCACTGTGACGGCCCCTGCGGCATCTACGATCCGGCCGCGGCGCGGATCACTGCCGAAGCCGTCAAGTCCATGACGAACAAGATCCTGGCGCTCGAGCTGCCGGATGCGAGCGACGCGGCTGCCGTCGCACGCTACCACAACACGCTCGCCCGCTACGTCGCGATCAAGGAAGAGCAGGCCGAGCTGACCAAGCGCGATCTGCTGATCCTGTGGACCGACTACTTCAAGCCGCCGCACCTCGAAAAGTACCCGAACCTCCACGACACGTTCTGGAAGGCCGCGAAGCTGTGCTCGGCATGCAAGGTCGAGGTCAGTGCGCAGCACGCCGACGAGCTGATGGACGCGATCCAGGAGATCCACAACATCTTCTGGGAGACCAAGGGTCGTCAGGTCGAGTGGATGCTCGCCGGCGGCTAGTGCTGTGAAGTTGAAGTCTGCAGCAACAATCGCCGGCCCTACGCGCCGTTCGCGGCGTTGCTGCTCCTCAACTTGTCCACCGACAAGCCGTGTCGTCGCAGCGCCTTGCGAACGTCACGCAGGGCTCACCGACTTGTTCCGGAGACTTCAGCTCCACAGCACTAGAGCGTTCGCGCTGCTGCGAGAGCTGGCTGCATTCGTCGGCGGACGCCGCAAGGCGTTCCGCGTCGACGGCGACAGCATGACGCCCACGCTCATGCCGGGTGACGTCGTCGTCGTCGAGAAGACGCGCGGCGGCGTGCCCGAGCCCGGCGAAGTCGTGGTGGTGAGCGATCCGGCCCGGCCGGGGCGGACGCTCGTCAAGCGCGCGCGTTCTCTCGGCAGCAACGGTCAGACCTTCTGCGTCGGCAGCGATGCGCCGCAGGAGGCCCGTGACAGCCGGCACTTCGGCTCCCTTCGAGCCGAGGACTTCGTCGGCCGCGTTCGCTGGGCGTGGTCGCCGAAGCGAGGCCTGCGCGGCGTGCGCGCGGTCGCGGCTCGCTGAGTCGCTACGCCTGACGCGTCACTGCGTTGCTGGCGTCACTGCGGAGCGATCGCGATCAGCTTCGAGCGAGTGCGAAACAGCAGCGTCCCCTTGGAGGCTGCGGGTGACGCCATACACGTCTCGCCGAGTTCGTTGATGGCGAGTAGTTCGAACTGAGTGCCCGCCTTGACGACGTGCACCGCGCCTCCCTCGCTCGGATAGTAGAGCTTCCCGTCTGCCGCGATCCCCGAAGCGGTGTAGCCGCCGCCTGCCGACAGTCGTTCGGCGTAGTAGCGCTCGCCGGTCCTCGCGTTCCAGCAGCTGATGACGCCGTTGTCGCGTCCTACGTAGAGTTCATCGCCGTAGACGAACGGGGACTGCATGTACGCGCCATAGCGGCGACTCGCCCACATGACGTTCTCGCCGTCGGGCTTCATCGAGAGTTCGCCCTGCGCGTCCTCCGAGATCGCGAAGATTCGTGACGGACCACCGTGCGCGCTGGTCAGGAACAGCAGTCCGTGTGCCGCGACCGGAGTCGGCACCGGGATGTCGCCCGTGCCGGCGAGCTTCCAGAGCTCCTCTCCGGTGTCGAGGTCGTATCCGCCCATGTGCTTCCAGCCGTTCAGCACGAGCTGTCGACGATTCGGCGTGACGTGGACGGTCGGCGTGCACCAGGTCGGCACGTCCTTGCGCTCAGTGCGCCAGACCCGCTTGCCGGTCTCGACTTCGAACGCGGCGACGAAGCTGTCCTTCTGCGCGTCGCTCTGCACGTACACGCGGCCTTCGTGGATCACGGGCGAGCTCGCCCAACCCCACTGCGCGGACGGCACGCGAAAGAACCCCGAGTCGAGCTCGCCGAAGTCCTTCGACCAGAGGAGTTCACCCTCGACGTCGAAGACGTGCAGGCCTTCGCTGCCGAAGAACACCGCGACGTGCTTGCCGTCGGTCGCCGGCGTCGATGCGGCGTGCGACCCCTTCGGGTGTCGTTTGCCCTTCGGCACGCCGTGCCAGGCGATCTTCGACCAGAGCACTTCGCCGTCGGTGTGGCGCAGGCACAGCACGCGAAACTCATACTTCGAGTCGTCGTCGACGGACTCGATGTCGCCGTAGAGGCCGACACGCAGCTCCTCCTCCTCGTCGCCTTCGCGGATCGCGGTGTTGACGAAGATCCGATCGCCCCAGACGACCGGAGACGAATGCGCGAGGCCCGGGATCTTCGTCGTCCAGGCGATGTTCTTGCCCGTCTCGACGTCCCAATCGGTCGCGGTCTCGTAGCCGTCCGCGTAGCCGCGGCCGAACGGACCGTGGAAGGACGGCCAGTTCGACTCCGCGGCCGTCGGTGCCGAAGTGGGGGCGGCCGGAGACGGTTTGGATGCCGGTTCTTGCGGGGCCGCGGCGAGGACGAGACCGAGGAGCGAGATTGTCGAGATCGTGATCATGCAGGCACCGATCCAGAGTCTACGCGAAGTCCTCTGAGGTCCCTCGCGGCACTCGCGCCGCGGCCCGTGAATTCAGGTGGAATCCCTGCATCCCCGGACGTGCACATGGCGAAGCGCCCTACGATGCAGGACGCTCCCATCTCTGCTGTCGCCGCCGTCGCGGGCACTCGCGACACCGAAATGTCGGAACGCAAAGAAACGAGAGGTTCTCATCCCTTCCGAGCCACAGTCTCGACCGTGCTACCGCACGCGGAGCTGCGGGACGATTCCGTCGTCGTCGTCGATCGCGAAGCGGACCGATTCGAAACCGTCTCGCCCTTGGGCGAGGGCAGTGTCGGTCGAGTCGAACTCGTCCGAGACAACGACATCGAGCGCTTCGTCGCCGTCAAACAGCTGAAGTCGGCCGACGAGCCGCAGCACGTGCTCCGTTTCGTACGCGAGGCGCGGTGCCTCGGTCAGCTCGAACACCCCGGGATCGTCCCTGTGCACGATGTCGGTCGCTCCGACGACGGGTCCTACTACATCGTGATGAAGCACCTCGAGGGGCAGTCCCTCGACACGCTCATCCTGAAGCTCCGCGCTGGGGACCCCGACTCGCACGAGCGCTTCCCGATCTACGAGCGCCTGCGAATTTGCGAGGCCGTGCTGCGGGTCATGGAGTACGCGCACGCGCGCGGGATCGTGCACCGCGATCTCAAGCCCGGCAACATCATGGTGGGCGAGCACGGTGAGGTCACGGTCGTGGACTGGGGCCTCGCCAAGAACGTCGACGAAGATACAGGGTCGGCAGCGGCCTTCGCCGAGAACGGCGACGAGGGCGACCCATTCGGCACGCGTTCGGACACGCTTCTCGGCACGCCGCTCTACATGTCGCCGGAGCAGACGCAGAGCGACGCTGAGGCTGTGGGACGATCGAGTGACGTCTACAGCATGGCCGTCGTGTTCTACGAGCTTCTGACGCTGGAGCACTACCTCGCCGACGCCGAGGACCTCGCGACGGTCATGGCCGGCGTGCGCGAGCGCGACGCGCAGCTGGCCTACTGGGTGACCAGCCCGCACCAGCCACGGGTTCCGATCGAGATCGCCTACTGGCTGCAGATCGCGATGAAGAAGAACCCACGCGATCGATTCCATTCCGCGGAGGAGATGCGTCGTGAGCTGCAGCGGGCGGCCGGTGGGCAGTTCGACGTCGTGTGCCCGACGACGTTTTCGCGCCGGGCGTTCCGACTCGGGATGGACTCGGCGAACCGGAGGCCGGTGCTGAGCCTGCTCGCGGTGCTCGGGTTCGTCGCGCTCGCGGGATACGGCGCGTGGCGAATGTTCACGGACTTCAGCGGCTGACCAGGCTCAGCGAATCGACACCGTCGCGGACTCGATCCCGAGCTCTTTCGAAGGCTTGCCGCCCTCCGACCCGGCCTTCTCCAGTCGGCGCACGGTCTTCATGCCGTCGACGACCTCTCCGAAGATCGTGTGCTTCCCGTCGAGGTGAGCCGCGGGGCCGAACGTGATGAAGAACTGACTCCCGTCCGTGCCCGGCCCCGAGTTCGCCATGCTGAGCAACCCGGGCCGATCGTGGATCACGTCGTCGCGGAACTCCCCGCCATAGGTGAAGCCACAGCTGCCGGTGCCCGTGCCGTTCGAGCAGCCGCCCTGCGCCATGAAGCCTGTCACGACGCGGTGGAAGCGCAGCCCGTCGTAGAACCCGGTGCGCGTCAGCGCGATCGTGCTGGACACGTGGAGTGGGGCGACGTCCGGCATGAAGCGGATCACGATCCGGCCCTCGCTGGTCTTCAGGTTCCAGAAGTAGCGACGCTTCGGATCGAAAGTGGCCTTCATCGGCTCGGGCATCTTGGTGCGCCAGTTCGAAGCCTTCTTGTCGATGTTCGCCTTGTCGAGCATCGCGTCGATCGCGCGGATCGCCGAGTCCTGGCTCAGCATCGCTTCGACGGCCTTGAGTGACGCGACCGGGAGCGACGCGCGCATTGCGCCGAATTCGACGTCGAGGTGCGCCATGTCGCCATCGCCGGCGCGGAACGCGATTCGGAGCGGGCGGGCCTCGTGCTCGCCGGCTTCGAGCGACCACGCGACGGCCTTGGCCTTCTTGCTCTTGGGCAGCAGCTGCAGCCGCCAGTCGTCGTCCGAGCCGTTCGTGGACAGCGCGAGTGTGAACGTGCCCTTGTCGATCGCTTCTCCGCCGACGAACACCGCTTGCTTGGCCTGGAACGTGCCGAGCTTCCGTTTCGAGGCGCGGTCGTCCCAGGTGCGGGCCTCGTGCGTCACGCTGACCTGCAGCGTGCGGCCGAGCTTCAGTGTGCTCGTGAGCGTGGGCGCCTTGCTTTGGGCGCCGAGGTGTGCGGCGAGGAGGAGCGCCGTGGCGAGCCGGAGTGTGTCGGGCATCGCCCTCTTGTAGCGAGTCCGCCGGCAGGCCGCCGACTCACTTGCACTTCTTCTCCTGCTTCTTCAGCTCCTTCGCGCAACCGTCGAACAACTTGCAGATGGCCTTCGGGGCATACCGGGCCATCGTCTTGTTCATCGTCTTCGTGAGGACCGAGTTGTCCTTCGAGGGATCGAGGGTCCACTTGACCGCGCGCGCCTGCCACTTGCGGTCGATCTTGGCCTTGCAGACGAAGTCGTCGCCACAGGCCTTGTGGAGATCGTCCGTATGGATCTTCAGCTCGCGGCTCGCTTCGTCGGCGGCCTTCGCGATGTCGGTGCCGGTGTTGATCGCGATCTCGAGGTGCTTCACAGCCTTCTTGAGCTTGGGCATCTTGCCGCCGGCTTTCTCGACGGTCTCGATGAGCTTCTTCGTCTTCTTGATGTTGTCCTGCAGCTTCTTGATCTCTTTTTCGCTGTAGGTCGGGGTGTCGCAGCCGTTTCTGTTGCCCATCGTCTTCTCCTCGTAAGTGGTCGCTCGGTCAGGCGGGGGGGAGCGGGCCGGCGTTGCCTCACGCCACACCCGTCATCTCGCCATGCGCTCTTCGACGCGGCGGACTTGGGGGAATTTGCAGAAAATCCTCCTGCCCGCCCCTGCCGCCGGCTAGCGGTCCCAGACGTCCACGCGGACATCGCAGCCCGGCAGCGCCGCGCGAAGGCTTTCCAAGGCCTCGGCGGGGATCTCGGATGCCAGCGTCAACCGCTCGAGCGACCCCAGTCGGCCCAGCTGATCGATCGTCGTGGCGTCGGGCTCGCCGAGCACCGCGAGGCGCCGCAGCGATCGGCTCGCCGCGAGCCCGCTCAGGTCGAGCTCCGGGCGGATACTCATGGACAGCTGGTCCAGCTTCGGGAGTGCGGCGATGGCCATGAGCCCTGCGGCGTTCAGCGCGTCGCAGCCGATCAGGTTCAGCCGTTCGATCGAACTCGCGCCGAACGCGTCGAAGCCCCGGCCGTCGATGCCGTCGCAGTTGGCCAGGCTGAGCGCTTCGAGTTTCGTCAGGGCGGCGAGCGTGCGGAGGCCGCGGTCGGTGAGCGGCGCGCCAGGGACGACCAGTTCGCGCAGTTCGGTCCACGCGGTCAGGAGAATAGCGTCGTCGTCGCCGATCGGGGCCGCCGCGCCTTCGCCGGTCAGCATCTCCAGGATGGGGCGCGTGGGGGCGGTGAACACCAGTTCGTCGAGTGATCGCAGCCTGCCGAGCGCCTGCAGCAGCCGGGGCGATGCGTGGGCGGCATCCGCGGTCAGGGAGGTCACGGAATCGGTGACGTGCGCGAGAGCAAGTGGATCGTGCAGCTCGGGGGACTCGCGAATGTCGAGCGATCGAAGCTTGGTGAACCTCTCGAACTCACGCGCGTGATCGGATCCGACGCCGACACAGCGGAGCTGCTTCGCGTCGCTCCGGCGGGTTCGCAGGCCCGTGATCCCGACCGCGAGCGGACCGTCTCGCAGAATCTGATGCGTCAGCTCGATCAGGTCGACGCGCAAGATCTCGGCGAGCGGAGACGACGGTCGCAGGATGAACAGCCGGTCGCGCCCCACGATCGCCAGCTCCAGCGCGCCGGACGGGGACGCCTCGGGGATCTCGGCGCACCCGCGGATGCGCACCGATACGGGCTTCGACGCGCACTGGATCGTCAGGGTGTACTGCCATTCCGGAGCCTCGACGGGCTTCGCCGCCGGCATGGCGGCGGCGAGGATTCGTCGCACCTGGTCGCGCTCCTCGCGGTTCTTCACGTCGAAGGTGTCGGAAGCGAACAGTCGGGCGAGATCGTCGGGATACAGCGGGACCGTTCGGCCGGAGCTCGTGTCCAGAACCCCGTCGGCCTGCACCGAGAGCTTGCTCACGTCTCCTACGAGTCGTTCCCGCGCCTCCTCGAGCGTCGCCGGCGCGTCCGGAGGTCCGACGTGCTTCGGAGAGTCTGCCTCGGAGCGGCTCGTCGCGATCGCGATCAGCACCGCGATGCCGAACAGGAGGAGTGCGGCCGTGGTCCACCATCGCGAGGCGGGGCGCGACTCGCCTCGGGTCACAATGCGCTCCCAGAGATCAGGAGGTGCGTTGCCGCCGAGCTCTTCTTCGAGCGCGGCTTCGAGGATCGCGAGCTTCGGGCTTTGCCGGGATTCGGTCATCGTGTCTTTCCTTCGATACACGTTCTGAGAGCGGCCTTGGCTCGGCGCAGGAGCGACTTGACGCCTTCGACACTCATGTCGAGTCTGGCTGCGATGGCGGAACGAGACGCGCGTTCGGAGTAGCGCTGGTCCACCGCGATCCGATCCTTCTCGGAGAGGGTCGCGAGGCAGCTGTGAAGCGCGGCGCGGTACGATGCACCGCCGTCGTCACGCGCATACTCGAACCAGGCGCCTTCGATTTGCTCGGGAGTCGCGGTCGCGAGTTCGCGACGCAGACTGCGCCGTCGCGCGCGCATCAGGTTGCGGGCCGTGCCACGCAGCCAGCCCGACAGCGCTTCCGGTCCACGGTCCGGCAGGCGTGTCGATGCGAGCGCCAAGAACGTCTCCTGCGCCAGATCGTCGGCGAGGTCGGGATCACAGCCGAGGAACCGCAGGTAACGCCATACCGTGCTCTGGTGCGTGCGCACGACGTTCTCGGTCAGTTCGACCCAGACGTCGCTGCCGGATGCTGTTGCGAGCTCCGTCATCAGTCTCATACTGACAGGAAGGCGAGAACGGGGTCGGGAATCCCGGTGTTCTTCGTCGGATTCCTGACGGTACGCTCCCTGCATGCGCCTGCCCATCGACGAGATCCGCGCCGAGTTCGACTGCGCGGTCGACGCGCGCTCGCGGCTCGTCGTGACCGCCGAGACGGGCGCCGGCAAGTCGACTCGCGTGCCGGTCTGGCTCGCGGAGCGTTTCGAGGGGCTGATCCTTGTCGTCGAGCCACGGCGGGTCGCGTGTCAGGCGCTGGCGGAGTTCTTGGCTCGAGAGCGTGGCGAGTCCGTGGGTGGCTACTTCGGAAGCCGCGTGCGGTTCGCGGACCGATCGAGCGCCGCGACGCGCGTGTTGTTCTGCACCCCCGGCGTCGCGCTGCGCATGCTCGCCGACGCGGATCTGGTGCCGGCCGCGATCGTCGTCGACGAGTTCCACGAACGGTCGTGGCAGATGGACTTGGTCGTGGCTGCGGCGGCCAGCCTGCCGCAGCTCCGGAGCGTGCCGTTGGTCCTGACGTCCGCGACGATGGATGCGGAGGGTGCCGCCGCGACGCTCGATGCCGGCGTGCTGCACGCGACGGGGCGCACGTTCCCGGTCGAAGTGGCGTACGCCGGCGCGACGATCGAGCCCAGCGCGCGCGATATCGGACCGCGCGTCGCGGATGCCGTGGAGCGCGCGCTTCGGGATCACGACGGCGATGTGCTCGTCTTCTTGCCGGGTATGCGCGAGATCCGCTCGGTCGAATCGGCGCTCGGCCGGCGATCCGAAGAGGTCTTGGCCGTGCACGGGTCGCAGCCGCCGGAGGTGATGCGCCGCGTGTTCCAAGAGTCCGACCGTCGTCGAGTGTATCTGTCGACGAACGTCGCCGAGACGTCGATCACGTTGCCCGGTGTGCGCATCGTCATCGACAGCGGTCTCGCGAAGACGCGTCTGCACCGGGCCGGGCGTGCGGTCTTGGCGACGGTGCCGATCTCGCACGCGTCAATGGAGCAACGCGCCGGTCGAGCGGGTCGCGTCGCGGCAGGGCTTTGCGTTCGGCTCTGGTCCGATCGATTCCCGCCGGAGCCGTTTCAGCGGCCGGAGATCGAGCGCGTCGAGCTGGACGATCTGGTGCTGCAGGCCGCGGAGCTCGGTTTGTCGGGCGAGGCCTTCTCGAAGGCCGTTTGGATCACGCCGCCCCCGGAGTTCGCGGTCGAGCGCGCGATGCGGCGGCTCGAGGACCTGGCGGCGATCGACGCGCGAGGTCTGACGCCGCGCGGCCGGGATCTCGCACAGCTGCCCGTTGCCGCGGACGAAGCCGCGTTGCTCGTCGGGGCTCCTGACTCGATCGACGCGACGTTGTGTGACCTGGTCGCCTTGCTCCAGGCTCGCGGCTCGCTGTTGCGCGATCTTCGGGAGCTCTCGCACCGCGACCGAGAAGAGGCGCAGGAGGCGCGCGAAGAGCTGCTGCGCGGTGTGAAGGACGAAGTGACGATGAGCCTCGTCCTGCTACGGGACGGGGATGCGCGGCGCCATCATCTCAGCGGTCGTCGCCTGGACGATGCGAAGGCCATCGCTCGCCAGCTTCGTGATCTGATCGACGCGAAGGGAAACGCGTTGGATGGACTCGCCGACTACATCCTCGCGCGCCTGCCAGCCGCCGGTTTCGTCAAGCGGCCGCGCGCGGACAAGAAGCGCGGTCGGTCCCAGCCGTGGGCCAACGGCACGATCGAGGTGCAGGTCTATCCGTTCGAGCCGTTGGACCCGGAGTTGGAGGTGCCGAAGCCGAACGCTGCGGTGATCCTCGAGACCGAGTGGCTGTCCGCCGAGCGCGGGGTGACCGGCATCGGTCGTATGTTGTTGCCCGCGTCGCCGAGCGCGCTGGCGGCGGCCGGCCTCGGCGAGACGGCGCTCGCGGACGTGACGCTCGACAAGAGCAAGCGCGGCCGGGTGCAGATCGAGGCTCGCCGTGAGGTGCAGCTCGCCGGCGTGACGTTGGCGAGTGAAGAGGCCGCGCTCGTCGGCGTGGATCTGCACCGCGCCGTCGCTGCGTTCGTGCTGGAGAACCGGCTGTTCCGCGGCGCGGGCGAGGCCTTGCGCAACGCGCTGCACGCCTGGGAGGTGCTGGCGCATTGGAAGGGGGATCCGCTGGGCGAATACGGGCCCGCTCCTCACATGCCTCCGGACGACGAGGCGGAGTGGTTGGCGGGGCGTTTGGCAACGCTCGGCGTCGAGACGGCGGCCGATCTCGAGCTCCTCGAGTCGGTGGATCTGCTGCCGGAACTCGAGGAGATGACGGGCGTCCCGAGCTGGGCCGCGGAGCCGGTGCTGCGGGAGTTTCCGCGCACGTGGACGTATCACGGCGGCGTCTACTCGTGCACGCTGCTACACGGCCAGAGGACCGTACGACTGGAGCCTGCGGACGCCAAGGCGCGCAAGAACAAGGAGCCGCCCGCGGGTTCGCTGCCGAGGCTGCACGGCTTCCGGGTGACCTATCAGCAGGGCAGCCGACGGTTGACGTTGCGGTAGGGCTGCTACACTCGACCTCCATGCGCTGGCGTCGCGTCGTCTATGTGGCTTTGGTCTCGGTATTGCTACTCGAGGCGACGTTGCAGCTGCTCGCGATCGGGTTCTGGTGCTTCACCCGCGGCCCGTCTGCGACCCCGGACGGAGTTGGCGCGAAGACCGTGCTGTGCATCGGGGACTCGTACACGTTCGGGATGGGGGCGAGTGATCAGAGCCATTCGTATCCATCCCAGCTCGAAGAGATCATCCGAGAGCGGGTCGACGACGAGTGGCGCGTGCGCAATCTCGGCTATCCCGGTCGCAACAGTCGGGAGGTCCTGCAGCGGCTCGATGCCGAGCTGAAGCGCGGCACGCCGAAGATCGCCTGCATCTTGATCGGGCTCAACGACGAGTGGACGCGACCGGCCCCGCTGCAGCTGGACAGCACCGACGCGGACGATTGGGTGGCGAACGATCGGTTCCGCTGGACCTGGCGCATTCCGCGTCTGTTCCGCACGTTCCGAGGTCGCCTCCGGGTGACGGAAGAGGACGAGCAGCGCGCGTTCGAAGCGGCGCAGGCCGGTGCGACTCCTCGACGTCCGCATCCGAAGATCGTCGACACCGGTCGGTCGCCCGAAGTGAGCGCGAAGATCCGCCAGCTGGCGAGAGAGTCGATGGCGGCGTTCCGGGCGATGCGATACGACGAAGCCTTGCGGCTCGATACGGAAGTCATCGAACTCGCGGGTCCCGAGTCGCTCGCGCTGGGATTGGCTCTGCATCGGCGGTGTCGCGTGCATTCTCGTCGCGGGAGTCGCGATGCGATTGCCGCGGACACGGCTCGACTTCGAGAGCTGTACCGCGTGCGTCCGATCGCGCGCATCGCCGAGCAGTTGCTCGCCGCATTCGCGGCTGCAGGTGACGAGCGCTCGGCCCTCGAGTTCGCGAGGAAAGCGGGCGCCGATTCGGACGACCCGGTGCTGCTGCACCTGTGGGCGGATCGGGAGATCAACGGTGGTGACAAGGATGCTGCACGCGAGATCATCGCGCGAGCGGTCGCCGCGCTCGATGAGAGTCACGACGACATCGATCACGCGATCGTACTGCGGACACAGACTCTCGTGTTGTCGCACGAGAAACCCGAGCAGGCGCTGCGCTCGCTGCTTCGCGCGCACGTGCGCGCGCCCGATCGTGATTCGACGCTGCGCTTGCTACGACCGCTGTGCGTGTCGGTCGATGCCGAACGGTTTCGTCAGATCGCCGACGAGACGGTCGAGGACGCCGATAGCAGAGCCGCAGCGATCGCGCTGTACGACGAGCTGACGAGCGACGAATCGGCTGCGCGCATGGAGGGGATCTTCCGCAGTCACATGGAGCAGATGGTCTGGCGGTGCCGTCGCGACGGAGTGCGGCCGGTGTTCATCGGCTATCCGTTGCTCTGGCCGCAGTGGTACATGCGGGCGGCCGAGGAAGTCGCCGACGAGACGGGTGCGCTGTGCATTCGCAGCGCGCAGCCCTTGATCGACAGTCTGCTCCGGGACCCTTCGCACGAGCTCTACGTCGCGGATGGGCACTGCAACGACGACGGCTACCGGTTGATGGCGGAGGCCATCGCGGCGCAGTTGATCCCGATCCTCTGACTCAGAACCCCAGCTCGGCGAACGCCTTGTCCGCGAGCGCGTCCCAGCCCTTGTTTGCCGCCGGGCTTGCCGGACTCGGATGCGGGATCCGACCGAACTCGAAGTCGGTGGTCCCGTCGAACGTCTTGCGCGCGCGCTGCTCGGCGAACGCGCCGACACCGATGATCATCCGCGGCTGCACCGCGCGCACGACCGCCTTCATGTAGCGATCGCAGATCGCGAACAGCTCGTCGCGTGACGTGGCCTTGAGCTTGTCGGGCGTTACGTTGCGTCCGCCCTCCTCCATGAAGACGAGCGGGCAGTAGTTGTGGATGTAGAACTTGTCGAAGAACTTCTTCGGCGTGCCGTAGCGCTCGCGCGCCCAGCCCCACAGGCGGCGTCCGCTGACTTCGCTACGCGTGCAGTCGAAGCCGGTGATCGGGCGCTTCGGGCATTCGACGGGCGGCTTTTCGACCTTGGCTTCGATCCCGAGCCACTCGCGGACGAGCGCGACTTCGCCGAACGGTACGCCGGTCTGCGCCATCCCGAACGGTCCGGGATTCATGCCGAGCAGGAGCGCGTCCTTCGGGCCCTGGCCGAAGCGTTCGATGTACTGCCCGTGTGAACGCTTGGCGTAGACGAGCGGGTTGTAGACGTACGCGACGGGCGCGTCGAACTCGAGCGGCGCGAGGGCCTTGTTGACCTCTCGCGTCGCTCGCTGCAGAGCTGCGATCGACATCAGCGCTTCGACTCAGGCACTCGGTGCGGCGATCGGTTCGAGTTTGACCGGGCAGACCTTGAGCTCGGCCGTCTCGGTCACGGGGTCGTAGCCCGAGCCGGTCAGGTTGTTGATCGGCACGTTGTTGAAACCGAACGAGCAGAAGACCGTGCCGCGCGGCGACGTCGCCGTCGCCTTGACCTTGATCTCGACCGCGCCCCGCGGGCTCGACATGCGACACCAGCCGCCGTCGGTCAGGCCCCACGCCGACACGTTGTCGGGATGCACCTCGAGGAACTCCTCGGGCTGCAGGTAGTCGATGCCGGCTGCGCGGCCGGTCATCGTGCGCGAGTGGTAGTTCTGCAGGCGGCGTCCCGTCGTCAGCCAGACCGGGAAGTCTTCGCTGACGACCTCGGCGGGATCGCGGTAGCCGATCACGCGGAACAGGCCGCGTCCGTTCTTGAATTCCTTCGAGTGTAGGATCGGTTCGCCCGGGTGCCCCTTCTCGGGGACCGGCCAGTGGTACTCGCCCTTGTCGATGAGATCCCAGTCCAGGCCCTTGTAGGTCGCGGACAGCGAGCAGAGCTCGTTGAACACGTCCTTTGCGGACTCGAAGTGGTCGAAGCCCGCGATGCCCGCGCGCTTCGCGATCTCGCTGATGATCCACCACTCGGGCTTGGCCTGGCCCTGGGGTTTCACCGCGGCGCGCACGCGCTGCACGCGGCGTTCGGTGTTCGAGTAGACGCCGTCGGTCTCGCCCCAGCTCGTCGCCGGGAGCACGACGTCCGCGAACTCGGCGGTTTCGGTGCGGAACAGATCGATGACGACGAGATGGTCGAGGTTCTCGAGCGCGTGCTCGCAGTGCTTGCGATCCGGGTCGGTCACGACCGTGTTCTCGCCGGCGATCATCATCGCCTTCATCTCGCCTTCGGCCGCACGCTCGAGTGCGCGCACCTTGGTGATACCCTTCTCGAGGTCGACCTTGGCTCCGTACGCCTTCTCGAACTTCGCCTGGTTCTCCGGATCCGTGACCGGCTGGAAGCCGACGTAATTGTTCGGCAGCGCGCCGGCGTCGCCGGCACCTTGGATGTTGTTCTGCCCGCGCATCGGGTTGATGCCGGTGCCCTCCTTACCGATGTTGCCGGTCATCAGCACGAGGTTGCAGAGGCTCTGCACGTTGTCGACGCCGCAGATGTGCTCCGTGATGCCGAGCGTGTAGTAGATCGCGCCGCGCTCGGCCTTGCCGTACCAGTGCGCGGCCTTCTCGATGTCCGCGGCGGGCACGCCACAGATCGACTCGGACCACTCCGGCGTGAACTGCTTCACGTGCTCGACGAACGCGTCGAAGTCGGCCGTGCGCGCATCGATGAACTCACGGTCGATGAGGCCGTCGCGTGCGATCACGTGCGCCATGCCGAGCAGTAGCGCGACGTCGGTGCCGACGCGCAGCGGCAGATAGAGATGGGCCATCTCGGCCAACGGGATCTTCCGCGGGTCCGCGACGATCATCTTCGCGCCGTTGCGCAACGCGCGCTTGAGGCGCGTCGCGGCGACGGGATGGCACTCGGTCATGTTGGTGCCGATCGCGAAGATCACATCGGGCTTCTCCATGTCGGCCAGGGGATTCGACATGGCACCGCGTCCGATCGTAGCCGCCAGACCGGCGACCGTAGGAGCGTGTCAAGCACGTGAGCAATTGTCTACGTGATTGGTCGCGAACCCCGCGCGGATGAACTTCTGCAGAGTGTAGGACGACTCGTGCGGCGCGCGGCCGGACGCGATCGCGTAGACCGAGTGGCGGCCATGGTCCTTCTTCGCCTTGACGAAGCCCGCGGCCGCGCGGTCGAGCGCTTCGTCCCAGCTCGCCTCGACGAGCTGTCCGTCCTTGCGGACGAGCGGCGTCTTGAGACGGTCCGGATGCTGCACAAAGTCGAACGCGTACTGCCCCTTGATGCACAGCGCGCCGACGTTGGCCGGGCCGTCCATCGCAGGGTGGATACCGACGATCTTCTCGCCCTTGCTCAGGATGTCGACCGAGCAGCCGACGCCGCAGTACGGGCAGATCGAGCGCGTTTTCTGGATCTCGCCAGGAGTGTCGACGTCGCGCATCGCCTTCTTGTCGGCGAGCGCTCCGGTCGGGCAGGTCTGCACGCACTGGCCGCAGAATGTGCACGCCGAGTCCTTGAGGTCGTTCTCGAACTCCGTCGTGATCTGGGTGTGGAACCCGCGATTCATGACCGAGATCGCGTAGTCACCTTCGCGCTCGGCGCACACGCGCACGCATCGGTAGCACGAGATGCACTTGTCGTAGTCGCGCAGGATGAACGGGTTGTCGTCCTGGATGTTCGTCGTGCCCGAAGTCTTGCCGGCGAAGCGCGTGCCGTCGACGTCGTAGCGGTCGGCGAGCAGGCTGAGCTCCTGCGACTTGAGGCCGCGCAGCGGATCGACGTCGATCTGACCGTTGCGCTTCTCGCCGCCGGTGTTCTCCGACACGACGAGCTCCATCAGCGTCTTGCGATGCTTCTCGATCGGCTCGGTCTTGGTGCGGACGACCATGCCTTCGGTGGCTTTGGTCGTGCACGAGGCGACGGGGTTGCGCAGCCCCTCGACTTCCACGACGCACAGTCGACACGAGCCGAAGGCTTCGAGTCGGTCGTCGTAGCACAGCGTCGGCACTTCCTTGCGGTGCCGCTCGCTGATTTCGTAGATGGTTTCGCCCTCTTGGAACGGGACGTCGACGCCGTCGAGGTTGATCGTCGTCGAGGTCTCCGCAGGGTTGGTGGGCGCGGTTTGGGTCTCGGTCATCGGTGGGTCAGCTTAGCGAATTCGCTCCGGGGCCGAAGTGGTTCCCCTGTCGAGTTCCGGGCCCATCGCGGGATCCCGGTATGATCCGGGCCCGTCATTGAGGATTGCAGCATGAAGTCCCTCGCTCTGCTCACCCTGCTTTGCGCCACGCCGCTGAGTCCGTCGAGTGGCGCCGATCGCATCGACCCGCCCGCGACCCCCCGCGCCCCCAAGCTCAAGATCTACCTTCTCGCCGGCCAGTCCAACATGGAAGGCAAGGGGCACGTCCGCCATATCACCTGGCTCAAGGACAACGCGCGCGCGGACGAACGCAAGATCTTCCACCGCGTGCACCGCGGCGGAAAGTTCCACGACATCAAGCGGGTCTACATTCGCTACAAGAACCGCATCGGGAAGCTCAACGTCGGGTGGGGGACGAACCGCGATCTGATCGGGCCGGAGTACGGCTTCGGACTCACGATGGCCGAAGAGGTCGGTGGTCCGATCCTGCTGCTCAAGGTGTCCGAAGGCGGCAAGACGTTGAAGACCGAGTTCCTACCGCCGAGCTCCGGTGGTCCCGGGCGTCTCTACAAGGAGCTCGTCGACATGGCGAAGGACGCGAAGTCGAACCTCAAGAAGTACGTCCCGAGTTACGGCGGGCAGGGCTACCGCTTCGAGGGCTTGGTCTGGTTCCAGGGCTTCAACGACAACATCGACAAGGAGCAGAAGGCCGAGGGCTTCGCGTCGTACGCGAGCCGTCTGCACGATCTCATCCACGACCTGCGATCCGACCTCGACGCGCCGGACATGAAGATGGTGATCGGGCAACTCGGCTTCAACAAGAGTCCGACGCCGTTCAACAAGGCGCAGATGTCGGTGGCTTCGCGCAAGGGCAACACGTCTTCCGTGCGCTACGTGCCGATTGCGGACCTCGCCGATGCCGAAGTCTTGAAGCGCTACAAGACGTGGAAGCAGAACCCCGACGAGTGGGGTGAGGTCGGTTCGGACCGGCCGTACCACTACTACGGGAGCTTCCTGCACTTCTTCCGCTTCGGGCGCGCGTTCGCGCACGGGATGCTCGAAATGACGCCGCGGTTCACGATGGCGTCGATCCGCAAGATGCTGGACAAGCAGACGGCGCCACTACACCGCGCGCTGGCGGCCAAGAAGTACGTCGAAGCCCACACGCTGTGCGCGCAGCTGAAAGAGCGGCTGGCGGAGGACGCCGAGGAGCTGTACGGCGGCGACGCGAAGAAGCTCGAGACCGCGAACGAGGTATTCGCGTTTCTCGAGAGCGCGCTGCACGGCGACCTCGACGACGCAATCGCGACGCTGCGGGAGCACGATGCGAAGGGCGACGTCTACCGGATCGAGAGAGCGCTCGAGGCCAGTGCGAAGAAGTACGCCGGCATCGACGAGTACGACGAGGTCGCGGAATCCTGGGTCGAGCGTTTCGCCGATCGCTCGGACCGCACGTTGCGAGAGCAGGTACGCGTCGGCAAGACCTACTACGGGCTGATCGACAAGCTGCGCAAGAAGCGCACGAAGGGGCGCCTCAAGGCGCTGGAGAAGTTCGCGACCAAGCACGCGGACTCGGTCTACGGCAAGGCCGCGGGCGTGGCGTTCGAACAGCTGAGCGCCGACGAAGCGGCCCGGGCGCGGGACGGCGGCAGCTACTTGAAGTGACCGTTCCGGGAGATCCCGTGTCGACTTCCGAGGCGCCTCAGCCGCCGAGCAGCGCGATGACCACGTCCGACAGTTCCAACGACGACGTGATCGCGGCCGCTTGGAAGTTCACTTGGACGAAGGTCAGGGTCGGATTGTTCGGGATCGGGATCAGCGGCACCGTCGTGCTTCCGGTGGCGTCGAGTTGCCCGATCGAGAAGGAGACGCTGTCGTTCGGGTAGACGCTACATCCCGGGAAGCCGGCGAGCGAGATGTCGATCGGGTTCACGGGACCGATGCCGAGGAGCATGAAGCCGAGGCCCATCGGGGTGCCGTTCTGCACCTGAAGCTGGATACCCGCGCCGCCGAGTGCGGCCGTGCCGCTGCCCGCGAGGTCCAGAGGACCGGGGCCACAGCCGACTCCGTACTCGCTGATGCTCGACCGCGTCGGAAGGAGCCCGACGCCGGCCATGACCATCCCGACGTCCGCGTCCGAGAGAGCGAACTGGTAGACGCGCACGTCGTCGAGAATGCCGTTCATGTGGCAGCACGTGCTGCCGCGCAGCACCGCACCGAGTGAGATCCTGTCGAACGTGAACGTGCCGTACCCCGGTGTGCCGGGCTCCATGCCCGGGTTGTAGCTCGGGTTGCTGTCGAGCACTCCGTCGATGTAGATGGACATCTGGCCGGACGCATTCACGAACGCGACGTGGTGCCAGGTGTCGTCGTAGACCGTGCCGATCGAGTGCACGTCACACACGACCTGGACGGCGTCGTTGCGCATGAACACGCGCAGTCGGTCCTGCGAGCCGAACTGCGGGCTGCCGATCGTGAACAGCGGATTGCCGCCGCTCGAGCGGCCCTCCGAGTATGCGCGACGGTCGTTCTGTTCTGGCGCCTTGATCCAGAACGCGACCGAGAACGGTGCACCGACGCCGCGGTAGATCGGGAACTGTGGGCTTGCCGTGATCTCGACGTAGTCGTCGACCCCGTCGAACATCAACCCGTTGCCGTACTGCGCCGGGACCCACGGGTTGCCCGTGAAGTTGAAGAGCGTGCCGTCGTTCGCGTTGCCCGAGATGTCGAGCGCGTTCGTGCCGCTCGATTCGTCGAGCCACCACTCGCCGGCCCATTGCGCGGGAGATGCGCACGAAAGCGTGAGTGCGGCGAAGATCGCGAGCGCGTCGGCGCGGAAGCGGAGAGTCTGCATCGGTGGGGGCTCCGGTGTGTTCGTAACGGAGCCACTGTAGCACGTGAGCGCTCTCCGTGGAGTCGCACGCGTTGAGCGCCAAGCGAGTTGCGTCGAACCGTGGCGCCGGCTTCGGGCGTGATCGAACCCGCTTCTGCACGGCTGTGATGACCCACGTGGATTTCCCGTGAGATCGCGGTGCGGTTGCGCTCGGAACGTCGCTGGTCGCGTCCATGCAACGACCTCGACTCCTCGTCCTCGTGTCTCTCGGCATGGTGGGCGTGGCCTCCGCGCAGATTACGACACCCTCTGCTCCGTTCGATTGGCGCGTGCCGGTGCACACCGGACCCGTCGATCCGGTGCACGGTGCCTACGGCCACTGGGCGGCGGGCCGCGACTTCAAGGCTTCCTTCGGCGCGGAGTTCGCGTTCTATCCCAGGCTCGGGAAGCGCTACTCGCACAACATGCCGCTGGTTTGGCGGACGACCGGAGTCACCGCGGGAGGTGCGCCCTGGATCGCGCCGTCCGAGTCGCCGCGCGTGTACTTCTCGGACTGGCGCTACGAACGCAGTCATGGTGGGCGGTTCGTCGAGATCTACGATGTCCTCGCGGAGGGCGTCGAGCAGTCGTTTCTGCTGCGCGAGCGTCCGCCGTTCGGCGGAGACGTCGTCGTTCACGGGCACGTCGAGTCGGAGCTGAACGCGGATGATCGTGCGCCCCAGCATGCCGACCTCGAGTTCCGCGCCCCGGCGACCGGGGAAGTGCTCGTCCGCTACGGTTGCGCGTTCGCGGTCGACGCGCGCGGAGACAAGATCGAGCTCGGCTCGAGCTTCGACGGCAGCAGCATCGGGCTGCGGGTGCCGGCGACTTGGCTCGCGACGGCCGCGTTTCCGGTCACGATCGATCCGCTCGTGCAGCGTGGCGTGCTCGGTGGCGAGCTCGGCTCGACGGCCGTGCTCGACTCGGACTCCGCGACCGCGGCGGATCCGGATGTGGGTGACGCGAGCTCCGTATTCGTCGTGCACAGCCGCGAGTTCACCGACGGAGACATCGACGCCTACGGCTTCTCGTACGACGGCGACGACTTCGGCAACGCGCGCCGCATCTGGCAGGATCTCGCGACCTTCGACACGCTGCGTCCGCGGGTCGCCTACTGCCAGCCGAACGACAAGTGGGTGATCGCGTTCGAGCGTCGGTCCGGAACCACGGGCGCCGTCCGCGGCTATTCGCAGGATCGACTCGACCTGACGACGATGGGCGGCACGACGCACTTCCTGCCAGGCGTCTCGGGCCAGAGCAGCATCCGTCCGGACATCGGCGGCAGACTTGCCACGTCCTCTCTCTCGTCTCCTCTGGTTCTGTTCGTGTTCGAGCGTGGCAGCACGACGTCGGCGAACGGCAACCCGATCTACGTGCGCCCGTTTCTCTTCTCGGTCAACGGCTGGGGGACGGAGCATCAGATCGATGCCGGCCTGCTGAGTCAGACGCGAGAGGTGACGATTGGGAAGACCGATGTCGGCGGACTCGAGTGGATGGTCGCATTCCTCGTGCGGCCGTTCTTGGCCTCGTCGTGGCGTCCGGCCGTCGTGCCGGTCAACTTCGGCGGCACGGTCGATACGCCGACCGTGCTCGGTGCGCCGAGTTCGCCGGACGTCACGACGACGGACGTTCACGTCGATGGCAGCCGCTTCCAGGCGATGATCGCGTATCGCGAAGTCGACTCGTCGTCGCTGCTCGTCACGCGTCGCGCCTGCTACGAGCGATTCGACTGGACCGGGGGCGCCGCGCAGGTGATCCGCGAGGCGAGTCTCGCGAATGGCGCGCTCAGCACGACGATCGATGTCGATGGCATCGCGTACGATCTCGACACCCGTTCGCACTGGTGCATCCTGCACCGCGTGAACGACACGCTGACCGCGACGCGGACGGGCTTCACCGGTGGGATCGTCGAGCAGGCGGTCGTCGCGTCGGACCCTGGCACCGGCGCCGCGTCGGTGACGTCCGCGATCGACACGACCCCCGCGTCGGATACGTGGGGCAAGTTCCAGATCGCGTGGGCGGACTTCGATCTGTTCTATCCCGTGAAGGCGGCCCAGCTGGAGTATCCGGTGGCCGGGACCGTGCCGATCGGCAGCAGCTGTTTCGGCGCAGAGTTGGCGGCTACGCCGAACCGGGACCAGCCGCTCGCGGGCAACGGCCGCTTCTCGATCCGCGTTTCGGGTCCGCCGTTCGGCTCTCCGGCGACGACGTTCGTGCTCTCGCCGGCCCCGGGGTTCGTGCCGCTCGACGTGATCGGGGCTCCCGGCTGTGCGCTCAACGTCGATCCGGCGACGATGGTCACGATCGGCTCTACGGTCCCGCTCTTCGGTGAGGGATCGCTCGACGTGCCGCTGCCGGACGACCCGGTCTTCACGGGAGACGTCTACTTCCAGGCGTTCTGGCTCGACGTGGGACTCAACGACCTCGGGGTCGGCACGACGAACGGGCTGCTCGTGCAGGTGCGCTGACCAAGACGACGAAGTTTTACGGGCGGCGTTGTGCGGTTCGGGGTGAGGCGTCGCTACACCGGAGGCATGCGACGATCTCACCTCTTCGTATCCGTCTCGATCGCTCTCGCCAACGTTCTGGTCGCGCAGTCGACGCCTTCGATCGAATCCCCCGAATGGCGCGTCCCGGTGCACACCGGTCCCGTGGATCCCCTGTTCGGCGACTACGGTCACTGGGCCGCCGGCGAAGACTTCAAGGCGTCTTTCGGTGCGGAGTTCTCGTTCTACCCGCGGTTGGGAAAGCGCTATCCGCACAACATGCCGCTGACCTGGCGGACGACCGCAATCACGGCAGGCGGCGCGCCGTGGCTCTCGCCCGTGGAAGAGTCACGAGTGAGTTTCTCGGACTGGCGCTACGAGCGCGGTCACCGCGGCTTCGTCGAGGTCTACGACGTGCTGGGCGAGGGAGTCGAGCAGTCGTTCGTGCTTCGTGAGCGGCCGGCGACGTCCGGGGACGTGGTCGTCCGCGGTCGCATCACGTCCGAGCTGATCGCGGACGAGCGCGGCCCGGCGCATGCGGCGATCGAGTTCCGTGCGCCTGCGACCAACGAAGTTCTAGTGCGCTACGGCTGCGCGTTCGCGATCGACGCACGCGGTCGGAAGCTGGAGATCGAGTCGAGTTTCGATGGGGAGAGCATCGGCTTGCACGTTCCCGGGGCTTGGCTGGCTGATGCCGCGTTCCCGGTCACGGTCGATCCGATCCTGCAGACGATCGTGTTCGGCGGCGTGCAGGGAACGGTCGATGTGCTGGACTCGGACACCGCCGGCACCTCGTGGGCGTCCTCTGCTCCTCCCGCCTTGACGGTCGTCAGTCGTGAGTTCACGACGGGAGACATCGATGCGTTCGCATACCGCTATGGAGATGGAAGCTGGAACTTCATCTGGCAGGACGTCTCTCCGATTTGGGACACGCTGCGGCCGCGATGTGCGTACTCGCGAGGAGCGCTCCGTTGGGTGATCGCGTTCGAGCGGCGCACGGGGACGACCGCTGCTGTCCGCGTGTACGAGCACAATCCGGATGTGAGCGTGGTGGGGTCTGGCACGACCTACTTCATGCCGGGGGTTCCGGGAGAAAGCAGTCTTCGTCCGGACGTCGGAGGGCGTACGGAAACGTCGTTCGTCGGCGAAGTCATGATCGTCTACGAACAAGGGAGCACCTCATCGACGAACGGGAACGCGATCTACGCGCGCACGCTCGATCTCTTCGCGGGCTCGTGGGGTGTGCCACACCTCATCGATCCGGGGTTGGCTGCGCAGTCCAAGTCCGTGTCGATCGCGTCATCCGACTACGGTCGAGAAGAATGGGCCGTCGCTTTCCTGGTGCGAGCCGTGTTCACGACGACGTGGCGTCCGGCGGTCGTCAGGGTGGGACTCAACGGGGTGATCGGGACGCGGACGGTTCTCGGAGCCGGCGCTTCCGCGGATATCGACACGACGGATGTCCATCTCGACGGAACGACCGCGCACTCGATGATCGCCTACCGTGAGGAGGACTCCTCGCTGCCGTTCGTGTCTCGCCGGGCTTGCTACCAGCGTTTCGATTGGGTCAACGGAGTCGCTCAGGTGCGGTTCGACGCGAGCCTCGCAAACGGCTCGTTCAGCACGACCGTCGATGTGGACAGCATCGCGTTCGACTTCGACACCAAGTCCCACTGGTGCGTGCTCCACCGCCTGAACGGCGCGTTGACCGCGACGCGAACCGGCTTCATGGGTGGGATCACGGAGCAGGTTTCGCTTCTCTCGGATTCCTACGCCCCCTCCGTCGGTTGGGCCACGGATGTCGATTTCGACGAAGACGAGTGGGGAGCCTTCCGCGTTACGTCAGCCCAGCCCAGTCCCACGTTCTCGTTGCGGAGTTCTCTGTTCGGATACCCGACCACGGGTGAGATTCCGATCGGGGCCAGTTGTTTCGGTGGAACGCTCGCGGGTACTCCGGACGAGAATCAGCCGCTTGCCGGGAACGCGAACTTCTCGGTGACCGCCTCGGGGATGCCGCTCGGTTCCCAGACGTTCTTCCTGCTGTCGTTCACGCCCGCGAGTCTTCCGCTCGATGCGATCGGTGCGACGGGATGCAGGCTGAACGTGGATCCCCTGACGATGGTGTCGCTGGGAACGACGGCTTCTGCGGTGGCGGACCCATCGTTCGTCGTGCCGCTGCCGGATGGCTTCACCGGCGACGTGTTCTTGCAGGCCCTGTGGATCGAGCCCGGTATCAATCCGCTCGGGCTCGGCGGGACGAACGGACTGTTCATGCAGGTGCGCTGACGCGCGGCTGCTACGAGTCCTTGAGGTTGTCCTGCGTCACGAGCTCGAATCCGCCGCGCACGACGACCTGCTGCGCCATGCCGACGTCGTCGGCGTGGAAGACGAGGATCGGCTGGCCGTGGAGCCGGGACAGGAGCGCGTAGCCGTAGTGCACGTTGAGCTCGGCGCGCACGAGGCAGCCGAGCAACTTCGGTACGGCACCGACACCGTCCGGCACCGCCACCCCGAGCACCTGCGAGGTGCATACGCGATGGCCGCGCTCTTCGAGTCGCAGCGTCGCCTTGCCGGGCTCGTCGACGATCATGCGGACGACGGCGTGGTCGTGGGCGTCGAGAATCGACATGCCGCAGACCTTGACTTCGAGCTGCTCGAACTCGGAAGTGATGCGCTCGAGGGAGCCGACCTTGTTCGGCAGGAAGAACGAGATCTGCGTCAGCTGGGGGAAGGACTGTTCGCGGGCGGTCTCGAGCATGGGATCAGCGGGTGGCGACGTGCTGGGCGACGTCGTCGGGGAAGTAGCGCATGAGACTCTCGGTGACGAGCGGTGCTGCCATGCCGAGTCCGCAGGCGCTGGTGGCCTTCATGGTCGCGCTGATGTCTTCGACTTCGGCGGTCCACGCCGCGAGATCGTTCGGGCCGGCGTTGCCGTTCAGGCGTTCGGTCAGTCGCTGCGTGCCGATGCGGCACGGGAAGCACTTGCCGCAGGATTCGTGTGCGAAGAACGACATCGCACCATGCGCGACTTCGACCATGTTGCGGCGGTCGTCGAACACCATGATGCCGCCGGCGCCGAGGAACGAGCCTTTGCTGCGGATCGACGGCTCGTCGAGCGTGACGTGCAGATCGTCGTGCGCGAGGAACCCGCCGGACAGCCCGGCCATCGTCACGGCCTGGAACGAGCGGCCGTCCTCCGGTCCGTCGGCCCATTCGTTGAGTAGGGTCTGCAGCGGCAGGCCGATCGGCACCTCGTAGTTGCCCGGGCGCTTCACGTCGCCCGACAGCGAGATCAGCTTCGTGCCCGCGTGGTCGCCGAGGCCGAGCCCTTGATACCACTGCGCGCCGTTGCGCAGGATCGGTGCGACCGACGCGAGCGTCTCGACGTTGTTGACCGCGGTCGGCAGGTCTTCGAAACCGTGCGTGACCGGGAACGGTGGGCGGTTGCGCGGGAACGGGTGCTTGCCCTCGAGGCTGTTGAGCAGCGAGGTCTCCTCGCCGCAGATGTAGGCGCCGGCGCCGCGGATCAGGTAGAGCTCGAACGTGAACTCGGTGCCCTGGATCTTCTCGCCGAGCAGTCCCGCGTCGTACGCCTCGGCGATCGCCTTCTCGAGGATGCGGTAGGTCTCGGGATACTCGTAGCGCAGGTAGATGAAGCCGCGCTTCGCGCCGGTCGCATAGCCCGCGAGGAGCATGCCCTCGATGACCGCGTGCGGGTCGTAGTCCATCAGCACGCGATCCTTGAAGCAGCCCGGTTCGCCTTCGTCCGCGTTGCAGACGATCGTCTTCGGGGCCCCTGGCGCGTCGGCGACGGCCTGCCACTTGCGACCGGTCGGGAAGCCCGCGCCGCCGCGACCCGCGAGGCCGCTCGCGAGCAGCTCGTCGATCACCGCTTGCGGCGTGCTGTCCTGCAGCGCGCTGACGAACGCCTCGTACCCTTCGCCGCTGCGATAGCCCTCGAGCGACGCGCGCCCCGGCTCGCGGATGTTCGCGAAGACGCACTCCTCGGTGTCGCCGGGATACGCGGGCGGCAGCGGCGTCGCGCGCACCTTCAGATCGTCGACTGTGAGTCCGGTCAGCACCTCGTCGCCACGGATCACCGGGATCGGCTCGTCGCACCGACCCGCGCACGGCATCGGGTGCGCACCCTCGTCCTTCAGCGCCTCGAGAATCGAGTCGCAGCCCTTGAGCTTGCAGATCGTGCCGTCGCACACACGCGGCGCGTTCTTGCCCGGCTCGGACCTGGCGAAGAAGTGATAGAAGGTGACGGTGCCGAACAAGTCGGCGAGGGGGATCCGCAGCTGCTCACTGATCTCACGCAACGCGTCGTCGGTGAGCATTCCATCGCGGTCGTGATACTGATGCAGCAGCGGCAACAGCGGCGCTGGCTCTGGGTGTCGCACTTGTCTCCGTGCAAAAAACGGCTACTGGACGTTACGGGAGCGTAACAGTCCGCCGCCCACGGATCCCGTCTACATCAGCTCGCGCAGCGCTTTCGCTTCAGCGAGCACGACGTCGTCGCCCTCTACGGTCCCGATGAATTTGTCGAGCTTCTTGCGCACCTTGCCGATCGCCTTGCCGCGACCCCGCTTGCTCGCGCGCGCCTTGTCGTACTCCTTGCGGATCTTGACGAGGTTCTTGACGGCCTTCTTCGCGAGAAGCTCGTCCTGCAGCTTCTTCATCTCGGCGCGCTCGGGCATCCGCGCGAGCTGCTTACAGAAGCCGTCGAGCTCGGAAGCGACGTAGCTCGGGAACTTGTCGGCGGTCTTGCGGTAGCGGTCCTGCTCGGCCGCGATCCACTCGCGCAGACCGGCGGCGATCGCTTTGGCCTCCTCGCCGGCTTCGCCGCGCTCCTTCGTGCGGCGGTCGAAGAAGTTCAGCGACTGCTGGATCGGCGACCCGTTGCGCAGCTTGTCGACCTGCTTGCGCCAGTGGCGGCTCCCGATGCCGTCGAGCATCGGCGTCGGACTCGGCGGACGGTGGATCGCCTTGACCAGCGCCTCGACCTGCGAGAACAGCTGGCTCGGGTGACCCGACGCGACGAGCTTGCCCTTGTGGTCGAACAGCGCGGCGTGCGGGATCCCGCCCTGAACCGGCGCCTGCTTCAGACGCACCTGGTCATAGACGGGGAAGTTCACCCCCGCCGCGTCGAGGACTTCCTTGGTCTTACTGTCGTTCGCCTGGACGTTCGACAGGAACACCGTGAAGTTGCCACTCTTGCCGTACTTGTTCTGCATCTGCACGAGATGCGGCGTGCTCGCCCGGCAAGGCGGTCAATTGCGTCCCCAGTATTCGACGAACACCACCTTGCCGAGCATGTCCTCGGCCTTGACCTTCGGGCCGGTGATGTGGCGGCTGAGGTCGGCGCCTGCGAGCGGGCCGCCGGTCTGGGAGCTGGCGGCGAGAAGGGTGCAGGCCGCGAGCGCGAGGAAGGGGCGTGTGGTCATGGCTTCTCCTGACTGCTCGTCATGAGCAGGGCGGGGCGCACTGACTCGTCCCCGCTGTCGGAATTGTATCGATTCCCCGGGTGGCCGGCGGGTGATCGAACCTGTCGCGGCCGACTTCGTCCCCGGATTGGCTCAGCGCAGCCGCAGTTCGGTCGGATACGCCGCGCTCTGGTCGAGCCGCACGAGGATTTCGACTTCGCCTTCTCGCCCGGTGCGGTCCGTCGCGACGACGCGGAACGATCCCGCCGGGAGCTCGAGCGTGGCGCGGAGCCCGGCGCTGCCGCGCGCCCGGGCTTCGGCCTCGGCCACGGTCTCGCCTCGTGCGTCGACGGCGCGCACGTCGACCGAGGTGCGTGGGCCGGCCGGTGCGGGGACGAAGAACGTGCGGCGTACGCGCTTGGCCCCCGGATCACGGCTGTTCTCGGTCCGAGTATAGGTCCACTCGAACTCGCGCACTTCGCGCGGTGAGAGCTCGACCGTGCCGATCAGCCGCCGTCCCCGCAGCCGTAGCGTGAACTTGCGCGGCGGCAGCGGGCCGACCTCGAACTTGCCGTTCTTGTGATGCACGACCTGGCGACCGTTGTCCTCGTCGAGCAGTTCGAGCCAGCCAGAGCCGGGCATGTCGATCAGGCGGCCGCGGATCCACGCGGACGGCATGTCAGCATCGGGAACGCGAACCTCGATGCCGTCGGTTCCGGGCGCGACGTTCGTCACGACGTGGATCGGTGGTGTCTCGGGCCAGCCGCCCTCGGGGTTCTGCTCTTCGAGGTGGAACTCGAGGTCGTAGAGGCGGTCGTTGTGATCGAAGCCCGGACTGACGTCGAACGCGCCGTTCTCGTCGGTGCGGAAGAGCCCGGTCTTCGCGGACCAGCCCGAGCGTTCTTGATCTGCGCGGAAGGGGACGACGAACGCGTTGCGGATCGGCGTGCCCGCGATGTCGAGCAGCGTGCCGCGCATGCGGGAGTTCGATTCGCCGAGAACGGGATCCCATCGCAGCTCGTCGCCCGGTGCCGCTTCGATCGTGTGCCACGTCAAGAGGTCGCCCCCCGGGCGCCCGGCCTGCAGACGAACGTGTCCCGCGGGAAGCGCGCGCAGGGTGTAGTTGCCTTTCGCGTCCGACTCCGCCGTGCGCTCCGCGATCTCCTGCCCACGGAAGACGCGCAGCGCGACCTGCTGCTTGGCCATCGGTTCCCCGGCTTCGTTCCGCACCGTGCCCGAGACCGTGACGCCGCGCTGAAGGTCGACCGTGAGGTCGTGTGCGCGACCGGTCGGGATCGTCGCGAGGTTGCTCCAGGGGGCGTGCGTGCGGTGATCGACCGAGAGGCGCACCGTGCCCGGAGTCAGGCCGAACAGGTCGAACTCGCCGTCTTCGTTCGTGCGGGTTTCGAACGCGTTGGTCGCCGACGCCGTTCGGTCGCGATGGTCGACCTGCGCGGACGGCAGTCCGACGACGACGCGAGCGTCTTTCGCGGGAGCTCCGCCGTGCGTGTGAACCACGCCGCGGATTGCGCCGCCCCGAGGACCGAACCGGATCTCGGCCTCGACGAGGCTGCCCGGTTGGCCGTGCAGGTTCGTCGACTGCGCGGCGAACCCGCGCACCCGCGCGCCGACCTTCGCCGGAATCGCGGAGAGCACCGCACTCTCGAGGTATCCGGCCGCGTCGGTCTCGCCGAGTTCCGCCTGTGGCTCGTCGCGGTAGGAGTGGAACACGAGCGCGCCAGCGACCGGCGCGCCGGCGGGGTCGATGACGCGCACGCGCACGCGGACGAATCGTTCGAGCTCGAGTTCGGCTTCCGTGACCTCGCCGGATCGGACGCGTAGTCTCGTCGAGCCGCCCGTGACCCCCACGGAGTAGCTGCCGGGCGGCACGCGATCGAACTCCAGGAAACCGTCGTCGTCGGTCGCGGCCGTTGCGAACGCGGTGCGCTTGCCCAACGGCGCGAGACGGAGGTGACAGTTCACGGCGGGTTCGCCGCCGCACGTGACGCGCACGCGCACCCCACCGCTGTGGACTTCGTCGCGTTCGGTCGCGGTCGGAGTCTCGGCTCGACCGATCGATTCGTCCTCGGCCGCATCGCCCGTCTCCGGCACCGTTCCGACGGAAGCAGAGACCACGGTCTCGGGTTCGTCCGGTGGATCACTCCACAGCAGCGCGCCGGTCGTGGTCGCGAGAATCGCGGCGCACGCGGCGAGCAGCCAATGCTTCTTCGCGAAGACGGTGCCACCTGCAGTCGTCGCGGCGACCGTGCCGACCCCGGCTTTCGCGAGAACGGTCTTCTTGACCGCGGCGAGACCGGCGGTCGGCGTCACGACGAGCGCGAAGCTCGCAGCGAATCCGGCCGGCAGCGCCTTGCGCAGCAGGTCGAGTCCGCGGTGGAGCTGGGAGCGGACGGTGCCCGGTGCTCGACGCAGCGTGTGGGCGATGTCGGCCGGCTCGAAGCCGTGTTTCAGTCGGAGCACGAGGACCGGACGGTAGACCTCGGGCAGGTCGTCGATCGCGCTGTCGAGCGCGGCGTCGAACTCTTCGCACGCGGCGTGCGTCGACGGATCGTCTTCTTCGGCGCGGTCGATCGTCGGTGTTGCGGACGGCTGGCGAGCGTGCGAGCGACGGCCGCGGCGGACGACGTTGCCGAGGATCCCGAGCAGCCACGGCTCGAGCGGTCGGGATTGGTCCCAGCGGTCGGCGTGCTGCAGAACTTCTAGGAACGTGCCCTGGACCGCATCTTCAGCGTCGGCGGGGCGCTTCGCGAGGTGGCTCGCGACCATCAGCAGTCGGGGGGCCGTGCGGTCGTAGAGCGTCGCCAGGGCGGTGGCGTCGCGGGTTTCCCGCCACTGGCGGAACAGGTTCTCGGTGCTGAGTTCTGGCATCTGGCCCTCCTTCACAGGAGGGGGCCGCGCGTTGCGAAGAAACGAGACGCGGGACGATTTCTCTCGGGGTTCAGTGTAGCGGCCTTTACCGAGCCGCGGCGCAGCGGGCGTCGTCGCCGTCGATCGTGATCATGTAGCGCTGTGGCCAGTTGTGGTGCTTGTAGAAGTTGGCGTGGTGGATCCGGAGGGGGACGCTGCCGGTCGCGGGCCAGGGGGCGCTTGCGGACAGCTGCTTGGTCTTTGGGTCGAACGACGCGTCGATGCGGTCACCGTCGAGATAGATCGAGATCGTCGAGCTCAGCGTGCGTTGCCGATCGCTGCCCCACCAGCCGGGTAGGCCTTCGGAGAGCGTCGTCGCGATGGCCATCGCATTATCGTCGCGGGTGATCTCCGGAAGCGTCTGCGTCGGCCGTCCGCCGAACGCGTACTCGACGAGCCCGACGTAGATCGCGTACGCCTCGCGAAGGTTGTACGCGGCGTCGCGCAGCCGCTGCTCTTCTTCGGGGTGGGTGAAGAACGACGACTCGAGCAAGACTGCGGGGACCTTCGCGTTGCGCAGCACGGCGAAGCCGCGCTTGTACATCTGCTGGTCGCTCATCATGATGCTCGTCTTGCCGACCTCTGCGCAGCGCAGGTCGGCGCCGAGTCGGTGGCCGATGTATCTCGCGATGTCGAGCGCGACCTCGGACTGGTCGACCTGCCCGTGGAACCAGACGCTCGGCCAGTTCGTCGTGGCCTTGGACACCGCGTTGTGGTGCAGGCTGAGGAAGAGGTCCGCGCCCGTCGTGCCATCCGGCCGCGGGTGGTCGTTGGCGATGTCGGCACGGCGCTTGTGCGTGTCCTTCAGTCGGTCGTCGGCGGCCTCGCTGACTTCGCTTTCGCGCGTCAGGGTCACGGTGACGCCGGCTTCCTCGAGGAGCGCGCGCAGCAGCTTGGCGACGCGGAGGTTCATCTCCGCTTCGCGCACGCCGGTCGGACCACGCTTGTAGCCTTCGACGTCGGCCTTGCCGCCGTGGCCGGGGTCGAGCACGACGATCATGCCGCGGAGGTACTTTTCGGCGGGGTGCTTCGGAAGGTGCAGCGGTCGACCGTGGTCTTCCCAGTTGTCGCGCGTCGCGAGCCGCTCGAGAGCGCGGTCGAGCTCGAGCGGTTGCCAGTCTTCCGTCGTGACGTCTGCGAGGTGGGACGCGAAGTGCTTCGGCGCTTCCGGTGCGTCGTGAGTCGAACTGGCGCATCCGGCGGAGAACACGAGCAGTGAGGCGCCGAGCGGGCGCACGAGGTCGCGGGCAGCGAGCATGCTGCCTTCTTAGTTGCCGGCGATCGCCTCCGCCAGCTCCGCGCCGGTCGGCTCCTGGAAGACCCGGAGATCGAACTCCGGCAGGATCGCGAGCAGGTGATCGAAGATGTCCGACTGGATGCCCTCGTACTCCACCCAGTTCTTGGTCTTCGTGAAGATGTAGATCTCGAGCGGGATGCCGGTCGGAGTCGGTTGGAGCTGCCGCACCAAGAACGTCATCGACTCGTTGATCGTGCCGAGGCTCTTGAGGTAGGCGATCACGTAGGCGCGGAAGGTGCCGAGGTTGGTGAGGCGGCGCTGATTGGCGCCGACCTTGCCCTTGTCGGCGTTCGCGGTTTCGAGCTCGGTGACTTTCGCGTCGAGGTACGGGGTGAGGAGTTCGATCTTGCGCAGCTTGTCGATGTCCTTCTTGAGCAAGAAGTGCACGTGCGTCATGTCGAGGAGCAGGTTGCGCTTGATGCGGCGGCCGTCGCCCTCCTGCATGCCGCGCCAGTTCTTGAAGCTCTTCGAGAAGAGCTCGTAGGTCGGGACGGTCGAGATCGTCTTGTCCCAGTTCTGGACCTTGACGGTGTGCAGCGCGATGTCGATGACGTCGCCGTCGGCGTTGCAGTTCGGGACTTCGACCCAGTCACCGATGCGGACGAGGTCGTTCGAGGTGATCTGGATCGACGCGACGAACGCGAGGATCGTGTCCTTGAAGACCAGCATCAGCACGGCGGTCATCGCGCCCATGCCGACAAACAGCGAGCCGAGCTCGGCGCCGACGAGCTTTGCGACGGCGGCGATCAGGCCGATGACGACGATGAAGATCTTGCCAAGCTGGAGGTACCCTTTGATCGGGTGGCGCTTGTGCGCGTCGCGTTTGCGGTAGACGAGCTGGACTGCGTCGAGCGCGGCGAGCAGCGTACCGGTGATCGAGAGGATCACGACGGCGGCGGACACGTTGCGCACGATGGCCGCGACGTCCTCGGTCAGGTGGAGGATCTCTAGGTCGTAGCACGAGAGCGCGACGAGCGCGGGGATCATCCACGTGAGGCGGCGGATGACGTTGGCTTCGACGAGGACGTCGTCCCACTCGAAGGTCGTCTTCTTCGAGAGGCGGGTGACGAGGGCGCGGATCGTCGGACGCGCGAACAGCCACGCGAGGAGCGCGAGGGTGAGGATCGCGGCGACGCCGAGCGACTGGGCGGTCGCGGGGTTCGCGGCCTGCCAGTCGGTGAGGACGCGCAGCCACTCCGGGGCGTTGGACTCTTCGGTGCCCTGAGCGAGGGAGAGCAGAGAGCGAATGACGGTGGCTGACGGCATCGGGTGTTACGGATTCGTAACGTTCAGTAGTTGGTGCTTAATCAGAGACAGAAGTGTCAGTCGGCGCGCCGAACTCGCGCGTCAGCACCGCTTGGTCGCCCTGGATCGCCGTGCGCTGCATGTAGAAGTCGAGGCCGCGGAGGCCGCCGAGTTCTTCGCCGCCGCCGGCGCGGCCGGGGCCGCCGTGGACCATCTGCGGGAGGACCATGCCCGGCGGCATCGCGAGGGATGCGACCTTGTCGGAGCCCAGGCAGACGCGGCCGTGCCAGGGGGCGATACCGAGGGTGACTTCGGTCGCCCACTTCTTGTCGTTCGAGTAGACGCTCGCGACGAGGCCGCCGCCGCCGCGGTTCGTGAGCGCGATCGCGTCCTTGGCGTCGCCGGAGTACGGAAGGATCGTCGCGCACGGGCCGAAGACTTCGTCGCTGTGGATGATGTCGGAGTTCGCGTCCTTCGCGACGAGGAGCGTCGGGGCGACGAAGCAGCCGGTGTCGGCGATCGGGTCGGAGCCGCCGAGGGCCGTGTCGGAGACCGCGGCGATCGCGTCGATGCCGGCGCGGACGTCCTTCAGCTGCGACTCGCTCGCGACCGGGCCCATGCGGTTGTCGGAGTCGGCAGGGTCCCCGACCTTGGTCGCCGACAGTCGATCGACGAGGCCTTCGCGCACTTCCTCGACGCGATCCTCGGGGACGAGGATGCGGCGGATGGCCGTGCACTTCTGGCCCGCCTTTTGCGTCATGTCCGTCGCGATCTGGCTGAGGAACATCGTGAAGACCTCGGAGTCGTCGTCGGTCTTCGGGCCGAGGATCGCGGAGTTGAGCGAGTCGGCCTCGATGTTGATGCGCGTGTTGCGCTGCGTGAAGCAGTCGTGGCCCTTGAGCTTCGCCGCGGTGCCGGACGAGCCGGTGAACGCGAGGCAGTCCTGCGGGCCCAGATGATCGAGCAGATCGCCGACGCTGCCGCAGATGAACTGGAACGAACCCTCGGGCAGGATCCCGGACTCGACGACGATCTGCGCCATGCGCCACGCGACGAGCGCGCTCGGCGTGCCGGGCTTCTCGATCACGGGGACGCCGGCGAGCAGGGAGCACGCCATCTTCTCGGCGGCGCCCCAGGCGGGGAAGTTGAATGCGTTGATGTGCACCGCGACGCCGAGGCGCGGGACCTTGATGTGCTGGCCCCAGTAGCGCGGCGTGCGGCCGAGCTGGATGCCGTCGCCGTCCGGCAGGTGGTTCGTGTCGGGCAAGCGCTTGCCGAACGACGCGTAGGCCGCGAGCGTTCCGGTCGCGCCGTCGATGTCGAACTTCGCGTCGCCCCGGGTGTTGCCGCCGTTGCTCTTGGCCAGATCGACGAGTTCTTCGCGCTGCTCGTGCAACGCACCGGACAACGCCTTGAGCCACTGCGCCCGCGTCGCGAACCCGACTTCCCGCAGCGCGGGGCCGCCGACGTCGCGCGCGTGCGCGACGACCTTGGCGAAGTCGATCCCGGTCGAGTCGGCCCCGGCGAGCTCTTCCCCGGTCGCGGGATTGAACAGGGGGCGAGGTGTGCCTTGGCCTTCGTGCCAGGCTCCGCATACGTAGCTGGTCAGCGTTGTCATATTGGGGGCGGAGTGTAGGCCTGAGGACCCGCGTTTTCAGCCCGAGCGGCAGAACCGTGAGAACCGGCGAACTCCGGTCCGGAGTTTCCCGGACCAGGTTTCCCGTACGGGCTGCGTGGCTATGCATCCGAGCCGCCCGAGGATGCGGCGTCTCCGGCCCTGATATCCTCTTTCGTGTCGTCCACGGCCGCGTTTCGCGACACAGACATGCCGACCATGAACCTCGCCCGAGTCACGAAGTCCGTCGTCCTGGCGTGCACCTGCGCGGTGCTGCCCGCACAGGGGACGTTCTCGTTCCCCGGTTTCTCTGATGTCAGCTCGCTGATCCTGCACGGCTCGGCGGCGCAGGTGGGGGCGGAGCTCCAGCTCACCGACCTCGTGAGTCTCCAGACCGCCAACGTCTGGCACGCCGATTCGCAGCTCGTGCGCACCGGATTCGATACGCAGTTCACGTTCTCGATCACGCCCGGAGTGGAGGTTGGGGAAGGGTTGTCCTTCATCATCCAGAACTCCTTCGCTGGCTCGGCCGAGGTCGGTGGTGCGACGAGCGCGCTCGGCTACGGCGGGGACCTGATCTTCAACAGCCTCGCAGTCGAGATCGACTTGCGCCAGGACCTGGGGCTCGGCGACACGAGCGCCAACGAGCTGAGCGTCCACACGGCGGCACAGAACGCGATCGACGAGGACGAGTTCTTCTCGATCGGTCGGACGACGTTGACTTCTCCGGTGGCCGACGGCGCCATTCACACGATGCGCGTGTGCTACGTGCCGGGCACCCTCAACGTGTTCGTCAACGATCTCGTGACCCCGAAGCTCTCGGTGCCGTACGACTTCGACACCGGTGGCGTCCTCCTGTCGGGGCCGACGATCAACGGATTGAACTTGCCCGAAGGCACGGCGTTCGTCGGCTTCGGAGCGACGACGGGATTCACCCGCACGCAGCGGACGACGGTCCACACGTGGGGATGGGCCTCCGCACCGGGGCCGGATTCGTGCCTCGAAGGTGCGGTCGTCGATGCGGGCGGTGCGTCGGAGCGCGTGCTGTCGATCAGTGGGGACGACGGGGGCTTCTACCACCGGGTGGAAGTCGCGTCGTTCGATCCGTTCTCGATCGACGTGTCCGCGCCGCCCGCGACGGCGACGGCCGCGTTCATCCTGTTCGGTCAGCTGGGCTTCGCGGATGGTGCGGCTGCGGTGCCCTCGCCCTGGGGCGAGTTCTGTTTCGGCCCCGTCGCGCCGCTCGACTTCGGCGTCGCGGCGCCGGCTTCGATCCCGGTTCCGCCGGGATTGCCGCTGCTCGGATCGATCACGCTCCAGGGTCTCATCCAGGTGAATCCCGCCGTGCCGACCGACCTCGCGGTCACCAACGCGGTCGGCATCGACTTCGTGCCGCCGCCGACGCCGCTGATCCAGATGATCTTTACGTCGAGCGCCTCTCCCGGGGACACGATCACGATCCAGGGTGAGGGGTTCTCGAACGCGGTGACGGTGGTTGTCGGGAGCACGGTCGTGCAACCGTCGTTCGTCGTGCCTGACCAGATTCGGTTTCCCAACCCGGTCGGCTTGCCGTGCGACGCGCCTGTCGTCGTGATCAACCCGAGCGGGCTGTCCGCGACGGGCACGACGAACCTGGTGCCGTTCATCCAGCAGACGCTGTCGCCGTCCGGTCCGGCGGCCGGCGGCAACACGTTCACGATGATCGGTTCAGGCATGCCGGCAGGCACCGTCGTCGCGATCGGCGGCAACGATGCGACGGTGTTGGTCGCGGCGGGCAACGTGCTGCGGGTGCTGGTGCCGCCCGGCGTGCCGGGGCCTGCTCAAGTGCTGGTCATCACGCCGGGTGGCTGCACGACGACCACGACGTACACGTACGTCTGAGCGTCGGCTGCGTCCGCCGGTATGGTGTCCGGTGGCATGACGCCGCCCGATCGCGACACCAAGACCGAACTCGAGGACATCCTCTTCGCCTGCCTCGAGGCCGAGGACGCATCCGCCGCCCTCGAGCGCGCGTGCGAAGAGCATCCGCAGCGCGCTTCGCAGCTGCGCAAGGCCTACGAGAGCCTGCGGCAGCACGAGCTCGTCGGCAGCGCCGATTCCGATTCGATCCCCGAGCGGCTCGGACGCTACCGCTTGGTCGAGCGGCTCGGCGAGGGCGGGATGGGCGTGGTGTTCCTCGCGGACGACGAGGAGCTCGGGCGGCGCGTCGCGCTCAAGCTGATCCGGCCGGAACACCTGTGGTTCGAGAACTCCCGCGAACGGTTTCGCCGCGAGGTCGAGGCAGCCGCGCGGTTGCAGCACCCGGGTATCGCGGCGGTCTACGACTACGGAGAAGAGCGGGGGCTGCCGTACTTCAGCATGGAGTACGTGTCCGGCGTGTCGGTTGCCGACGTGCTCACCAAGCTGCTCGGCCGCGACGCGACGACGCTCCGCGCGCACGACCTCGGCGCGGACCCCGGTGATGTGCCTTCGCGCGAGCAGACGTGGCCGGTCGCGATCGCGAAGCTGACGCGCGCGGTTGCACTCGCGCTCGAGCACGCGCACGCGCGCGGCGTCGTGCATCGCGACATCAAGCCGTCGAACGTCCTGATCGACGAAGACGGGCAGGCGCGACTCGTCGACTTCGGACTCGCCGGTCTCGAGGACGCGACCGCGCTCACGCGCACGAACGCCGAGGTCGGGTCTTTGCCGTACATGCCGCCCGAAATCGTGTCCGGGCAGATGCACAACTCCGGCGCGGCGCTCGACATCTACTCGCTCGGTGTCTCGCTCTACGAGATGCTGACGCTGATCTCGCCGTTCCTCGCGCGGACCGGTCAGAAGACGCGGTCGCGCATTCTCGACCACGAGTACTCGCCGCTTCGTTCGCTGAACTCGCAGGTGCCGCGCGACCTCGAGACGATCTGCGCGAAGATGATGGATGCGTCGCCCGAGCGGCGCTACGCGTCGTGCGCGGAGGTCGCGGACGAGCTTCAGCGTTTTCTCGAGCAGCGCCCGGTTCAGGCGCGCCGCGCGGGTTCGCTGCTGCGGGTGTGGCGGTGGGCGCAGCGTCGACCGGCGCTCGCGGCGGCGAGCGTGTTCGCGTTCGTGCTGTTCTGCGTCGTGCCCGTCGCCTTCGGGGTCTACCAGAGTTCCGTGGCTGAGGAGGCCGCGGACCTCGAGGCCATCGCGCGCGCGAACAGCTACGTCGCGAACGTCTCGGCCGCGCAGCAGTATCTCGTGCGCAGCGAGGTCGCGGCGGCGCGACGGCACCTCGACTCGTGTCCAGAAGAACTTCGCGCGTGGGAATGGCGCTACCTGCGGGCCCGACTCGACGACAGCGAGATGCTGCTGTCCGGGCACGAGGGTCCGATTCAAGGCGTCGCGATCGTGGGCGCCGACATCCTGTCCGCGAGTCGTGACGGCACCGTGCGTCGCTGGCGCGAAGACGGTTCGAACGAAGTGCTCGCGCGGTACCCCGACTGGGTCCTCGCCGTCGCGCCGTTCCGACGTGGCGCGCTCTGGGGCGGCAACAACGGCGAGCTGTGGCAGTGGGTGGACGGCGCGGAGCCGGTTCGGCGGCTGAGGCTCGAGGGCAAGATCGAGGAGATCGCTGTTGCCCCCGACTCGCGTCACGTCGCGATCGGGCTGAGTTCCGGTGGCGTTCTGCTGTGGGACTCCGAGACCGAGCGACGGGTCGAACTGCACGCGGGATCCAGTGGCATGCTGCCCGTGCCGTGCTTCGCGGTTTGCTTCGACGAATCGGGTCGACTGTTCTCGACGGCCGGCAAGCACGCACTGTGTTGGGATCGACCGACGGACCCGTCGAAGCCGCGGCGGATTGGAGCATGGGACGCCGTTGAGGGCGGGACTCCCGCGATCGAACATCGCAGCTGGGTCTACGAGCTCGCGGCCCGCGACGGCGTGTTGTGGACGTTCGACGAAGTCGGCGTGTTCTGCCGATGGGACGTGCAGAGTGGGCGGCCGCTGCAGCTACCCGAGCGATTCCGCGATGGCTCGCTCAACGCGGTGGTGTTCACAAAGGAAGACGTCGCGATGATCGGGTCGTCGCGCCCGATCTTGCGACTGGAGTCCGGTCGCGTCACGGCCCGCTACATGGGGCATCTCGATGACGTGCTGGATCTCGCGTTCGATGACGCGAGGTCACGCGTCGTCAGCTCGAGTCGCGACGGCACGCTGCGTGTGTGGTCGAGCGAGCCGCCGCAGCGGGTGTTCGGACATCGCAAGTCGGTCAACGTCGTCGCGCCGCTGCGAGACGGCGAGCGAATCGTGACGGTGTGCAGCGATCGCAAGATCCGCGTCTGGAACGCGGTCGATGGCAGCGTCGAGCGAGAGATCGAAGTCGGCGTGCGAGCGAAGTTCTTGGCGCTCTCCGAGGACGAGGGGCATGCGATCGCCGTCGGCGAGGGTGTTGCGCTCGAGGTCGATCTCTCGGGCGTCGGGGAGTCGCGTCCGTTCGCGCGTGGACTGGCCGCGGCGTGGTGTGGGGACGGAGTCGCTGCAGTCTTGGCGCGGGATCGCGTGCAGGTCTGGCGACCCGACGAGTCGTCTCCGTCGGCGGAGTTCGTGCTCGAGGACTCCGACAGTCCGCTGCGCGTCATCGCGGCTCACGGCGGACGGTTGGCGACGGGGTCACTCGACGGATCCGTGCACGCGTGGTCGGCCGATCCGCTGCGACGCGACGAGTTGCTGTGCAAGCACGACGAACGCGTCAGCGCGATCATGTTCTCGCCCGACGGTTCGCTCGTTTTGTCCGCGAGCTACGACGGACACGTGAAGTTCACTCGTGTGGCCGATGGACGACCGGCGCGCGCCGACGTCGTGTGGGCCGGCGCGACGCTGCAGTGCATGGCGCTTCATCCGGACGGCTCGCGGATCGCGCTCGGCGCGATCAACCAGCCGCTCGCCGGAGTGTGGGATCTCGATCGCGCGGAGCCGCTGATCTATCTGTCCGGGCACGGTCGCGCGGTGCTGTCGTTGGCGTTCACGCGTGACGGGCGCGATCTGATCACCGGATCCTGGGACGCGACGGCGCGGACCTGGTCGACGGCGGAGTAGGGGCGGATCTCTCGAGCTCGAGGATCCGAGTCACGGCCCATGGCGAGTTCGTCTACAATGATCGCCATGCGCGAGTCTTGGAAAGGGATCTTGTTCATCGCGATCGTTGCGCCCCTCGCCGCCCAGTCCCCATTGCGGATCCTCCCAGGAGCCGCTCCCGACTGGACGGTGGTGCGAAACGGTGGCGACGTCAATGCCGACGGCTTCTCGGACCTCGTCGTCTTCCGCGACGAGATCGACGACGTGAATCGGTCGGTGCGCGTGTACTCGGGCGCGGACGGCGCCGTGTTGCACGACTTCTTCGGCGACGATTCGTTCTGGCTGCACGCGGGGGACTCGGCTGGCGACGTGAACGGTGATGGCCACGACGACGTCATCGTTGGCTCGCGGTGGTCGAATCTCGTCGGTGGGGTGCGCGTGTACTCGGGAAGCGACGGCGCGCTCCTGCACGAGCTCAACGGCACGACGGCCGTGGCCGACCAGTTCGGATGGCAGGTCTTCCCCGCGGGCGATGTGAACGGCGACGGCTTTGACGACTTCGGCGTGTCGTCGCGAGATCGGACGCAGGCCCCGCACGTCTACTCCATTCGCGTGTTCTCCGGTATCGACGGCACCGAGCTCCTGATGCTGCCGACGGCCGGCCAAGGGCGCTCCGCCGAATGCGCGGGTGACGTCAACGGCGATGGCTTCGACGACATTGTCGCCGAAGGCGTCTTTGCCTGGAACCAGGCCGACGTCGTGCACGTGTTCTCGGGGTTCGACGGGTCGACGATCCTGGAGATCCCGGCGTCGGTGTTCGCGCCGCCGGGCACGCCGAGTTCTTGGCTCAGCGCGCTGCAGGTCGACAGCGCGGGCGATGTCGATCGCGACGGTTTCGACGACCTGATCATCGGTATGCCCGATTTCTTCCTCGGCGCGTTCGCCGTGGTGTCGGGCAACACTGGCGGCCTGCTCTACTACTACGATGACCCGGGCGCGTCGTTTGGCTACGTGACCGGGGCCGGCGACGTGAACGGCGACGGCTACGCGGACTTTGCCGCGAGCGAACGGCTCGACGCGACGACGTTCGACGAAGCCGGTGCGCTCTACGTCTACTCGGGTATCGACGGCAGTCTGATCCACACGTTCTACGGCAACGTCGAGGACGAGCAGCTCGGCTTCTCGGTCGACGGTGGTCGCGGTTGTGACGTCGATGGTGACGGGTTCGACGACGTGCTCGCGGGGACATGGGCGTCGATCGCCTACGCGTTCGATCTCGGCGCTACGGGCAACCCGGGCCGGCTGCGGGCGCGCGGCGTCGGCTGCGTTGGGAGCAACGGCCGGCTGCCGACCATCGACGCGCGCGGCTACGCGCAGCTCGGCGACGCGTTCGACGTGACGCTGCGCGGCGGCCTCGACGGTGGCGCGGTGTCGCTGCTCGTCGGGACGCCCGTCGAACTCGCGCTCGATCCGGCCGGCTTGTTCGGCTGCACGCTGCACACGGCCGCGTTCTTCTCGGTGGGCGTCACGAACGACGCGCACGGCATGGCCTCGATTCCCGTATCGGTGACTCCCGATCCGGCGAGCGTCGGTCTCGAACTCTCGATGCAGTGGATCTCGTGGGACGCGGGCATCGCGCCGATCCCCGCGCGCGTCACCGGCGGACTGCAGGTCGTCGTCGGATCCTGACCCGGCGGCTGGCCGTGTGCGCTCGGATGCCGTAACACCGAGCGCGTGACCGAGACTTCCCCGACGCGACCGAAGCGACGCAAGCGCGTCTACGTGATCGCGTTCGCCGTGCTCGGCGTCGCGACGTTCGCGCTGCTCGAGGTGAGTCTGCGGCTCTTCATGTCGTCGCACTTGCTTGGGCCGGCGGAGACGCATGGCTACGTCGAAGCGGCGTCCGGTGGCACGGTGCAGCTCGCGCCGGGTTTTCGTGGGCATCAGACGATCGCGGATCGGCGGGTGGAGCTACGGACGAACTCCGATCGGATCCGCGGCCCCGAACTCGGACCGCCCGAGCCCGGGGAGAAGAGCGTGCTCGTGCTCGGCGACTCGATGACCTTCGGCTGGGGCGTCGAGGAAGAGGAGGCATTCCCTGCACAGGTCGGTGCGACGCTCGCTGGCGAGGGCCACAGAGTCACCGTCATGAACGGTGCGATCCCCGGCTACGGATCGCGCGAGATGGCGCTCGCGCTCGAACGCTTCGACGGGCCGCTCCAGCCGGACGTCGTCGTCGCCTGCGTCTACATCGGCAACGACTTCGAGGACGACGTCTGGGTCGACAAGGTCGTCGTCGGCGGGTTCCCGATGCGACGCGCGACGGCCGAGGCGGTCGAGTCGTCGTGGCGCGGCTGGCTCGCGATCCGACTGCGGAGCTGGTTGCTCGTCGAGAGCCTGTGGCGCAGCGCGAGCCCGGCTTCGAACCTCTGGACGTTCGTCGAAGCGGCCAGTGAACCTTCCGGCGAAGAGGCGGTGGCGTTCCAAGGCTGGCCGCCGCCGGAGCGACGCATCGACGGACTGTTCATGGATCGTGAACCCGCGGGCGCCGTGCAGGAGGCCGCGTTCGCGCGCCTCGGCGAGTCGTTGGATCGCATGCGCGCCATGCTCGGCGCGCGTCCGCTACTCGTCGTGATCGTCCCCACCCAGTGGCACTGTTTTCCCGAGCTCGTCTACCAGGAGCGCGTCCGACGACTCGGCTTGGACCCGGCCGAGCACCGGATGGACAACATGCGGCGCGCGGTCGCGAAGCTGGCGGCCGATCGCGAGCTACCGTGCGTCGACCTGACGCCGGCCCTGTCCGCGCGGCCGAACCCGGCGCTGCGGTTCATCCCGGGTGATCGACATCTGACGCCGCTCGGGCATCGGGACGCGGCTGCAGCGATCGTCCCAGAGCTGCGACGCTTACTCGGCGACTGAGCTCCGAACCCTATTCCTCGGGCCACCAACGCACGCGCTCGAGCCCTGCAAGATCGTGCGTCTTCCCGAACTTCTTCTCGATCGCTTTCGCGACTTGCCGGTACCGCGCCCAGAACGCGCGCTCCGTCACCTTCGCGTTCCCGCTCGCCTTCACCGCGGCGTCCTCCTCGAGATGGATACTGTGCGCAAAGTTGTCCCGCACGATGTTGCCCTTCGGCGTGTGCTTCTTCTTCCCGAGGCGCACCCAAGGCTTCATCTTGCCGGGCCATCGCGAGTAGCACGCGTTGTCGACGATCGTACAGCCCTGCGCGTCGTAGAGCGAGACGCCGTGCCAGTGGTCGACGAGGCACACGTTGTCGCGGACGACGAAGTCGACGAGCGGACCGTCGAAGAAGCCAATCGCCTGCGGGTGGCTGAGAAACGGCTGGTCGTCGGCTTCGCGCGAGAGGATCAGGTTGCTCTCGACGGTCACGCGTCGCACGGTGCCGGTGCCCTTGTTGAACAGGAAGCACTGGATCGCGTCGTCGTGATTCTTGTCGCCGTGCTTGTCACTGAGGTAGCAGTTGCGGATCACGTTGTACCGCAGGGTGATGTCGTCGCGCGTGATGCGGAAGCCG
>JANQJF010000100.1 GCA_028281765.1 Planctomycetota bacterium | reverse complement strand
CACCTGTTCGGCGGCACGGCCGTTCCTCCGTTCAGCGAGCCTCTCGGTGACGTCAACGGCGACGGTGCGATGGACATCGGCGACCCGACGGCACTGCTGAGCTACTTGTTCCAGAGTGGCGCCGAGCCGGTGCCCTACGACCTACCGGCGAGCTTTGCCGCCCCGGGTACCGAAACCGCGGCCGACATCACCGGCTTGATCACGACTCTCGCTGAGCAGTTCGACTCCAACCTCGCCGACTACGCGTACACGCGCTTGTTCCACTTGGGCGACCAAGCCGTGACGCCGTTGATCCAGGCGGCACAGACGATCATCCCTGGGCAGCTGTTCACGGGCTGCCGTTGCTTCCACGCTGAAAGCAACCACGTCGGCTTGCCGGTGCGGTTCGCGGCGGCATGCCTGTCGCTCGTCGATTCGATGCGGCTCGGTTATCCGTCTACGTTCCTCTATCCGGAGTTTCTCGATGGTGCCGGTGCACCGGTGAGCGACGCGGACCTGGCGCAGGTCGCGGACGACTACGAGTCGTGGGACCAGGCGCAGTCGGGCGTGCCGGTCGAGAACCGTCCCGCCGTGTTGCTCACCGATGGCTCGATCCAGCCGCCGCACCCTGCCCCGCGCCTGACGCCGGACCATCCCTGGCTGGACCCCCAGTGGGGCACGCCGGAGCCCGGTTCGTCGTCCTACGGTGGTTGGTTCCGCTGGTGCTATCCCCGCGAAGATGTCTGCGCAGCCGACGGCACGACGTGTTACTGGCGGACCTGCTGGTTCGTGATCTTCAACCACCCGTACTATCCCTACGCGGTCAAGGAAGTGAACTGCCTCGCCTGGGCGTTCCACCAGCAGGATTGGTGGTGGTGGGGCCCCGACGGTGACATCGATGCCACGATGGAAGAGAACGGCTACGAAGGCGGCGGCTCTTCGGTGCCGTGGCCGGGCGTGCAGAACATCGCCGTGATCCACTGGCTCTGCCCCGACCAGATCCCGTCGGCCGCGACCGCGAAACACGTGATGCGGCAGCAGGAGAACGGCAAGTGGGAGAGCAAGAACGGCCGCAACTTCCTCTACACGGACATCTGCGACATCTGGGACTTCATCTTCCTCGGCGAGCACTACGACAACCCGCCGCCGGGGAAGTCGATCTACATCGAGTACTACCGTCCGATGCCGTGAGCGGTTTCGGTCCGACGCTGGCGCAGCCGGTCGTCAGCTCGTGAGATCGAGCATGGTCTGGATCGAGGTCTGGGCGATCGTGATGTTCGCGGTCGGAGTGATCAGAAAGTAGCTCGGCGACGTTCCACTCGTGTCGCGGACCCAGAAGTGCCCTGTGTAGGTCAAAACCCACTTCTGGGCCGTGAGCCCCACGGCTGGCAGTGTGGAATCGGCGAGCATGGCGTAGACGGAGCCGTCACCTTCGGGAAGCGAGTTCAAACCCCGGATCAGGCTGATCAGCTCGGCGCGGTTCTCATCCTTGCTCATCGTGTATTGCTTGTTCACGTTGGCATGGCTGCCGCCGAACGAAAGGGCGACGTGGTAGGAGGGCTCCTTGCCGGCCTCCTCGTCCGGGTACAGAATGTGAAGGTCGCTGTTGTCCGAGAAATTCGAGAGGACTAACGAGTCGGCTTGGAGTCCGGCGGTCTTCGTCCAGGTGAACGCCGTGGTTTCGATCTGAATATCGGGAAGAGGGTTCATGCGGACTCTCCGTTGGCGGTCTTGCCGGCATCCAAGACGGACTGCAGCGTGTCAGGGCACGTATAGACCCACATCGTGTGATTCGACGTGGCGGGTGCGTACGTGTAGTTCGGGCTCTTTCCGGTGCGCACGGCTACCGTGCAGTCGATCTGCACGGTCCACTGCCCGGGGCCAGTGGCCGGTGGATTGGGGTTGGAGTCCGTAAGGTCAAACGACACCGGCCCCGATGGGCTCGGCTTGGTCGGCTGTAGATCGGTGACGAGCTGTTCGATCTGAGCCGAACTCGCACTCCCACTGAACACGGAGTTCTCCGTTCCTGGCGTTGTCGGTGTCCAGGTCAGCGTGAAGGTGTACGACGTCTCGAAGCTGCCGCCCGAGACGACCGGCGTCGGCTCAAGGGGATCGTCGGTTTGGAAGTTCGACGCGACGGTGCTGGCCAGAGACATACTGCTCCCGGACGTGATCTCTACTTCGGTGTTCTGGACATGGATTGCCGGAGGGGGGATAGCCATGGATTCATCTCCTGGATGGAACGTGTTCGTTCTCGCAAGGCCGAAGCGAATGCTGCCGTGCTCTCCTGACACGAATTTTTCGGCTGCTCCTTCGGGCAGGCCGTCTAATGGCCCCCCACTCTCCATGTCCGATCCGACAAGGCCTTCTGACTCTCTGGACGCGACTTCCGCTCCCTGGGTGTGTCGGGCTATTGCCGGTTATCGGTGGACTCTCATCCTGGACCTCGCCTGGCGCCTGGCCGTCGCATGCCTCCTCATCGCGGCCGCGCGCGAAATGCTTCGGTGGCTCCCGATCGTGTCCGTGTTCGCCGGGCTCGCCGCGGCTCTCTTGTTCGTGCCGGCCCGAGAGGTCTATCACCGGATGAGCTGGCTCGGCCCGGCCTTCCTCTTCGGAGGAATCGCGTTCGGAATGGTCACCTGGTTTGCATCGAACGTGCATGTGGCGACCTTCGACGGTCCGAATGGTTCTCGAGCCCATATCCACTCACAATCCGTTCCATGGTGGGCGTGGTCCGGCGCTTCGAGGATGAAGGAGTGGTATCTCAGGTTCGACCCGCCCATCGACACCACGAAGCCCGGGAACTTCGTAGACGACGAGATCCATCCCATCTTCTGGATGTGGCGGAAGACGTTCGGAACGCCTCACGATGACTCCTGCCGCCTCTACAGCGAAGGCCAAGCCGTGGACGAATGGGAAGAACCCGAGCGCGTCGTCTGGAAAGCCGACCAGATCGAGGCCCACTCCGGACGTGGCAGCGTGATCCGGTTCCAGGTCCGTTGACGACCACACCCGTGCGCCAGAATCCAGGGGCATCGGCTCGTCTGTGCTGATGCCCCCGTTCCGAAGCGTCACTCACCGAGTCGCAGCGTGAGCCCTTCACCCAGGCTCGCGATACCGAGCCACGCTCCGGCTGGATCCAGGACCAACGGTTGCACACTGAACTCGAAGTGCAGCAGCACCGGCACGTCCGGAATCGCGAACGCGATCGGAGCGACGCCGGTCGCGTCGGTCGTGGTTTGAATCTGACTCACGATCGGATCGACCAACAGCGTACAGCCGAAACCGATGGGGAGATCAGCCCGCAGCCCCATCGCGGCAACAGCCGGCGCAAACGGAGCCGCGTCGCGAAGCTCAAGGACGTCGACGCCTCCGAGCACCGGCGCCGCCAGCGGGACGAGGTTCGGAATCAGGCCGCCGTGACCGGGGCAACCCGTGCCGTACGCATCCGCGAGTGCGGCGTCGATCACGTTCGTGTCGAGCACCCACGGCTCCCAGCCATATGCCCGCGAAGACGCGCGGAAGAACACTTGATCGCCAGCGCGGGCAAAGTCGGCCGGGTAGCTTCCTTGGCCACCGACGTAGATGTCTTCGACGCGTCGCGTTCCGGCTTCCGTGCCGTCCGTCACCCAGAGTTCCGCGCCGAAGTCGTCCGGTCCGCTCGCGCTGAACAGCATGCGATTGCCGGCCCCGACGACGAAACCGTCCCCCGGAGCCGAACCGTCGGGTCCGGGCGTGATGTCCGCGACCAGGCGGACACTCGTGCCGTCGGTCGCCCACAGCTCGTGACCGATCGCCGGATCCCAACCCGTGAACAGGAGCTCCGCCCCCACCCGACCGAGCACCTCCGGGCGCGAGTCTTCGGGGCCCGGCACGAGATCGACGACCTGTCGAGTGCCGGCCACCGTGCCGTCCGTCTCCCAGAGTTCCAACCCACCGGACGCATCCGCGGCGCGGAAGTAGGCCCGGTCACCGTCGATGTAGATCTCCTCGATCGTCGATCCGAGCAGACCCTGTTCGAAGTCCGCCAGCATCACGGTGCCGGCAGCCGTGCCATCCGACCACCACAGGTCGCGCCCGGTCGTCGGTGTCTGTGCCGTGAACAGCAGCCCCCCGTTCAGAGCGTGCATGTCCTCCGGGCCGCCCCGCAGAGGTCCAGGCCAGATGTCGAGCACCAGCGAAGTGCCCGCAGCCGTACCGTCGGTGACCCAGAGCTCTTCGTTGAGCAATGGGTCGCGCGCGCTGAAGAACAGCTTGTCACCCACGACCTCGAGCTCGGCGGGGAAGCTCGCGAACGGACCCGGGATCACGTCGATCGCCCGCGCGGTCCCGGCCACCGTGCCATCGGTCGACCACAACTCGACTTCGCCGGCGCCGTTTTGACCTCCGCCGAACCACAGTCGATCTTGGAATACGGCGAAGTCGCTCCAAACCCACGCGGTGGTGAGTCGTTCGGCTGGCGCCGTAGCACCACCACCGGGCGGCACCGTCGGCGCGCGGAACAAGCCGCTCCCTTCATCGCCATTGGCGAAGAAGTAGAGTCCGTCGTTCCACACGAACAGGTCCGAGATTGCCGAACCCTCCGGTCCGGAGCGGATGTCGTCGAGCACGTAGGTTCCGGCTTCCGTGCCGTCGGTCGTGTAGATCTCCGACCCGACCGGTCCGTTGTTGGTCACGAAGTACGCACGATCACCGACGGTGACGAAGTGCTCCGGGAACGAGCTGTTGCCGATCGAATTGTCGACCGACGTCACCACGTGTGTCCCTGCGGCTGTTCCGTCCGTACACCACACCTCGCGAAACGCCTGAGTGCCACCGCGGGCCGTGAACGCGACCTGACCGTTCCATTCCACGAACTTCCTCGGAACGAAGCATGTAGCGCACTCGACCGCGACTTGGCGGGTGCCGGCCGCAGTACCGTCACTCGCCCAGAGGACGTTGCTAATCGAACCGGAACCCAGGAAGAACACTTCACCGCCGACGACGACGCGGTCGGACAGCAGCCCCGGATTCACGCTGCTCCCGACGGGGACCGTGCCGGGCACGGTGCCGTCGGTGCGCCAGAGCGAACCGCCGGCTGCAAACAACACGTATGGTCCCACGCCGACCGGATTCACCGGCAGGCCGCTGGAGACGGGAAGCTCGGTGGTCGTCGCAGTCGCGAACTCTGTGCGAAACAGGCGACCGCCCGATGTGAAGTACAGGTCCCCCTGTCGATCGGTCTCGGTCTCGACGGGGTCACCGGTCAACGCCCCGACATCGACGATCTGGCTCGTTCCAGACGCGGTTCCGTCACTCGACCAAATCTGCTGTCCCGCGGGCGCATCGACAATCAGCCAGGCACGGAGCGGGTTGTCGCTGGGCACGATCCGCACGGGTGTCGATGGGCCGAAGTCCGCCACAGGCGAAGTACCGTTCGCCGTCCCATCGGTGATCCACAGATCCGTACTCGTCGCTCCACCATCGTCGCCGGCAAACAACACGACGGAGCCGAGGCTCACGCCGAACGCTTCCGCGTCGTCCATGCCAGAGTCCACACCCGGGGCGAGGTCGATCACGCGACTCGTACCCGCGATCGTCCCGTCGGTCGACCACAGTTCGCGGCCGTGCTGCCCATCATCCGAAGCGAAGAACACCCGACTGCCGAAACGGAACAGACCGGAAGGCCGCGACGACTCTGGTCCGGGTAGAACGTCTGCCAACAGGAACGTGCCCGTCGACGTCCCATCACTGACCCAGACCTCGCGACCGGTGGCGGGTACGTACGCGGTAAACACCACGCGACCCGCGCCATCGAGATCGGTCACCGACAGAGGTAGCGAGGACGCACCACCGGGACGAATGTCGCGAGCGACGGTCTCGGCGCCGACCACACCGTCGGAACTCCAAAGCTCCGAGCCGTGTGCGTCCGAGCCCGCGAAGAACAGAGTGCTTCCACTGACGGTGAGTTCCGTCGGGTGATCCGTAGTTCGAAACACGGAGGTCTCGATGTCGGCAACGAGCGACTGCGCTCCCAACGAGGAGAAGGACGCGATCGCCCAAGAAGCGGCGAGCAGAGCACGCGATGTGTCAAGCATGGTTGGTTTCCCGAGAAGGCCCCGCAAATGGCTCGAATCTACCCCTTGTAGATGACGGCCACTCTACCACGAACCGAACGCCCGGGGAGCGTCACGCGCATTCCCGCTCGAGCCCAGGCTCGGCGTGCACATGATCGGCCGGCCCGACCTCGCCGATCTGCTTCGCATTTCGAATCCTGGCGTTGGCCCAGGTATTCTCCGAAAGATGCGGAGTCTCTGGATCGCGCCGTGGCTGGGTTGCCTTACGGGCGCTGTGGCTTGTCAAGACAACCAGTTGCCCAACGCGCAAAAGCCGGATCCGAAACCGCCGACTCTAGCGGTCTACCCAATTCCGCATCTCGGCAAGAAGGAACTCGACCCGATCCTGCCCTGGCTTCGAGCGTTCGCGGGAAGTCGCGGCGCGGTCGAGTACAAGGCGAAGTCCGGGCTCTTGGTTCTCAAGGCCGACCGTTCTGGGCACAAGCGCGCAACCGATCTCTTGGCGTGGGCTGCTGCCTACATGGCGCCGCAAATCGAGGTGACTGTCTCCGTGCTCCACGGCGATGCCGCGCGATTGAAGTCGCTCGCTGAGTCAACGAGCCGGATCCTGGAAAGTCGAGAAGCAGTCACACTGTTGCTTCGCAAGGCCAAGAAGCACGGTGGGATCCAGCTGAAGAACTTCCAGGCCCAGCAGCTTCAGGGGAGTGCGCCCGTCGTGCTCGGGAAAGAAGTCGGAATTGGCAACAAGGGCCAGCGAGGACCGCTCGTCGTTGGCGCGACGCGTCTCCGGGACGAGAAGTTCTTGGCGAAGACCTGGAGTCCGGAGGCTCCATGCACCGAGATGCAGTGCGGCCAGACTCTGGTGGTCGACGACGTTCGTCACGGCCGTCTGATCCTGGTCCGGTACGACAAGGTGATCGCGAAGCGGCGACCTGCGCAGATTGTCCCGGTCGCTCCGGTTCTTCTGAAACCCGTCAAGCCGCGGCCCGAATCTCCGAAAGATTCCGACGGCAAGAAGCGGAGTTCGCGCGTCCCGTAGACAGTGTCGTGCCGAGTTACGGAACCCCTACATCGAGACCAGGCGATGTCGACGTTGCCGTCACCATGAAAGTCGACGGCGATGGATGCGGACGCTGCGAACGCCGTCGTGTTCTCGAAGAACGGCACGGCTTCGAACAAGACGGGGCCGGTTGCCAAGTTGAGCAATACACCTGACGACTGGACGAAGACGTCGGGGCGGCCGTTTCCGTTGGAGTCGGCGAACACCGCCTTGGTGAATGCACTGGGGGCGGACGGATAGAGACCACGCTCGGCCGCGGGCAGGAACTGCTGCGCGCTTGCAACAGATGCCATGCTGAGCGTGGCGAAGAGAAACGGCAGTCGAGCTTCGGTCGAGGACATCGGCAACTCGAGATCCGATCGGTGGCGACGTTCGTGAGGTGAGGCGTCGAGGTCCCAGGTGCGTCGCGAATCCGGGTATGGGTAACCTCCCAATAGGCTACTTGCGGGCGGCTGGGAATTGGTCGGAGCAACCGAACTCCCGGCCGTTTCGACGCGGATCAGCTTCCGACCGTGAGGTCGAGAGCGTCCGATGCGGACACACCGAACGGGTTCGCGGCGAGATCCACGGCGAACCACTGCGCGCTGATCGCGTCCCCGACAAGGGCCGGGTCGAGCGGGATCGTCAGCGGGTTCGAGATCGCGAAACCGTCCGCATCGGCAGTTGCGGGCTCGGCGAAGAACGGGCTCACCAACAACTCGCAACCGGGGCCCAGCAAGGAACTCAGATCGACCGTGGCCGGCGTGCCGAGCTGCAGCGCACACGTCGCACCGGACAGCACACCCCACAGCCGCCAGCGAATCGTCTCGGCGAGAGCCGGACGTCCTTGGAGCGACGCGTGCGGATGGGCGCCGTCGCTGCCGGCGCAACTCGACCCGCGTTCCGTCCACACGGGTGGCGTGCCGGGCACCGTGATGTCGATGATCCCGGCCATGCCCACGTCGCTGCCGGTAGGTCCGAACGGACCGCACAGCGAGATGTCCGTGTTCGCGTCGTAGAAGTACACCGACGGCGCACCGGATCGACTGTCGGCGACCGTGCCGACGGTCATCTGCGTCGTGCGCACGTAGTTCGCGCCCGGCAGGACGCCGATCACCGTGTTCGGATACACGCTGAGGATCGGCAGGCCGGTCAGTCCGCTGAGCACGGTCGCCGCGGTCACCGTGACGTTGACGATCGGCGAAGTGACGCACGGGTCCTCGACCCACTGTTGCGTGACGCCGGACTCGTACGTCCAGAGGTCTTCGTGACCGTCGCCATCGATGTCACCCGCGCCCGCGTACGGAAGGTACGGGGTCGTCCAGAAGTCGAGCAGGATCGCGCCGGTCGCCCCGGAGAAAACCCGACCAGTGACCAGGAAGTCGCGGATCCCGTCGGCGTCGACGTCGCCGATCGGCGGTCCGCCGGGCACCGGGGAGTTCACGCCCGCCGGAATCGAGCCATCGCGACCGGAGAACGGCACGTTGCCGACGATCAGGTCGGCGTAGCCATCGTCGTTGAGATCGCCGGCCGCGTTGACCTGCGGGAGGCTCACGGAAGTGAGCAGATGAAGCACGGCACCGTCGGAACCGGAGTGGACGGTGACCGAGTTCTGCACGCTGTTGCGGATCGCGTGATCGTCACAACCGTCCGCGTTCATGTCGCCGACGCCGAAGATCGAGTTGGTGTTCGACGCGATGGGATACGAGTGCAGCGTCGTCGTCAGACTCGGGCCCGCGAGGATCCGGATGAGATCGGCGGGCCAGTCGTACGTCCACATGTCCGCGAAGCCGTCCGCGTTGACGTCGCCCGCGTCGCCGATGCTCGAGAACTGCGCGCTCAGCAGCGATCCGTCCGCGCCACTCAGCACATACGTATTCGCGGGCCCGAACTGCACCGGCTCGAACGCCGCGAGTTCCGGCAGGCCGTCGCCGTCGATGTCGCCGAGCACGGTGGAGATGGAGAGCTGATCTCCCCCACTGTTTCCGACGGCCACCCAGCGTGCGCCGACGCTGGAAGGTGCGACGAGCTGAGCGAACGCGACGTTGCAGAGGGACGCGCAGGCGAGCGCAGTCAGAATTCCCGAGAGTCTGATCATGGATGAGTCCTTTGCCCGTATGCCGGAGCGCGATCATAGCCGATCGCGCGCGGGCGTGGGCGGGGCCGTGTCGCGAACCGGCGAAACGCGAGTTCTCGACACGCCTGCGATGCCCCCTCGCATACCATCGCCCTGTCCTGTTCCAACCGATGGAGTGACGAGTGGCTATGCGAAGGATTCTGTCGTGCGCCGTGTTGGTCTGCTTCCCGTGCGTGCTTCCCGCACAGACTCTGCTGGTGCGAGACCTCAGCCCGAAGGCGCATCTCCGCGGTGATCCGCGCGCGAACCTCGCAATCGCACACGGGGACTTCGACGGCGACGGGTTCGTCGACCTGGTGTTCGGGCGCGCTCCCAATCCCCTGGACAATCGAGCGAACCTCGTGCTGTTCGGTGACGGAACCGGTGGGTTCGATCGAGTCACGAACCTCGGGCCGTGTCCGGGTGCCTGCGAGCTCACGCGCGAAGTGATCACGGGCGACGTGGACAACGATGGCGACCTCGATCTGTTAACGATCAATCAAGGCCCGACGCGCGTGTGGATCAATGACGGCGCGGGCTCGTTCACCTGGGACGCGCAGGCGTTCGACCAGACTCCGGTCGACGGACAAACCGGTGTCCTCGGCGACGTCGACGGGGACGGAGACCTCGACTTCGTGTGGACGCGAGACTTCATTCGAGAGGTCCGTCTGTTCCGCAACGATGGGTCCGGATCGTTCGCGTTCGCCGGCGCTCTACCGACGGTGCTCAGCATCGGCGACGTGACTACGAGCCTCGTGGACCTCGACGGCGACTCGGATCTCGACGTTCTCTCGACGGGATTCGCGACGAACGTCCTGATCAACGACGGCCAGGGCGGCTTCGTCGACGAAACCGCAACGCGGTGGACCATTCCGTTCGCGCTCAACAGTCGCGGCATCGTCGCGGACGTGAATGGAGACGGTTTCGTGGACGCCGTGCTCGGGGATGACCTGAGCTCCCTGGTCGCCCTCAACGATGGCAACGGCGTGTTCTCGGAAGCGCCGAACGCGCTGCCGAACGGCGCCGGTGTCACCAAACGGTCGGACCTGGGCGACATCGACGGCGATGGCGACCTCGACCTGTTCGCGGCGGGCACGGGCAAGATGTTCCGCAACGATGGGACCGGCCAGTTCACGGAGATCGCGAGCGCGCAGGTCGCATTGGAAGTCACGTCGGCACTGGACAGCGCCGGCCGGTTCGTCGACGTCGATGGCGATGGCAGCATCGACCTCGTGCTACCGGCCTCGACGCGCCTGCTCCTCAACGACGGCACCGGCGAGTTCTGGCCCGGCGTCGTGCGCCCCATTCCGTTCGTGCCCGAGCGCAGCAACAGTGGTGCGACCAGCGCGTTCGACGCGGACGGTGACGGCGACATCGACGTCATCGCGCAGGGCCGGCTGATGCAGAACGACGGCACCGGGCAGTTCGAAGTCGGGCTCGTGTTTGCGGAAGAGCCCAACGACATGAGGGACGTCGTCGTCGGAGATCTCGACGGCGACGGGCAGCCCGACGTGCTGGCTCGCATCGGGTTCCAGACCCGTCTGTTCGTCTCGACGGGCGGAGGCAACTTCGACGACCAGACGGACACCCGACTGCCGCCGGGCTTCGCGAGCGATGCGCTGCATCTCGACGACTTCGACGGGGATGGCGATCTCGACGTCGTGGCACGCGTCGGCTCGGCGTCCGTGTTCCTCATCAACACGGGGGCAGGCGTGTTCGTCGACGAAACGAATCAGCGCATCCCGTCGTCTGCGCTGTTCGCGCTCGACGCGGGCGACGCCGACGGAGATGGGGACATCGACCTGGTGACCGTCGCCGAGCTCTGGCGCAACGACGGGTCGGGCGTCTTCTCCGTCGACAGCGGCGCCATGCCGCAACCTCCGGCCAGCGCTCCGCCCTCGGCATACCGGGCGCTCCTCACCGACCTCGACGGCGATGGCGCACTCGACTTCGTGGCGGGCCAGACATGTTGTGAGGCGCGGACCCTCCTCTATCTCAACGACGGGTCCGGCACATTCACGAACGCCAGCGACAGACTCGGCGACGACGAGTTCTTGGGTCCCCCGAACTTCGCGTTCGACTTCGACGAGAACGGCACGCCGGACCTGGCGTTCACGCAGCCTCCCCAGCGCGTGCTGCGGAACCTCGGCAACGCGACCTTTGTCGATGCGTCCGATCGCTTCGAGAGTTTCTCGGGTGCGACCACGCCCGCGGACATCGACGGGGACGGCGACACCGACCTCGTGACACCCCCTGTCCTCGGCGGCATCTTGCACAACGCGACTCGACACCTGCACGCGCCACACATCGCGCGCACGGGGCGGGAGTACCCGATCCGGGTGTTCGCCGATGAGATTGCCGTGGGTGTCACCCTGCTCGCGCTCGGGAACGCACCGGCACCGACGCCTTCGCCATGGGGAACCATGCGAGTCGACCTCAGCACGGCCTACGCCTTGCCCAAGGTCTTGATCATGGCCGGCGCGGGTCACACCGAGTTTACCGTGCAGATGCCCGCATCCCCCGCGGCGGTCGGCCTCGAGTTTCACATGCAAACGCTGCTGGCGACCGCCACGGAGTGGCGATTCACGAACGCCGTGCAGGACTGCATCGTGCACTGACGCGCGGCGCCGCGAGACGCTCGCCATCGCTGAGCGCCTCGTCCACGCCCTACGCGAAGAGCTCCCGTAGCGGCATCTCGAAACCGTTCAGCAGCGCGGTCCGCAGAACGTCGTCGCCGCCGAACACGTGCGTCGCGTCCGCTCGAACGATCTTCACCTCGCTCCGCGAGAAGTCGACGAGCCAAACCTCGATCGCGCCCGCACGCAGCCAATCCCGGGTCTTCGACTCGACGGCACTGTATCGATCGTTCGGCGAAACGACTTCGACGGCGAGGTCCGGAGCGCCTTCCCAGAACTTGTCGGGCACACCGGTCGGTGGGACCCGTTCGCGCCGCACGAAGCCGACGTCGGGACCGCGCACGGTATCCGGATGGCGCTCGATCCAGTGACCCGCATCCCCGGCCGAGACCTCACCGAGGTCGTGCTCCGCGACGAACGCGCCGACTCGCATCACGAGTCGAGCCACGATCTGCCCGTGACGCGCCGTCGGCCTAGACACCTCGACGAGCCTGCCCCGGACCAATTCGCTGCCGCGATCCGCGTCCAGGGACGCGAACTCGTGAACTGTCATCGGCTCGGGCAAGGGCATCGCCGTCATGATACACGGCCGTTTCCGTGGTTGTTCGCCATCACCGAGAGGGGAATGGCACGCACGGATTCCGAAGGCCTCGTTCGGGTTCTTCGAGGTCGTCGCCAGCCAACGGCGTCTACGAGCGGAAGCCGCACGGAACAGGCATTCCGCGCGGCGCTCCGCTGCTCAGAACTGCCCGTCTCCCGTATATGTCAAGCCGTAGTTGGTGAGCACGACTCCCAGCGGATTCTCACCGGGCACTGCGACCGCGTACTGCGTGTAGAACACGAACGGCTGGACGAAAGTCAGCTGCGTATCCAGCCAGCCGTTGGCGTCAGTGACGCCCGGGAGGGCGACCAACGAGTCCACGTAGAGGTTACAGCCGAAACCTCCGAGGAAAGAGAGACTGAGCGGTGTCGGGTAGAGCTGGAAGCCGAAGAAGAGCGCGGCGGGCGAGCCCGCGGGATTCGTGCCACGCAGTTGCACGGTCTGCTGCCCGCCCATGGGCTGAGTAGCCGTGAGCGAGGGATTGCTGAAGGACGTGCTGCATGACCCACCGCCGAAGGAGATCGTGCCGTTGTTGTAGATGACGGTGAACTTCGGGTAGTCGACCACCGAGGTCCAGCCTGGTTGGTTCAAGGTGTGGTAGTACATCGTGCCGGGAGTGCCGGTCGCGAGTGAGACCGGAGCGTACCAGCGGCCCAAGATTGGGTTCGGCTGTGCGCCGAACTCGACGCGGAGCCAGTACTGACCCTGAGAGAGGAACTGGTTGCCGAAGTCCGACGTGACCAAGGTGGACGACACCTGTCCTGGAGTCGAGAGGGGGATCTGCACGGTGGAGCCGACCAGCTCATCCGTGAAGTTTGGCGGACTCGGAGCGGCGCGCGAGATGAACACGTTCACGCTCCCATCCAGGTTGGGCAAGCCGCCAGTGAAAGTGCTGATCAGAGCCGTTCGAGCCATGCGGAACTGGATGGACTCGATGCGCCCATTCTCGGGCATGAAGAACGGGAGCAGGAGCGCATCGGTGGGAGGGGAGACGGCCACTTGATCCCAGTTGGTGGATTGGTTGACGCCGATGATGTTGGTCTGCGCGGAAACACTTGCAGAAAATAGAGTTACGAGGATGAGTGTCGAGACTGAACGCATGCGGAGTTCCTTGGGAATCGGTTTCAGGGAGGTGCCGTCGTCCGGCACTGTCCTCACGACAGGGGCCCGCGAGACCCGGACAGAGAAGCTCGAGGTTTTTCGCGCGGACCAGCCGCGGAGGCATCAGGCTCTCGCGCGATGGCCTCTCCTTCTGATTCGCGGCGCCGCGGGCTATGGGACGGCGGCGAGACCAGCAAGAGACCGCGCGTCGTCGTAGTCGTAGACCGCCGGCACGCCACCGCGCCAGTCGATCTCGACGACGCGGTGGCCGGCTGCGTCCAACGCGAACAGTCGCGCACCGGCGGCAAACGTCATACCGGCATAGCCCGTCCCTTCGAGAACGGAGACCTCGGGACAATCGTGTTCGCGCAGCAAGCGCACTGAGGATGAGGTCCGGGTCGGCACGTGCGTATCGAGAATCCAAACCGCACCCGCGGCATCCCGCGCGATCGCGTCGATCTCATGCCACGACTCGTTCCGATGACGCGCGCCGATCTGGCCGTCGAACGTGAGCACGCCGACCAAGTCGGAGTTCAGGTTGCTCCAGCTGCTCGCCGTGACGAACAGCTGACGGCGCCAATGGGTCAACATCGACACCCGATACATCGACAGATCACTCGACGTCAGCTCGGTGGTGCGCTGCGCCACGCCCTCGGCGTCGAACTCTTCGATCCACGTGCGTCGAGACCGCTTGCACAACACGAACGTGCGCGCCCCCATCGTCGTGAGGGACGCGGCCTGACCGGAGGAGATCGGGTCTCCGTAGTCGGAGACCGTGCCATCTGCGAGGTCGACCCGCACCAAGCGGCGTTCGCTGGTGCTGAGCAGGGTCGGCGGCGTCTGCGGGAGCAGGTCGCCCGCTTCGATCCCGACCAATCGATGCGCAGTCGCGATGTCATGGCGAGCGAGCTCACGCCCTGTCGCATCGAACTCGACGATCCGTCCGGCGCCGCCATCGAGCGCGAAGAGCCGGCCGCCGCGCAGGGAGGTCAGCGACGCGTACTCCCCCTCGCTCGGATGCGCGACCGAATGGAACGCACCGTGGGCGTCGTCGCGCGCCAATTCGCGGGCTGCTCCACCTCGCTGGCACATCACGAACCGAGCGCCACTGGAATCCGCGGTGACGCCGGAGGCGACCGCGCCGTCCGGCAATCGCGCAGACAGTTGGAACGCACCCGCCATGTCGATCGTGCCGACCGCGGTACCGCCCGCATCCTGCTTCTGCACGACCGCGATGAGTCGACGGCCGTGGCTGGACAAGCCGACGATGGCGCATCGCGACTCCGCGGTCGCCGCGACCTCGAACTCTCGGATGGTCGACGCATTCTCGGGAGACACCTCACGCACCGTCGAGCCCGACGCCACGAAGAGCCTGCCAGACTCGACCGCCAGGGACGCGACACCTTCAGGAGCGAATTCGAGTTCCCCGATCGGCGTGACCTCCGAAGCCTCCCCCGCTCGCACGCGCACGCGCACGAGGCGCGGCGGGGTGACCCCGACATCGAGACTCAGGAACGTCGAGTCCGCCGTCGGGGTCGCGTCCGACTTCGTCCCGATGTCGAGCAACGGACCGCGCCGTTCGACGCGCGCTGGACGCGACGCGTGGCGCTCCGACCGCGGGCGGGAGCGCCACAATCGGCTCGACCCATCTTCACACGTTGCAACTAGCACCGCGTTGTCCGTACTCCAAGCGAGCGCCACGGGCTTGGACTCGAGCGGCCCCAACACGAGCAGCGGCTCGAATCGGTCCGTGTTCCACGCGACAACCGAACCGTCCGAACGGCTCGTCGCGAGCCGTTCCCCATCGGCGCTCCATGCGCTCGCGACGGGGTCGATCGAAGACTCGAGCGTCGCGACCACGTCGCCGCGGCGCTCGATCTCGACCATGCCGCGCCGGTGCAGCACCCGGAACGCATCCGGGGATGCGACCGAAGTCGACACATCCGGCGATTCGCCAGCGGCTATCGTCTCGCTGTCCACGCGCGCCCCCATCCGCCACACGGCGAGGGCCCCACGGCCGGCGACGCACACGAAGCGGTTCCCGGGGCTGATCAGACACTCCGCACCTTCCACGGCGAACGGGACCCAGTGGTCGGTTTCCGAGGCCGCCACTCGATCTCGAACGCTGAGTGTCCCGTCGGGGGACAACGCCACCCACTGCACCCCCCTCGTGTCACACTCGAGATCGAGAACCGGCTCGCGGCCGATCACCGTGGAGGTGTCGCCTGCGCCGATTCGATCCGGAGAGTACACCCAGCTGCGCACCTCGTCCTGGGCATCGACCCCGAAGATGCGGGCCATGTTCTCCGCGCTCGCCATGTGCCGCACGTCGAGGCCGGGTTCCTCGCCCGGGCTCTTGGTCGCCCAGCCGTCCGCGCGGTCGTAGACATCGATCGTCCCGACCTCGTCTTCGGAGCGGACGACGAGCAGTCGACCACGCTCGCACCACGTCAGTTCGCGGCAGGCTCCGGATCGCACCGAAACTCTCGTCCGACGCCCCCCTTCGACCACGAACACCGCGTGCCCTTCTCCGTCGTCGACACCGATCGCGACCGCGGCACCGGCAGGGTCCCACTCGACGGCTCGGACGACGCCGTCGAATACGTGCGAGTGCAACACACGGCGCGACGCCAAGTCGACAAGATGAACCGAACGCGCGTCGGCGATGGCGGCGAAGCCATCTCGATTCACGTCGAAGAACGACACGTCCACCGATTCCGGAAGCTCGAACTCTCGCAACCGCGATCCGGTGCGGGCATCGAGCTCGACGAGGCGACGCTTCGATTCCACGGCGAGGATCGCGTCGCCATCTCCCGAGAACCGCACGACCCCATGCCCCGCCGGAAGCCCGGGCAACTCGCAGGTCCATTCGCAGTCGAGCGCACGCGTCGCCAGGTAGTGCCACTCCCAGCCGCGGAGATGATCTGGTGCGTCCTGTAGCGTACGCCACGCCACGGCAGGACCGTTGCTATCCAACGACGAACTCGCGCGCGAGATCGCGAGCGCGTACGCGCTGCGCGCCGCTTCGCGCTCGCGCTCGATGCGGTCCCAGATCATGAGCGCAGTCGCTGCGCTGATCGCCACGAGGGCCACTGCCGCTCCCACGACCACGCCGCGATTGCGGCGTGAGAACTTCCGCACGCGATAGATCAAGCTCTGCGGGCGCGCGTGGATCGGCTCATCGTCCAAGAAGCGCTGCACGTCCGCAGCGAACTCGGCCGCGCTCGCGTAGCGCCGCGCGGGCTCCTTCTCGAGCGCGCACCGCACGATTGTGTCCAGGTCTCCGCGTAGCGCGGCATTGGTCGAACTCGGCGAGCTCGGCTCCGAGAACTGGATCACCCGCACCGCCGCCGCGATCGATCGATCGCCGAGCTCATACGGCAGCCGCCCCGTGAGCATCTGGAAGAGCAGCACGCCGAGCGTGTAGACGTCACTCCGCACGTCGAGGTCGCCACCGTCGCCACTCGCCTGCTCGGGGCTCATGTACGGCAACGTGCCGACGAGCTGCCCGACACCGGTCAGTGCCGTCACCGGCTGCGAGTCCGCGTCCACCGCACGCGCGACCCCGAAGTCCAGAATCTTGAAGTCCCCGGTCGCGGTGATCAGGATGTTGTCCGGCTTGAGATCCCGATGGATCACGCCGTTGTCATGTGCGTGCTGCACCGCACGACAGATCTTGGCGAACAGCTCGAGCTGCTCACGCGTCGACCGACCACCCTCCGCCCAAGCCTGCAAGTCGATCCCGTCCACCAGCTCCATCGCGAAGTAGGGCTGGATGCCGTGCCCGAGGTCGTCCTGTCCCGCCTCGAAGATCTGCGCGATCCCCGGATGCTGCAGGCGCGCGAGGAGCTCGATCTCGGTGCGGAAGCGGGTGAGGAACTTCTTTGCCGACGACGGCTGCATCACCTTCACGGCGACACGCCGCTTCGGATTGGATTGCTCGGCCTCGAACACCGTGCCCATCCCGCCGTGCCCCAGACGTCGCACGATGCGGAAGGGCCCGATGCGCTCGGGGCACGATCCAGACGCGGCGTCGTGCGGTTCTTGCTCCGCGATGATCCTGACCAAGTCGCCGCGCCGGGAGTCCAACTCGACGTCGTCCTCGGGCGTATCGTGCGCGAGCAGGGACTCGACGCGGCGACGAAGCTCCTCGTCGGCCCCACAGCGAGCCTCCAGCTCGGCCGACCGAACCGCGTCGTCCATCTCGACGATGGCAGCGAAGATCTGTAGCGCTTCGGCGGTTTGATTGCGGTCGGACACGGTCGAGGCGAGGAGAGGCGTGTGACGGAGGCGAGGACCCCGGTTAGCATCCAAGAACTCGCAGACGATGCCAAGTCCACACGAAGCCCCCGTCACCATGCTGCTCGCACGAGTGCGAGACGGGGACGCGTCTGCTCGTGATGAACTGCTGCCGCTGATCTACGACGAACTGAAACGGTTGGCCAACGCGCTCACCGGACAAGCCGCAGGCAGCACCCTCAACGCGACAGCCTTGGTGCACGAGCTCTACGTGCGTCTGTCCGCGCAAGAGGGCGATGGCAACGAGTGGAACGACCGCGCCCACTTCCTCGCCGTCGCATCCCGCGCGATGCGCAACCTACTCATCGACTACGCGCGCGCCAAGAAGCGCGACAAGCGCGGTGGCGGCGAGTGGAAGCGCGTGACCGTCGATCCCGCGAGCGAGAGCGTCGAGGTCAGCAACTACGACCTCATCGATCTCAGTGCCGCACTCGAGAGTCTCTCCGCGTTCGACGAACGCGTCGGACGCGTGGTCGAGCTGCGCTTTCTCGGTGGGCTCACGGTCGAAGAGGTCGCCGCGGAAGTCGGCGTCTCCGATCGCCAGGTCCGACGCGATTGGCGCGTCGGGCGCGCGTACCTGAAAGAGCAGCTCTGGGACGGGGACTAGCTCGGGTCGAGCCCATCCGCCACCTCATGCCAGTGCTCAGCGCTATGATCGTGCCCATGCGCACGGCACTCGCCTCTGCCTGTCTCTTGCTCTCGAGCCTCGCGTCGTCGCAGGAGATCCATCTCGATCAGAATTGGACCGATGCCCCGGCTCTGACCGGCCAGCCTCCGTGGCACGATGCTTTCGCGATGCCGTTCGTCATGCCCGAGCCCGGGTACATCATCTCAGTCGAACTCGCGATGGGAAACTCGGGGCCGACGGGCACGGTGCAGTTCGCCATCCTGTATCCGACCGGGCCGATCGGCAGTGGCAACTTCGGAACGTCGATGACCGGCTCGCCGGTCCCGGTGATCGAAACCAGCACCCCGACACCCCAGCACGTGACTTCGAACTTCGGGTTGCAGCAGCTGCCGGCCGGGCCGCACTGGGTGTCCCTGACGTTCCCGACGATCACGACCGGGGACCCGCTCGACGTGTGGTTCATGCCGACGGTAGACCCGGCGGCGGGTCTGAGCCCGTGCTGGTTCCACGTCGGCGGCCAGATGGGGTGGAACGCCGAGAACCGCGCGGTGCGGTTCCGCGTGAACCACAGCAACGGCAGCTCCGAGACACTCGGCGTGAACTGCAGTCCTGGGCCGACCGATGCGTTGCTGACGCAGGGCTTCCCCTTCGAGACCAGCCAGTCGATCGCGCTCAACACGTTCGTCGCGCAGTCGCAGCCGTTCGCGTTGTTCTTGGGCTTCACGGAGATCCCCGGCGGCCTCGACCTCGGCGGGATCGGTGCGCCGTCCTGCGCGCTGTTCTTCGATCCCGCGATCGCGATCCCTGCAGCGACCGACGCGAACGGAATGTGGAGCATCGCGCTGAGCCTGCCCCAGCCGGTGACGTACTTCACGCAGTGCGCGATCGTCGCTCCCGGCGAGAATCCGCTCGGCGTCGTCACTTCGAATGGGTGGCGGACGTTCACCGGGGACGGCGAGTACTGATTCGGGACGGACGAATCCCAGTTCGAACTCGTCCAGAGCCAGTACGAAGAACAAAAGAAATGCATGTCGATTGGACGCTCCGACTGGTGATCGCTCTGCTCTGTTCTTGCTCGAGCCAGGACTCCTCGGACGGAGTCGAGAGCGACGTATCCGTGGATCGCGCGCCCGAAACGACCGCTGGGATACGCGACGCGGACTCGCGGATCCGGTACTCCAGCGGAATCTGCGCCATCTTCGAGGACAGCACGGGGCGCTTCTGGTTCGGCAGCCAGCGGGAAGGCGCGTGCTCGTACGACGGTCGCGAGTTCACCTACTACACCGTGAGAGATGGCTTGAGCGACAATCAGGTCCGGAAGATCCAAGAGGATCAGGCCGGAGTCCTGTGGTTTGGGACGGGCAACGGAATCACCAGCTTCGATGGCGGTGCGTTCGAGATTCGTACGGGGCCAGGTCGTGCGATTCCGGCCGACACCTCAGAGGACGCCTGGCACAAGAAGCCCGACGACCTCTGGTTTCCGGGCGACTGCACGCGTGGAAGCGGCGGCGATGGACAGGGTGTATATCGATTCGACGGTCGATCGCTTTCCTACCTCGCGCTCCCCCTGCCGCACTCGGTGGATCCAACGAATCCCCACTTGGTAACCAGCATCGCGAAGGGACGCGACGGAACGGTTTGGTTTGGGACGTATCCAGGCGTGTTCCGGCATGACGGGCACCCCGTCTTGGTCATCCACGACGAAACCGCAGGAGTCGAGTCCGGGCGCGAGAAGCTTCACGTGCGCAGCATGCTCGAAGACAGCCACGGCAATCTATGGATCGGCAACAACGGACTCGGAGTCCTGCTCTATGACGGTCAATCCGTGTCGAACTTCACCGAACAGCATGGCCTCAGCATCCGAGAGAAGGGAGCGTCCGGCTCGCTCGGCCGGGTGTTCTCGATCGCCGAAGACGCTACCGGCAACATCTGGTTCGGGACACGCGACAACGGCGTGTGGCGCTTCGATGGCGAGTCGCTCACGAACTTCACGATGGAAGACGGCCTGACCAGCCACGCGGTATGGACCATCTATTCGGACAGACGGGATGTCCTGTGGTTCGGCATGAGCGACGGCCGCGTGTGTCGGTTCAACGGCGAGTCGTTCGACAAGATCTACTGATTGCCCAGGCGTCGCCGACGGAACGTTGGTCCACACGGTTACGCACGACGAAACCATGTCGTCACCGAGCGCCCTCAGGAATCGCGATCGAAACCGGAGTGTCTGCGGTCGACTCCGTGACCGTGAAGCGAGTCGTCTGCGCAGCGCCATCCGGCGCTCGCATTTCGAGCTCGTACGTGCCCGGCACGAGCCGCTCCTCGATCTCGATCGCTTTCGGCTGCCACAGGCGGAACGGGTTCCGGCGCAGGAGCTGTCCATCGGCGTCGCGCCAAGTCGCGATGAACTCCGTTCCTCGGGTCAGCCGCTCTGCCTCGTAACGGAGCTTCTGCGGCACACCCGCACACGTCGTGAGCTCGAGAGTCTGGGACTCTCCGGAGCGAATCCCGAAGGGACGGTACGGCAACGTCTCGTGGTCGGAGAAGAACGAGAAGGTGTACTCGCCGGGTGGTAGCGCGAGCTCGCCGACGCCGTCGCGGATCTCGATGTTGCGTCCGTACTGCCAGCCCTCTTGCCAGACCTGGATTGTCGCCTGCTTCATCGATGCGCCCGTCGCGTCCCGGAGTATGACTCGGACGGTTCCGAACTCGGGGTAGGAGATCGTGCCGAGATCGACACTCGCACCCGGTCGAAGATCGTGGCTGCCGAGCCCGAGGTAACCGAGTTGGTCGTGCATCGCGACGAGCCGCATCGGAAGCGCGGGGAGGCCCTGAACCTCGAACTTACCGTCCGCGTCGGTCGGGGGTAGGTACGCGTTGCCCTCCCAGCGCGTAAACGCGACTACCGTCACGCCGGGGAGGGGCGCGCCACCCGTGTCGACTATGCGGCCACGGAATCCGCACGAGGGCATCGCGGTGTCCGGAACGACGATGCGGAGGTCCTCTCCGGGTCGGATGCCGGCTTGCCGCAATACCGCTTGGCCCCAGGGGCCCGGCGCGAACACCTTGATCGAGTAGTCGTCGTCGATACAGCGATCGATCGAGAACGCACCGCTCTCGTCTGTCTCAACGCTTCCGGTGCGCGGTGCGCCTGGTGGCTCGTCCGCAGAGACCCGCCACCCGCTCAGTGCCCGCCCGGCCGAGTCGGCGAGCGTTCCATCGATCGTATCGCCGGCGCGAAGCACCGCGTGCCATTCGAGCTGAGCGCCAGCCGTCGCATCGAGATCCGTGGTTGCGACGTCCTTCTCGCCGGGGACACCGGCGCGTACGCGGATCGAGCCGGGCACGAGCATCGTGAACGCGTACTCGCCAGCGTCGTTGCAGTGGGCGACCGACTGGCCCCAGTCCGGACCGACGAACACGATGCCCTTGTCCGGCGAGTATCGATCTCGGACCTCGACCATCGCATGGCTGCTCGGGGTACCCGATTCGTCGAGCACGGTTCCGGAGAGTTCGCAGCCACGTTCGAGCTGTACATCGATGCGTGTTCGTTGACCGGCAATCGCGCGAATCTTGCGGCTGTGCGGCGCGTGCCCACGGGCGCCGGCCCAGAACGGCATCTCTTTTCCTGTTGCGATCCCTCGAAGAACGAAGCGACCGTGCCGGTCGGTGACCGTGCGGTGCGCCGCCGGGACGTCCGGGCCGGTCAGCATCCGGAGATCGATCGCCCACCCCGCGAACACGGCGGCACCCTCGACGGGTTGCCCTTCGTGGTCGCGAACAGTTCCCTCGACGATGCTGCCCGGATCGCCGAGCACGAGGACGATTTCGTCTTCGGAGGCATCGAGTAACCGCGGGGCACTCGGCTCATGCGTCTCGGAGAAAGCCGCGATCCAATGGCCAGCTTTGACGTCGTCGAGTACGAAGCCGCCGTCGAGGTTCGCGAGGCCGATCGAGCGCACGTCATGAGAATTCGGTCCCACGGCCAGTATCGCATTCGGGACCGGTTGGCCGTTCCGATCGCGCACTTTCCCGCGAATCGAGAGCGCGCCGGGTAGTGTGATTTCGGTTGTTGCGTCGCGGCCGAACTCGATCGTGACACTCCGCTCGCCTCCGCGCTGACAAGTGACGGACAGTACTCCTGGCGCGAGGTCCGCGAAACGGACAACGCCTCGCGCGTCGGTCCGAGCGAACGCCCGCTGCGCCCAGCCGTCCGGGCTACGAGGTTCGATGCCAACCGTGATACCCCGCGCCGGGGTGCCGCCTTCGCGCGTGACGCGCACGGTCAGATTGCTGCTCGCGGTGGCATGCGGATCCGGTTGTGTGCGCGCGACCACGTCGGTGCGTTCGTTCGAGAGGTCGGCGGTCGCTGTCCCGGCGGTTTCGAAGTCTCCGGATGCAGCGGCGGGAGAGATTGCGTTCGTCCCGACGTGATCGTCGTCGGTAGAGCTCCAAGTCTGCACGCCCCACGCGAGGACGGCGACGCAAACGACGGCGGCGACCGAGAGTGTCTTCTTCATGGCGGCGACGGCAACGACGGCCGGTACGTATTGCGTGGTGGCGTGAGAGAGAATCGATGCACGCATCGACGGCAAGCGGGCTGCCGCCGCGCTGAGGTGGCTGCCGATCGCGAGCGCGGCGCCCGCGGGAAGTGCGCGGCGGAGTTGATCGAGGCCGCGATGGAGTTGACTCCGCACGGTGCCTCGAGGTCGGTTCAGAGCGTGCGCGATCTCTTTCGATGAGAGGCCATGGTCGAGGTGCAGCACGAGAACGGCTCGATACGGATCTTCGAGCTCGTCGAGTCGCTCCCGCAGGATCGACTGAAGTTCGCGAGTGCTCGCGGTGTCGCTCGCACTCTCCGTGTCTCGGTTCGGAATCGCATGCTCAGGGATCCGTCGAGCGGCTCGTCGCCGGCTCATCCGGGCGTGATTCGCCAGGATCCCGAGCAGCCAGGGCATCACGGGCTGGCCGGCGTGGTGCCGCGTCGGGTTCTCCATGACGGACAGGAACGTAGCCTGGACGAGGTCCTCCGCTTCGGTGGCGTCTCCCGTCAAATGGACGGCAAGGCGCACGAGCTCGCCGGCCGTGCGGTCGAACACCCGCCCCAACAGTTTGGGCTCTCGGGTGGCGCGATAGCGCTCGAAGATTCGGTCGACCTTGGTCATCCACCGACAGTTTGCGCGAGACCGCGATCTGTTGCGGCAAAAGCGGTGATGTGTCGATTTCCGGTTTCTCCGACACCCCCTATCGGCCTGTCGGGTAAACGGAATCGGGAGCTCCTTGCGCCATGACCAACAGCCGGTCGTGGCGTGTCGGGATACCCGTCGCCCTCCCGTTGCGCACCGGCTCCGGCACGCCACGGGTAGACGTCGCACCGGCCGAGCCTAGAACTGCACCTGATCGACGACCATGTCCGTCAACCGCAACACAGGACCGAGTCCCGGCGCGGCCGTGCGCACGGCCTGCCAGTGCAGCGTCAGCCCGGCGAGCGAACTGTTCGCCGGGATCATCGTCTCGAACGTGTTGAGCGGCGCCGCGAACACGATCGCCAGCGACGGGTCGATGCGCAGCTTGCCGAACGGCGTGTCCACGGGTGATGGCAGCGCGCCTGTGCTCAGCAGCCAAGCGGTCTGTTGGCCGGACATGCCGACGACACGCAGCGAGTAGCCAAAACCGGCGCGCGGCACGAACCTGGACTGCAGGTGGGGCCAAAGCGAGTTGAGGAACAGGCGCGAACCGTCCCAGCCGGTCGAAATGACATCGAGGTCGGTGTCGCCGTCGATGTCGACAAGGGCCAGCGCACGCGTCGCCGTAGCTTGCTCGTCGAACGGGAGACCTGACCATTCGACGAACCCCGCCAGGCCGTCGTTGCGGTAGAAGCGGTAGCCGACGGTGCCGGGTCCCGTGGCGTGCACCGTGATCACGTCCAGGTCGGAGTCGCCGTCGATGTCCCCGATCTCTGCGAGCAGATTCGAGCCTGAGGACTGCGGGACGAGACCCGTGATCGCGGGCGTGAACCCGCCGAAGCCGTTGTTGGCGAACATCTGATCGGTGTCGGACAAGACCAGCACGTCGACATCGCCGTCCAAGTCGAGGTCGCCAACGGCGATGTCGGTCGTGTACCCGGCCACCAACGGCAGCGCGGACATCTGGGCCGTGAACACACCCGTGCCGTCATTGATCCACAGCGCGTTGTCGCCATCCGAATTCGCGATGATGGCGTCGAGGCTTTGATCTCCGTTGACGTCGACGAGTTCGATGTCGTTGGTGCCATCCAAGCTGATCGGCAGCGCTGTCGCGGTCGCGTCGATGAAGGTGCCGCCGGCCGTCTGAAGGTAGAGTCGATTCTGCTCCGGTTGGATCGCGCCAGTGCCGACCAAGATGTCGTCGAGGCCGTCCCCGTCGAGATCGCCGGTGGCGATCGCGGTCACCGATGCGATTCCGGATGCCGGGATCGAACTCGAAGAGTCCGAGAAGTTGCCGGAGCCGTCGTTGGTCCAGAGTCCGAGCACAGAGATGTCGTCTCCGCTGACGATGTCCAGGGTGCCGTCCCCGGCAACGTCCAGCAGCGCGATGGCCTCGACGAACCCGACTCTCGGGATCCCACCGTCGAACTCGGCGAACTCGGCGGCGCCATTGCCGCGCAGCAACTGGATGGCCGGACCGGCGAATCCGGCGTGGGCGCCCACGACGAGATCGAGCTGGCCGTCCCCGTCGATGTCGCCGACCTCGATCGCATTCGGCGAGCCGCCGTGAGCCGGGATCCGAGTGCGCATCGCATTGGCGAAGTGGCCCGTGCCGTCGTTGAGGAACAACACCGCGGGCAGCTCCTCGTCGTCGCGGCTGACCAGCAGATCGACGTCACCATCGCCATCGACGTCGCCGAGCGACGCGCCGGTGGCGCGTCGGCTGATGTCCAGACGAGTTGCCGTCTGATCGCTGAAGTTGCCGGTCCCGTCGTTGATCAGGACCTCGTTCCCCACCGTCGTGACTATGTCGATGTCACCATCGAGATCGATGTCGGCGAGTTCGGCCCGACCGGTCGCCTGGATGCCGGCGAATGCCGTCGGGTCGTCGACCATCAAACCGGTGCCGTCGTTGCGCAGTGCGAGCGGTTGCGCCAAGAACCCCGACAGGATCGCGTCCACGTCGCCATCGCCATCGATGTCCGCGGCGCGAATCTCTGCGGATCCGGGAAAGCCGCCGGGCACCAGCGACGGGTCGAAGGTGTACGTCCCGGTGCCATCGTTGACGAATATCCCCTGTCCACCGAAGCCTTGCGTCAACACATCGAGGTCGCCGTCCCCGTCGAAGTCGGCGACTGCGAAGGAACCATTGGCGATCGGGACATTGGGGGATTGGCTCGGTGCCTCGAACAGCTGCCCCGTGCCATTGTTGACCATCACTCGCAGGAAGGTTCCACTGAAGAGCGCATCGACATCTCCGTCGCCGTCGATGTCGACCAGTTCGAAGTGCACCGCGCCTGGCCCCGGCTGCATGTTCAAGAGACCCGCGGATACGTCGACGAAGGTGCCCAGACCGTCGTTTCGATAGTAGCCAGCCGAGAATCCGGTCGCGATGAAGTCGAGGTCTCCGTCGCCGTCCATGTCTGCCGCGCGGATGTGCTGGACGTGTTGCGAATCGGGCAGATCCAAGGCCGGGCCAAAGACCCCGTGCGTGTTGAACCAGACTTGCGCATCCGAGTCTCGGAATCCGACGACGGCCTCCGCACTGTTGTCTTGGTTGAGGTCGACGAGGAAGCACGTCGAGGCCCGGACTTGCACCGTGGGCAGGTGAACCTTCGGACGAATGCGATCGAGGGACGGAAACTGGGCGGTCGCCGAGGTCACGACGAGCGCCATGGCGCAGGCAGGGGCCAGCGCGGGCAGGCAGCGGATCATGGGGTCTCCAGGAACGAGTGGGATGGGGCAGGCGCCGGGAAGGACTCTCCACGCGCCTATCGGTGACTACTGGGGTCGCCGAGCCCCGTCTCCGCTCCGGGAATATCTCCGCCGGTTGTGCCACTTCACATCCGCCCGAGGAAACTTCGAACCAACCGGGTGCGCCGAGCGCCCTCCCGGCGTGTGACCCACCATGCGCCACACCACCGCACTCCTGTTCGCCTTCACCGTCGCCGCGTTCTCCAGCGAAGCCGTAGCCCAGAACGGCCGCTTCGACGCGCGCCTGACCCTGTTCGAGATCGACTTGTCCACGGGCACCTCGTTCGTCGACGTCGAGATCAAGGCATCGTCGCCAAGCGAAGAGTTCGCGCTCGCGGCGCTCGACTTCCGCTTCGACTTCAACATCGATGCGATCCCCCCCATCGCTCCGCCCATCACGAGCCCCAACCCGACAGATCGAACCGTGGGTATCGAACAGGAGCTGGACATCTCCGGTTTGATCTCTGGCACGGGTCCGGAAGGAACGTCTTTCGCCGTCTACGACGAGCATTCGCTCAGCGGCTCCACCCACGACTTCGTGAGCCTCGGGGTCGTGCTTGGCGGTGGTACCGGCATCACGATTCGTCATGACGCGTGGAGCAAGGTCACGCGACTCAGGCTCGACACGATCCCGGGCTCCACACCGACTCTGCATGTCCGCAGCAACTCGGAGTTTCCTCCCACCGTTGCCTCGGAGCAGATCGGTCAACTGACCTTCGTGCAAGTCGCCGAGGGCACGTTCCACGACCTCACGTTCCAAGTGCCGGACTGTGACGTGCCCGGCATGGTCACGACATGCAGCCCCGGTCATCACGCATTCGGTGGTCCGCTGCTCGACTTCGAGGGTTCGGCACCACGCCTGGGCGAAACCCTCGCGATGACCGGCACCAACCTCTCGGGCTCGCTTCTCAGCGGCCTGATGGTCGGCACCGGTTCCGCGCCGGTCCCTCTGTCGCTGATCGGTTCGCTCGTGCCCAACTCGATGCTCTGCATCCAGCCGTGGGCCACCATCCCGACGACGGGAGGCAACTCGAGCACCGTCGCGCTCGACATCCTCGCCGACCCGCTGTTCTGCGGGTTCACGTTCGACGTGCAGTGGATCGACTACGCCGGAATGGGCATGGACTTCGGGACGTCTCGCGCCGTGCATCTGACGGTCGGCTACTGAGCGGGCGGGCGGACTACTGACCGCCAACAACACGTCTCTTCGTCGTTGTGCTACCGTGGTCTCCGTGAACGCGCGAGCCATCCTCTGCAGCCTCGTCCTACTGGCGACTTCCGTTGCCTCCCAACAATCCGAGGCGACGAACAAGGTCGGCCACAAGGCAGATCGAGAAGTCACCAACGCGAACAAGGCCGATCAGGACTCCCGAACCGAACGCAAGGGCCCGCGCAAATACCTCCACGACGGAAAGTGGCTGACCAAATACGAAATCGTGCGCTCTCGGTTCGAGCGCCGCGACGGTCAGTGGCGCGCGCGTGATCCGAAGGCACTGGAGCGTGAACGCGCCCGGAATGCCCGCGCGAAGAAGAAGCTCGATCGCAAGGTCAAGTCGGACCTGAGGCTCCTCGCGAGCTCGTACAGCAAGACTCGCGCGGCTGCCAAGAAACGGCTCCTCGCGGTCGCCGAGAAGCACGGTCGGCCCGAGCTCGCGAAGACAACGAACAAGCAGTTCACGGCGTTCGACAACTACTGGCGCGCGTATTGGCGGGCCCGGCGCCAGAGCGAGCAGAGCTTCGTGACCATCGGCGTGAACGCGCAACTCACCCGCCTCGAAGGGATCGACACCGTGCCGGTGAGTTTCGGCCGGGGCGGCTCGGGCCGGCTGCAGCTGCCTCGGACGCGCAGCGTCAGCATCGGCTCTACGGTCGTCGTGCCGGCCGGGAGGTGACCGAGCGGATCGCTGGGGCGCGCTCGCGATCGAGGTGGGCGCAACCGTTGGCGTTCGGCGACTAGAAGCTCGGCCGAGAAGGACCATTTCCAGGCGGCATGAATCGGCTCACCCGGTCGGCGACAGATTCCTCGGGAAATGCCATGATTCGGAGTGAT
>JANQJF010000034.1 GCA_028281765.1 Planctomycetota bacterium | reverse complement strand
GACATGGCTTGTCAGTGGACAAGTTGAGGAGCAGCAACGCAGCGGGCGGACCGTAGGGGCAGCGACATATGTGGCGAACATCGGCGACGCCCCACTAGGAACGCCCCACGTCCGCCACTGCAAAGAATCCGCTACTGGCCGACGGTCACGTCCAGCCCGCCGCTGACTCGTGCGGCGATCGGCGTCGCGCCGGCATCCCACGAGATCCACTGCATCGAGAGCGTCAGTCCCACGCTGAGCGGATTCCCGGGAACGGACACCGGCACCGTGGCCATGCCGAAGTTGTCGTTCGTGACGCCTACGGAGAAGAACCCGGCGGTGTAGAGCGTGCAGCCGATCAGGCCGGCCGGGTCGAGGGCCAGTTCGGTCGGCGATCCTACGAGAAGCGTCGCGACCCCCGCGGGAATGCCGCCGCGGAGCTCCACGTCGAACGAGTCGCCGAGGAGCGCGTAGCCGCGCGCGTCGATCGTCGGTAGGCCTCCGAGGCTGCCGACGCAGCCGACGCCTCGCGGACGCAGCCGGCCGGGCGTGCCGGTCGCGCCGAGGTCGTACGCGTACGCGATCGAGGCCCAGGTGCCGGCGAGCACGTCGTCGTAGCCGTCGCCGTCGACATCGCAGCCGGCGCCGCCGTCGACGGTGAAGCCGAGCTGTTCGTCCTGTTGGCTGCCGAAGAAGGATTGGATCAGGCTGCCGTCCGCGCCGGAGTACACGTAGAGGGCGCCGCTGTCCGTCAGCGATCCGTCCGCGAGCCGCGCGCCGACCGCGAAGTCCGCTTGGCCGTCACCGTTGACGTCTCCGGCGCCCGTCACGTAGCCGTACCGCCCGACGGAGTTCGTGTAGGTGTAGAGCATGTTGCCGGTGTTTCCGGAGATCACGCTCACCGTGTTCGAGAACGGCATGCCCACGATCACGTCGTCGAAGCCGTCGCGATCCACGTCGCCGGCGCCGTCGATTTGTATGGCCTGCAGGTTCGACGCGAGCGGGCCGAACACGGACTTCGGGATCTCGCGGATCAGCGAGCTGTTCCTGCCCGAGAAGATGTGGATGACCTGCGTCGAGCCGAGCAGGTCGACGCCGTCCGCGACGATGTCATCGAACCCGTCGCCGTCGACGTCGCCCGCGCTCTCGACCGCTCGGCCGTCCCCGGACGTAGCCACGTTCAGGACCGGAAATCCGCTCGAGCCGGAGAAGACGCGCACCCAGAAGTCTCCTGTGCTCCCTTCGCGGAGCGTCACCCCGAAGTCGTCGAAGCCGTCGCCGTCGACGTCTCCCGCGGGGAATACCGCGCGACCGAAGAAGCTCTCGGTGAACAGGGCGCCGGGAATGTCGTGGAGAACCGATCCGTCGGCTCCCGAGTGCACCCGGACTCGCCCCGCGAGACCGCTCAGCCAGCTGCCGATCACGACGTCGTCATGGCCGTCACCATCGGTGTCTCCCGCGGACGCGCACGTCAGGTACGGCATCGTCGGATCGCCGAGGAAGTCGTGGAGCACGCTACCGTCGATGCCGGAGTAGACCCGGACGGATTTGTCCTGGTTGTCGATCGCGTCTCGGAACACGACGAGATCGGTGAACCCGTCGGCGTTCACGTCACCGCCTTGGCGGACCTCGGTCCAGCCGGGTGCGGCGCCCGGGAGAACCCGGAGCGGTCCTTGAGCCAGAATCGGTGAGGCTGCGCAGAGCGCGAGCACGAGTCGCAAGACTTCTTTTCCCATGCCGGCACTATAGCAGGTGCGCCGGTCGGGGTTGCCTCGAGTTCCGTGGGCCGAGCGACTACCAGCCGATCGTGATCTCGAGTGCTTCGCTCCAGGCGATCCCGAACGCGTTCGCCGTCGGGTCGACGCACGCGTGCTGGAAGTAGACCAGCATGCCGATGATGTTCGGGTCGTCGTCGATCGCGAGGTCGAGCGTCGCCTTGCCGGCGGCGTCCGTGACGAACGAGACCGCGACTTCACTGCTGGTATAGATGCTGCAGCCCGGCATCTGCAGGAGGCTGAGTTCGAACGGTAGTGGCAATCCGCCCATGAAGTCGTCTTCGAAGCCGACGAAGAGCGAGCCCGCCGCTCCGGCCGGCATGCGGCGTCCGCGAATGCGGACGGTCTCGCCGATGTTCGGCGTGTCGAGGGCGAGCGATTGCGGAATGCCGCCGGCGCTCTGGCAACCCGTGCCGAAGGTGCGATCGGTGCCGTTCGTATCGAGGCAGTGGATGCGGACCATCGGGAACTTGTCGGTGGTGGTCCGGATCCAGTCGGTGTTGATTCCGAGTTCGCGACGCCAGCACTCGGTCGAGGTGCCGGAGGACGCCTCGGGGCGGTGGGTGACGTGGCTGATCTGATAGCCGACGTAGAACTCTTGGCCCGCATCGAGCGACACTTGGCTCGTCAGGTTGGCCGCGAACCAACCTGGGTTCCAGTTGGGGAAGTTCAGCGTGCCGAAGGCGGCCGCGTTGTTCCTGGGTTCGCCGGCGCCGTTCTGCAGGTAGAGCCGCGTGAACAAGGTCGAGCCCTCGGTGACGACCGAGTGCGTGTAGAGCTCGAAGTCCGTCACGGTCATCGCGGCCGGCGCCACGAACTTGTAGACGCGGTCGTGGAGCACCGGGTCGGGCAACCAGGGTGTCTCGGACTCGTTCAGCGTGATGCACTGGGCGCTGAGGGAGGCGGTCGCGGCGAGGAGCACGGGGGCGAGGCTGAGGGCCGTGAGTTTCATGGTCGGTCGTATCGGGTTCGGAACAGTGCCTGGCGGACGGTCGGGCCCGCCTCTGAGACGCTCACGACAGATCCGCCGCGAGTCGTCAAAAGAAGTCCGAGAAAATGCGCGGGCTTCGGCGGGTCTCGGCGGGGCGCTAGAGTGAGTGACCCCATGAACGCTCGCTTACGCTTCTCAGTCTTGTTCCTGGCCGCAACGCTGCCGACAGGGTCCGTCGTCGCGCAGGATTCCCGCGGCGGTGCGCCCGCCAAGCAGCCGGCCAAGGCTGCTCCCCAGGACCCGCACGGCATGCGCGCCTGGCAGCTCGCGATGCTGCGCCGCGGGCCGAACTACGCGACGCTGCAGGGCGAGGCGCGGCAGAAGGCGATGCACGGGCACTTCACGAACATGGAGCGTCTCGCAAAGGCCGGCAAGCTGCGCCTCGCGGGGCCGTTCGTCGTCGGCAAGGACGCGCCGAAGGATGCGTACGCGGGGCTGTTCCTCTTCGACGTGAAGACGAAGAAGGAGGCCGAGGAGCTGTGCGCGACCGACCCGTCGATCGCGGCGGGCGTGTTCGAGATCGAGGTGCTGACCTGGTACGGGCCGTCCGACATCACCTACCGCGGGGATACGGCGAAGCAGCCCGAGACCGTGGCGTTGTTCAATGGCAAGGACCTCACCGGTTGGCACACGGACATCCCCAAGGCCGACGAGAACCCCGACATCGAGCCGTCGTTCGTCGTGCGCGACGGCGTGCTCGTGAGCCGCGGTCGGCCGCAAGGACACCTGATCACCGATGCGGACTACGAAAACTACCGGCTCGTCGTCGAATACCGCTGGCCCGGCAAGCCGGGCAACTGCGGCGTTCTCGTGCACGCGTCGAAGCCGCGGCGGCTCTACAAGATGTTCCCGCAGTCGATCGAGTGCCAGATGCACCACGGCAACGCGGGCGACTTCTGGTGCATCGGTGAGGACATCGCGGTTCCGAACATGGAGAAGCGGCGCGGTCCGAAGGATAGGTGGGGTGTCGACGAGGGGCGCCGCCGTCGTATCGTCAACCTCACCGACGGTTCGGAGAAGCCGCTCGGCGAGTGGAATCGGATGGTCATCGAGTGCCGCGGCGCGAGCATCGACGTCTGGGTCAATGGCGATCACGTGAACAGCGGGCACGACTGCACGGCGGCGCGCGGTCAAATCGCGATTCAGGCCGAGGGTGCGGCGTGCGAGTTCCGCAAGGTCGAGCTGACCAAGCTCGCGAACTGAGACGAGGTGTGCCGATGACGAAGACCGAAGTGATGGCGTGGCTGAAGGCCGAGCAGGACCCGCGCGGGATCGAGAACTGGAAGAAGCACGAAGAGGACTCCGGTGGCCTGAAGAGCTACGGCATCGGACTGACGCGCCTTCGCAAGTACGCGAAGCAGCTCGGTCGCGACGCGAAGCTCGCGAAGCAGCTGTGGAAGTCGAAGGTCTACGACGCGAAGGTCGTCTCGCTGCTGATCGACGACCCGAAGACGATGACCGTGGAGCAGGCCGAGACGCAGGTCGACGAGCTGCAGGGTGGCTACCTCGCGCACGTGTTCGCGTCGTGCGACGCGACGCTCGCCAAGGCGCCGTTCGTGCTCGAGCTTCTCGAGAAGTGGATCAAGAGCAAGGACGAGAACCGCCGGCGCTGTGGCTACGGGCTGCTCTACGAGGTCTCGAAGTGGAAGAAGAAGTCGGCGCCGGACGATGACGCGTTCTTGGCGCACATCGCGCGCATCGAGAAGAACTACAAGACGCAGTCGATTCCGGTGCTGATGGCGATGGGGGGAGCGCTTCTCGGGATCGGTTCACGCAACAAGGAGCTGCACGCGGCGGCACTGAAGCTCGCGAAGAAGATCGGTCCGATCGACTTCGATCCGGACGGGCGGTGTGACCCGATGGACGTCGCAAAGAACCTGTCGCACAAGGTGATCAAGGACCGGCTGTGAGTGACAAAACTGTCTACGTGCAAAACGCGACACTGACTGTTACGCAGGCGTAACGATCAGCGTTACGCCTGCGTAACAGTCAGTGTCGCGTTTTGCACGTAGACGACTTTGTCACTGCGCCCAACACGCCATGTCGTCCTGCGCGTTGTCGCTCGTCAGCTGCGTGACGTTCGAGCCGTCGGCGTTCATGCGGTAGATCTCCGCGTTCCCGGTGCGCAACGACTGGAACAGGATCACGCTGTCTTTGCGCACGCGCGCGCCCCAGCTCGCGAGATTGCGGTCCACGTAGGCATCGCGCAGCGACGAGCCGCCGTGCACGTCACTCCGGCCGCGGCCGTCGACGCCGATGCGGAGGATCGAGTCGTGCTTGCCGGAGTCCTTGCTCGTCGAGTGGAACGTGAGCGCTTGCCCGTTTTCACTCCAGGATGGGCGGGAGTCGCGCGCGTCCGTGTTCGTCACGCGCGTCCGGTTGCTGCCGTTCGCGTCCATGACCCACAGGTTTTCGCGTCCGTCACGGATCGACGAGAACGCGAGGCGCGTGCCGTCGGGGGACCACTGTGGCCAGCGGTCTTGCGCGCTCGCCGGGCTCAGTCGGACGTGCTCGGTGCCGTCGATCGCGCAGACGTGAATGCCGCCGGTCGCGTGCCGATAGGCGACGCGCGTGCCGTCCGGCGACCAGGCTGGTTGGCTCGCGCCGGCCGAATCCGCGACGACCGTCGGTTCGTCGGCACTCCCCAGGTCGAAGACGCACAGCGACGCTCCGGCCGAGTCGATGCGCTCGAACACGACGCGCCGGCCGTCGGGGGACACGCTGGGGTTGCGGTGCTCGGCGACCGGCTTGCTCCGATCGGGAATCAGCGCGCGTGCGTTGCGGCCGTCGGCGTCCATGCGGAACAGGCGGAACACCCCGCTCTCCCGGTCCGAGCAGAAGACGATGAACGTGTCGTTCGGAGGCGGCGCGGGCCTGAGTTCCGACGTGCACGTGCCGAGGGTCAGCAGTGCCGTGAGTGCGCATCCGGTCACGATGTTCATGGCAGACTCAGGGCGACGACGCGTTCGCGATCACGAACGTAGACCGTGTTGCCGACGATCGTCGGCACGGCCCATGGGTTTGGTCCGATCACGGTCGCGCTCGCGAGCACGCCGAGGTCGTCTTCGCTCGGTTTCGCGATGTGCAGATCCCCGTCGTCGTCCAGCACGAGCAGCTTGTCGCCGGCCGCCAAGAACGTGGACTTCGGGATCCCGCGCTGCTTGAAGCGCGTGCGGCCGGTGTCGAGATCGACGCTCACGATGTAGTCGCTGCCGTCCGAAGCGTAGGCCGCGCGGCCGAGAATCACTCCGTTGCCGTGCTCGACCTTGAGCCGGCGGTTCGACCACTTTCGCTTTGCGCTCCAGGTTTCGCCGTTCCGCCGGACTTCGAACGCTTGCAGACCCTTGCCATCGTACGCGTGCGACACGAGAAGGACAGAGTTCTTCGCGTCGAACAACGGCGGGAACGACACGTTGTCGATCGCGTTGCGGCGCACGCTCACCGTCCAAAGCACGTCACCGCTCTTCGGGTCGATGCCGTACATCCGGTTCGTGCCGTGGAAGACCGCGATGTCGCGCTCTTCGATGCGTACCAGCAGTGGCGTCGCGTGGCTCGACAAGAACCCGTGGCGGGCCCACGCGGTCGAGCCGTTCGCGATGCGCAGCGCGATGACCCCGTAGCCCGGCGTGCCTTGGCCCGGGAGGAGGACGAGGTCGCCGCAGAGCAGCGGACTCGCAGCGTATCCGGACTGGGGGATGTCGGCGTCGAGCTCCAGCAGGAGATCGCGTCGCCATCGGACTTCGCCGGTCTCGATGTCGAGCGCGTGCACCTTGCCGTCGATCCCGACGGTCACGACGACATCGCCTGTGATCGAAGGGGTCGCGTGAGGCCCCGCATACTTGGCGTTCGAGTTGACGTATCCGACGTCGTAGGCGGTGTCCCAACGCACCTCACCGGTCGCGGCGTCGAGGCACACGACGTGCTCGCGGGTGCCCTTGCCCCACATCGTGAACAGGCGGTCGCCCGCGGCGACGATCGAGGAATGGCCGTGGCCGAGGGGGCGGGACCAGAGACGGCGTGGTCCGTTCTCGGGCCAGTTCGGCGCGAGACGGCTGGCGGGGGCGCGGAAGTCGCGCGTCGGCCCGCCCCAGTGGGGCCACTGGGCGGTGGCCGCGGTCGCCAGGAGGAGGGGGGCGGAAATGGCGATGGCGCCTCGCATGGAAGCCGCCTTCGACAGGATGGCGCGACGCGATGCAGAGAAAGCGGGAGGGGCGGACTCCGTCGCTCCCGGTCCCTCACCCGCGCGGCAGCGTCACGTAGCGAATGCCCGCCATCCGCTGGGCCACCCGCACGACCTGCATGCTGTAGCCGAACTCGTTGTCGTACCACACGTAGAGCACGCAGCTGTTGCCGTTCACGATCGTCGCGGCCGAGTCGACGATTCCGGCGTAGCGCGACCCGACGACGTCGGTGGACGACACCTCGGTCGAGGTCGTGTAGTCGATCTGGAGCGATTGCGGCGAGTAGAGCGACGCGTTGCGCAGGTACTCGTTGAGTTTCTCGACCGTCGTTTCCTTCTCGAGATTCAGGTTGAGGATCGCCATCGACACGTTCGGCGTCGGCACGCGGATCGCGTTGCCGGTCAGCTTGCCGCCGAGCTCGGGGATCGCCTTCGCGACCGCCTTCGCGGCGCCGGTCTCGGTGATCACCATGTTCAGAGCGGCGGCGCGGCCGCGGCGCTGCTTCTTGTGGTAGTTGTCGATCAGATTCTGGTCGTTGGTGTACGAGTGCACGGTCTCGACGTGGCCGCCTTGGATGCCGAAGCCATCGAGCACGGAGCGGAGCACCGGCGTGATCGCGTTCGTCGTGCAGCTCGCCGCCGACATGATCGGCTGGTCGTCAGTGATCGCGTCGTCGTTGACGCCGAACACGACGTTGGGGATGTCGCCCTTGCCCGGCGCGGTCAGCAGCGCCTTCGAGACGCCCTTGGCCTTCAGGTGCAGGCCGAGACCGTCGCGGTCGCGCCACTTGCCGGTGTTGTCGATGACGATCGCATCGTCGATGCCGTGCGCGGTGTAGTCGATCTCGTCCGGGGAGTTCGCGTAGATGACCTTGATGAAGTGGCCGTTCGCGATGAGCGCGTTGTTCTCCGCGTCGATCTGGATCGAGCCCGCGAAGCGGCCGTGCACCGAGTCGCGGCGCAGGAGGCTGGCACGCTTGTGCAGGTCGTTCTCCGCGCCCTTGCGGACGACGATCGCGCGCAAGCGCAGCGCGTCGCCGCTACCGGTCCGCTCGATGAGCAGGCGGGCCAGCAGGCGGCCGATCCGGCCGAAGCCGTAGAGCACGATGTCCTGCGGCTTCTCCCGCACGCGTTCCGGCAGGTCCTCGAAGTCGCTGAGGCGCTGGCGCACGAAGTCCGCCGCCGACTGCTCCTTGCCGCTGCGAATCCAGTCGACCCCGAGCTTCCCGAGGTCGACGCGGCAGGGCCGCAGCTCGAGCTTGGCGACTTCCTCGAGAAGCGGGAAGGTGTCGCGGATCGAGATCTCCTTCTCCTCGACTTGGCGCACGTAGCGGTGCTCGCGGAGCAGGTCGATCGGCGCCTTCTCGATCAGCGGTCGCCCGTACATGATCGTGACGACGCTGCGCTCACGGAACAGCTGTCCGATGATCGGGAGCGCGGCCTCGGCGAGGCGGACGCGCTCGTTCCAGTCCTCGAGATGGCGATCGGAGAGTTCTTGGCTCATGGCGGGGTAGCGGGTTGGGGCGGTTGAGGGAGGGGGAGCGAACGTAGCAATGACCAATGATGATCCTGGGGGCGAATTACAGGATGTCTCCCAATCCGAGGGGCATCGGCTGGCAATGAGGATCATGATGCCATTGCATCTGCTCCGGACGGCGTAGCGAACTCCGCGACAGGCCCCGTCTGCGCCGATTCCATGACCCAGTCCAGCGATCTCGTAACCCTCGAAGGTGTCGGCCATTCGTTCCGCGAAGGGGATGCCCGACGCGTCGTGCTCCACGGAGTGGATGCTTCCGTCGCCCGCGGCGAACTCGTCGCGGTCCTCGGTCGCAGTGGCTCCGGCAAGTCCACGCTGCTGAACCTGGTCGGTGGGCTGGATGCCCCCGAGGAGGGGCGGATTCTCGTCGCGGGCCAGGACCTCGCCAGGCTCGGCGATACCGCGCGGAGCGAGTTTCGGCGCCGGCACATCGGGTTCGTGTTCCAGTTCTTTCACCTGCTGCCGACGCTGACCGTTTTCGAGAACGTGCTGCTGCCGAGCGAACTCGACAGCCGCGATGCCGGGGAGCATGCCCGCGAGCTGCTCGATCGAGTCGGCATGTCGGATCGGGCGGACGCGTTTCCCGACGTTCTGTCCGGGGGCGAGCAGCAGCGAGTCGCGCTCGCGCGCGCGATCGCGCACCGGCCGGAGTTACTCCTGGCGGACGAGCCGACCGGCAACCTCGACGAGGCCGGGGCCGCGGTCGTGCTCGACCTGCTCGTCGAGCTCGGTCGCGAGCACGGCTGCACGGTGATCATGGCGACGCACAGCCGCGACGCGGCGAGCCGATGCGAGCGAGTCGTGCGAATCGAGCACGGACGGCTCGTCGAGGCGGGCGTCACGGTCGGATGAGCATGCTGACGCGGATCAGCCGTCGCACCTACGCGCGGCACCCGGGCCAGACGATCCTGTCCGTGGTCGGGATCGCGCTAGGCGTCGCGGTCGTGCTGGCGATCGACCTCACGACCGCGAGCGCGGAGCGCGCATTCGAATCGGCGGTCGACAGCGTCGGTGGGCGCGCGACCCACGAGATCGTGGGGGGGGCCGGGGAGATCGAGGAGTCGATCTACGCTCGGCTGCGAATCGAGCAGGGCCTGCGCACCATGGCTCCCGTCGTGCGCGGTGAAGTCGAGGCGCAAGTCGAGAATGCCGAACAACCCGCCGGCGTGTTCACCCTTTACGGGATCGATCCGTTCGCCGAGGCGCCGCTGCGCAGCTACTTCGCATTCGGCACGCGCGAGACCGGATCCGAGTTCGACCTGTCCGAGTTCTTGATGGGACCCGGTGCATTCGCGGTGACCGAGCGCGTCGGGCGCCGGCTCGGTTGGGCGGTCGGAGATCGCGTCGTCGTCGAAGCGCAGGGCTACCGGTCGGAGCTGGAGCTCGTCGCCCTCCTCCAGCCCTCGGACCCGGTTGCGGAGCGTGGGCTCGACCGAATCCTCCTGACCGACATCGCCACCGCACAGGAAGCGCTCGGTAAGGTCGGTCGGATCGACCGGATCGACGTGCGCCTCGACGAGCCGGCGCGCGTCGAGGCGATGCGCGCCCGGCTGCCGGCGGGGGTGGAGTTGCGTCCGCTCGCCGATCGTCGAGAGACGCTCGGGGAGCTGACACGGGCGTTCTCGCTCAATCTGCAGGCGCTGAGCCTGCTGACGCTGCTCGTCGGCGCGTTTCTGATCTTCAACACGGTCTCATTCACCGTCGTGCGGCGACGCCGCGCGTTCGGAGTCCTCCGCGCGCTCGGCGCGACGCGGTCGCAGGTGTTCCGGATGGTCTTGCTCGAGGCGGTGCTGCTCGGTGCGGTCGGCACCGGGCTCGGGATCGCGCTCGGCTACGGCCTTGCGCACGGTCTGCTCGGAATCGTCACCCGGACGATCGAAGACCACTACTTCACGGTCTCGGTGTCGAGCGTGCCGTTCTCTGGGGCGGACCTCGCGTTTGCGGCGGCGCTCGGCTTCGCGGTGTGCGTCGTGGCTGCGCTCGCGCCGGCGTGGGACGCGACGCGCGTGCCGCCACGAGAGGTGTTGCTCCAGACGCCGCTCGAGACGAAGTGGCGGCGCTGGACCGCGCGTGGGCTCGTGCTCGCCATCGCGCTGGTCGGAGTCGGGGCCGTCGTGCTCTCGACGTCCGTCGGGTTGACCGCTGCCTACACCGGACTGTTCACGATCTTGTTCGGCGCCGCTTGCATCACGCCGGCCGTGTGCCGGGTCGTCGCCGGAGCGGTGCGTCCGCTGTGCCGTGTGATCCTGGGCACGCTCGGGGTGCACGCCGCGCGCAGCGCGACGTCGAGCTTGAGCCGCACGGCCGTGGCGACGGCGGCGCTGATGCTCGCTGTCGCTACGACCGTCGGTCTCGGCTCGATGATCTCGAGCTTCCGCGGCACTGTCGACCGCTGGCTGCAGTTCACGCTCGTTGCCGACGTGTTCGTGTCGCCGCCGGTCAGCGTGGCCGAACGGTTTCGGGTCCGCATCGACCCCGAAGTCTCCGCACGCATTCCGGAGGTCGAGGGCGTCGCGCGCGCGGCCGCCTATCGGCGCTTCGAAGTCGCGGGTCGAGCCGGTGGGACCGATCTGCCCGTCGTGCAGTGCGTTTCGATCCTCGGCTTCGAGCACGTCGCCGACGTGTTCGAGCCGGTTCAGGGCGAGCGCGCCGAGATCCTGGAGCGAGCGCTCGAAGGTGCGACGGTGCTCGTCTCCGAGCCCTTTGCCCACAAGCACGGCCTCGTGGTCGGGGACCGTTTCGAGCTGAGGACGCCGCGCGGACTCGAACCCTTCGAGATCGGCGGGGTCTTCTACGACTACGCGTCGGAGCGCGGTTTCGTCGTCGTGCCGCGGCCGCTGTTCGAGCAGCACTTCGATCCGATCGGAATCTCCGCCTACGCGCTGTTCGCGGATGTTGGCGTGGATCCCGACGAACTGGCGTCGCGTGTCGAAGCCGCGGGTGGAATCACGCAGCGGCTCACCGCGCGTTCGAGTCGCGGCCTCCGCGAGGCTTCGCTCGAAGTGTTCGACCGCACGTTTCAGGTCACGGCGGCTTTGCGCCTGCTGTGCGTCGTCGTCGCCTTCCTCGGGATCTGGAGCGCGTTGTCGTCGCTGCAGCTCGAGCGCAAGCAGGAGGTAGGGGTGCTGCGGGCGATCGGCGCCACGCGGCGCCAGGTCGTGACGTGGATCACGACGCGCACCACGATCCTCGGTCTGGCCGCGGGCTTGTTCGCGCTGCCGGTTGGCGCCGCGGTCGGTTGGATCCTCGTGCACGTGATCAACCGCCGGTCGTTCGGGTGGTCGCTCTTGTCGTTCGACGTGCCGATTGCCGTCATGGTCGAAGCGCTCGTGCTCGCGACCGCGGCGTCGCTGCTCGCGAGCGTGCCGCTCGCGATGCGCTTCGCGCGTGCCAAGGTTCCGGAGGCTCTGCGGGAGAGCTGATGATGTGTTCGACTCGATGGGCATGGCTCGGCATGCTGCTGGTCGCGTGCGGCGATCCCGAGACTCGGGATCTGCGCCAAGCCGTCCGTCTCGAGCCGCGTGAGGCGTTGAGTGGAGACTCCGCGGCCGGGTTCGCGCGCGCGCTGGAACCCCGTTCGTTCGTCTTTCCTGAAGACCATGGGCCGCACCCGGAGTTTCGCACCGAGTGGTGGTATGTGACCGGCAACCTCTATGGCTCGGATCGACGTCGCTTCGGATACCAGCTGACGATCTTCCGCAACGCGCTCGGCGCCGAGGCTCCGAAGCGTCGCTCGGCTTGGGCGACCCGAGACGTTTGGTTCGCGCACTTCGCGGTCACGGACGTCGAGGGCGGCGCGATGCACGGCTTCGAGCGCTTCTCGCGTCCGGCCCTCGGGCTCGCCGGCGCGACGGCCGCGCCGTTCCGCGTGTGGCTCGAGGATTGGGAGATCGCGGCTGTCGATACGGACGAGGGCTTCCGCAAACTTCGCGTGCGCGCGCGGCAAGGCGATGTCGCGCTCGACTTGGATCTGCGTGTCGACCGAGAGCCGGTTCTGCAGGGCGAGCAAGGCCTGAGTCGCAAGAGCGCGGAGCCGGGCAATGCGTCGTACTACTACTCCTATCCCCGGATCCCGTCGCGAGGCACGGTGACGATCGGCGAGACCGAAGTCGAGGTCACCGGCGAGACCTGGCTCGACCGCGAGTGGAGCACGAGTGCGCTCGCCTCCGATCAGGTTGGCTGGGATTGGTTCGCGCTGCAGCTCGAAGACGGTCGCGAGCTGATGTATTACCAGATGCGCAAGGACGACGGCACGGCCGACGCGGCGAGCGCCGGCATCGTCGCGAGCGCGGATGGTTCCGTCGAACACCTCGGTGCAGACGAGTTCGAACTCGACGTCCTCGAAACGTGGGGCAGCCCGCGCCACGCCGAGTATCCGAGCGCGTGGTCGCTGCGCGTGCCCACGCTCGAGATCGAACTCGCCGTGCGCCCGGTGCTCGCCGATCAGGAGCACGACTTTCTCGTGCGGTATTGGGAAGGCGCGGTCGACGTGACCGGCCCGGACGGCGTGCGCGGGCACGGCTACGTCGAGCTCACGGGCTACGAACCCGACGACGCGCCGCGCTGAGGCCGAGCGCCGGCGGCGAAGTCCGAAGAACGGACCCGCTCGGGCGGCTGAGGCGCTATCACATGGTCCCAAGTGCTCTCCCGTCGTCTCGCGATACCTCTCCTGTGCTCCGTCGCCGGAATCGGTGCGGTCATCGCGTGGTCGTATCGGCAGGACGTCGCGCTCCAGCGAGCGCTGCTACAACGGGAAGCCGAGCACCTGGTCGCGATGCAGCGGGCCCATCTGAGTTCCGAGTCGCGGACGGTGGTCTCCGACCTGCTGTATCTCCGCGAGCAGGCGTTGCTGCCACGGGCGCTGTCGGCAGATGGCGATGCGCGAGCCGCGCTAGAGCGCGAGTACGCCGCGTTCGCCTCGAATCGCGGCGTCTACGACCAGGTTCGCTGTCTCGACCGCGGCGGCGACGAGTGGGTCCGAGTCAACTTTCGTGATGGCGCCGCGCGGATCGTGCCGAGGCGTGACCTGCAGCCGAAGGGAGCCCGCTACTACGTCGAGCGCGCCGCGACTCTCGGGGACGGTGAGGTGTTTGTGTCGCCGTTCGACCTCAACGTGGAGCACGGCCGCGTCGAGCGCCCGATCCGGCCGGTGATTCGGTTCGTCACGCCCGTCATCGACGAGCGCGGGGAGCGTCTGGGATTCGTCGTGCTGAACTATCTCGGAGCTCGCTTGCTCGAGCGACTGCGCGAGCTGGCGCGACCGTTCTCCGGGGATGCAATGCTGGTGGAATCCGGAGGCGGATATCTGCTCGCCGAGAAGTCCCGCGAGTGGGGTTGGTTGCTCGGCCACGACCATTCGTTCGAGCGGGACTACTCCCGAGCGTGGGACGCGATCCGCGAACGTGACGACGGAGTGCATCGCGAGGGTGGCGACGTATTCGCATTCTCGCGCATGCCGCTCGCCGACGTGTCACGCGACGGGGAGAGCGTGTTCGCCGTCGCCAGGGTCTCCGTTTCCGCGGTGAGCTCGCGCTCGCGGGATCTGCTGTGGAGACTCCTGTCGCTCGGCGGCGTCGCGGTTTTGGTCGTGGCCGTATCGCTTTGGTTCTGGGCGCGAGCCAGCGTCATGAGGGAGCTGCAGGAGCAACGCATCGCCGAGTCCGAGTCGCGCCTTCGTCAGCTGTCGAACATGCTGCTGGCGGCGCAGGAGTCCGAGCGCCGGAGCATCTCGCGAGAGTTGCACGACGAGATCGGTCAGCAGGTGACGGCGATCGCGCTCGACCTCCGCTCGTTGCAGCGGCATCGATCGGCGGCGCCCGTCGCGGATCGCCTCGATCGTCTCTCCGCCGACGTCGATGCGATCCTGCGTGGACTGCACGCGATCGCGGCGCGCGTGCGTCCGGCGGTGCTCGATGATCTCGGGCTGCGCGACGCGCTGGAGAGCCTGGTCGAGGACTTCGAGGGGCGGCACGGGATCGCGGTCGACACCCGCCTCGACATCGACACGGGCCGCGTCTCGAAGACCGTCGGCGAGAACGTCTACCGCATCGTGCAGGAGGCCCTGACCAACGCCTCCCGTCACGCGGAGACGGACGAGGCCACGGTCGTCGTCGAGACGGAGGCCGACCGGATCCGCCTCGCAGTCTCCGACCCGGGCCGCGGTTTCGACCTCGGTGCGGTGGCTGCCGGCCGGCTCGGTCTGCTCGGGATGCGGGAGCGCGCGGAGCTGCTCGGTGGACACTTTTCGCTGCAATCCACTCCCGGCGGCGGTACCCGTATTGCCGTCACCATCCCGCTCGTCCAAGGTGGCGACGAGTCCTCATGACGCCTCCCAACGCACCGACCCGCGTCGTCCTGGCCGACGACCACGAGATGGTTCGGCACGCGCTCGCGCGCGTGCTGGAGGACAGCGGCAAGGTTCAGATCGTGGCGCAGGCCGGCAGCGCTGGCGAGGCCCTCGCTGCGGTCGAGGCGGAGCGCCCGGAGGTCGCGGTCCTCGACTACTCGATGCCCGACCAGGACGCGCCGGGACTGATCGAGCGGCTGCTCGGCGTGCAGCCCGATCTCAAGATCCTCGTGCTCACGGTGCACGACAACATTCACTACGCGATTCGCGTGCTGGAGTCGGGGGCCCACGGTTTCATCATCAAGGCGTCCGCCGTCGACGAACTCGTCGACGGGATCGAAGCCGTTCGCCGTGGGCAGATCTACGTGTCCAGCAGCATGTCGCACGAGGTCATGAACCACCTGCGTCGGCCGCGGCGCGACCGCGTCGGTCTCGATGCGCTGTCGCCGCGCGAGTTCGACTTTCTGCGCTGGATCGCTGCCGGCAAGACGCTGCAGGAGGCGTCGGTCGAGATGGGTATCGGTACGAGCACGGCTTCGACGTATCGGACCCGTGTGATGGAGAAGTTGAAGGTCTCGAGCACCGCGGAGCTGATCCGGTTCGCGATCGAGCACGGCGTCGTGTGACGTCGGTTTGTCGGATATTTCCGACAGGCATGCGGCGCACCGCCGACAGACAGGCGCGGAGCGACTCCCGATCATGGGGCGAGGAATCAGAACCCGCACGCGCCCCATGCCCGACGACATCCTCTCTGACGACACCCTACCCGACGGCCGACCACCGACCTTCCTGCGCCTCTCCCTCGGCTACGTCTACTTGCACTTCGGCTTCCTGAAGTTCTTCCCGGACCTCAGCCCGGCCGAGCTGCTCGCGACGCAGACCGTGATGGCGGCGAGTGGGCACGTGTTGGATGCGGCGGGGGCGCTGCTCTTCCTCGCGATCCTCGAGTGCGCGATCGGCGTGGTGCTGATCTTCGGTGTCTTGCCGCGTCTCGGCTTCGTGCTGTTCTTGCTCCACATGGCCGGCACCTTCCTGCCGCTCGTGCTCCTGCCGGAGCTCTGCTTCAAGTTCGCGCCGTTCGCCCCGACCGTCGAGGGGCAGTACGTCTTCAAGAACATCGTCTTCGTGGCCGCCGGGTGGACCGTGCTGCGGCCGCACGTCTTTCCCCGTCGGCGGCGCGGGGCTGCACACACGGTGCGGATGACGCCCTCGCTCCCTTCGAGAACGGGTCTCCAGTCATGAGTACGACTTCACGCATCGTCGCGTTCCTCGCGGTCGCCGGACTCCTGATCGGCATCGCGCTCACCTACGAGCAGTATCGCGGGACCGGGCTGAGTCGGGTTCCGATCATGGGGGCTGGACTGCATGCCAGCGTGCCCGGGTCGCCCGGAGGCCCGCCCGTCGCATCCAGCGCACCGTCGAACGTCGTCGGGGCTCCCGCGCCGACCTTCGAGCCGACACCTGCTCCCGCGATCGCGGACGAGCTCACGCTGTACCCCACGGTGACGAAGGGGATGCGGACGCCGTTCGATCTGTGGCGCTACTACGGCCGCGGAACCACCTCCTTCACTTCGCCGGTGCTGCCGATGCGTTTCGGTCAGTGGCTGGAGTTCCACCGGAAGCAGAAGCCGAAGCTCATGGAGGACGTCCGCGCGTACATGAACGGGCGGTACGCGTTCTCGGGCGAGGTCCTGCCGGGCGTGTTCATGTCCGGCGGAAAGCCCGTCATGCGAGGTCCGGTCGCGCGCGTGCCCGCTTCGGTGGGAAGCTTCGAAGCGCTTGCCAAGATGTCGGCTGCCGAGATCCGTGCCGAAGGGGTCTTCCCGTACATGCCGGTTGCGCACCCGCTCCAGTCGACGGCGCACATGGTGTTTCCCGAGAGCTGGATCGCCGAGCATCCCGAGCATCGACGCATCGACGTCGACATGGATTTTCCGGAAGCCTACCTGCCCGAGTTCCCGCCGCCGCTGTTCCTGACGACGCACAAGGAGCTTGGCGACGTGACGAACGGCGAAGAGGTGACGATCGACAACTACTACGAGATCTTCGACGGCCTGCTGACGCCCGAGCAGATGGAGGGCCTCAAGGAGCTGCTACGGCCGTCACCGACGACGTGGTTCAACCACACGTCGCACCGGGTCACCGAGGAGCCGTCCCAGGGAGTCGCCTGTTTCGACTGCCACGTCAACGGGCACACGAACGGCGCGTTCGAGCTCGGTCCCGACGCCCGCCCCAACATGGCCCGTCTCCGCGTCGACACGCCGTCGATGCGTGGCAACTACAACCTGATGCAGCTGTCGTCGAAGCGATCGATCCGCAGCATGGACCACTTCGCCGAGGTCGAAGAGTACTTCGATGGTGATCCCGGCATGCAGCAGGCGATCGGTCCCCGCGCGGTCAAGCGCGAGGTCACCAACCGGATGGCGGACTTCAACTCGATCATCGACTACCCGCCGGCGCCGAAGCTCGACCCGCTGATGCGACTGCGGCCGGACCTCGCCAGCGAGCAGGAGCTGCGCGGCGAAGCGCTGTTCCACGGCAAGGCGAAGTGCTCGGCGTGTCACTACGGCCCCGCGTTCGTCGACGACTACATGCACGACTTGCAGGTCGAGCGCTTCTACGTCGGGCGTCCGGAGGGACCGATCAAGACGTTCCCACTGCGGGGTATCAAGGACACGCCGCCATACCTGCACGACGGCCGTGCCCCGACGCTGCACGACGCGGTCGAGTTCTTCAACCTCGTGCTCGAGCTGCGTCTGAGCAAGAGCGAGAAGGACGACCTGGTCGCCTACCTTCTCTGCCTCTGATCGATCAGCGGATCCCGATCACGCTCTCGAGACCCTGCGTGGCGCCGAGTCCCAACGCGTTCGCGGTCGGATCCGGCACGAAGCCCTGCGTCGTCAGCATGAGGCCGCCGAGGACCGGATCGTCGTCGATCGCGAGGTCGAAGCTCGCGACGCCGGCGCTGACGCTCGCGTTCAGCGCGACCGTGGCGTTGCCGTAGAGGAAGCACGCGGGCATGCCGATCGGCGTCAGGTCGACCGGTGCCGGCGGTGCGCCGAAGCCGAGGATCAGAGTCGCGGTCGTCGCGCTTCCGGGGAGGTTGCGCATCTCGAGCGACCAGTCGTCGTCCGTGTAGGGAAGCGCGAGACCAGCGAGCTCGGGCGCGCCACTCGCGCCGCCGCAGCCGGTGCCGAACGCCGACTGCGTCGCGGGTTGCGGCGTCGCGAACGTCCACTGATCGCGTGAGTGGTAGCCGCCCATCATGTGCACCCGTTGACGCACCGGGTCGAAGGTCATGCGCGGGTTGTTGCGAGGGCCCGGGGCCGGGCCGCCACTGCGGAGCTGCCAGGCGCCGTTGACGCGTTCGTAGGTCGTCCCCAAGAACTGAGAGCTCGTCGAGCCGCCGAAGAACATCATGCGCTCGCGCGCCGGATCCCAGGTCATCGCGTGCGCCTTGATCGCCGGGCCGGCGCCGGCCGAGGTCCAGCTGCTGCCGTCCCATTCCCACGTGTCGTTCTGCATGACGACGATCGTCGGGTCGCAGCTGAGGCACGCGTAGGGATCGAGGAACGTGTACCAGCCGCCGTGCATGAGCACGACCTCGCGCTGCGGGTCGTACGCCATTGCGCTCCACGATCGTTCGGACGGTCCGTTCGACGCGCGCAGCGTCCAGTTCACGCCGTCCCACGCCCAGAGGTCGTTCGTGTAGCCGCCGCCGATCGAGCCGCCGAAGAACAGCGACTCGTTCCGCGCCGCGTCGAAGCAGCACGCGACCTGGCCACCCTGCGGGCCGGCCGTCGGGCTGATTTGCACCCAGAGGCCGCTGTGCCATTCGAAGGTGCCGTTGCTCGCGGCGAAGACCATCGTGCTGCGAACGCTGTCCCAGCACGCACCGAGGACCCCGCTCGGTGGCGTCCCCGTCGTCGGCTCGATGGTCCAGCCGGTCCCGTCGTAGCGCTGGAACTCGAGGTTCCCGCCGACGAAAAGGTTGCCGACCCAGACGAGCGTCGAGTTCGACTCGTCCCAGCCGACCGCGATCGTGTGCGCGGTATCGGTCGGGTCCGGCGTCGTCGTCAACGGCTGCCAGATGGCTTGCGCGGAGAGAAGGGGAGCTGTCAGGGCGAGCAGAAGCGCGCTCTGCAGATGGCGATGCGGTGTCATATGGCTGAAGTCCTCAATTCCCGACCGAACGGCCGCAGGCGCGCCATCGTACAGACTTTTGCCGTCCCCAGGGCGATCCCGTATCACTTCCGCGCATGTCCGCCACCTCCGAACTGCCGATCCTCGAGTTCGTCACCAGGAACTACCAGAACTTCAACGCCCGCGCGACGCGCGACGCGCTGTTCGCGTACTGGGAGCACGTGCGCGACGGGGGCCGGATGTACTGGGCGATCGCCGGCGCGATGTCCTCCGCGCAGCTCGGCATCACGCTCGCACCCGCCATTCGTGAAGGGCTCATCCACGGCCTGTCGGTCACGGGGGCGAACCTCGAGGAGTCGCTGTTTCGGCTCGTCGCCCACGACCACTACAAGGACTTCCCCGACTACCGCTACCTGACGAAGCGGGACGACACGGAGATTCTCGACCAGCGGATGCGGCGCGTGACGGACACCAGCATCCCCGAGGACGAGGCGTTTCGAGCGGTCGAACAGATCCTCGTGCCGATGTGGGAGCGCGCGACCGAGAGTGGCGATCGCCGCTACTGGCACGAGTACTTCTACGAGCTGATCCAGAAGCTCCGCCGCAAGGACTACCAGGGCAAGCCGGACGAGTGCTGGCTGCTCGCGGCGGCGAAGGCGAACCTGCCGATGGTCGTGCCGGGTCACGAGGACTCGACGTTCGGCAACATCTTCGCTTCGCACGTCAAGCTGGGGGAGTGTGACGCCAGCATCGTCAAGTCCGGTATCGAGTACATGGCCGGGCTCTACGACGACTACAACGACCTGTCGAAGGGCAAGGGCGTGGGCTTCTTCCAGATCGGCGGCGGCATCGCCGGGGACTTCCCGATCTGCGTCGTACCGTCGATCAAGTACGACCTCGCGAAGCGCGCGAAGCCGTGGGCGTACTTCTGCCAGATCAGCGACTCGACGACGTCGTACGGGTCGTACTCCGGCGCGACGCCGAACGAGAAGATCACGTGGGACAAGCTGACCGAGAAGACGCCGATGTTCGTGATCGAGTCGGACGCGACGATCGTGGCGCCGCTGATCCTGAGTGCGCTCCTCGAGTGTCGGCGGCATCCGAAGGCCGCGGACCGATTGATCGAGAAAGCGCGCAAGGCGCAACGGCGCACGCGCGCGCGGTGAAGATCGGATATCCTGCGGGGTCGTGAAGTCCCTCGTAGTCGCGTTGGCTCTCGCAGCTCTCACCGGCTGCAGCGGTTTCCGTTCTCTCGTGCTCGGCTGGAGCAACGACGATCTCGTGGGCGCGGTCGCGCCGCCGCTCGAGCCCGGGACGTGGATCCAGTCACAGTCGCAAGGCGATGTGCCGACCGCCCGAGTATTGGAGCACGCGCCGCCGACGTCTCGATGGCGCCTCGTGTTCTTCTTCTTGCCGCATTGAGCGCCTTGCATCGAAGAGATGCCGCATCTCGTGCAGATCGCGGCGCACTACGAAGCGCGAGGGCTCACCGTGATCGGCGTGACGAGTGCCGATGTGGAGGCGACGCGCGCGTTCGTCGTGGAGCATCGTCTCCCACTCTTCGTCTTGGCCGATGGAGGCGAAGTCCAGGAGAAGTTCGGTGTCGATCTGATCTGGGGCTCGCCCGCGTTCCTGCTCGATTCGGAAGGTCGGGTGATCGAGGAGGGGATCGGCGCGATCGAGGACTATCTCGTGGGCGCGGAGTAGCGGGCGCGGTCAGCGGTCACGCCCGAAGCTTCGTGGGACCCACTTCGGATCCCCGTCGAACGCCGGGTCGTCGGTCAGCTGCTCGAGGGCCGAACCGTTGGGGCGGACGCGGTACAGATCCCAGTCGCCGTCGCGGTTCGATCCGAACGCAATCCACTTGCCGTCGGGGGACCACTCCGCGATTGCGTCCATGCCGGGCGCGTCGGTGAGGTTGCGCGACTGTCCCGTTCCCAGATCGATCACGAACACATCGGGCATCCCGTCCTCGGTGATGCCGTCGCCGAACGCGTCGAACAGCAGGGATCCCGCGTCAGGTGACCAGCTCGGATGGCCTTCTTGGCTCGCGCGCTGCGTGACCTGCTGGAGGTCGGAGCCGTCGTGGCGCATGCGCCAAATGTCGGCGCCGCCAATGCGAGAACTCGAGAACGCGATCCATCGGCCGTCCGGTGACCAGCGAGGTTGGGAATCGCGCGACGGGTGACTCGTCAGGCGAGTCTCGCGACCGGTTTCGAGGTGGCGGACGTAGACGTCGTAGTTGCCGTCGACGATCTTCGCGAGTCGTCGTGTCGAGTCGATACACATCGCCCTGACCGCTTCGCTGGGATCCGAAGACGATGTCGAAGCTGTGCGAGTCGGACGCGACGGTCGGGGCTTCGCAGCTGGTCGTGACCGCGACGAGGAGTGCGGTGGCGAAGAGGCGCATGCTCGAGACTAGCCGCGACGCCATTCGAACTGGCGGTGCGTCTGGCGCGAAGACAGGAGCTCCGCGAGGTCGAGTTCCTCGAGAATCCGCGCGCTGCGGGCGTCGTCGCGATGAATGAAGAACGTCACGGTGTCGAGCGGGAAGTGTTCGTCGATCCATCCAAGCATGGAGCGCACGAGGTGTTCGTCGAGATCATTCTCGAGCTGGGGTTCGGTCACCCAGAACGCGAGTCGGGAATCGCGCGGGCCGCGAGGGTCGTCGCCACTGCCATCCCAGGGGTTCAGGTAGACACACCCGAGGCAGACGGTGCGGTCGGGGGACAGCACGGTGTAGGCGTAGGCTTCGTGACGCTCGAACTCGCCGATGTGACGCACGAGGTCGCGACGGTTGTCGTCGACGGTCATGTCCGCGGACGGCCAGTTGCCCCAGTGCAGCGTGCGCTGGAGGTGCTCGCGGCTGCCCTGCGCCGCGGCGAAGTCCATCTCCGTGTGGCTCGGCGCCAGCGGCTCGAGGACCATGTGCTCGGTCTCGAGCCGCATCGGTGGCGTGAACTCCGCGGTCCACGCGTTCGGCGCGGGGCGATTCGAGCTGTCGGTCGTGCCGCATCCGGTGAGCAGCGCGGCCAGAAGCAATGCAGAGCGAAGGTCGAACATGACGCCAGCATCGGCGGACCGATGCCTCGAGTCCACGAGTGGCCGGTCGGCGGCGTGACTCGCATCTCGATCGCGTCTTTCCGCATCGGCCGTGGATCCGCGTGCATTGGCCGGATCTACTGGAAGACTCGCTCATCGCGCCGCCGCCTCGAAAGGACTCTCCCATGGTCGAGTGGACCCAGCTCCTCCTGCCGATCCTGCTCTCCGCCGTATTCGTGTTCTTCGCGAGCTCCGCGATCCACATGGTCGTGAAGTGGCACAACTCCGACTACGGCAAGCTGCAGAACGAAGACGTGGTCCGCGCGGCGTTCAACGAGCATGCGTTGAAGCCCGGGCAGTACATCCTCCCGCACTGCGTCGATCCGAAGGAGGGCGCGGCGCCGGAGATGGTCGCGAAGTTCGAGGAGGGCCCCGTCGCGGTGGTCTACGTCAAGAAGAGCGGGCGGATGGAGCTCGGCCCGTTCCTCGGCAAGTGGTTCCTCTACACGGCCATCACGTCGGTGATCGTCGCAGCCGTGCTGCGATCGCAGATCGCGCCGGGCGCGGAATCGCAGTCGGTATTCACGCTCGCGGGCATCACGGCCTGGCTCGGCTACGCGTGGGCCGGGCCGGCGGACTCGATCTGGATGGGGAAGCCGTGGCGCGTGACGGTCAAGCACATGCTCGACGGGGTGATCTACGCGGCACTGACCGCCCTCGCGTTCTCGTGGATGTGGCCCGGGATCGCCGAGTAGGTCGGTAGCCTCAGAACAGCGGCTCGCGCGCGTCCGCGAACTCGTCAGCGTCGACGCCGAGCTGCCGCAGCAGCGAGAGCCAGAGCCGGCAGAGTGGCGTGTTCTTCTTCGACACGATGCGGCCGGTCGGGTGGCCGCCGCCGGCGACGACGATCGGCAGGTTGCGCGGCGAGTGTCGGTTGCCGTCGCTCATCGCGGCCGCGAGGACGACGGAGCTGTGGTCGAGCACGGTGCCGTCCGCTTCCTCGATCGCGGCGAGGCGATCGAGCAAGCCGGCGAACTGCTCGACGTGCCAGCGGTTGATGCGGCGGTACGGCTCGAGGTTCTCCGGTTTGTTCTGATGATGGGAGAACGCGTGGAAGTTGCCCGCGCATCCTTCGATCCATTCGAAGTTTCGGCCGGACACTTCGTTCGCGGTCAGGAACGTCACGATGCGGGTCGCGTCGCTCCGGAACGCGAGCGCGATCAAGTCGAACATCAGATTGACGTGCGTCGGGTAGTCGGCCGGGCGGCCGGCTGCGGGCGGCGGCCCGTCCGCGACCTGGGGCATCGTTGCCGCGGCGTCGATGCGTCGCTCGAGGCTGCGGACCGCGTCTTCGTACTCGTCGAGCTTGTGTCGGTCGGACGCGGAGAGGCGCGCCGCGAGCCGCTTGCTGTCGCGGCGCACGGCATCGAGCACGCTCGTGCGCGTCGCGCCATCCGCCGCGAGGCGTCGGCTGCGGAACAGGCGGTCGAACGCCTGCCGCGGCACGATCTCCTTCTGCACCGGGCGGTCCTCGGCGCTCCACGAGATGTGGCCGCCGTAGACGGTCGAGTAGCCCATGTCTTCGACCGGGTAGATCGGATCGCAGCCCAGCTCGAGTGACGGCAGCAGAGTACGCTGTCCGATCTGGCGCGCGGCGAGTTGATCGAACGACACGCCGTTGCGGAGATCGCGCCCGCCGGTGCGACGGATCCTCTGGCCCGTCAGGAGCGGTGCGACCTTCGCGTAGTGCCCGTCGCCGGTGAAGCTCCCACGGTTCGCCAGGCCTGTGAACACGCCGACGCGGATCGCATGCGGCGCGAGCGAGGCGAGCGTGTACGACGGCAGCCATTCCGGCAGCGCCGGGTCGCGCTGTTCTCCCTCGGCGAGCTTCGGGGGATGCCAGGCGGATGGCAGCATGCCGTTTGGCGTGACTACGATGCAGACGCGGCGCGGCGGCGCGCGGTCCGGTTTCGGCAGGCGCGCGGCGAGCGTCTCGAGCCACGGTAGCGCGAACGTCACGCCGGTGCCACGCAGGAACGCGCGCCGGCCGATGCGAAGGGCGGTCATCGTTCGTGGTCCGGATCGCGCATGAGGAACAGGGGGGACGTCACGACGGCGCGCAGCAAGACGGAAAACCGGTGCCCGCCGGCGCGTGTCGCACGCACGATCTTCGCGAGTTCCAGCTCGTCCGCCAAGGCCATGTCCCTGCCGACGCCGTGCACGAGCAGGTTCTTCGCGAACGCTCGGACGAAATCGTCGCTCCGCGCGAGCAGCGCGTCCTTGAGGGCGATCGGGCCGTCGATTTCGGTGCCGTCCGGGAGCGTCGCTGCGGCGTCGACCGGTTGGTCGTGCACGTCGTCACGCCAGCGACCGAGCGGGTCGTAGTGCTCGAGCGCGAAACCGAGCGCGTCCATTTCGGCGTGGCACGCGGCGCAACCCGGATCGGCGCGATGCTTCTCCAGCTGTTGCCGCAGCGTCAGGCCCTTCGCGTGCTTGTCATCCTTCGGCAGCGTGCCGGCGTCCGGTGGTGGGGGTGGTGGTGGCGCGTCGAGCAGTTTCGCCAGGATCCACTGGCCGCGCTTGACCGGGCTCGTGCGCAACGCGAACGACGTCGCCATGAGCACCGCCGAAGTCGAGAGGACGCCGCCGCGGCGTCGGTCGGAGACCGCGACGCGACGCATCTTGCGGCCGCGCACGTCGGGGATGCCGTAGAGCTTCGCGAGGTCCTTGTTCACGAACGCGTAGTCCGCATCGATCAACTCCAGCACGCTGCGGTCCTCGCGCGCGATCCACGCGAACAGCTCCGTCACTTCTCGCACCATCGAGGGGCGCAGCTGCCGATTCCAGATTTCCGGGAAGCGGCGGGAGTCGAGGGTCTGCGTGAGCACTTCGCGCAGGGACAGCCACTGCGTCGCGAACTCCTCGGCGAACGCGCGACCGTCGCGATGTTGCGCGAGGCGGAGGGCGTGACGGACGAGGACGTCCGGGTCGGACAGCGAGCCGTCGTCCGCGGCCGCCGCGAGTTCGTCGTCCGGTGGCCCGGCGGTCAGCATGAACGCGAGGCGCGTCGCGACTTCGTGAGTCGTCAGCAGCCACGGCTTGTCGGGTCGCCCGGTCTCGGCACGAAAGAGGAAGCTCGGAGACGCGAGGATCGAGCGCAGCACGACGTGGCGCACCTCGCGCTCATCGGATCCGCGCGCGCGTGCGGCCGTGACGTCCGTGCGGAACGCGGAGATCTCCTCGTCGTCGATCGGGCGGCGATAGGCCCGGCGCAAGAGTCGCGGAATCGCGGCTTCGACCGTCCCGTCGCCGAATGCGCGCCGCGTCGCGGCTTCGTCCGCGAGCGCGCGCGTCGCGACGTCCGCGGCCGCGTCGAGGTGCTTCTCGAACGTCAACGGGGAGACGTTCTGCACGTCGCCGATGCCCTCGAAACCGTGCGCGCTGGCGTCGCTCGGCAACAGCGTGTGGGCGTGCCACGGAATGCCGAACAGCGCCGTGATCGTGCGCTCGTACTGTCGTCGTGTCAGTCGCCGAATGGTCGCGACGCGCGCACCCGGGCGGACGGGCGCACGGGCGGCGAGGGTGCGCATGAGTTCGTGGCGGACCTCGTCGGACGGGATCTCGCTCTCGTCCGGTGGGGGCATCGTGCGGCCGCGGATCCGGCGCGCGGCGCGCTCGAGTGCATCTGTGAGTTCGTCGGGCGTCGCGTGGTCGGGATCGAACAAGCCCGTGATGTCGAATTCGCCCTCGGGGCCCTCGCCCGTGTGGCAGTCCGCGCACCACGTGCGAAACACGCGCGGGATCTCCACGTCTTGCCCGCGCGCTTCGGTTCCCGCGAGCGCGGCGCACGCGACTGTCAGAATGCTGCCGATCCGAGGAAGCATCGGTCCGTACAGTCTAACGGGCGCGATCTCCGATGGAGACCACGCCCGTCGGCGCTGCGAGCCCGGAGCCGACTAGCGGCTGTAGAACTCGATCACGAGACTCATCTCGATCTCGAGCATGACGTCGTCGCGCGCGGGGATGCCGACGAACGACGCCTTGACCGCATCGCGGTCGACATCGAGGAAGCTCGGGGCTTCCCGCATGAACTCGGCGAGGCCGTCGAGGACGATACCGAGCTTCTTGGACTTCTCGCGGATCTCGAAGTTCTGGCCCGGCTTCAGGCGCATGCTCGGGATGTCGACCTTGCGGCCGTCGACGAGCACGTGGCCGTGACCGACGAGCTGGCGAGCTGCTGGGATCGTCGGCGCGAAGCCGGCGCGGAACACCGCGCTGTCCAGACGCGACTCGAGCAGCGCGAGCAGGTTGACACCGGTGTCACCCTTCATCGAGCTGGCGCGACGGAACAGGTTCCGCAGCTGCCGCTCGGACAGGCCGTAGTTGTAGCGAAGGCGCTGCTTCTCCTGCAGGCGAAGCGCGTAGTCACTGGTCTTGCGTCGCGAGAACGACTGCTGGCCGGGGACGCCAGCACGCGCGCGGTGGGCCTTGCGCGTCAGGCCGGGAAGGGCCGAGTCGAGACGTCGAACCTTGCGAAGACGAGGGCCGGTGTATCGGGACATAGGGGTTTGGATCCGCGCAAAACGCGCGGTGGATCGGGCTTGCAGTACGTGGGTTCGGCGAATGCGCTCCGCCGAGGGGTCGCGGAATATAGCTCCGCGCCAGGCCCTGCGCGAACGTCTCCTGGGAAGATCTGGCAGTTCTTGGGGGGATTTTCGGGTGTTCGGGAGGCTCCGGGGGGAGCGGGTCGTGGAAACGGGGATTTCGGCGCTGAGGAAGCGGGTTCGGGGTGTCTTGGCGCGCGCGGGCAGCGGGCGCGCTCGCGCCTTCGGGCGTTTCGCACGCGCACGAGCACCCGCACGAGCACGCGAGGTCGGGCCGCGCCCGCGCCCGTGGAACGCCGCCCGCCCCGCCGCGAGCGCGGGCCCGGCCCTCGGCTGCGGTCCGCGGCCCAAATCGCGTGCGAGTGCGCGTGCCCGTGCTCGTGCGAAAGCCGGCGGGGCCCACGAGCGGGGCCCGCGGCCCCCGCTCGCCGAAAAAATGGAACACCCCCCTGGCACTTCTCCCTTCCCCCTCGCGCGAAGCCCCCCATGACCACCGCTGAGACCCAGACCACTCCCGACTTCGCCGCGATCAAGACCAAGCAGTGCGCCGCCTGGTCGTCCGGGGACTACTCCCGCATCGGCTCCACCCTGCAGCTGACCGGCGAGGAGCTCGCCGAGGCGCTGGCGCTTCCGCCGCGCGCGCGCGTCCTCGACGTCGCGGCCGGCAACGGCAACATCTCGCTCGCGCTGGCGCGGCGCTTTTGCGACGTCACGTCGAGCGACTACTCGGACGCCTTGCTCGCGCGTGGTCGTCAGCGCGCCGAGGCCGAGGGATTCGAGCTCGACTCCCGTCTCGCCGACGCGGAGGACCTGCCGTTCGCCGACGGTGAGTACGCCGCGGTCGTCTCGACGTTTGGCGTCATGTTCGCGCCGAACCAGGACGCCGCCGCGGCCGAGCTGCAGCGCGTGTGCGCGAGCGGCGGCAAGATCGGCCTCGCGAACTGGACGCCGGCGAGCTTCATCGGCGAACTGTTCCGCGTGATTGGCAAGCACGTCGCGCCACCGGCCGGCGTGCAGTCGCCCGCGCGATGGGGCGACTCGGAGTGGCTGCAGGAGCGCTTCGGCGCGCAGGCTGCCGACATCCGGATCGAGCGCAAGTCGTTCACGTTCCGCTATCCGTCGCCGCAGTACTTCGTCGACTACTTCCGCGAGTTCTACGGTCCCGTCGAAAAGGCGTTCGCGGCGCTGTCGGAGGACGCGCGTCCCGCGCTCGAAGCTGACATCCTCGAGTTGGTCGCGCGCTTCGATATCGCGAAGGACGGCACGATGAACGTGCCGAGCGAGTACGTCGAGGTCGTGATCTCGAAGCGGTGAGACGCGCAGACTAGGGCGCGACCGTCGCAGCGAGCGCGTTGGTCCACGCGCCGAACGGTACGCCACCGAACGGCGACACGAGCGACTGGAAGGCGAACTCGCGGTCGAGCAGATCGACGCGATCGGGGACTGAGAATGCGAAGTCCGCGCGACCGGCGAAGACCGTCTCCGCGCCGAGCAACACGACGGGCTGGAGCACATCGAGGAGGAGCTCGCCGGCGAAGCCGGGGATCGCGGTGCCGCATTCGTCCTCCCTGACCGTGGAGCCGTAGAGCACGAACGCTTCGCCCGCTGGCGCGTTGACGCGCAGCGTCAGCGGCCGACCGATACGAAGCCACGGCGACTCCGCGACGAGTGACACGTCGATCGTGGAACATCCAGGGATCGATCGCAGCGCCGCGGCGCCCGCGCATCCACCAAAGCGCGCGAGCAGGCGGTCTCCGCCCGGGGAGAGGTCGAAGTCGCCTCCGACGATCAGCGTGCGACCGAACGCACTGCCGTCGTCGAATTCGGTGAGAGCCGAGACGGACGGAAGTTGGAATGGGCTCGGAAGGATCTGCGACACGCCTCCGCCTTCGACGCCGCGCCATGATCCGCCTTCGAAGCGGGCTACGCCGAGTGCGACCTCGAGTCCGGCGCGATCGAATCTCCCGGCGGCGTAGAGCTGCGGGCCGGAGCCGGTCCCGTCGTCGAATACCGCGAGTGCGGCAATACCACGACCTGAGCTGCCCGTCGGATCGCCAGGTGCCTCTCCCACTGGGGATGCGCTGCTGCCGTCCCAGCGGAACAGGTCGCGCGGCGTTCCCGCGCCCGGCTCGAACGTGCCGCCGATGTAGAGCGCGGGTCCGCTGCCATCATCCAGCGTCTCCAAGACGGCGATCTGTCCGGGTCCAGTCGTCAACACAGGGTACGTCCAAGACCCCGCGCGCCAGCGCCCGACGAATCCACCCGTGCTGGCGAACAGGGCGGGCCCTCCGCCGTCATCGAACACCGCCAGGGCCGAAGCGATGTTGAGTGGCCCAGTTGGCCCGCCGAGGCCCGTGCTTTCCCACGAGGTGCCGTTCCATCCCGCGATGTCCTGGACCGCTAGGGATCCCGCGGCCGTGAAGTTGCCGCTCGCGTAGAGGCGCGGACCGGGGCCGGGGTCGAACACGGCGAAGTCCGTGACACCGCTGCCGCCGATACCCAAGATGCCCTGCAATCCGCCGTCCACGTCGGACCACGCCGCTCCATCCCAACGCGCGACGCCCCGCGTGCCGGGCTGTCCGCCCGCACTTTGGAACGCGCCGCCCACGTAGAGCGCGGGCCCACCACCGTCGTCAAACACGTGCATCGCCTGCACGGTGCCGGTCGTGCCCGAACCCAACGCACGCCACGCGCGGCCGTCCCACCTTGCGATGTTTCGTGCGGCCACGCCGCCGAAGCCTTCGAAGATGCCTCCGACGTAAAGGGCGGGACCAGTCCCGTCGTCGAACGTTGTGGACGTCAGCACCCGACCGTCGAAGTCCGCGACGACGCCTTCTCCGAACGCATGCCACGCCGAGCCATCGAAGCCGACGATCCCTCGCGAAGCCGTGGTGTCGACTGCGAAGAACTCTCCTCCGGCGACGACACCCTGACCATCCGCAGAAGTGGCGAACGAGAGCACCCTATGGTCGGTGGTCGCGATGCGTGACCAAGTGGAACCGTCGAGGCGTGCCACACCGAACCGCGCTCCGTCTCCGCTGTCGAAGCGGCCTCCCAGATACAGCGTCATCCCGCCTGTGCCGTCGGGTGCGAGACCGAGCTCGTACGCCGCGACGTTCGTCAATCCCGCTCCGATCGGAGACCAAGCCGCGCCGTCCCATTGGGCGAGGCCGTCCGCGGCGACGCCCGCCACCTGAGAGAAGTCCCCTCCAACGAGAAGCACGGAAGCACCGTCGACGTCCTGGCTGGCGAGAGTTCCCAGTTCGACGAAGGGGCTGAACACGTCGAATGCGAGACCGTCCCCGATCCCGGACCAGGCGACGCCATCCCAGCGCGCCAGCCCTCGGCAGACGACCGCGCCACCACCGGCAGACGCGAACTCGCCGAGCGCGTAGAGAGCGTCTCCCGTTCCGTCATCGTGCGTCTGCAGATCGATCACCGGGCCATCGAGTTCCATCGGTACCGCGGACCACTCAATCCCATCCCACCGCGCGATACCGACGAACGGTCCGCCCTGCTGCAGACGTACGTTCCCGGCGGCGTAGAGCGCGGATCCCGTGCCATCGTCGAATACTTCGAGCGCGTCGATGGTGCCCTGGAGAGCGGCGCCCATCGGCACCCAGTTCGCACCGTCCCACTTGGCGACCGCCGGAGAGATCAACGTTCCGGCGGTCAAGAACTCGCCCGCGACGAACAGCGCCGTGCCGCTGCCGTCATCGAACACCACAGCGTCGCGCGCCGGACGGTCGAGACCACCTCCGACACCGGCCCAGGACGCGCCGTTCCAGGCGGCGATGTTGTGAGCCTCCGCGGCGCCCGCGCGACGAAAGTCGCCGAGGGCGAATGTCCGCGGACCCGCGCCGGCGTCGAAGGTTGTGACGGCAACCACGTCGCCGTCCACCCCTGCGCTGCCGTCGAACGTCGGGATCCATCCGCTCGCGCACTCTTGCGCTGCGAGGTGCCCGGTCCCGAGCACGCATGCCATCATCCAGAAATCGAGTCGCATCGCTTCGTTCCTCTTCCCTCTCACCGAACCGTCGCGTTCCGGAGCACCGACACCGAACGCCTCCCGACGCTGACGACGTCTCGGTCGCCATCTCCGTCGATGTCGAACACGGCGAGATCCGCCGTCCCCTCGCCGGAGGCGTGGTGGCCGGCATGCTCAAACGAGCCGTCGCCGAGGCCTCGCAGGATCGCAACGCGATCCTGGCTCACACTCGACACGGTATTCCCCATTCCGACGACGGCGTCGCATGCGCCATCGCCGTCGATATCCACGAGCTCGAACGAGTTGCCGCTCAGGGATGCGGAAAACGACACTGGCGGCCCGAACAGTCCCGCGCCGAGTCCGCGCAGCACCGTGATCTGCGAATTGCTCGAGACGACGACCTCCAGCGCTCCATCGCCATCGAGATCCGCGAGGCGCACGCGTTCGGGCCCGACGCCAGCCAGATACTCATAGGGCGCTGCGAACGAGCCATCGCCGAGCCCCAAGAGGATGCTGACGCTTCCCGAGCCGGGCACGAGGGAACTCGGATTGGCCGTCACGAGATCGGGATGGCCATCGTGATCGATGTCCGCGCAGGCGAGAGCATTTGACGAGAAGTTCGCGAAGACGGACGCCCCTTCCGTCAACGAGCCTTCACCGTTGCCGGCCAAGACGCGAACGACGCCGCCGGACTCGAGTACGGCGACATCGGCATTCCCGTCTCCGTTGAAGTCGTGCGCCGTGCAGTCGCGCGCATTCGTCCCGGGAAGTAGCTCCACGAGATCGGTGAACGATCCGTCCCCTGTTCCGCGTGACACCGAGATGGCTCGCGCGTTGGGGCTGGAACCGAAGTCGTTCGCGGTGACCAGGTCCAGGACTCCATCGCCGTCGAGGTCGACGAGTTGCATCGCAACCGGTTCTACGCCGCCATCCGACACAGCGCCGGGCTGGATCGAGTCTCCATCGCCGAGGAATACCCGGGTCTCTCCGTTGAAAGTGCCGAGCACGACATCCGACAAGCCGTCCGAGTCGACGTCACCGACCGTGGACGTCCGCGCGAAGAAGAAGTCTCCGACACTCTCGAAGGTCTCGAAGCCTCCGTCGCCATCGCCGAACAAGATCTCCACCCCCGCGTCGCTCGCGAACACGGCGTCGAGCGTGCCGTCGGCGTCGACCGGCACGGCGTGTACCGAGCGCGGCTGATCGCCCACGCGACCGCCCGGGACTTCGAGGAACGAGCGGTCCCCCTGATTCTCGAGCACGAACACGTCTCGAGACGCGGAGGTATCGAGCGCGACCAGGATGTCCGGGGCGCCATCGTCATCGAAGTCCCCGATGTCGATGGAGCGGAGGAACCCGCTCGGGGCCGAGTACACGACTTCGGAGGTGCCGGCGCCTCCTGTGCCGTCGCCGAATCGAATGCGTAGCGACTGCGAGTTCCTCGTGACGACATCGTCGTGCGAGTCGCCATCGAGATCCGCGATCGCGACTTCGTCCGTCGAGGAGAGCGGCAGGGGGTCGAACGGTGGCGCGAACGACCCGTCGCCGATCCCGAACAGGAACTGTGGCGCGTCGAAACGTAGGGTCGCAACGACGTCGAGCACGCCATCTTCGTTCCAATCCGTGACATCGACGTCTTCGACTGCCGACGTCATCGCGGTCGTGACGGTGGCGCGGAACCCACCCGTCCCGTCCCCGAGATACACGACGAGCGTGCCGTCGTTGAGTCCTGCCACGAGGTCCAGATGCGGATCGCCATCGACATGCGCAAATCGGTACGCCAAGGCGATGTCGGGAGCGGCCCACGAGGTGGGGGACGCGAACGTCCCGTCGCCGTTCGAGAGCCAGACCAACGGTCCGAAGTCGTCCAGGCCAACCAAGTCGTCTCGACCATCGGCGTCGAGATCTCCGCTGGCGACGAGACTGCGCAGTCCCTCGTCGCCCGACAAGACGAGGCGTGGGCCAAAGCCGCCGTCGCCGCTCCCGAGCCGCACCCAGACCGAGCCGTCGTCCCACGCGGCGAGGTCGGTCGACAGATCACCGTTGAAGTCGCCCGCCACGACGATCGGCGTGAATCCCTCGCGCAAGAACCCGGGTGACGGGAACAGCCAGGGCGGTGCGGAATCGAATGCCCCGATGCGTACGGCCAATCCCGCGGTCGCGGAGACTTCTGCGACTGCACCCGGATCGCTGAAAAACGCCTGCACCGCGAACTCCATCCCGACGAGCCCCGCGTCGAGCCCCGTGGCGGGTGACGCGTCCAGCGCGACCGCGCCCTGCGAGTCTGCGCGCAGGCCGACGAATCCGTCGATCGAATTCGGATAGACCGTGATCCCGAGCTGCGGCACGGGCACGCCGAGTCCCGGCACTCCGATCGCGAGCGCTCCCAGTCCGTTCGGAAGCGCGTTGCGCACCTCGACGCCGAATGCGTTTCCGACGCGTGGCACGCCCGCCGCCAAGAGGTGAGGGATCCCACTGCTTCCGGCTGTTCCCACGCCAAGTGCATCGACGCTGGGAACCTGCGCGGACGCCGCGCACACACTCAACACACCCGCGGCGATTCCGCCGGACACCCTGTGTCTCATGACGGGATCGTCGACCGCGCTCGTCCCACTCGCAAGCCCCGGAAGGCTCGGCCGTGCCGATCGCGTGCCGTGCGCCGGCTACTCGAACTTCCGAAACTCGGCCGCCGTGCTACCGCAGTCGTCGAACCGTCTCCACGACTCCGTCCCCGCTCAGATCTCCGTGCGCGCGGTCCCTTTCACGCCGCGCCGCTGCGATCGCTGCGCCGATCTCCGGAGCCTCCGGATCCACGCCCTTCCCCGGCCCCAGCAATCCGTGCTCGTCGAACAGTCGCGCCACCCGCTTCCCGTTCCCGAATACCACGACGAACACCCGCTGCCCGCTCGCGAGCTTCGCGACGACGTGCTCCGCTCCGGTCGACGCCATCCCGAACAGCGGGCCCACCGAGCGCACGAGCCGGCACTCGTCGTCGAACCGATACGACGTCACGACGCCGAGCCCTGCCTTGTCGTGGCGCCACACCACGATCTCATCGCGTCCATCGCCGTCGGCATCGAACACGTCGAAGCCGCTCACGTCCGGCGGCGCCACGCAGCGCAGTGTCGTGCGCACGCCATCCGGTCCTCTCACCTCGAGGTCACCAGGCCGATCGTCGCCACCGCCGTAGAGCGACTGCAAGCCCAGCAGGTCCGACGGCGCGAGCGGAGCCTCTTCGATCGTTCCCGTGCGCATCACGGCGTCCTTCGCGAGACTGTGGCCCAGGCCCAGCACGTGACCGAGCTCGTGCAACGCGGTCGCGTAGACGGAGTACGCTTCGCCGTCTCCGCTGGTGCTCCATTCGCGTCCCGCGTCGAAGTGCACGAACGTGCCCGGCCGCACCGGGCCCGAGTGCGCCACGCTGTCGCTGATGCCGAACGGTTCACACGCGCCGTGGTGCCCGCGGTGCCAGCTGAGCACCACCGACGCCGACTCGCGATCGCGCGCGGGCGCGAACGCCGCGAGGCCCGTCGCCTTCCACGTGGCGCACGCGCGCGCGATCTCGGCGCGCATCGCGTCTTCCGCAACGGGGGACCGGCGCGCGTCGATCCAGTAGGTCAGCGCGGTCGGGTCGGGCCAGCGGCCGCGCACTGCGAAGTGCACGGACTTGGCGTCGATCGGCGGCGCGCTGCCTTTCTCCTCGCTGCACGCGGGGAACAGCAGCGCGCCGCTGCACGCGACGGCCAGTCGATGGCGTCGCGACGGCAGTGCTATAGATCCTCGAGGAAGAGGATGAGCGCGGCCTTCTGCCGATCCGTCAACGCTTCGTAGTTCTGACGCACCTGCTCCGCTTCGCTGTAGTGCGCGAGGATCGCATCTTGCAGGTCTTCGGCGCGACCGTCGTGCATGTACGGCGCGGTGTCCTTGATGCCCCACAGCGGAGGCGTCTGGAACATGCCGGACGGCGCGCCCGGCTCGGACATGCCGCGGAAGTCCGTCGGCATGACGTCGTGGAGCAGCAGGTTCGAGTAGAGCGGGACCGGGCCGTTCGGACCCGGGAGACTCGGGATGTGGCAGATCGCGCAGCCGATCTCGTGGAAGAGCCCGAGACCTTCGACGACGCGCGGATCCGTCGAGCCGCCACGCGCCGGGGCGGGCAGGCTCTTCAAGAACGCGGTCATGTCGTCGACGTCCTGTTGCGAGATCTCCGGGTCTGCGACGGGGTCGCCGTCGGAGAGGCCGGCGAAGCCGCGTCCGTTGTCCGGGGTCGTGATCCCGAGTTCGCCCATCATCGCGTCGTTGACGAAGTCGGCGAGGCGCGGGACTTGGCCCTTCCAGCCGAAGCGGCCGATCTCGATGACGCCGTTGACGTCGATCCGGCGCGCGACACCGAAGATGCCATCGCCGTTCGCGTCGAGCGTGTCTTCGTGCGACGTGATCACGATGCCGGGGATCTCGTCGATCAAGCCATCCCCGAACACGGAGGGCGTCTGCCGTTGTTCGAACACGTCGGCGCCGTCCGGACCTTCGGGATGCTCCTCGCGACCGGGGTGCATCGGCGGATAGAGCTTGCTGAGCCCTTGGCCGCCGTCGAGGTTCTCGAACGGACCCGCGCCGCCGTTGTCGCGCGCGAAGCGCGAGACGTTCAACTCGAGTGGGCCAGCGCCGCCCATCGCGGGATCCTGATGGCAGGCGCGACAGCTGTCCGCGTTCATTTCCGGCGCGCCGAGACCTTCGGCCTGCGTGAACGCCTTGTCGAAGAGCGCGCGACCGCGCTCGATACTCTCGTCGTCAGTGCCTGTGCCTTGCACGAAGGCGAGCGATGCGACGACCGAGACCAAGGAGAGAGAAGCCAGTCGCATTACAGGTGCCTCAGGAATTCCAGGATTTCGAAACGGGCCGTCTCGGGAAGCGCGATGTAGGCATCGCGGATCGCCTGAGCTTCACCACCGTGCATGCGGATCGCTTCGTCGAGCGACGATGCGCGTCCGTCGTGCATCCACGGGCCGATGTGCGAAACGCCCCAGAGCGGAGCGGTGCGCCATTCGGCCTCCGTCGTGTCGGGGTCGGTCGCGCTGGCCTGCGGCACGCCGAACGAGACCTTGCCGGCGAGTTCCGGACCCATGTCGTGGATCAGGAGATCGGTGTAGGCCTCGACCGGTCCCTGCGACGATTCGAGCGCCGGGATGTGGCACTTCACGCAGCCGATGTTGGCGAACTCGACTTCGCCGCGCACTGCGGCTTCGTTGAATCCCTTCTTCTGCGGTGGCGCGAGGAAACGCGAGAACGCGATGAGGTCTCCGAGGTCCGAGGCCGCCATCTCCGGATCGGGAACGGCGTCGAAGTCGGTCGTCGGGTCGTTCGGGTTGCCGGAGGCCTGCGCGATGAACGCGGTGTGGCCGGCGCTCACGGTCGCGCCGGTCCCCAGGAACGGCAGGGTCGTGATGCCCATCTGGTTGAAGAGAGGCGCACGCGTGAACAGTTCGATGTTGTTCGACTGCGCCTTCGAGCCGAGGCGGCCGAGGCCGGCGCCGTCGCTGTTCGCGCGACCGCTGATGCCGTCACCGTTCGCGTCGTCCGGATCCGAGTTCGCGAGGATCGTCGTGTCGCTGATCAACTCGAACAGGCCGACGCCGAACATCGGGATCGCGTTCCGCTGGTCGGCCATGACCTCGAAGATGCCGACGTTGTCCGGCATCGAGCGGCGGCCGCCCTCGAGCGTGAATTCCGGGTTCGACACCGAGCCGAACGCGGGGACGACCGGGCTCGGCAGGCCGGGCAGGTTCGATGCGAAGAACTCGTTGCCGTACTGCGCGACGTAGAAGTTGCGATACAGGTCCGAGCCTCCGCCGGGCACGGGTGCGCTGTGGCAAGACTTGCACGACGTCGCGTTGTAGAGCGGCCCCATGCCTTCACTCGGCTTGAAGCGCTTCAGGAAGACTTCGCGCCCGCGCTGGAACGCGGCGAGCTGATCGGCCGTGAGATCCGGGCGGGGGTCGCCGAGGTTGACGACCGGCAGCGGGTCCGGGTCGGGATCCGGGTCAGGATCCGGATCAGGGTCGGGGACCGGGCCGGGCACGGGATCCGGAACCGGGTCATCAGGCGTGACTTCGGGAGCGGGTCCGCTGCTGCCGCTGCTGCACGCCGGCAGCGCGAAGGCAAGCAGGAGCCCGAGGAGGAATAGTACGCGGTTCATCGCAATGAGAGAGAGATGGCGGAGGTGGCGTCACCGGGGGAAGTGACAGTGTGACGAGTATACGACCACTATGGATTCGCGGAATCCGCCCTCTTGTCCGGGTTGCTGGAAGCGTCGATGCCACGCCGGGGTCGAACTCGGCGTCATCCGCCACTTTTGTCCAAACGTTCACCGCGTGACGCCGTCACCCGAAATGGATGGCAATGAGGACCGCGAGCGTCCCATATCGGGTCGTTCGGCGGCTGGATCGTGCGGCCGCGCGTCGCCCCACGCCGCATGGATCGGGTCGATGCCGGCGGGGGTTCGCGCCCCGGGTCGAGGGAGCCCGCGCGGCGGTTCGATGACACGATGTGCCCGATCTCATCCACACAACGCGTGCCGAGAGCGATGCGCCGGCGATCGTCGCACACTGGCTCGACGTCGCGACGCGCGACCGGGCCAGCGATCTGAGCTTCGATCCGGGTGCGGACGTGTGGCGCGTGCGGATGCGGCGCGATGGCGTGTTGCGAACCGTCGGTGAGATTCCGGCGTCGGTCGGGGGCCACGTCGTCGGGCGATGCAAGGCGCTCGCCGATCTGCTCGTCTACCGCCAAGACCTGCCGCAAGAAGGGCGGATGCCGGCGTCACGCGTCGAGGGTGCGACCGGGGACGTGCGCGTCGCGACGTTCCCGACCGTGCATGGTGAACGTGTGGCGCTTCGTTTCGAGGCCGGCCAGGACGCGCCGCGGGAGCTGTCCGAGCTCGGTCTCGAGCCGCAGGTCCTGGCGCAGCTGAGCGATGCGATCGAGCAGCCGGACGGCGTTGTCTTGCTGACCGGGCCGAGTGGCAGCGGCAAGACGACGACTCTCTACTCGTGTCTGCGCCACCTCGTGGGCAGTGATCACGAGCGCACGATCGTGTCGGTCGAGGATCCAGTCGAGCGACGCATCGACGGTGTCGTGCAGGCCGAGGTCGATGCCGCCGCGGGTCTGGACTTCGCGCGCGCGCTGCGTTCTCTGCTGCGGCAGGACCCGGACGTGCTCCTGCTCGGGGAGATCCGCGACCGAGAGACCGCGGCGATCGCGCTCGAGGCGGGGCTCACTGGGCACCTGGTCGCTTCGACCGTGCACGCGGGCAGCGCGCCGGAAGTGTTCGCTCGGCTGCTCGAGATGGGGGTGGAGCCCTTCGTGTTGACGACCACGGTTCGCGGCGTGCTCGCTCAGCGACTCCTGCGTCGCCGCTGCGCCGCTTGCGAAGGCGAAGGCTGCGCACGCTGTGGTGGTGCGGGATACGACGGGCGCGTGCTGCTCGCCGAGTGGTTGCCGATGCACGATGCGCTCCGGCGCGCCGTGCTCGATCGGCGTGATGGTCGGACGCTCGCGGCGGCAGCGTGCGAAGGAAAATTCGAAGGGCTGCGGAGTGTCGCCGAGCGACTCGTAGCCCGAGGTGTGACCGACGAGAAGGAGGTGCTCCGTGTCCTCGGACGTGATCGATGATCCGAATGCCGCGACCCGGCAAACGCCCTACGGCGATCTCGCGATGCTGCACGCGAACCTCGCGGAGTTCTGCGCGGCCGGGCGACCGGTCGCTGGCGCCCTGACGGCGCTGCAGCACGACCTCGAGCGTTCGGCGTTCCGAGACGATTGCGCGGCGCTGGCGCGCGACCTCGAGCAAGGCGTGCCGTTCGCCGAAGCCTACGCCCGACGGGGGACGAGCTTCCCGCCGGTCTACCGCGCGCTCGTCGAAGCCGGAGTGGAGAGCGGGGACGTCGCGGGCGTGCTGCGCGACATCTCGGTCGACGCGAGCCTCCGCGCGCGCGTGCGCGACGGACTGCGTCGCAAGCTCGAATACCCGTTGGTCGTGGCAGCCGTGGTCCTGGCGGTCGGGATCGCGATCGCGCTCGCCGTGCCGCGCACTCTCGATCAGGTGAGCGTCCAGTTCGACCTGTGGCTGGGGAACGTCGTGAGCGGGGACGCGAGTCGCGGCTGGTCGTTCGGCTGGAGTGCTGTCGGCGTGCTCGTCGTGTTGCCGCTCATCGGGTTGATTTTCGCGGCGCTGCGCAAACCGCTCGATCCGGGGTCGGGGCCGCGCGGCGTTCGCTACCGGGTTCCGTTCGTCGGTCGAATGCGGGGCTACGCGGCGAAGGCCGGCTTCGCGTCGACGATGGCGCTGTTGCTGCGGCGTGGACTGCCGCTACCGCGGGCGCTCGAGCTGTGCGCTGCAGGGGCCGAGAGCGACGAGGTGCGCCGGCAGATCGAGCGCATGGTCGCGCAGGCGGAGCGTGGCGAGAACCTGAGTGGTTCGCTGCGTGCCGGCGAGCTGCTTCCGCCGCATCTCCTCTGGTTCGTCGAAGCGGCGGGCTCGAGCGAGGTCAGCGTGCGCGCGCTCGAGGACATCGCGTCCGTGTATCGCTCGCGACTGCAGCGCGCGACGGATCGCGTGGCGGCGTACGCCGTGCCCGCCGTGGAAGTGGCGGTCGGCCTCGTCGTGCTGCTGTTCGCGCTCGACTACGTGAAGCCCGCCTACGAGTTCATGAGCCAGGTGTTCGGCGGATGAAGTTCGACGTGCCGGAATGGGTGCTGCTCGCGATCTCGATCTGCGCGGGATACCTCCTGCTGTCGGGTTTCGCGCGCGCGTTGCGCCGCAGGGGAGAACGGGAGTTCGTCCGTCAGACGCTCGAGCTGCTGGCGCTCGCGACGCAGCGGCAGACCGCGATGGCGCCCGTGCTGCGGCGCGCCGCGAGCTGTGTGAGAAGGCGAGAGAGTCGGCGGCTCGACGTGATCGCGGATACCTTGGACGCCGGGCGGCCGATCGCGGACGCGTTGACCGCGGCGCGCGTCTTCCCGCGCCACGTCGTCGCGGCGATCGAGGCCGTGGACGGTCGGGCGGGACTCGCGCGCGTGCTTCGCTCCCTCGCGGACGAACAGGATACGCTCGAAGGGCTGCGCTATCGGATGAGCGTGACCACGGCCTATCCCGCCCTGCTCGCCGTGATCCTGCTCGCGTTCTCTTGGCATGCCACGACGGCGCAGCAGCGGCTGGCTTCGACGCTCGAGGGCGGCGTCGCCGACGTCGGTCCCGGTCGCATGATCGCGATCCTGGCTGCGGCCCTCGCGCTCTTCGTTTGGTGGTCGATCACCACGCGGAACGGTGTCGTGCAGCGACTGCTCGGTCGTGCGCCGTGGGTCGGGCCGCGCCTGCGTTTGCTCGCGACCGCGCGCTGGCTGCGCGCGCTGAGCGTGCGGATCGAGGACGGCAGCCCGCTCGGCGTCGCCCTCCGCGATTCCGGCGCCGCGGCCGACCATCCGTCTTTGGAGGCGGATGTGCGCGCCGCTGCCGAGGGTGCCGAGCGTGGGGGACGGCTCGAGGACGTCTGGTCGCGAGTGCGTGCGCCCGGTTTCGTGCTCGCGCAGCTCCAGTCCAGCGCGTCCGCCGGCCCGGCCGAGCTCGCGGGACGCGTCCGCGACGCCGCCGAACGATGCGTGCAGCGGGCGACAGAATCGTTCGCGCGCGCGCAGCGCCAGTTCCAGGTCGCGGCCCTGCTCGTGTTCGGCGTCGCGATCGCGATGCAGTGGTCGGGTGTGTTCGCATGGCTCGAGCGCGTGCGCAACGCCGCAGTGGAGCAGATGCCATGGTGACGAAGCATCGGACCGGGGGATTCACCCTGATCGAAGTCGTGTGTGCCTTCGCCGTGCTGACGGTGCTCGGCTTCGGTCTCGTGCACGGCGGGCAGAACCACGCCCGCAACATCCGCGACGCGTTCGAGCGGACGGTCGCCGTGCGTGTCGCCCAGAGCGAGCTCGAGCGACTGCGCGCGATGGATCCTGGCGACCTCGTGCTGGGCAAGGTGGAGTTCGACACCGGAAGAGTCGACGGGCTCGAAGGCGTACGGGGAACGATCACGATCGTCCCCGAAGGCTCGCCTCGGGATCGACTGCTCGCGATCGAGGTCGTGGTCGAGTGGCTGCCCGCGGGCGCCGAGCGAGCGCGACGGATCGCGCTCTCGACACTGAGGGCGCAGGAGGCGAAACGATGAACGGACGAACGAGTGGCGTCGGAGGCTACATGCTGTTCGAACTCATGGTGGCCGTCGGGTTGCTGGGGTTCGCAGTCACGTCGATCGCGGAGTTCCGTCTGCGCGCCGGCAAGGAGCAGGTCTGGGCGACGGAATACTCGTCGGATCTGGCCTCGCTTCGTCGTGCGTTGCGCACGATCGAGGACGACGTGCGCGGCGCCACGGACGCAGGCGTTCGTGACGGGCGGCTCGAGCTCGAGGTGGCCGGAGAGGGGATCGGTTTCGCGCTGGAAGAGAACCGACTCGTCCGCCGGGATTCCGCCGGGCCGACCGTCCTCGCGAGCTGCTTCCGCGATTGGAGCGTGACTACGGCGCGAGGTGTCGTCCACGTGGCGTTGACGTTGCGCCGTCGACGGTCCGGTGTCGGGGCTGGGCCGACGATCGAGAGCGTCATCGCGTTGCGCCCGAGGGGGCAGCGATGAACGAACGTGGCTTTGCGATGTATGCGGCTCTGATCGCGCTCGTGCTCGCGGCCGGTGTCGTGACCGCGCTGACGCAGTTGAGCTTCCGCGACACGGTGGACACCAGGCTCGAGTCCGCGCGTGCGGTCACGCTCGCCGCGGCGGACGGCGGAATCGAACTCGCGCGCGCGCGGCTCGCGCAGGACGCGGGTTTCGCGACCGAGCGAACGACGATCGGCGCCGCCACCGTCGAGGTGCATGTCGAAGGCGCGGCCGCCGACGAATCGTTCTGGACGGTCCGATCGACGGCGACGACTTGGCCGTCCGGGCCTCGCGGTCGACCGGTCGTGCACACGGTCGAGGCCGAGCTGCGCGGCCGCAGCGGGTTGCCCGACATCATCGAGTGGCGTTCGCGGTAGCGCCTACCGCTTCTTCGCCGGGTCCGGTTCGACCGGCTCGCGGCGCGGTCCGACGTAGCCCGTCGACACGACGACGTCGTCGTAGAGCACCTCGTTGTGTCGCCGCGCCGAGTGGATGTAGATCCCGATGTCGAAGCGCTTGATGCGCACCCTCTCGTCGGTGCGCCAGCGGAAGCCTTCCATGTGCAGATAGAGCTTGCCGTCGATCCACGCGGCGAGCTCGCCGTCTGCCTTGCCGACCTCGTTGACCTGGATCATCTGCTCTAGGCAGACCCATTTGCCGCGCGGCGGCACGACGCGCCGATCCTCGGCCGGCTCGAGCATGTTGCCCCACCAGTTGCCGTCGCGTCCCTGCTTCATGTCCACCCAGTAGGTGTAGAGGAACATGTAGCCCGGGGCCTCTTCGCGTCCCCAGTCGCGCCATGGCTCGAACCCGCACGTGAACCGGTCGCCGCCCTTCGGGCGGACGCCAGCTTTGCCCATGCCGTCCCACTTGCCGGTGCCACCGATACCCGCGATGCCACCGCCGGTGTGGTTGAGGTTGCCTTGGTCGTAGTCCTCGGCGAAGCGGATGTAGCGACGGAAGTAGACGCGGTCGTGTCCGCGGGCGCCGAGCCACGCGCTCGCTCCGGAGCCGGACGACTTGCCGTCGCGCTCCGGCGCGATGAATCGGATCGCGCCGCGACTGCGATGGGCGAGCTTCGGGTCGCGGACGAGCGTCGCGCGGCCGTCGTCACGTCCACGAATCTCGAAGTACTTCTCGAGTGAGTCCTTCGACTCGAAGTCGTCCTCGAACAGGACGTCGCCCGGCTGCTGCAGGGCGGCGAGAGCCTTCTCGTCGGCGAGCGTGCGTTCGGTGATGTCCCGTGGTTCGGAGCGCGGTTCCGAGCGTTCGGATCGAACATCCTGAAGACACGACGCCAGGATCAGTGCGGGGAGCAGCATCCGGCCAGTGTAGCCGCGCGCCGCCTCCCGTTCTGAGACGGAATCAGCCGCCTCGCTCGCGCGTGGCCGCGTTCTTGCCGAAGTGCAGGATCCATGCGGCTCGTTCACACCGACGAAATCTCGGACATGCGCATCGTGCGTTCGCTCGGCTACTCGCCGGTCGGCGCGGTCGTGCTGTTCGCGTTGATCGCGGCCGCTCCGATCGTCGCGTACCTCGCGTACGACAACTTCCTGTCCGACCTTCACTGGGTGGTTTGGATCGTCGTGGGGCCGGTCGCGTCGATCTTCGGGCTCTTGTGGATCGTGCTCCTCAGCGCCGCGTGGACGTCGGTCGAGGGGACGCTGCGGCGGACGAACTGGGTCATGAAGGTGGCGGGGGACGGCGTGTTCTTGCAGTTCCGTTCCTACGCGAACTTCCACTTCCCGGACACCGGTGCGACCGCGGTTTTCCTCGGCTTCGACGAGATCGCGAGCGTTCGTCGGATCGTCGATCGCAAGTCGTCGCTCGGCCGGGAGACGGAGCGAGTCTCCTACAAGCTCGAGATGCGGCTGCGGCACGGCGACACCGAGGTGCTGCGCGCGGCGATCCGCGCCGAGACCGAGGTCGATCCGCCGCTGCGGCGCTTCCTGTTCTTCACGACGAGTATGCGCTGCCTCGATCGGCAGGTCGAAGTCGTCGCGGCCGATCTGCTGCGGATCGCATGGACGAGCTCGCGTATGCTGCGCGAGCTCGAGCCGCACGTCGAGATCGGTGCGGCTGACGGAGACCCGTCCCCGCCTGTGGCTGAGCAGGCTGACCCGCTGCCGACCTGATCAGGTCTTCGACGCTTCGAAGATGCTGCCGACCGACTCGTCGAGCATCGAGTTGAACTCGTCTGCCGACTGCTTCGCGCTCAGGCCTTCCGACAGCGCGCGTGAGAAGCTCGCGATCATGCCGTGGTTCTTCGCGAGGCGATCGTTCGCCTCTTCGCGGGAGTAGCCGCCCGACAGCGCGACGACGCGCACGACGTTCGGGTGGTCGATGCACTCCTGGTAGAAGCCGGCTGTCTCGGGCAGCGTGACCTTGAACATCACCAGTTGATCGGGCGACAGCTTGCCGAGGCGCTCGAGCAGCGCGGCCTTCAGCATGTCTTCCGCTTCGGCCTTCGACGGGCTGTGGATGTCGACTTCCGGCTCGAGGATCGGGACCAGGCCGGCGGCGCAGATCTGCAGGCCGATTTCGAACTGCTGGTCGACGATCGCCTGGATGCCTTCCTTGTTCGCGGTCTTGATGACGGAGCGCATCTTGGTCCCGAACACGCCGAGTCCCTTCGCGCGGGCGAGGAGATCGTCGAGTCCCGGCATCGGCTTCATGAGTTGGACGCCGTTCGCCTCGTTCTCGAGTCCCTTGTCGACCTTGAGGAAAGGCACGACGTTCTTCTCTTCCCAGAGGAACTGGGCGCTGCCCTTGCCTTCGATCTGCCGATCCATCGTGTTCTCGAAGAGGATCGCACCGAGGATGCGGTCGCCGTGGAAGCTCGGGCTCGTCACGATACGCGTCCGCATCTCGTGGATCTTGCCGAACATCTCGTCATCGCCGGAGTACTCGTTCTCTTCGACGCCGTAGAGGCGCAGCGCCTTGGGAGTGCTGCCGCCGCTCTGGTCGAGGGCCGCGATGAAGCCGTCCGCCGAGCGGACCTTTTCGAGTTGGGTATCGAATGCTGACATGGGGTGGGAGTGGGGTTCGGGGACGTGGAATTCGCGGAAGACCATACCCAGGACCGCGGCCGGGTCATGGCAATGTTCCGTCTTCTGGCGTCGAGCACGCCAGAAGCGAGCCAATGGCTCGCCGCGCGGCGGAGTTTCGCAATTCTCACGCCGCGCGCGGCGCCGTGGCCGTGTGGCCGTCCGGCGCGGCATTCGGGCCTCAGTTCGTCGCGAGGCCGAGCAGCAGGCCGTTCGAGCCGACGACGCCGAGCGAGGTCAGCAGTGGCCCGACGGTGAACGATTGGCCGACGATCTGGACGCCGACCAGGCCGGCCACGTTCGGGAACGACACCGGGAACTGCGCCGCCGAGCCGATCGGCAGGGAGAACGGCAGGTGCGCGTCCGAGCCCGCCCCGTGGTAGGCGCAGTTCGCCATGCCGATCGGGGTGAGGTCGATCGCGGGGTTCGAACGGTCGAACGACAGGATCAGCGCGCCGGCGGTCGTGCCACCCGGGATCGAGGTCGTGTCGAGGGTGATGCTCGTGCCGAGGACCGGTCGTGCGCTCGCGGCGAGCGTCATGCCGGCGCCGCCGCAGTCGCTGTCCCCGAGGACGGCCGTCGCGGCGTTCAGGACACCCTGCGGAACGCGCGCGCCGACGGTGACGTCAGACTGACCCGGACCCGGCAGCGCCTGGTCGAGCGTCGTCTGGCCGAACACCGGCGCGGCCGAGCAGTCGAACCAGAAGTTGTAGATCGTGTTCCACTCGAGAGCGTTGTCGACGCCGGCCGAGAAGGTCAGCTCGTCGCCGGAGAACTGATGCGACCAGTCGTTGCTGTCGTCTTGGTCGATGTCGTGCACGCCGACGTTGTCGACGATGGCACCCGGTGCGATCGGGATGCGGAACGTCGCGGCACCGCGCGAGTTGTCGATGTTCTGGACGGCGTATTCGTAGTGCCACTTGCCGTCGACCGGACCCGTGACGTTCACGCCGACCATGAAGCGGCCATCGTCAGTGCCGTTGCCGCCAATGTCGGTGGTTGCACCGGTCCACTGGGTCAGCACCGGCCCCTGGACCGAGCCGCCGGACGTGGACACGGTCCAGCTGCTGCCGCCCCAGTTGAAGTCGATCGCCTTGCTGCGCAGGTTGTTCGCACGATTCTGCAGCGGTTCGCCGAGGATCACGACGTGGCACTGCGCGCGGAAGGTCCCGGCGCCGGTCAGGTCGCTCTCCTCGCAGTTCACGCGGTTCTTGACCGCGCCGAAGCCGATGGGCGAGAGGGTGTAGACGTTGTCGGTTGCGGCGGCGCCACCCACGGACGGGTCGCCGCGGTCGAAATAGCTGCCGACCGAGTCGAACGTGCCGAGCCAGGGATCGATTTCACCGGTCGGGCCGAGGCTGGACTGGCTCGCGTTGAAGCCCGGACCATAGGTGTCCGCGCAGCCGATGCGAAACGTGTCGGGCGGGCCGCTCTGGCACGGCGCGCAAGCTCCGCTGCTGAAGTTGAACGCGAAGCGCGAGTGCTTGAGGAAGGCACGGTTCGAGACCTGATACATGCGGCCGTCGACTTCCTTGACGACGAGGAACGCGATCTTCGGATGCGTGCTCTGCATCTGATTGCCCACGATGAAGTCCCACGGGATGTGCACCGAGCCCGCGTTGCACATCGAGTGCCCGAACGCGAAGCCGATCGTGCCGTTCGGGTACGGATCGCCTTCGCGGCCGTAGTAGCTCGCGGAGCCCATCTCGTAGAGGTTGACGTCCGTCCCGGGGACCGCGTTGCTTTGTGCGAATGCCGAAGCGGCGGTGACGAGTACGCAAGAACTGAGGAGGTGTAAACGCATACCCGGCATTGTCTCTCCGGTGAGAGGTTGCGCAAGCGTGGCGAAATGCCGCACCGAGGGCTCTTCACAATCGAGGCGAGAGGGTCGCGCTCGCGGTGCCGGAGATCACTGCAGCGCGTCGACGACCGCGCTCGTGATGCGGTCAGTCGAGGCGGACTCGGGGCCCAGGTCTCGCGGCAGCAGGCCTCGTTCGATCACGAGTTCGACCGCGTGCTCGATGGCGGCGGCTGCGTCAGGCCGATCGAACGACTCCCGCAGCATCATCGCGCTGGAGAGAATCGCACCGAACGGGTTCGCAATACCTCGACCGGCGATGTCGGGAGCGGAGCCGTGCACCGGTTCATAGAGTCCGAAGACCCCTTCTCCGAGCGACGCCGACGGCAGCATCCCGAGCGAGCCGCTGAGCATCGACGCCTCGTCCGTCAGGATGTCGCCGAACATGTTCTCGGTGACGACGACGTCGAAGTCGGATGGCCGACGCAGCAGGTGCATCGCCATCGCGTCGACGAGGAGGTGCTCGAGTTCGAGCGTCGGAAATTCGTCCCACACGATGCGCGTCGTGGTCTCCCGCCACAGTCGGGAGGACTCCAGGATGTTCGCCTTGTCGACGGAAGTCAGGCGGCCGGAGCGCGACGCGGCGAGGCGGCAGGCTCGGCGCACGATCCGCTCGATCTCTTCGACCGTGTACACCATCAGGTCGGATGCTTCTCGTTCCGTGCGGTGCTTCGCGCCGAAGTAGATGCCGCCGGTGAGTTCGCGGACGAAGAGGATGTCGACGTTCTCGAGGAGTTCGCCGCGAATCGGCGAGTTCGCGGCCGACCTGCCGACGGGGCGGATCGGTCGCAGGTTCGCGAACAGTCCGAACGAGCCGCGGAGTTCCAGGAGCGCCTCTTCGGGTCGCACCTCGGCGTTCGGGTCGTCCCACTTCGGCCCCCCGATCGCGCCGAGCAGGACCGCGCGACTGCGCTGACAGAGTGCGCGGGTCTCGTCCGGGAGCGGCGAGCCCGTCTCGTCGATCGCCGCACCGCCGACCGGGGCGGTCTCGAATTGCAGGTCGATCTCGAATCGCTCGGCGGCGCGTTCGCATACCTGCACCGCGCTCGCGATGACCTCGGGTCCGATGCCGTCGCCAGGGAGTGCGGCGACCAGGTTGGTGTTCGTGCTCATGCTCGTGCTGCCTCGAACGCAGTGATGTCGTTCGACTGCGAGAGGAGGTAGTCGAGCGTATCCAGGCCGTGCGCGAGACAGTGCGCGCCAAATGCATCGATCGTGAACTCGATCTCCGCACCGTCGAATCGAATACGTCGACTCGGGAGATCGAGTTCGACCGGTTCCCAGGGACGCGCGAGCAGCGCGGCGTGTGTCTTCGGGGCGACTTCGATCGGTACGATGCCGTTCTGAATCGCGTTGGCGCGGAAGATGTCGGCGATCGTCGTGCTGATTACCGCGCGGATGCCGAAGTCGTGCAGCGCCCAGGCCGCGTGTTCACGAGAACTGCCACACCCGAAGTTGTCACCGGCGACGAGGACTGCGCAGTCTGCGGCCCGTGGGTCGTCGAGCGGTGGGGTGTCGCGCCAGTCCGCGAACGCGTGAGCGCCGAGGCCGTGACGAGTCGTCGTGGTCAGGAATCGCGCCGGGATGATCTGGTCCGTGTCGATGTTCGGCTGCGGCAGCACGAGCCGGCTCGAGCTCACGGTCGTCAGTGGTTCATGCATCGATGGTCTCCGTCGTGGCGAAGTCGCGCGGGTCGGCGACGGCGCCTTCGATCGCGGACGCGGCGACGGTCGCGGGGCTCGCCAGCAGCGTGCGGGAGCCCGGTCCCTGTCGGCCGCGGAAGTTGCGATTGCTCGTGCTGATCGCGAGCTGTCCCTTGCCGACCACGTCCCCGTTCATCGCGATGCACATCGAGCAGCCGGGCTCGCGCCATTCAGCGCCGGCGGCGACGAACACGTCGGCGAGTCCTTCGCGCTCGGCAGCGGCCTTGACCGCGTGAGACCCGGGCACGACGAGCATGCGGACGGAGTCTCGAATTCGATGGCCGCGCAGGACCGCCGCGGCGGAGCGAAGATCCTCGATGCGCCCGTTCGTGCAGCTGCCGACGAACGCGACGTCGATCGGACGACCGAGCAGCGGAGCGTTCGGCTCGAGCTGCATGTACTCGAGGGCGTCTCCGTCCTCGGACCGGTTCGGGACGTTCGCTTCGATCGGCATGACCATGCCCGGGTTCGTGCCGTACGTGATCTGCGGCGTGAGGTTGCCGACGTCGACCGTCACTGTCGCGTCGAATCGGGCCCCCGCGTCCGTGGGCAGTTCCGACCAGTCTCGCACGGCATGCTCCCAGTCTCCGTTGGCAGGCGCCCTCGGCCGGCCGCGCAGGTACTCGAACGTCGTGGCGTCCGGAGCGACGAGGCCGGCGCGCGCGCCGGCTTCGATCGACATGTTGCAGAGCGTCATGCGGCCCGCCATGTCGAGTCGAGTGACCGCGTCTCCGCGGTACTCGATCACGTGTCCGGTGCCGCCGTCGACGCCGAGTCGCCCGATCACGGCGAGGATCAGGTCCTTGGCAGTCACCCCCGGGGCCGGAGTCCCGACGAGTTCGACCGCCATGCTGCGCGGCTTGCGCTGCAGCAAGCACTGCGTCGCGAGCACGTGCGAGACCTCGGTCGAGCCGATCCCGAACGCGAGCGCACCGAAGGCGCCGTGGGTGCTCGTATGACTGTCGCCACACACGATCGTCATCCCGGGTTGGGTGGCGCCGCTCTCCGGGCCGATCACGTGCACGATGCCGCGGTCGTCCGTCGAGTCCCGGAGCGGAACCCCGAACGTTCGACAGTTGTCGCGCAGTTCCTCGATCTGCTTCGACGCGGCGGCGCTGAGGCCGGGCCACGTCCCGTGTTCATCGGCCACTGTGGTCGGCACCGAGTGATCGATGGTGGCGAGCGTGCGGTCGGGCCGGCGCACGCGGAGGTTCCGACCGCGCAGCGTCCGGAAAGCCTGTGGTGACGTGACTTCGTGCACGAGGTGCAGGTCGACGTAGAGCAGCGCCGGGCGTTCGTCCGTCTCCGCCTGGACGACGTGCCGGTCCCAGATCTTGTCGAAGAGAGTGCGCGGTTCGTTCACGCGCGCACCTCGATCGGCGTCAGCCAGCCGAAACGGTCCTCCGTCGACCCGTCGAACAGGCCGAAGAACGCGTCTTGGATCTTGTGCGTGATCTCGCCGCGTCCGCCGTTGCCGATCCGCGTGCGGTCGACGGAACGCACAGGGGTGATCTCGGCGGCGGTGCCGGTCAGGAAGATCTCGTCGGCGACGTAGAGCGACTCGCGTGGAATGCGCGCTTCGCGAACCTCGACGCCGAGCTGCTCTGCGAGAGTGATCACGCTCGCGCGCGTGATGCCGCACAGGATCGACTGGTCGCTGCCGGGCGTGTAGATCACGCCGTCTCGAATCACGAAGATGTTCTCGCCGGAACCCTCGCTGACGGTGCCGTCGTAGCTGAGGCCGATCGCTTCGGTGTATCCGTTGCGCTTGGCTTCGTTGTGCATCAGCTGACTCGAGAGGTAGTTGCCGCCGGCCTTCGCGAGCAGCGGCATCGTGTTGGGGGCGCAGCGCTGCCACGACGACACGCACACGTCGATCCCGTTCTCGATGCCCTCCGCGCCGAGCAGCCGACCCCATTCGACGGCCGCGATGATGATCTCGACCGGAGACGGCGTCGGGTCGAACCCGAGCGTGCCCATGCCTCGGAACGCGAGTGGCCGCACGTATGCACACTTCAAGCCGTTGGCCCGCACGGTCTCTGCACACGCGTCCTCGAGTTCGTGCACTTCGAGGGGCAGCGGCATGCCGTGGATCTTGGCGGATCGGAACAGACGCTCGATGTGCGGCTTCAGCCGGAAGAACGCCGGACCGCCCGGAGTTTCGTAGACCCGAATTCCTTCGAAGACGGAGGAGCCGTAGTGCAGACCGTGCGTCAGGACGTGGACCGTCGCCTCGGCCCACGGCACGAGCTTGCCGTTCTTCCAGATCCACTCGGTCGGTTGAATGCTCATCGGTTGGCTCCGTTCGTCAGTCGGGAGGGTTGGAGAGTCTCGAAACGGTTCACGGTGTCCAGGATCGCCAGTGCACTGGCCTCTACAGTATCCGTGCTGACTCCGTGACCGCGCAGGCTGCGGTCTTCACAGGCGCAATCGACGGTGACGCGCCCCTGCGCGTCGGGGCCGCCGGTCACGCTGTGAACCTGATAGTCGGTGAGCCGGAGTTCGTGCATCTCGGTCGCGCGTGCGATTGCGCGGAATGCCGCGTCGATCGGACCGTCCCCGATCGCGGCCTCGGCACGCACCCCGCTCTCCGGGTGCATGAGCTCGACGCTCGCCGTCGGTCGGGTGTTCGTGCCCGACGTGGTCTGCAGCGAAACGAGCTGCCATGGGCCGGACGCGGAGATGCTGCGACCGAGCGCGAGTGCCTCGATGTCGGCATCGTGGAGTTCCTTCTTACGGTCGGCGAGCAGCTTGAACTCGGTGAACAGCCGGTCGAACGCGTCCTCATCGAGCGTGAAGCCGAGCGTCTCGATGCGCTGACGCAACGCGTGGCGACCGCTGTGCTTTCCGAGCACGAGGCTCGACCCGGCGGCGCCGACGTCCTCGGGGCGCATGATCTCGTACGTCGTGCTGTGCGCGAGCACGCCGTGTTGATGAATGCCCGCCTCGTGCGCGAATGCGTTGGCGCCGACGATCGCTTTGTTCGGCTGCACCGTGCTGCCGGTGATCGAGGACACGATCCGACTCGCGGAGCAGAGCTGCGTCGTGTCGAGCTCGACCGCGACCGGAAACTCCAGCGGACGAGTACGGATGGCCATCGCGATCTCCTCGAGCGCACAGTTGCCGGCGCGCTCTCCGATGCCGTTGATCGTGCACTCGACCTGGCGTGCGCCGTTCGCGACCGCCGCGAGACTGTTGGCGAGCGCGAGACCCAGATCGTCGTGACAGTGGGCACTGAAGGTCGCGGCGTCGCCGAACTCGGAGCGCAGCATCGCGAAAAGTCGCCCGAACTCGGCGGGTAGTGCGAACCCGACGGTGTCCGGGATGTTGATCGTGGTCGCTCCGGCTTCGATCGCGGCGGAGACGGCTTCGACGAGGAACTCCGGCTCGGTCCGCGAGGCGTCCTCCGCCGAGAACTCGACGTCGTCGCAGAGGTCACGCGCGCGCCCGACGCCGGCGCGGATCCGCGCGAGGACTTGCTCGCGGTCCAGGCCGAGCTTGTGCTCGCGATGGATCGGGCTCGTCGCCAGAAACACGTGAATTCGGCCTCGAGATGCGTTCTGGAGGGCCTCGGCGGTTCGCGCGATGTCGTGTTCGTGGCAGCGCGCGAGCCCGGCGATCGTCGTGTCCGCACAACGCTCGGCGATGGTGCGAACCGCTTCGAAGTCGCCCGGCGAAGCCGCGGGAAACCCCGCTTCGATCACGTCGACTCCGAGTCGCACGAGCGCCGCCGCCACCTGGAGCTTCTCGTCGAGGCTCATGCCGAACCCCGGCGCTTGCTCGCCGTCGCGTAGCGTCGTGTCGAAGAAGATCAGTCGATTGTGATTCATGGTCGTCGTTCGGAGTCGATACGAAAAAAGGCCCGCACCCGCGTCGGGTGTGGGCCTTTCCGTCGCCGGCGCGTCGTGCGCCTAGGTCGGGTCCCACACCTCGCGGGTAAGCGAGACGAGGACGAGGACGGGAAGCTGAACGACGACCGGGGCCGCGACGATCGTCGTGCCTCGTAGAGCGATGCGGTTGCTCGTGGTCGTGTTCATGGAGTGTGTGAGTTACGGAACGGTTCCGGATCGAGCAACCCCCTCGGCGAAAGTTCTCGAGTCGACCCACTTGACGGCCATCGCAGTCGGCGATACGAATCGCGGCCGCATGAACCAGTCGATCCACAACGCGACCACGAGCACGCGCCGCCAGGGCGGCCTGCGTCCGGACGCGTGTGCGCAAATTCGACTTATCACCGTCGCCCTCGTCGCGCCGAGTTTTGACGTCGTCGTCGACCCAGGAGGGATGCGGTAGGGCGAAGCAGCCCGCGCTCGCAAGAGCCCCGCATCCTCTCAGAGGATGCGGGGCTCTTTGCGTTTGGGGCGGACTCGAACTCGAACCGACCGGAGAGAACCGATGCGAAGTGACGTGATGAAGAGCGGAGCCGCGCGCGCAGGCGCGCGGGCCATGCTGAAGGCGACCGGACTGAGCGATCACGACATCGCGCGGCCGCTCATCGCCGTCGTCAACACGTGGACCGAGGTCACGCCGTGCAACCTGCATCTGCGGGATCTCGCGGAGCCGGTCAAGGCCGGGATCCGGCGCCACGGCGGCACGCCGATCGAGTTCAACACGATCGCGGTGTCGGACGGCATCACGATGGGGACGCCCGGGATGCGCGCGTCGCTGGTGTCGCGCGAGGTCATCACGGACTCGATCGAGCTCGCGGTGGACGGCCATTCGCTCGATGGCGTCGTGATCCTGGCCGGGTGCGACAAGACGCTCCCGGCGGCGGCCATGGCCCTGGCGCGGATGGACGTGCCGGGGCTCGTGCTCTACGGCGGCTCGATCGCGCCGGGTTCGTTTCGCGGCGCGGCGGTGACGGTGCAGGACGTGTTCGAGGCGGTCGGGGCGTGCGCCGCCGGCGTGATGTCCGAGGCCGATCTACGTGAGCTGGAGGGAGAGGCGTGCCCCGGGGCGGGTGCGTGCGGTGGGCAGTTCACGGCGAACACCATGGCGCTCGCGCTGACGATGCTCGGGCTTTCGCCCATGCGCGCGAACGACGTGCCGGCGCTGCATGCGGACAAGCACGCCGAGGCGGAGCGCTGCGGCGGAGTCGTGATGGAGGCGGTTCGCAACGACATTCGCCCGCGCGAGCTGATCTCCCAGCAGTCGCTGCGCAACGCGGCGACGGCGGCGATCGCATCCGCCGGATCGACGAATGCGGTCCTGCACCTGCTCGCGATCGCAAGTGAGGCGGGAGTGCCGTTCGCGATCGACGAGTTCCACGAGTGCGCTTCGCGGACGCCCGTGCTCGCGGACCTCAAACCGAGCGGCCGATACACCGCGGTCGATGCGTTCGTCGCGGGCGGCACGCCCGCGCTTGCGCGACGGCTCCGCGACGCCGATCTGGTCCACGAAGCGCCGACGGTCACTGGACGGTCGCTGTTCGAGGAGATCGAACACGGCACCGAACCGGAGCGTCCGCCGGTGTTCACGACTTCCGACGCTCCGTTCGCGCGGCGCGGTGGTTTCGAGATCTTGTTCGGCGACCTCGCGCCCGACGGGTGCGTGGTGAAGTTGTGCGGCCACTCCCACGAGTCGTTCACGGGCGATGCGCGCGTGTTCGACGGCGAAGAGTCCGCGTTCGCCGCGGTGCAGGCGGGCGAGATCGAGGCCGGCGATGTCGTCATTGTGCGCAACGAGGGGCCGCGGGGCGGACCCGGCATGCGCGAGATGCTCGGCGTCACCGCCGCTCTCGTGGGACGCGGCCTCGGCGACAGCGTGGCGCTGATCACCGATGGCCGATTCAGCGGCGCGACGCGCGGGCTGATGGTCGGACACGTCGCACCCGAAGCCGCCGCCGGCGGGCCGATCGGCCGCATCGAGACCGGAGATCGCGTGACGATCGATCTCATCGCGCGCCGTATCGACGTCGCCGCAGACCTCGACGCGCGGTCACCGGTCGCTCCGAACACTCCGCCTCGCGGCGCGCTCGGCAAGTTCGCCGCGCTCGTCTCGTGCGCTTCACGCGGCGCGGTCACCAGCATTCTCACCGAAGACATCGAATCGAAACCCAACGAAAGACACGAACCATGACGATGCATCACCAGAACGACGTTCCCCAGTCCACGGCGCGCGTCGCCGTCATCGGCTACGGCAGTCAGGGCCGAGCGCACGCCCTCAATCTTCGGGACAGCGGTTTCGACGTCGTCATCGGCCTGCGCGCTGGCGGAGCGAGTACCGAGTCCGCGCGGCGGGACGGCTTCGAGCCGGTCCCGATCGTCGATGCGGTACGCGGTGCCGAGGTGGTCGCCGTGCTGATCCCGGACACGACGCAACCGAAGGTGTTCCGCGACCAGATCGCGCCGAACCTCGACGAGGGCGCGATGCTGATGTTCGCCCACGGCTTCAACGTGCACTTCGGGACGATCGAGGTGCCGAACGGCATCGACGTGACTCTTGTCGCACCGAAGGCTCCGGGCGCGCTCGTCCGACGCCAGTTCGAGCAGGGGCGCGGTGTGCCGTGCCTTGTTGCGGTCGCGAACGACGCGACGCGCCGCGCGATGTCCCGGGCGCTGGCGTACGCGCACGGCATCGGCGGCACGCGTGCCGGCGTCATCGAGACCACGTTTGCCGAAGAGACCGAGACGGATCTGTTCGGCGAACAGGCCGTGCTGTGCGGCGGCGCGACCGAGCTGGTGCTCGCCGGGTTCGAGACGTTGACCGACGCCGGCTACCAGCCCGAGGTCGCCTACTTCGAGTGCCTGCACGAGCTCAAGCTGATCGTGGACTTGCTCTACGAGGGCGGGCTCGCGCGCATGCACGAGTTCGTCAGCGACACCGCTAAGTTCGGCGACCTGAGTCGTGGACCTCGGATCATCGACGGGCGCGTGCGGGAAGCGATGCGCGACGTGCTCGCCGAGATCCGCTCCGGTCAGTTCGCGCGCGAATGGGTGGAAGAGGACCGGAGCGGACGAGCGGGCTACGCCAAGATGCTCGCCGAAGATCTGGATCACCCGATCGAATCCGTCGGCGCCGCGCTCCGCGCGAAGATGTCGTGGCTCGGCGAGTCGCGAGCAGAGCCAGCGGGAGCTCCCTCATGAACGGCGCCGAGCTGTTGACTCGGGAGCTCGAGGCCCAGGGCGTCGACATCGTGTTCGGCTATCCCGGTGGCGCGATCATGCCGGTGTACGACGCGCTCGTCGATTCGAGGCTCGCGCACGTCCTGACTCGTCACGAGCAGGGCGCGGCGCTGGCTGCGAACGGCTATGCCCGCGTGACGGGGCGAGCCGGGGTCTGTCTCGCGACATCGGGGCCCGGTGCGACCAACCTCGTGACCGGCATCGCCGACGCGTTTCTCGACTCGGTGCCGCTCGTCGCGATCACCGGTCAGGTGCCGTCCCCCGCCATGGGGACGGACGCGTTCCAAGAAGTCGACACGATCGGCATCACGATGCCGATCGTGAAGCACAGCTGGGTCGTGCGGGACGTCCGCGATCTCCGCGACATCGTGCGGCGCGCCTTCGTGATCGCGACGAGCGGGCGCCCCGGTCCGGTGGTCATCGATCTACCCAAGGACGTGGCCGTGCGCGCCGTGGCGGAGTTTCCCGAGTTGCGCCCGGCGACGGCGCGCGAGCCGCGGATCGACGTCGCTCCCGACGACGAGGCGCTGAAGCAGGCGATCGATCTCCTCACGACGGCGAACCGTCCTGTGGTGCTCGCGGGCGCCGGCGTGGCGCTGAGTGGCTGCGTCGACGCGTTCCGAGCGTTCGCGTCGGATTACCGAGCTCCCGTCGTCACGACGCTTCACGGTGTCGGCGTGCTGCCGACCGGAGACGAGCTCTTGCTCGGGATGCTCGGCATGCACGGCACGAAGGCTGCGAACCTGGCGGTCCAGGAGTCGGATCTGCTCGTGTGCATGGGGGTGCGATTCGACGATCGCGCGACCGGGCGGCTCGACGAGTTCGCGCCCGACGCGGCTGTCGTGCACGTCGACATCGACCCCGCGGAGATCGGCAAGCGAAGGCGCCCGACGGTGGCGCTGCAAGGCGACCTCGGCGCGGTTCTGCACCGGTTCGTGGCCGGGTCGCCCGCGCCGGAGAGCTGGCTCGCGCGTTGCGATGCTCGGCGCCGGGAGCACGCCTGGCGATACGGCGCGCCAGGAGAGGGAGTCCATGCGCCCAGGCTGATTCGGGATCTCACGGAAGCCACGCGCGGAGCGACGATTGCGTGTGACGTCGGCCAACATCAGATGTGGGTCGCGCAGCACGGCGTGTTCGAGCGTCCGGAGCATCATCTCACGAGTGGGGGGCTCGGCACGATGGGTTTCGGGATACCCGCCGCGATCGGCGCGCAGTTCGCACAGCCGGACGGCTCCGTGATCGTGTTCACCGGGGACGGCAGCTTCATGATGAACGTGCAGGAGCTCGCGACGATTCGTCGCTACGACCTGCCCGTGAAGATCGTGCTGCTCGACAACTCGTGCCTCGGGCTCGTGCGGCAGTGGCAGGAGTGCTTCTTCGACCGGCGCTACAGCGCGATCGATCTCTCCGACAATCCGGACTTCTCCGCGGTGGCGGCGTCGTTCGGCATTCCGACGCTTCGGGTCACGCGCGACGGTGAGGTGGCGGACGCCGTGCGACGGATTCATCGGTCGACCGGACCGCTGTTGGTTTGGGTGACGATCGACGCCCGGGAGAACGTCTGGCCCCTCGTGCCGCCGGACTTGGCGAACGACCGGATGCTCGAGGAGGTGCCGAAGTGTCTCGATACACGCTGATCGTCCAGCTCGTCGACGCGCCCGGGGCCTTGGTGCGCGCGTTGTCGCTCGTCGAGCGGCGCGGCTTCCGCGTCGTCGATGCTCGCACCGAGGGCGCGAGTTCGGTCACCGTCGAGGTCGAAGCTGCCGGTCGATCGCTGCTGAACCTCAAGCGGCAGCTGGAGAACCTCTGGGACGTCGAGGGGGTTGCGATCGGCGGGAGTGGGTGAAGCATGGGGAGCATCCCCGGCACGCGAGGACTGCCATGCACGAAGGTTCTTGTCTCTGTGGTGCGGTGCGGTTTCGCGTCGCGACTGCGCTGAATCCGCCCGACGCGTGTCACTGCACGCGATGCCGCAAGACGTCCGGCCACTACTTCGTGTCGACCGACGTGCCGCGGGACGCCGTGACGATCGAAGGCGAGGAGCACGTGCGCTGGTACTCGACGTCGGAGAAGGTGCGCCGTGGCTTCTGCGTCACGTGCGGCGCGTCGTTGTTCTGGGACCCCGTCCGGAAGGATACGCTCGCGATCGCGATGGGTGCGTTCGATACACCGACGCAGACGCAGCTCGCGATCCACATCTTCGTCGCTGACAAGGGCGACTACTACGAGATCACGGACGGGCTGCCGCAGAACCAGCAGTGACTATCGGGCCGTCATCTCGCGGAGCGTCATCGCACCGTAGTAGGAAGGGCCGTCGGCTTTCCGTAGCGACGGATAGAGCGCGCCGTCGCGGCACTCGATCTCCCACATGCGGTAGACGCCTCTCGTGTAGGCGAACGTCTCCGTGTCGTCTTCGTAGAGTTCGCAGCTGCCTTCGCGTCGCCCGTAGTGCCGAACCTCGATCGGCATCTCGCGCGCGTCACGGGTGCGATTGATCTTGCGCGACAGCATCGGGATCAGCGCGCCGTCGCGGACGAACATGGGAGGCATGTCCCCGGTGTGTTCCGCCTTGATCGTCATCGTCGCGCCGTTGCCGGCGAGACGGCCGGTGTGGAAGTCGTACCAGTCGTCGCCGCTCGGTAGGCGCACGACGCGCTCGGTCTGCTCGTCGAGGAACGGCGCCACGAGGATGTCCGGACCGAACAAGAACATCGAGTTGTCCTCGCGCATGACATGAGTGTCGGGATCGAGCAGCAGCGACCGGATCGGCGGGATCCCGTCGAGGTGATATCGGGCGAACGCCGTGTAGAGATACGGTAGGAGCTGCATGCGCAGCTGGATCATGCGGCGGACGGCGTCGGTCGCGTTCGGATAGCTCCACGGCTTGGTGCCGCTGGCCCATGCGTTGAGCTGAGCGAGAGGCGAGAGGCAGACCGTGTGCATGCGGTTGATCCACTCGCGCTCGCTGCCCGCGCTGCGAATCTCGGGGCACCAGAGGACGCCAGCGAAGCTCGCCGAAGACAGTCCTGTGACGTACTGGTCGTGACCGTAGGAGTCCGAGTAGATCACGAACGGATACGCCGAACAGGCGCCGTTCGTCGCGCGCACCAGAGAGTAGGTGCGGCGGTCGTTCTTCTGGAAGAGACCCGACATCAGCATGTTCTGCATGTGCATGCCGTAGCTCTGCCGCATCGTCTCTGCCGACGTGCCGGAAGGGAACGTCGCGTGGTCCGGCCAGAGCCAGTGGTCGTAGCCGTCGACTTCGTCGACCTTGTATCCCGACACGCCGATGTCGAGGTGCGCGCGTTGATGCTGCTCTAGGAGGATGGCGCGCGCTTCGGGGAGCGTGTAATCGGGGACGATCCCGAGCCAGACCATGTGTGATCCGGACAGCGGATACAGCGCGTCGTGGATCGGCGCGTGCTTGGAGACGTACGGGTTGACCCAGAGGTTGGTCCGGACGCCCTGGTCGAGCAGGCGGCCGACGAACGTGCCGGGGCTCGGGAAGCGCTTCGGCTGCCATTCGAACGTGCACGGATACGACTTGGTCTGCCAGCCTGGTTCGAGGCCGATCACGTCGATCGGGATGTCGTAGCGGTCGAACTCCGCGAGTTCGCGTTCGGTCTGGGCCGCGTCGTACTTTGCCGGCGTGCGATGCCAGAACCCGAGTCCCCACAGCGGCGGCATCGCGCCTCCGCCGCTGAACAGGTTGTAGCGCGCGACGACGTCGAGCATGTCAGTACCGCTGAAGCCGACGAGCGCGAGTCCGCGCGCACGCACGCTCGCCTCGATCGCGTCGGCGGGCGGGCGCGCGAGCCAGGGGCCGGCCTGCTTCTCGTCGGGCGGCGGATTGCGGTCGACCTCTTCGGGGTTGCGCGTCGAGTCCTTCCGGTTGCCGATCTCGTTGTGCACCTTGAGGTAGCGCGCCGTATCGAACAGCACGCCGTAGCCACGGCTCGACACGAAGAACGGCACCGGTGCATGGGTCTTGCCGCCACCCTTGTTGAAGTGGTCGACCTTGAGCTCGAGGATGCGACGGGAGTGCATCGTCTTGTCGAACTGCAGGCCGTAGCCGTGGATCCTCTCGCCGGTTTCCGTCGGAATGCGCACGGCGATGCGACCGTCCGCGTCGATCGAATAGCGGACGCGGGCGAGTGCGTCGGCAAGGCCGGTGTCGACTCGCGCGTTCAGCGAATCGAGGCGCGGTGGGGCAGCGGCGAGATCGCTGTAGCGAGTCTCGTTCCGCAGATCGCCGAGCGTCGCGACGTGCACGCCGCGAGCGAGGCGGGTCCAGGTCACGAGCTTGGTGTCGGTGATGTCGCCGGCGAGACGAGGTGCGGATTGGCACGCGCCGAGGACCGTGAGGAGAACGAACGGCAGCGAGGTGCGTTGCATACGGCGCGCGCAGTGTAGTCGATGGCGGCGCCCGGACGCCCGTCCTACTCCGACCGCAGCGGCGCGGTGCGGCCGGCGGCCTTGTTGCGCATCAGCTCGGCGAGCAGACGCTTCGCGATCTCCGGCTGTTCGAACCAGAGGTTCGTCGTCTCGCCGGGATCCGCCTCGAGATCGTAGAGCTGCGCCTCGTGGCCGGGCGCCGTATCGGGCAGCAAGAAAGACTGGACCCACTTGCCCTTCCGCTGCTGCTTGTACGGCTTTTCGAGGAGCTTCCACTTGCCGTGGCGGATGCTGAGTCCCTGCCACGAGGCCTGCATCGTGTACTCGCGCACGGGCGAGCCATCGTGCTCACCGACGAGCACGCCGTGGAAGTCGAAGCTGTCCTCGGCCGCTTCGTTCGGGAGTTCGTAGCCCGTGATCGACGCGAGCGTCGCCATGACGTCGACGAGCGAGATCGTTTGGTCGGACACCGATCCCGGCGCGATGTGACCTGGCCAGTGCGCGATCAGCGGCACGCGGTGTCCGCCTTCCCAGACCTCGCGCTTGACGCCGCGCCACGGGTGACTGCCGTCGTGGTCGTGTTCTTTCCGCATGTGCCAGACGGTCGGCGTCTCCGGTCCGTTGTCGCTGGAGAACAGCACGAGCGTGTTGTCCGCGACTTCGAGCTCCTCGAGGGTCTTCATCAGTTCGCCGACGACCCAGTCGAGTTCGAAGATGAAGTCGCCGTGCGGGCCCGCTTCAGTCTTGCCCTGAAACTGTTTCGCCGGGAACGACGGCAAGTGCACTGCCTGCATCGCGTGGTAAAGGAAGAACGGCTGCTCGGGGTGCTCGGCGACGTGCTTCTTCAGGTAGGCCTGGCTGCGACGCAAGAACTCCAGGTCGACGTCCTCGAGGTCGAAGTCGTCCGATTGCATGCCCGCGCGACAGTCGAGGCTGTAGAAGTGGCGCGGCAGGGCGTCGCGGTCCTTCTTCTTCGTCGGCGGATTCGGGATTCGGTCGTCGACGATGTACGAATAGAGCGTGTCCGTCGTCGGACAGCAGGCCGTGCCGAAGAACGTGTCGAAGCCGCGGTCGATCGGGCCGTCCGGGATTCTGCGATCGAAGTCGACCAGGCCGATGCGCTGCAGGCCTTTGACGTCTGGCTGCGTGCGTCGCGTGATCGCCTCGCCGTTCTCGTCGAGGAACGTGAGTCCAACGTGCCACTTGCCGATCGCGGCCGTCGCGTAGCCGCTGCGGCGCAGCATCTCCGGAAGCGTGAGTCGACCGGCCGGGATCTGCGACGGTCCGCCGATCCCGACGAATACCCGGCCGCCGTTTTTGAAGCGGAACGAGTGTCGGCCGGTCAGCAAGCTGAGGCGCGTCGGCGAGCAGACCGTGGCGGGCGAGTGCGCGTCCGTGAAGCGGATGCCTTCGGCCGCGAGTCGATCGAGATGCGGCGTCGGAACTTTCGACTCGGGGTTGTAGCAGGCGACGTCGCCGTAGCCGAGATCGTCCGCGAGGATGACGACGACGTTGGGGCGGTCGCCCTGCGGAGCGGCGTCCTGAGTAGTCGCGAGCGTGCTGGCTGCGGCGAGAAGAGCGGCGGCGATCGAGACCATGGCGTGCACGGTAATCCGCGATGCGAGCCCGTCGTCGACGGCCATACCCTTTTCCCGGTATTTCCCCTCCGATCGAAACCGTTCTTGCGGCTTCTGGGGTGACGGCGTGACCAGATCGGCGCGTCAGCCTGTTCTCCAAGCGAACTCATGAAGCAGCTCCCCTCGCGATTCCTCACGATCCTCTCGGTCCTCCTCGCTCTCACGTTCGCGTCCGCCGCTTCGGCGCAGGACTGCCTGCCAATTCCGATCGACGACGTGACGTGGCAGATCCACAGCGACACCGGGCCGATGGTCTTCCAGATCGAGGCCTATGAGACGTCGCCCGGCGAGTTCATCCTGTTCACCTTCCGCGGCGACTCGATCGTCAGCATCAGCACCGCGACGGATCTCGGGCACGGCAACTACGAAGTCAAGAATGGCGACAGCGGACTCACGACGCAGTGGCAGTGGCAGTGCGGGGACGGCGAGACCGGCGGGCACTACCTGAAGATCGGCGGCACGCACCACCACCGCGAGTTCCACCCGGTCAGTGATGCCGGCTGATTCGGCTCGGCTTTGATCACGCGCCGAGCAGCCGCGCCACGGTGAAGCCGAGGAACGTGCCGAGCGCGGTGCCGAGGGAGCCGACGAGGATGCCGGGCACGACGAGGTCCGGGCGTCCGAGGCTGTTGGCGACACTGAGGGCCGTTCCGCCGCCGCCGATGTTGGCCTGGGACGCGACGGCCGCCGTGTCGGCGTCCCAGCGCAGGAGCGCGGCCGCGCCGAAGGTGAACGCGCCGTGCATGACGAAGATCACGCCGACGAGGATCGTCAGCGAGACGGCGACGTCGCCGATCTCCGCGACTGCGCGGAAGTCGCACAGCGCGCCGATGACGCAGAGGAAGAGATGGATCGCGAGCACGCCGAGCGTGCGCACACCGTCGAGCTTGCGGACCAGCGGAGTCTGCGCGATCACGAGTGCGATCGAGGTGAGCAGCAGGACGGACGGAATCGGCAGGCCGACCGACGCGAGCCACTCGGCGCCGGACTTGGCCGCGACGATCGCGGCGAAGCCCGCGGCGAGCGTCAGTGCGGTGCCCGCGACGGTGGCGTCGCGCGCGGTGACGTTGGGTTCGATCGATCGGGGTGCGGAATCCCGGTTGCCGCGCGGCTTCGGCCACACGCGGCGCAGCATCCGCGGCAGCGCGACGTTGATGACGATCCAGATCGCATTCATCGATGCGTCGACCGCGTTGGCGCCGGCGTAGAGCACGCCGTGCTCGTGGACTTCGTAGTGCCGAGCCAGCGCGTTGAAGTTGACGCTGCCGCCGGTGTAGGTCGCGGTGAACATGCCGCCGATCGGACCCGCTAGATCCCCGAAGACCGCGGCGCCGTCGATCCAGGTCATGCCGAGCCAGGCGCCCAGCGCGGTGCCGAGGGAACCGACGAGGAAGAGGCCGAGCATCGGTCCACCGGCGGCGAGGATGCGTCGCAAGTCGACCATGAGCAGGAGCCAGAAGATCCCGAGGTCGACGACGAAGTCGAAGATCCCGCCGTAGACGACGACGTCCGGCGAGTAGGTCGGGACGATGCCGAGGTTCGCCTCGATCGCGGTCAGCACGATCACGAGCATCGCCGCACCGAGGTGGCGCAGTGGCGTGCGGCGCTCGAGCCACTCGCAGATCGCGACGTTCGCGAGGAGCGCCGCGATCAACAGCAGCGGGCTCTGGATCCACGGATCGCTCGGCATGCCGTCACGGGATCAGACCGGCGAATCGACCGCAAGTCCGAGCCCGAATCGCTGTCCGGATCCACGGAGTGCGCTATCGTGGGGCGACCGGTCGCCTCGGGACCAAGACACCATGAACATCTGCTGTCGTCTCGTCGCGATTCTCGCCATCGTCACGTCCGCTGTCGCCCAAGTCGAACCGCATGAACTCGCAGTGCGCGTCGTGGACCATCGTGGGAAGGCCGCGGTCGGCGTGCCGTTGGTCGTGGGACGGGTGTCGCCGGTCGGCGACTCGATGAGCTTCTCGACGCTGCCGAAGTCGAAGGTCAAGACGGATGCCGAAGGGCGCGCTCGCTTCCAGATCGGGACGGAGCCGAGCCGGTGGAGCAACCTCCACGTGCAGGCCGACATCGCCGCCGATCCGCCCGTGCGCGTGCCCGTGCCGCGAAGCCGAGACGAGGTCGTCGTGACGCTGCCGCCGACCGGCTCCGTGCGCGTGATCGTGTTCGACGACAACGGCGACGCGCTTTCCGGAGTGCGCAACGTCACGCTCGAGGTCGCGGGGAGCAAGCGCTTCTTCGACCGGCTGAAGGTGCGTGGGGAGATCGAGGAGGAAGGATCGCTGTTCCGCTGGGTCGGGCTCGACCTCGAACTCTCGGTTCGCGCCGCGATCGAAGGCGTGGGGTCGCTCCACGTGCGGCGTCCCGGGCCGACGATCCCGACGGAGCTTGCGGTCTTCGACATCAGCACCCGCGAGAGTTCGATCGCGCGCGTCGAGTTCGTCGATGCGCTTGGCAAGCCGCTCAGGAATCACAGCCTTGTCACCGTGCTGTCCGCGGGTCGATCGCGCCGTTCGTTCGCGGTGACGACGAACGAAGACGGGATCGTCAAGCTCACGGTGCCAAAGCCGTTCCTGGACGCGGCCGATGCGCGTTGGATCCTCTGCGACGTCGACGCGGGGGGCGCGTCGTTCACGCTCGACCTCGGGGTGCCGTGGGTCGGGCTGCGGGACGTCGTCGGAGCGCGGCTGGCGCCCGGTGAGGTCGTGATGCGCGGACGGGCCGTCGACACGCGGGGCGCACCGGTGTCGGGCCTCGAGCTCGATGTCCCGCTGTCGTGGATCAGCGGCGCGCGTTCGCGTTCGCATCACGGGCGGCGGCCGGCGAAGCATCGAGTGCGCACGGACGAGAAGGGTGTGTTCGAAGTTCGCGAACACGCGCCGCGCGACGGCGGCAGGGTGCAGGCCGAAGCCGTCGGCGGGTGGCAACTCGAGCGTGCGCGCGTTCGCTACGGCGACCTCGACATCACGCTGATCGCGCGCCGACCGGGGCGGGTCGAGCTCGTAATGCGCGGCGTGCCGCCGGGCACGGACGTGTCGATGCTGCAGCTGCTGCGACGCAATCGCGGCCCGGGGATCTTCGGCGCGAACTTCGAGCCGTTGCTCACCGAGGCAGTCGGAGACTCCGAGGCCGCATCGGTCGTCGCGTTCGACGATCTGCAACACACGACCTACGATCTCTACGTCGGCGGAATGGGGCGTGTGAAGGGGCTTCGTCCGGGCATCAAAGTCGTCGAGCCGACCGAGGACGCGGCCGCCGTGCGCGTGACCTACGACTGGAAGCAGGACCTGAAGCTGATCCGGCCGCGCCTCATCCAGCCGGACGGCACGGCGATCGCCGGCTCGGTCATGGTCTATCAGGTGAATGGCGGCGGGCACTCGGGTCGGTCGGCCGGCGTGACGCCCGAGGGCCGGCCCTTTCTCGTGCCGAAACGCAGCCGGATCGTGTTCGAGCATCCGTCCTGGCGGTCGTTCGAGCTGCGTGAGCTGAAGGAGAAGATGGACATCCACGTGCAGCCGCGCTTCCCCGCGCGGTTCGTGCTGCCGCGGGGGATCGAACTGCCGCGCGGCGTGCGCGTGCAGACCGCGGTCGAGGAGCTGGCCTGGAAGGGGGCCGGTCCGGTCGACATCGCGACCCATCCGGGCCAGCCGCTGACCGCGATGCTCGACGGCGCGGGCAACGTCGTCGTCACGGTTTCGGTGCCCACGCCGCACGGCGGCGACTACGACGTCGCTTGGCAGAAGACCGTCGTCGTGCCGGAGCCCGTCGGCAACACGGTCGTGGAAGTCCCGCTCCCGATCGACCAAGAGGCGATCGACGACATCCGGGCGCGGCTCGAGAAGTAGGCGGCTACCGATCGACGCGCGCGCCGCCGCCGTCGACGAGATTCTCGACTTCGGCGAGCGTGGCCATCGTCGTGTCGCCGGGCGTCGTCATCGCGAGTGCGCCGTGCGCACAGCCGTAGCTGACGGCCTGCTGCGCGTCGTTGAACTCCAGGAAGCCGTAGATCAGGCCGCTCGCGAAGCTGTCGCCGCCGCCGACGCGGTCGAAGACCTCGAGTGCGTCGTCACCCTGAAACTTGCTTGCGGGTTCGAAGAACGCACCGTCGTGCCACGCGAGCGCCGACCACTCGTTGCGCGTCGCGGTCTTCGCGTTGCGCAGCGTCGTCGCTGCGACCTGGAAGTTCGGGAACTCCGCGATCGCACGCTCGATCATGCGGCGGAAGGACTCCTCCGGCAGCTCGGTGATGTTCTCGTCCACGCCATCCACGGCAAAGCCCAGGCATGCCGTGAAGTCTTCCTCGTTGCCGATCATCACGTCGACGTGGGGAGCGATCGCACGGTTCACTTCCTGGCAGCGGGCCTGGCCGCCGAACGCCTTCCACAGCGACGGCCGGTAGTTGAGGTCGTAGCTGACGATCGTGCCGTGGGCCTTCGCGGCCTGCACGGCTTCGAGCACGACCTCGGGCGTCGTGTCGGACAAAGCGGCGAAGATGCCGCCGGTGTGGAACCAGCGGGCGCCGCATTTTCCGAAGACTTCGTCCCAGTCGATGTCGCCGGGTTTCAGCTGACTCGCCGCGGTGTGTCCGCGGTCACTCGTGCCCCGCGCGCCGCGCACGCCGAACCCACGCTCGGTGAAGTTGAGTCCGTTGCGGATCGTGCGACCGATGCCGTCGAACTCGCGCCACTGGACGAAGCGCGTGTCGAGACCGCCCTGCAGGATCAGGTCTTCGACGAGTCGACCGACCGGGTTGTCCGCGAACGCCGTGACGATTGCGCCGCGCAGACCGAAGCAGCGCCGCAGGCCGCGCGAGACGTTGTACTCGCCGCCGCCTTCCCACGCCGTGAAATGGCGCGTCGTGTGCACGCGGCCGTCGCCGGGGTCCAGGCGGAGCATGACTTCGCCGAGTGAGACACAGTCGAATGCGCAGTCCTCCGCGGACTTGATCGTGAGAGCCATCGTCAGAGCCTCGGAATCGTCAGGCCGCCGTCGACGTGGATGACTTGGCCGGTGGAGTAGGCGAAGGCGCCGGACGCGAGCGCCGCGACGACCTTGCCGGTGTCTTTGGGCAGGCCCCAGCGCGGCGTCACGCAGAGGCCGTCCGCGATCATCGCGTCGTACTTCTCGGCGACGCCGCTCGTCATGTCGGTCTTGGTCACGCCCGGGCGCACTTCGAACACGGGGATGCCGAACTCGCCGAGACGCACTGCGAACAGCTGCGTGACCATGCCGAGGCCGGCCTTGGAGACGCAGTACTCGCCGCGGTTGGTCGAGGCAACCGTCGCCGACACCGAGTTGACGTTGACGATGCAGCCGTCGAAGTCGGGGTCGGCCTGTCTCTGCTCGATCATCCAGTTCGCGACGGACTGGGTCAGGAAGTACGGGCCTTCGCAGTTGATGCGCATCAGGCGCTGGTAGGACTCGACGGTCGTCTCGAGGACGTCGTTGCGTTCGTGCGGTGCGACGCCGGCGTTGTTGACGAGCACATGCAAGGCACCGAGCCGGTCGCGGAGTTCGTCGAGGATGCGCGCACGATCGGCGGGCTCGCCGACATCGCCCTGGCAGTAGACGGCGCGCGCGGCGCCGGCCTGTCGCAGCTTCTCGAGGACGCCCTCGACCTGGTCGGCCGGTCGCATGCCGTTGATCGCGACCGCGTAGCCGGCCGCGGCGAGCTGCTCGGCGCAGCCGTAGCCGATGCCGCGGGAGCCGCCGGTGACGAATGCGCTCTTCATCGTGGGGCCTCGTTGTCGGTCCAGAACGTCAGGTAGGGGCCGTCGTCGATCGCGCGCTGCAGGTAGACCGCGAGTTCCATGAGGTGGTAGTCACCCCACATGCTCGATTCGCCCGCGGCGATCTTCGAGCCGGTCGGCTTGTGGTCCCAGCCGTTCGGGTTGTGGTAGATCGAGTGGAGGAGGAGCCCTTGGTGCGCGTCGTCAGTCGAGAGGTAGGTGTCGCTGAACAGCGCCTGCGCGGTGACGCGCGCGGCCGCGTCGTAGCGGTCGGCGTTCTCGGCGTCGCCCTTGGTGCGGAGGTAGCGCGCGAGTCGGAACAGTCCCTGTGCGCCGATCGCGGACGCAGTCGAGTCCACGGGTTCGAAGTCGTTGCATGGCTCCGCCGGTCGATCGAGGTAGTCGCCGAGGCGGTGTAGCTGCGGGGCGCCCGTATCCCAGTAGGAGATACCGTCGGTCGGCGTGTGCTGGAGGAAGAAGTCGGCGGTCGCCGTCGCGGCGTTGCGCATCAGCGACTCCCACTTTGCGCGGCCGCCGTGTGGTTCGAGTTCGGCGTCAGGCATCGCGTCGAGGAGCTCGAGTTCCTCGGGGAAGCCGCACAGCGCCCACGCGAGTCCCCGTGTCCAGGTCGAGAACCCGGTGTAGCCCTGCTGCGAGTTCGGGCAGCGGTACGCGCCGTCCGTCATGTTGAAGATCGCCTCGTGGGTGGTGCGGCCGCGTACTTCGGGCGTGTCGTAGGCGTCGCGCCCTTCGCCGTAGAAGACGGAGTAGCGCGCGGTCGACTCGATGTGCTCGAGCGCGCGGCCGAGCAACGAGATCGGCTGGTCGCCCTCGGCCATCAGGCAGTGGCCGAGTCGGTGCGCTTCCATGAGGATGCGGCACGAGCGGATCGTGTCGACGAACAGCGAGTGCGGCCCGTTGAACGAATGGATGAAGCCACCGCCCTGGCGCCGGGACCAGCGGGAGGCTTGGACCGCGCCGGAGACCTTGATCGCGAGTTCGTAGAAGTGGCGCTCCCAGTCGTTCTGCGGGATGCGGCCCTCGAGCATGAGGCGGCGCAGGTTGCCGTAGGTCGAGAGGTTGTTGAAGCCGTGGTCGTGCACGCCGATGTGCGAAACGTGCGACGCCATGCGTTCGACGGTGCGCGTGCGGCCGGACGCGAGCGAGGCTTCGTCGCCGGTCGCGTCGAAGTGCAGGATCGCGATGCCGTAGCGGAAGCCCTCGGTCCACTCGGTCCAGCCGCGGGTGGTGTACTTGCCGTTCCAGGTGAAGACCGGTGAGCCTTGGGACTCGTCGTAGTCGGCGTCGATCGAAGTGATCTTCTGCTTGGCGAGCGCGAAGACGCGGTCGAGAGCGGGGCGGAGGTCGGCGAGAGCCGGGGCGCGGGACGTGTCGATCATGGTGAGCTGGGCGAATCGTAGTGGGCGTGGTTCTGGGTCAGTAGGGAAACTCCCGGGGTGTGGGTTGCGGCGTGGGGGAAGGGTGCGTGCAATCAGGGCGTGAAGATGCTCGACAAACGTGTGGTTCCGGTCGTCGTGTTGAAGGACGTACAGTGGGCGCTGCCGCTCGCGGAGGCGTTGCAAGAGGGTGGGTTGGACGTGATCGAGATCACGCTGCGGACGGCAGCGGCGATGGAGGGGATACGGGAGATTCGGAAGCGGTTTCCGGAGATGACGCTCGGCGCGGGGACGGTGTTGAATGCTGAGGTCGTGCCGGAGTTGTTGGATGCCGGCGTCGATTTCGCGGTGTCGCCCGGGTTGAACCCGAAGGTAGTGGAAGCGGTGTTGGGCGCAGGGATGAACATGCTGCCCGGGGTCGCGAACCCGACGGATGTGGAGACGGCGATGGGGCTGGGGTTGTCGGTGGTGAAGCTGTTCCCGGCGGAGGTGCTGGGGGGGGTGAAGATGGTGAGGGCGCTGGCCGGGCCGTACGGGCCGGCGCGGGT
>JANQJF010000033.1 GCA_028281765.1 Planctomycetota bacterium | reverse complement strand
CGGGTGACAACGACGTCTACGTCTACGGCTTCCACTCCGGACTCGAACCGCTCGGCGTGTTCGAGCTCGAGACCGGGGAACCCGAAGAAGAGACCGAAGCGCAGCCGGGAGCCGAACTCGACCTCGAGCAACTCAAGGCAACAGGCCGCTTCACCAACATCGGCCTCGCTGTTCGCAGCGCACTCGAACGACACCGCGATTCGACGATCGCCGGGCTCGTCGTGCTCACCGATGGCCGTCGCAATCTGGGCGCGCAGGGCTCCGAGATCGCGCGCCTCGTCGAACAGCGCAAGGTCTCGCGCACGCTCGTGCTGCCGATCGGCGATCCCTCCGCGACCCAGACGCTGCGCCTGACGCGCATCGACGCCCCGGAGAAGGTGTTCCAGAAGGACCCGTTCACGGTCCGCGCGAACATCGAGAGCCAGGGCTACGACGACATCTCGGTGACCGTTCGCCTGAAGCGCGAAGGCACCGAAGGCACGGCCGAGACCGTCGCGACGGAGACCATCGAGCTCGGCGAAGGCGCGCCCGAAGGACTCATCGAGTTCCCGAATCTGCGCTCGAAGGAGCCCGGCATCTTCACCTACGTCGTCGAAGTCGATCCGCCTGAGTTCGAACCGCCGAGCCCCGAACGCCACGTGCAGCGCACGCAGGTCGAGGTTCTCGGCGAACAGACCCGCGTGCTGATGATCAGCGGCGGTCCGTCGCACGAGTTCCGCTTCGTGCGCACGCAGCTGATCCGAGACAACACCGTCAACCTGTCGACGTGGCTCCTCAGCGCCGACCCCGACTTCCCGCAGGACGGCAACGTCGTCCTCGAGCGCCTGCCCGAAACGCGCGAGCAACTCGACCAGTACGACGTGTTCATCTTCATGGACCCGGACTCGTCGAAGCTCAGCGAAGAGTTCTGCGGCATGGTCGCGAAGCAGGTCGAAGAGAACGGCGCCGGTCTGTGGTGGGTGTGCGGCGAGATCTACACTCTCGACGCGCTGCGGCCGACGGCGAGCACCAAGGCGCTCTCCGACATCCTGCCGGTCGTGCCGGACGTCGAACGCGCGGACCATCGCTTCGGCCTCGGTCGCGCGCGCACGCAACCGACGCGTTTCGAGCTGACCCCGGACGGGCGGAACCACAAGGCCGCCCGCATCGAGGACAGCCGTGAGGCGAGTGCGCAGCTGTGGTCGGCGATGCCCGGCTTCTTCGTCGCCTTCCCGGTCGAACGTCCGAAGCCAGCCGCGCTCGTCATCGCGGAGTACACCGATCAGAAGGTCCGACAGTTCGGGAAGATCCCGCTGATCGCGACGCACTTCTTCGGTTCCGGTCGCGTGCTGTTCAGCGGCACGGACGACACGTATCGCTGGCGTTCGATCCACGAGCAGGCCCACAACCGGCTCTGGATCAAGGGTATCCGTCACCTGTTCGAGGGCCGATTGACCGCGGGCAACGCGAGACTCTCGCTCACCGTCGGCGAAGAGAAACTCGAGCTCGGCTCTCCACAGCGCGTCGTCGCCGACGTGAAGACGGAGTCGTTCACGCCGTGGATCGGCGACAGCTTCGAGCTCGTGCTCGAACCGGAGAACGGCCCGCCCGAACCGATGCAGCTCGCGCCGATCGAAGGCGTGCCGGGTCAGTACGAGATCCGCTTCTGGCCGACCAATACGGGCTTCTACCGGATTCGTCCGGCCGAGAAGCTCGGGCGTGACGTGCAGACGAACTTCCAAGTCGTGCCCGCCGAAGTCGAGAAGGAAGGCCCCGCCGACCTCGCCGAACTCGGCGCTCTCGCGCAGGCCTCGGCGGCGACGCTGTGCGCCACTCCCGAGCAGCTGCTCGAAGCGACCAAGGACATCGAATCGATGTCTGTCATCGACACGTTCATGTCCTCGCACGCGATCTGGGACTCCTGGGTCACGATCGCGATCCTCCTCGGACTTCTGAGCACCGAATGGTGGCTGCGCAAGAGGTCGAATCTCCTATGAAACAAGCACGCACCCTGTTCGACGGCCTTCGCTCGCGCGCCCGACTCGGCATCGCGATCGAGGGCGCAGCATGGATTGCTCTCGCCGTCGCGTGCTACGTATTCGTCAGCTACGGCGCCGACCGATTGCTCCGACTCGAAGTCGGGTTCCGCGCGTTCTTGCTCCTCGCGTGCATCGTGTCGATCGGCCTGATCGTCGCGCGCCGCATGTTGCGACCGATGCGCATCGAGCTCACCGACGAAGAGCTCGCGCTCGCCGTCGAACGGCAAGACCCGGGGATTCGCCAGTCGCTGATCTCCGCGATGCAGTTCGAGTCCGACCTTTCGTCCGGTCGCGAGCTGCCTGAATCGCCGGAGATGATGGCGCACGTCGTCACCGATGTCGAACAGCGGCTCAACTCGCTGCCGTTCCACCGCGCGGTCAACAAGTCGCGCATCAACAAGTTCACGGGCATGGCCGCCGGGTTCGCACTGTTGGTCGGCGCGTGGGCCGCGACGTCCGACGACTTCCGACTCTGGGCCGTGCGCAACCTCGCGCTCGGCTCCGAACCGTGGCCGCGCGACACGCATCTCGCGTTCGACGAAGTCGACGCGACCCAGCCGATGCGCATCGCCGAGCGCGACGACGTCACGCTGCGCGTCCGCGCGTCCGGCGTGGTCCCCGACAAGGTCGTGCTCGAATGTGAGTTCGCGAGCGGCGAGTCGACCGAGCGTCCGATGGAGCAGATCGGCGACGACCTCTTCACGATCACTCTCAGCAGCGTGCTCGAGAACCTGACCGTGCAGGCGTTCGGCGGAGACGGCGAGACCGGCACGTTGGAAGTGCATCTCGTGCCCCGCCCGCGACTCACGGACATGGTCCTGACGGTGCGCTATCCCGAGTACCTCGCGCGCGAAGCCGAGCAGGTGAAAGATCTCTCCGGCGACATTCGCGTGCCGCACGGCTCGACCGTCGAGCTCGACTGCAAGAGCAGCAAGCCACTGACGAGTGCACAGCTCGTGTTCGCCGACGACCAGAAGCTGCCGGCGGAAGTCGCCGCGGACGGCCTCGGCATCACGGCGAAGATCCAGCCGACGGAAAGCGGCACGCTGACCCTCGACGCGCTCGACACCGATCGACTCGGACCGACACAGGCTCCGCAGGTGTTCTTGCGCCTCGTCGACGACGCAGCGCCCGGCGTCGAGTTCAAGACCCAGGGCATCGGCTCTCTGATCACCTCGGAGGCGCGCATTCCCGGCAAGCTCGAGATCAAGGACGACTACGGGCTGACCGCGGTGACCGCGTCGTTCCAGGTCACGGAAGCGGTCGCCGCGACCGAAGCGACGTCCGAAACCGAGGCACCGCCATTCGAAGCCGCACCGGTCACGGGTCTCGACGCGTTCGAACCGGGCGGGGAAGAGTTCGAGACCGCGACGACATTCGACCTACGGGAACTCGCACCGCCGGGCGCGGACCCGATCCCGGAGAACCAGCGCATCAAGCCCGGGCAGCTGCTCGCATTGAAGTTCACCGCGAAGGACAACTTCCGACCCGAGCCGCACGAGGCGTCGAGCGAGACGATGCACTTCCGTGTCGTCACCCGCGAGAAGCTGCTCGAGGAGCTGCGCCGACGGCAGGGTGAGCAGCGCCGCGAACTCGAACGCGTGCTGAAGCGTGAGCAGGCGCTGCGCGACGAAGTCGCGGAGATCGTCTCGCCAACCGGCGACGATCCGCGTGCGGAGCAGGCCAAGCTCGGGATCCTCGCGTTCGCCCGCCGCCAGCAGGCGCTCGGCCGACGTTCCCAGGGGATCGGCGAGCGCTATCGCCGCATCCTGCAGGAGTTCCTCAACAACCGGCTGTTCGAACCGAACGTCGTATCGGGCAAGGAAGCCAAGATCGTCAGCCCGCTGATCACGATGGCGGCGACCGACTTCCCGGAAAGTTCGGCGGCGACCGCGGCCTTCGCCGAGACCGGCTCCGATGACGCGCGGCGCGAACTCGTCGCGAGCTACGACCGCATCATCGCGACGATCAAGCGCGTGCTCGCCGAGATGGAGCACACGGAGGACATCGCCGCCGTGCTCGAGATGCTCCGCATCGTCATCAAGACCGAGGAGCAGGCCCGCGACGTGGTCGACAAGCACCGCGCCGAGGCCGCCGAAGAGCTGTTCGGCCCCGAGGGCAACCGCGACAAGAAACGATGACCACGGCGCGGGAACCGACGGCGGGGATCCGCCGTTCTTTACCCGCTGCCACCGAATATCCCAACTCAATAATTAGCAGAGGTTTACGTCGAACACCCCGCAACGAGGCCGGTTCCCGGGCAGATCTGGGACAGCATCAGGACACCTGCGTCGCCAGGAGCCCGATGCGAACGTGCTAAAAACGGAGGGTCCGACGGCAGATCTCGTCGAGATAACACGTAGAGCGTCCGTGCGAGCACTCGACCCCGGCTCCAGGACGTGTCTGCACTCAACCCGCGTGGAGAAGAACATGCATCGACTTCTCAGGCTGCTGACGGCTGCGATCGCCGTCACGATTCTCTCGGGCGCACCCGAGGTGACGGCGCAGGAGACGCAGCAAGACCCTGCGCTCGCGCTGCACGAAAGGGCGCGTACGAAATTCCAAGAGCTGCACCGGCGCATGCAAAAACTGCAGACCGCCAAGCAGGCCACCGAGCCTGAGCAGAGTCGACTCCTGCAGGCCGGCAACCGGTACATCCAGGAGAAGAAGATCCACGAGGGCATGGAGGCGTCGAAGCGGCTCATCGAGAGCGGCGACTACGACGAAGCCTTCGAGCGGATGGAGAAGGTCGGCGAAGACCTGACCAAGCTGCTCGACCTCCTGCTCAACCGCGATCTCGAACTCGAGCGACTGCTCGAGCGCATCAAGGAGCTCGAAGAGTTCCGCGATCGCGTCGACGACCTGATCAAGCAGCAGGAAGCCGAGAAGCAGGACGCGGCCGAAGCCGAGAAGCTGATGAAGCATCTCGAGGACATCGAGAAGGCCAAGGAAGCTCTCGACAAGCTGATCGACGAACAGGCCCAGCTGCGCAACGACGCCAACAACGCGGGCATGTCCGCGGCGCCGGAGAAGGCAGCCGAGATGGCCGAGAACGAAGGCGACCTCAAAGAGGAAGCCCAAGACCTCGCCAAGAAGCTCGAGAAGATCGAGAAGGACGCCAAGGAGCTGAAGGAAGCCAAGGAATCCAAGCCCGGCGAAGGCGAGGGCAAGGGTGAGGGCGAAGGCGGCGAAGGCGAAGGCGGCGGCCAAGGACAAGGCGGCGAAGGCCAGGGCGGCAAGGGCAAGGGCTGCGAGTCGTGCGAGAGCGCGTCGCAGTCGATGCAAAAGGCCCAGAACAAGCTCAAGGACAACCAGCCCGAGCGTTCGCTCGAGGACATGGACAAGGCGATCAAGGAGCTCGAAGAGTCGAAGGCCGAGCTCGAGAAGCTCGCCGACGAAGCGCGTCGTCGCCTCCAGCAGATCCCGTTCGACCAGCAGGCTCGCAACCAGACCGAGACCCGCATCGACACGGACAAGCTCGCGCAGGACATGGAAGCTTCCGAGCAGGGCGACGAAGGCGAAGGCCAGCCCGCCCCGGGCAAGCAGAACATCCAGCAGGCCGTCCCGAAGCAGAAGGCCGCAGCCGGCCAGCTGAAGGAATACAAGCCGAGCAAGGCCAAGCAGGATCAGCAGGACGCCCTCGACAACCTCGAGGACGCGAAGCAGAAGCTCGAGGACGCGCTCGCGCAGCTGCGCCAGCAGCTCGAGGACGAAGTCCTCCGCGCGCTCGAAGAACGCTTCGGTGAGATGCTCGCGCGACAGAAGGAAATCTCCGCGCGCACCAAAGCGATCGCCCGCGTCGCGAAAAACACGCTCGCAGCGGCGGGTCAGGTCCCCGCGAAGGTGCGCAACACGTGCGGCGAGCTGAGCAACGGCGAACTCGAACTCGGCGGCGAGGCGAGCGATGCCCTCAAGCTGCTCGAAGAAGACGGTCGCTCGGCCGCCTTCCCGATCATCGTCGAAGAACTCCGCGACGATCTGAACCGCGTCGGCGAGCGCCTCGCGCTCAGCAAGTGCTCGACGACGACGCAGATCATCCAGGCGGAGATCGAGGCGACGCTCAACGACTTGATCAACGCGCTACGAAAAACCATCGAGGACCGCGCAGGCGGCACTTGAAGCACGGGCGGCACTTGAACGCCGCCACTCGTTCCGCGGTCTGCGGAACTCAAGCTGGTCAAGATCAAGCAAGAGCGCGTCAACAAGCGGACTCTGGACTTCGACAAGGCGGTGCCGGAAGCCAAGCGCGCCACCGAGGAGAACAAGGAGCAGGCAGCCGAACTCTCGCACAAGCAGAAGAAGGTCGAAGAGCTTCTGCGCGAGATGGCGAACCGCCTCAGCAAGGAACAGGCGGGCAACTGATGTTCCGCTTCGCGTCCATCGCCGCGCTGCTCGGCAGCGCGGCCCTGCCGGCTCAAGACCCCGAGTCGGCGCCGAACCCGTTCAAGCCGTTCGACAAGACGAAGTTCGTCGAGCACGTGCGCGGCTTGGGTGCGGGTGACGAGGACATCGCCGCGTTCGAAACGCAGTGCGAAGAAGAGTCGATCGCGTACGCATGCGAGAGCCTGCTGCGCAAGTTCCATACGGGCTACGACTCGGCAGCGAACCTGGCCGAAGACGGCGACCCCAAAGCCGCTCTCGAGCTGGCCGCGCTGATCGAGAAGGGTGACGACGAGTACGTGCGGGCACATTCGCGCTACCACCTCGGCCGCCACTTCCTCGACGGCGACGACCCGGACCTCGCGACACAGGTGTTCCGCAACTACCTGATCCAGGACAAGAACAAGACCGCGCTCGATGCCGAGGTCGCGTTCTTCTACGGGTCGGCGCTCGCGGAGATTCCGCGTCCCGCGGACGCCGCGACGACGTTCGCCGACTTCCTGCAGCTGTTCCCCGATGCTCCCGAGCGCTACCGCGCGGTCGCCGCGCAGCGCAAGGCGGAGCTGGAGGCGCAGTTCGAGAGTCCGCTGCACCAGATCGCGGACGAGATGAAGGGTGTCGGCCGCAACCTCCGTCGCGGCAAGACCGACAAACCCGTGCAAACCGACCAACTCGAGATCGTCGAGCAACTGCAGAAGATCATCGAGGAGCTCGAGGAGCAGGAGAAGCAGAGCAGCGGCCCGGCGAGCGGCAACAGCAAGTCGAACAACCCGGCCTCACAGAGTGCTCTCCCCGGTGGCCAACACCGCATCGGTAACCTCCAGGACGCGCCGAAGGTGGCGAAGCGCTGGGGCGACTACAAGGATCGCGAACGCAAGGCGATCGAAGCCGACGTGCAGACGCGACTCAGCGGCCCCTGGAAGAAGATGGTCGAGGAGTACTACAAGAAGCTGAATCGGGGCGGCGACCAGTGACGCCTCGCTTCGCGGCGTGCGCCGCCGTAGCGCTTTGCGCGCTGACGAGCCCGGCGCACGCCCAGACCGACGACGGGACCTTCCGGGTCTCGCCGTTGGTCGGTAGCTCCGTCGAGGGTCCGCTCCAAGCGATCAGCCCGTCCGGCGAGATCGCGATGCGCGGCGGCCCGACTCTCGAACTGCAGAACGTCGTCGACATCGTCCGCAAGGAGCGCGCCGACGCGACGAACACCGACCACAAGCAGTTCGCCTGGTTGCGGTCCGGCAGCGAGTTCGCGTGCACGCTGACGCGAGGCGGCGAAGACCAGCTCGAGCTCGCGACGCAGCACGGCGAAGATCCGATCACGATCGCACTCGCCCACGTCGCCGCGATCCGATTCACGCCTGCACTGGACGAAGACGCGGGCTTCGCGCGCGCGATCGAGAATCCGTCGGCGACGAAGGACCTGCTGTTCGCCTGGGACCAGTCCGGCGAGAACCTCAAGCGGTACTCGATGCGAGTCACCGCGGTCCGCGGGCAGGATCTCGTCGTCGAGGTCGGCGGTCGCGAACGCACGCTGCCGATCCAGCGCGTGCACGGCGTCATCTTCGGCACGGACAACGGCGCTGCGCCCGACGCGCTGCCGCGTCCGATCGCGACGGTGCACGGCTCCTTCGGGACACCGCTCGCCGGCACGCTTCGCAGCTGGGACGGTCTGCACTGTCGACTCGCGATCGCGGAAGGCGCCGAACTCGAGATTCGCTGCGCGACGATCCAGCGCATCGCGATCGACACCGGCCGCGTCGCTTTCCTGAGCGACCTCGAACCGTCGAAGGTGCGCCAGATCCCCGCGCTCAATCAGATCAAGCCGTGGCTTCGCAACCGCACGCCGGTCGGCGAAGGCTTCGAGCTTGCCGGCCGCCACTTCGACCGCGGCCTCTGCCTCGTCCCGCGCACGACGCTGACGTTCGCGCTCACGGGAGACTACGACGTGTTCGAAGCGACGATCGGGATCGACGACCGCGCGCACCGACTCGCGCACGCGGTGCTGCGCATCGTCGCCGACAAGAAGATCGTGTTCGACTCCGGACCGATGGCATACGGCGATGCCCCGAAGCCCGTCAGCATCGATCTCGCGGGCGTAAGGGAGCTCGTGCTCGAGACTGACTTCGGCGAGAACCTCGATCTCGGCGACCACTGCGCGTTCGCCGACGCCCGGTTCCGCAAGAACTGAGTCTCCCGGCCCCGAGACCCAGCCGCCGGGACCCCGCCCCCGAGGCGGGTGGTCGAGTCCGCACAAAAAGGCGAGAATCCGTGTTCGGACGGTCGACCGCGGTCGTTTGCCGCAAGTCGACTGTTTGCAACTGGGGATCCCATGAAGACGGACTTGCTCTTCTCGCTCACGCTTCTGTCCGCGTCCTCTCTGGCCGCGCAGGCCGAGTGGCAGACGCTGGCCGCTGCGCCACCGGAACGCCAGAGCACACCGATGTGCTTCGACAGCGTGCGCGGCCGCACCATCATCTGCTGCGGCGTCGTTTGGTCGCTGCGCTACACCGACACCTGGGCGTATCAGAACGGCTCTTGGTCGAACCTCGAGGCGCCGACCGGTCCCGTGTTGTTCAGCCCCGACTGCGCATACGACTCGATTCGCGACAGGGTCGTGCTATTCGGCTACACGACGGTTGCCGGCAATCGAGAGGCGAAGACGTTCGAGTTCGACGGCACGCAGTGGATCGACCGCAATCCGCTGACGGCGCCGGGCTCCGACCAGCACGTGACTTCGAGCCAGACGCTCGCGTTCGATCCGACTCGTGGTGTGACCGTGATGGTCTTCGAAGACGAGACCTGGGAATGGGACGGCATCGACTGGACCCAGAAGCTCCCGACGAGCCAGCCACTGCACTACTACGGACAACGACTCGTGTATCACGGCGGCCGGGGCACGGTTCTCTACCTCGAACAAGCCTACAACCCGCACCGCAACGTGCTCTGGGAGTGGGACGGTTCGAACTGGACCGTCATCGACAACGACGGCCCATCACGGAACGGCGTCGGACTCGCCTACGACGAACTCCGCGATCGGCTCGTGTTGTTCGGTGGGTACGAGAGCGGGGACAACTTCGACGAAACGTGGGAATGGGACGGCACCGCGTGGACCCAAGCCACGCCCGCCACCGTGCCCGATGCCCGCTCCGGCTGCTCGCTCGCGTACGACGAGACCACTGGACGCGTCGTGATGTTCGGCGGTGACACGGTCGAATCGGGTTCGGATCGTTCGACGCGTCGTGAGACCTGGGAGTGGGACGGAGTCGATTGGGTCGAGACCACGGCGCCGGCCCCGAAACCCCGCCAGGGTGCCGCAATCGTGTACGAATCGCACGCGAATCGGTGGCTCCAGTTCGGCGGCAGGATCAGCGAAGGCTTCCCGCAGGTCCTGACCAACCAGATGTGGGCGTTCGATGATGCGACGGGGTGGACCGAGCTACAGCCCACGACGCGTCCGTCACCGGCACGCAACCACTCGATGGTCTACGACGAGGACCGGCACGTCACCGTGTTGTATTCCGCGGACGGGCTCTGGGAGTTCACGGGCGGCAACTGGGGACTCCGCTTCTCGCTCGTCGACGGCACCCATGGCGGCATGGTGTACGACAGCCATCGCGACCGCTGCGTGCTCATGCAGCGCTCGACCACCACGTCGCCGATGCGGATGTTCTCGTGGAAGGACTTCCAAATGGTCGAGCTGTTCCCGCCGACGATGCCGAGCGACCGCGAAGACTTCGCGATGGCCTACGACCGCGTGCGCGATGAGATCGTGCTCTTCGGCGGCAACACGTGGGGCACCGGCCCCCTGTTCGGCGACACCTGGATCTACGACGGCGTCGATTGGCAGCAGGTCGCGACCACCGGACCCGAAGCCAGAGACAAGGCCGCGATGGTCTACGACGCGGCGCGCGACCGAACCGTGCTCCACGGCGGCCGCTACTCCGGACCGTCCCAATCCGGCCGAACCTGGGAATGGGACGGGACCTCCTGGTCGCAGCCGGCGATCGGCTACCGACGCGCATACGACACAGCACTCGCGTACGACCCGATCCACGGACGCGTCGCCGGCGTCGAGACCGACCTGACCCAGCTCTGGATCTACTCGCCGCCAGACCCGGCGCTCGTCGTGCCCTACGGCCTCGGATGCGACAGTTCCTCGGGCGCGCTCGATCTCATGGCCGCACCGGGCGGGCTGCCGTGGATCGGCGACACGATGCGACTCGTCGTGCGTCCGACTCCGGGCACCAGCGCGACACCACCGTTCTTCCTGCTCGGCTCGACCCCGCTCGGCCTCGACGTGACCGGGATCGGCGCGCCGAACTGCAGCTTGCTCGTCGACCCATTCATCACCGTTCCGATGTCGATGGCGGGCAGTGACGCGACGCTCGACGTCTCTCTCGCGACCTCCGCATCACTCGTCGGCACGTCGTTCTTCGGGCAGGCGATCGTTCCCGACCCTCCGGCGAACTCGCTCGGGCTCGCCTTCACCCACGGCGTCCAGATCACGCCCGGCATCCGCTGATCACGCTCGACCGGCTCTTCATCCAGGACTCACGCCATGAAGCTCTCAACACTGGCTGCTCTGCTGACTCCCTTGCTCGTCGCACCTCTGGCCGCCCAAGCCGAGTGGCGTTCCATGGCCTTTACGCCAACGGAGCGCCAAGAAGCACCGTTCTGCTACGACAGCCTGCGCGGTCGCTCGGTGCTCTGCGGCGGCATCGTCTGGTCGCTGCGCTACACCGACACGTGGACCTACACGAACGGGACTTGGGACAACCTCGACCTGTCGTACGGGCCACAGCTGTTCAACCCGGCTTGCGCGTACGATTCGATCCGCGATCGGATCGTGCTGTTCGGCTACACGATGACGCCTGGCAACCGCGTTCCAACGACCCTCGAGTTCGACGGCACGCAGTGGATCAACCGCAATCCGCTGAACGCGCCGGACTCCAACCAACACTCGACCTCGAGCCAGGCGCTCGCGTTCGACGCGGCTCGCGGCGTCACGGTCATGGTCGTCGGCCAGGAAACCTGGGAGTGGGACGGCAACGACTGGACCCAAGCGTTTCCGACCAACGCGCCGTGGTTCCCGTACGGCCAGCGCCTCGTGTACCACTCCGGCCGCGGCGCCGTGATGTTCCTCGAACAGCAGTTCAACCCGAACCGCACCGTGCTGTGGGAGTGGGACGGATCTGATTGGACGCTCATCGATACGACTGGGCCTTCGCGTAGCGGGTTCGGGATGGCCTACGACGCCGCGCGCGACAAGCTCGTCGTCTTCGGCGGGTTCTTCTCCGGCGGCCCCCCGTTCGACGAGACCTGGGAGTGGGACGGGGTCTCGTGGACGCTACGGCAGCCCGCGACCGTTCCCGAAGCTCGCTACGCTCCGTCCCTGTGCTACGACGAAGTGAACGCGCGCGTCGTCATGGTCGGTGGCGACTCGAACGCCACGGGATCGGATCGACTGACGCGTCGAGAGACCTGGGAGTGGGACGGGGTCGACTGGACCAAGACCACGCCGCCGGCGCCCGCACCGCGCCAGTTCGCCCGCATCGTGTACGAGCTGCACCAGGCTCGCATCCTCCAGTTCGGCGGCGAGATCGACCTGCAGTGGCCCACCGTGATCTCGGACGAGACGTGGGTCTTCGACGACGTGTCCGGCTGGCGAGAGCTACCGCAGATCGGTCCGTCCCCCGGCATCGGCGCCAACTTCGCGATGGCCTACGACGAACACCGGTTCACGACGGTGCTCGCGAACTGGGACGGCACCTGGGAGCTCGTCGGAGACGACTGGGTCCTGCGCCAGGTCCCACCGCAGGGCGACGCCAACAGCTACTTGGGCGCAATGGTGTTCGACAGCCTGCGCAATCGATGCGTGCTGATGCAGGCGGCGACGCCCACTGCACCGCTGCGCATGTGGTCTTGGGACGGCTCCGTGTGGACCGAACTCTTCCCCCCGACGATGCCCAGCGATCGCAAGGAGTTCGTGCTGTCGTACGACCGCCGACGCGACGAGATCGTCCTGTTCGGCGGCGCCGGCGTCGGGGCTGGAGAGCCGCCACTTCTCGGTGATACGTGGATCTTCGACGGCGTCGACTGGCACCAAGCCGCGACGACAGGTCCCGAGCCCCGCGACGAGGCAGGCATGACCTACGACATCGCACGTGATCGCACCGTGCTGCACGGCGGGTGGTACTTCGGGCCGTCGCAATCGGGCCGCACGTGGGAATGGGACGGCACGTCCTGGTCCCAGCCTGCCGTCGGCTACCGACGCGCGCACGGCACCGACCTGACCTACGACCCGCTGCAGCGCCGCGTCGTCGGCATCGACACGGACCTCACGCAACTCTGGGGCTACGGCACTTCGGAACCGGCTCTGATCACTCCGTACGGCAACGGCTGCGTCGGCTCCGCGGGCTTCATGTTCCTCGAAGCCGCGCCTGGAGGTCTGCCGTGGGTGGGCGACACGATGCGCCTCGTGCTGCAACCGGCGCCAGGCTCGAGCCCGACGCCGCCGTTCTTCCTGCTCGGCGCGACATCGACGAGCCTCGACCTGACGACAATCGGTGCGCCGGGTTGCGACCTACTCGTCGATCCGTTCGTCAGCGTGCCGATGACACCGGTCTCCAACACCGCGACACTCGACGTGTCGCTCGGCACCGCGTCGTCGCTCGTCGGCGTCTCGCTGTTCGGTCAGGCCGTCGTGCCCGACCCGCCCGCGAACGCCTTGGGCCTCTCGTTCACCTACGGGATCGAGATCGTGCCCGGGATTCGCTGAACCCGATCGCTCGCAGCGCGAATCCCCGAGACTCCCGGGAAGGTCGCAGAGCCCGAGGCCGTCGGACTCGTCTATATTGAGCTCCGGCACCCAACCCCTCGGATGACGATGCTGATCGCGACCCTCCTGGCGGTGCTCTCCCCGCAGAGTCCCGAAGAAGATCTCGCCGCAGTCCTCCGCGCCGAACGCGCACGCGTCGACGCGATGGCTCGAGTACAACCGGCCGTCTGCTCGGTCATGGCCAAGGGATCGCCTGGCGGCGGTTCCGGGGTCATCTACGACCCGGCAGGCTTCGTGCTGACGAACTTCCACGTCGTCGGAAAACCCGAGGTCCGGGAGATGGTCGTCGGTCTGCCCGACGGCAATCTCTATGAAGCGGACGTCCTCGGCATCGATCCGGGCTCGGACCTGGCGGTCCTGCTGATCCAAGACGACTCGAAGCGGCCGTGGCCATTCGCCAAGATCGGCGACAGCGACGCGCTGCTCGTCGGCGAGACCGTGTTCGCGATGGGCAACCCGTTCTTGCTCGCGACCGACTTCGCGCCGACCGTGACCTGGGGCATCGTGTCCGGCACGCACCGTTACCAGCCCGGCGCCGGCAACCGCAATCTGGTCTACCCGGACTGCATCCAGGTCGACGTGCCAGTGAACCCCGGCAACTCGGGCGGCCCGCTCTTCAACCAGAACGGTGAGATCGTAGGCATCAACGGCCGGATCTCGGTGCGCGACCGCGGCCGCGTCAACGTCGGGGTCGGGTTCGCTATCGCGAGCAACCAGATCCGCAACTTCCTCGGCGACCTCATGGCCGGCAAGCACGCCGAGCACGGCACGCTCGACATGAACGCGTGGTTCATGAAGGCACCGTACGAGACCAAGGAAGCCGAGAAGGAACGTCTCGGTGTGTTCGTCCAAGCCGTGTTCGAAGACTCCAAGGTCGGGGAGTACGGCGTCGCGCTCGGCGACGAGATCACGAAGTTCTGCGGCACGAGGGTCCGCAGCGCGAACCAGCTGGCGACGATGGTCGGCGTGCTGCCGACCGGCACTTGGGTGACACTGTCCTTCCGGCCGCAGCTCGAGGAGGGCGGCTACGGTCCCGAGCGCACGATCGAGTTCACGCTGTCGACGCTCGACACGGGCTCGAGTCGAGATCCGGATCGGATCGCCGACGACCGCCACCGCCGACTCGCGGCCAATCTACTCGCGCGCGCGATCGAGAAGATCGACGACGCCGAGGGCGTCGACCTCCGTATGCTCGGACCGAAGGACCAGGTCGTGCGGCTGCGTAGACTCGGTGAGCAGCTGCGCATCGACAAGGGCGACGTCGCGCTCGTGCGCACCGAAGCCGGCAGCGGCTTCCGCATCGAGAAGAGCGGCGCCGCCGCCGAGCTGTCCGAGGAAGAAACCGCGAAGCTCGAACGCATCCTCGCCACGAACCCTTGGCTCCGCCGCGGCGCAGGCCTGCGGAAGCTGCTCGAAGGCGGCGACCTCGAGGGCGGCACGATGGTTCAAGGGCGACCGGCGTACGTCATCAACCTGCCGGGCGACGGCCAGCGTCAGATCTACCTCTTCGAAGACGGCTCACCGGCCGGATGCCGCTATCGCGATCCGACCCAGAAGGGTCTCGTCGAGCTCCGCGTGCGTGAAGACGCCACGCGCATCGTGATCGACGGCGAACTGAAACCGGGATGGTCGATTCTCCCACCCGAGTACGCCACTCCGTCCGCCGAGCTCTTCCGGAGGCCCGCGCAATGATCCGTCGATTCGCACTGGCTCTCACGGTCTCGGCCGCGAGCGCATTCGCCCAAGGTGAGGCCTACTCGTTCGAAGAGCGCAAGCCCAAGACGATGCTCGAGAAGGCGGTCGACGACCACCTGCAGAGCGTCGTCAAGATCCACGGCGCATCGGGACTCGCGACGATCGACCCTTACGCCAGCGGAGTCGTCGTCAGTGAGGAGGGTCACATCCTCACGCTCGACCTGATCATGATCCAGCGCGACAAGACGCGCGTCGTGCTCGCGGACGGTTCGATCCACATGGCGAAGCTGCTGCCGCCGGATCAGAAGCTCGGCATTCGTCTGCTCAAGATCGACACCACGAAACTCAAGACGCCGCTCAAGCCGTTGAAGCCGTCCCTCGAGGTCCCGAAGAACGGCACGTTCGTCGTGTCGATCGGCAACTGTTTCCGGCTCGCGGAGTACTCCGAGAAACTGTCCGCGACGTTTGGCGTCGTCACCGCGACCGCGCGCACGAGCCTGCGCTACTTCCTTCGCGACGTCGACTACGACGGTGACCTGATCCTCACCGACGCACCGAACAACCCCGGGCACTTCGGCGGCGCGTTGCTCACGCTCGATGGGAAGTGGTTCGGGATCAACACGCGCATGGTGGAGTCGACAGAGACGAACACGCAGATCTCGGCCGCGATTCCGCTGCGCGACGCGAAGGCCTACCTCGAGCGTTGGATCGAAGGCAAGCAACCGGTCGCCGAAGAGGCGGTCGAGAAGAAGCCCGTCTATCACGGCATCAAGCTGTTCGACACGGGCGGGCGACGTTCACCGCCGGCGTACGTCGAGCGCGTGAAGCGCGGCTCACCGGCCGCCGCGATCAATATGCGCCCCGACGACCTGATCGTCCGCCTCGACCGCTACTCCGTCCGCAGCTGCAAGGAGTTCCGCGAGACGATGGCGCGCTTCGAGCCCGGTCAGACCATCGAGGTCACGTTCAAGCGCGGCACCAAGGTTCGCCGCGGTAAGATCACGCTCGAGGAGAAGAAGAAATGACCCGCCTCACGACGACTCTGACGGTCTGCGCGGCGCTGTCGAGCCTCTCGATCGTCAACGCCCAGTCCGACGATCCGCACGAGTTGATGCGCGTGCAGCGCGTCACGCGCGCGGCGATGCAGAAGATCGCGCCGTCGATCGTGCGCGTCGAGACATTCGGCGGCACGCGCAAGATGCTCGCCGGTGGGGGCCGAGGCGACGGCGCTTCGCGACCGAAGCCCAAGCCCAAACCGAAGCCGAAAGAGGACGACGACGAGAAGAAGGACGACAAGAAGAAGATCGGCCCGCTCGTCATGCCTGGCTTCCTCCAAGCCCAGGGCGCGACGTCGGGAATCGTCCTCACGTCCGACGGCTGGATCCTGATCTCGCGCTTCGCGGTCAACTTCGATCCGACGACCATACTGATCACGCTGCCGGACGGCCGGGCGTTCAACGCCGTGCGCGGTGGCGAAGACACGAGCCGCGGCATCGCCCTCGTCAAGATCGAAGCGCAGGACCTGCCGGTCCCCGAGTTCGTGCCGACCGATGAAGTCCGTGTCGGCCAGTGGGCGTTCGCGCTGGGTCGCACGTTCGGTGACGAGGAGCCGAGCGTGCACATGGGCATCGTCTCCGCGACGCGCCGCCTGTTCGGGCGCGCGCTGCAGATCGACGCCTACACGTCACCCGCGAACTACGGCGGCCCGGTCATCGACGTGCGCGGGCGTGTCGTCGGAATGTCCGTCCCATTGTCGCCGTCCGGCCGCGACGCCGGCGCCGACTGGTACGACTCCGGCATCGGCTTCGCCTCGAACATCGCGGACATGGGCGAGATCCTCGATCGTCTGAAGGAAGGCGAGACACTCCACCGCGGCTTCCTCGGCATTCGCTACGACACCAAGGACCTCGGGCCCGGGGTCTTGATCAGCGAAGTCACCGACGACAGCCCGGCGAAGGCCGCCGGCATCCAGAAGGGCGACCGCATCGTGGAGCTCGACGGCGTGCAGGTGCGCAACTCGTTCCACATGCTGATGCTCGTCGCGTCCAAGATGGGCGGCGACCCGCTGCAAATCAGCTACCGCAACGAAGACGGCAAGGCGAAGGCGATGACCGTCTTCTTGGCCGACATCCCCGCGGCCGAGCGCGAGGAGAAGACCAAGAAGGAGGAGTCCTTCACGCCGCCGTGGCACGACGACGAGGAGCCGAAGGACGGGAGCGGCCGATAGCCGAAGCTATGCCCGCGCTTCGGCCGGAGCCGCGCAGAAGTCGTGCAGTCCCTGCACGGTGCGCGGCAGGTCCTCGTAGCGCTCGAGCTGCGCGAGGAGCACGTCGAGCGTCGCGTCCGCGTCGAGCACCGCGGAGTGACGGTTCTGCTCGTCGACCGAAGCGGTGAGATCGGGATCGCCGTCCTCGTCCCGCTTGGCGAATTCCGCGGCCTGGTCCCGACCGCAGTAGTGCAGCACGGCGTTGTTGAGGTTCCTCGGACCCTGCAGGAAGCGATCCCAGCCGACTTCCTTGCGATCGAAGATAACCTTCGAGTCGACGCTGCCGCGGCCGTCCATCGAGAACTCGACGCCGTGACGCGTGCACTCGTTCAGCCACAGGGGAAGGTCGTAGCCGATCGAGTTGAAACCCAGCAGATCCGCGTCACCGATGAACTCGAGCAGCTGAGGTGCGATCTTGCTGAAGACCGGTTCGCCGAACAGGCCGCGCACGTCGTCGGTGCGGATGCCGTGCACCTTGGTCGCCGCTTCGGGAATGTCGATCCCTGGGTCGCAGCGCTTCTGCAGAGAGTCTCGGGAACCGTCCGGAGCGAGCCGCACGAAACCGATTTCGACGATGCGATCGTTCTCGACATCGAGGCCGGTGCTCTCGATGTCGAAACAGACGAGTGGGCGCTCGAGCGCAAGAATCATGACCCCTCCGGTCGCCAGAAGACGCGCGCTCCCAACCGCGGTGCGCGTCGCGTGAAACAAGAACGGAGACGTTATAGCAGGATCGAAGCCCGCGCTCACCGATACATGCGCTCGAGTCGCGCGATCTCCGGCTCCCAGTCCCCGGCCGTGCGGTGACCGGACGCGATCTCTTCGAACTCTTCGAGGAACTTGATACGGTCGTCCCCGGGGATCGACGCGGCCGACGGGAAGAGGAACTCCTCTTCGGTCTCCATGTGCCGCAGCAACCGACCGCCGTACGCTCGCGCGACTTCGGCGAACGCCTTGCGTTCGTCGGCGAGCAGATCCGTCGGCTCCCAGAACACGGTCAGCGAGTGCAGCAGCGTCTTGCTCTCGTCGTGATCCGCGATCAGCTCGCCGACCGATTCGGCGGCGTCGTCGCCCCCGGTCATCGCGGCGAACGGATAGAAGACCGCGGACTCCTTCTGATGGTGGACCAGCTCGACGAACTCGCGGAAGAAGTTCAGCACGACCGCCACGTCCGCCGCCGGGAACGGATCCCCAGCCTCGACCCGGTCCGCGAGTCTGTGCAACACGCCGATCGAGCGACGCGTCAGTCGGTGCTCTTCGAGCAATACGTCGACTGGCCGTTCCATGTCGAGGATGGCGCTGGGGCGAGCGTCATGATCCACGGACCGGCCAATGGGGACGAACCTGGGGAATTTCTAGCCCGGGCGATGTGCCCGACTTCGAGGTCCGGGAAGACCCAAACAATTCCCTAAAATCCAGAGATCTAAGGCTTGTGTTCGCCTAACAGTTCCCTAACCTGATCCGTCCAACCAAACGAGGGCCGCGATGCCGAAGCCAACCACTCAGCACCTTCCGTTCCCCCAGCAACCGCAGCTGTTCCGAACCCCTCCCAAGGCATCGCGGCCTTCACCTTCTTCAGGACTCCGCTCTACCCCCCGCCGCTCTACTGCCGCCACCACCCCCAGCTCCACCCGTGCTTCCTCTTCCTCCGTCACGGCGCCGGGCGGTCGCCGCTTGCGGAGACGCGGACCCGAGGAGAAGGCCCACCCGTCGCGCCACGCGGGCCGTGGCGACAGCAATCGCGCGCGCCGCACCCCGCGCCGCTCCGATGCCCAGCCCACCGACGCCCCGGTGCGCCTCGCCGATCTCGCGGGCATGACGGTTCTCCTCGCCGTCTTCTTCTGCGCCGTGCTGTTTCTCTGAGAAGGCACTCATGAACCCTTCGCTCACCCCCAAGCAGCTCCGTGTCCTGCGCTACTTCCGGGACTACCGCGACGAGCACGGGCTGTCACCGACGCTCGAGGAGGCCGCCGCCGAACTCGGCGTCAGCAAGATCACGATTCGCGAGCACCTGACGCACCTCCAGACCAAGGGGGCGATCGCCCGCGACAAGGCGCGCGCGCGTTCGGTGACGATCCTGTTCGATCCGGACGCGCCCGAGGTCGAATCGACCGAGCCCTCCGTGCGGATTCTCGGTTCGATCGCCGCCGGTGTGCCGATCGAGGCGATCGAGGACGCCGAGCCCGTGCCGCTCACCGAGCTCATCCCGACCGACGACGACGTCTACCTGCTCAACGTGTCGGGCAAGTCGATGATCGAGGACCACATCGACGACGGGGATCTCGTCGTGGTCCGCAGCGCGAATACGGCTCGGGATGGCGACATCGTCGTCGCGATCGTCGACGGGGAAGAGGCGACGCTCAAGCGGTTCTACCGCGAGGGCGATCGCGTCCGACTGCAGCCGGCCAACGAGACGATGCAGCCGATGTACCCGGAAACCCTCGAGATCCGTGGGATCGTCGAGGGAGTGATTCGCCGGTTTCACTAGTCGCCGGGGTCACTGGTCGCCGGTTCGGCGAAACGGGCGTTACCATTCGCGGCGTGCCCAGACCCCACGAAGGTCTCGATCCGCCCGGTCGGCAACAGGACGGCCCGTTCGTCGCCAAGTGCCCGCCGGGCAAGTACGCGCACTGCCAGTGCCAGCGCAGCGCGAACTACCCGTTTTGCGACGGCACGCACCGCGAGGGGGACGTCAAGCCGGTCAAGGTCATCCTCGAAGAGGAACGCACGGTCGCCTGGTGTGCGTGCGGCAAGTCCGGCGACATGCCGTACTGCGACGGATCGCACGCGCGTTCGTGAAGGCTAGGTGAGTCGAAGGCTCGTCGGGCCGAGCCATCCCTCGCGGAGTCGCAGCTGACGCTCGCTCGGATTCGCGACCGAACGGATCTCGACTCGGGCGCGGTCGCGACGGGACGGGGTCACGGAAAGCGCGAACACGCGTCCCTCCCGCTCGATGAGGAACTCGATCTCGACGTCCGGTCGAGCAACCTGCGAGAACATCGTGCTGAACGTCGCGGGCCGAGCGCGCAGGCCCGCGATGGCCAAGATCTCGTCCCCAGGCGCCAGTCCGGCGCGCCAGCCTGGTGAACCATCGAACACGGTCGCAAGCTCCGTCATGCCCTTCCGGAATTGCACCCCGATGTGCGGTTCGTCTTCGCCCTTCCACCGCGGCTCGAGTCCGAACACCTCGAACACCGCATCGAGATCCGGATCGAACGGACCGTTCACGAGCGTGTCGATTCCGGCGCTCAGATCCTGGCCCGCCGCATCACTCACGTGCTTGCAGACATCTTCGAACGTGTAGCCGCTCCCGACGGTGGCGGAGTACATCGACGCGATCGCGTCATCGAGGCTGCGCGCGCCATCGGTCAGATCACGAATGCGCGCATCGAGGCAGATCGAAGCGAGCGCTCCGTTGGAGTAGTAGTTTTGAGTCGTATTCCGCGTGTTCTCATCCTGCCGATAGAACCGCACCCAGGCGTCGAAGCTCGCATCCCCGAGCGACTGCACGTGTCGACCCGGCATGCGGTCCATGTTGCGGATGTGGCCGGCGAGCGTGTCGAGATACGCCCGCGCATCCACGACACCCGCGCGCAGGCAGAGATGATCGTCGTAGTACGACGTCACACCCTCGGCGACCCAGAGCAAGCGCGTGTAGTTCTCACGTTCGTAGTCGAACTGCGCGAAGTCCGCCGGGCGCATCCGCTTCACGTTCCAGATGTGGAAGTACTCGTGCGCGATGAGGCTCACGAACTCTTCGTAGTTCCGCCTCGGCGCGAACGTCGTGCGCGGCGCGAGCAGCGTCGACGAATGCATGTGTTCGAGGCCGCCGCGACCGGACTCGCCGAACAACGCGAGGAACGTGTAGTGCTCGAGTGGCAGCGTCCCTCCGAAGATCGCACTCGCCTGTTCGATGACGGCGACCGTGTCCGGGATCAGGGACTCCGGTAGCTCAACGCCCGCCAAACCCGCACACACGAATCGATGCGGCACTGAGTGCACGTCGAACCGCTCGACGACCGCCGCGTGTTCGGGGACGGCCAGGCACGGCGTGTCGATCGCTTGATCCAAGTCCGTGAGCTCGAACGCTGTCTCTCCACTCGCCGTTCGGTCACAGAAAAACTGCCATCCGTCCGGCACGTCCACGCGAACCTCGGCCGCCTCTGTCTCGCGTCCGCACGGCCAGAGGTACGTGCACGCACCGTTCCAATACGCGAACTCCTCTCCAGCCCATGCCTCGCGAACGGTCAGCGAATGCGCGTAGATCTGATATCGCAGCAGGACGCGCTCACAGCCGTCGGGCGCGATCGCGCGGTAGCGATTCTTCGCCGTCTTCTCGAGCATGAGCGGTCGACCGGACACGCCGTCTGCAGCAACGACGTCGGTGACGTGCCGTGCATACTCCCGCACCAAGTAGCTGCCCGGCGTCCAGACCGGCATGAAGAACTCGACCTCGCCGGCGGCGCTCTCGTTCCGCTCGACCGCGACCTCGACTCGAATCCGTCTTTGGGCCACGGAACGGAGATCGATTCGAATCTGCATGGGGAACTCGGTTCGTCGCGGAGAGGCAAGGCACGCTAGCCCGTGGCCGAGACCGATTCAACGTCACCCGGTTCGCGTGCAGGAAGCATGTGCCGCGCGGGTCGACTCCCGTATCGTGCCGCGATGCCCAGCAACGAAGAGTTCGCGATCGTCTGCGACCGTGTCGTCGAAGGAGAGGCCGTGCTCTACTGCACGCGCGACGAACCCGCAGAGGACGGCGACAGCGGCTGGCAGTTCCTCTGCGGAAACGACCACTCGACGGGCGCCGAGGAGGCACATCTGGTGCGCCTTTCGGAGCTCGTCGAGGCTCGGGACGAACTTCGCGACATCGCAGAACTCGCCGTCGGCGCGGTCCTCGAACGCGGCAGCGACATCCACGCCTGGCAACGTGTCGATCTCGAGGAAAGCGCTGAGGGAAGCTTCTCGTGCGCCGCATGCGGCGAGGAGCACGGCGAGCTGCCGATGGACTTCGGCATCGACCATCCTGCGTCCTACTACGACACCGAGGAGTTTCCGACCGACCGGTGGAAGATCGATCCGGACTACGCGACCTACGGCGAGGGTGAGCACCACTTCGTGCGCGGCGTGCTCGAGATTCCGGTGCTCGATGGCCCCGGACCGTTCTGCTACGGCATCTGGGTCTCGGCGAGCGACAAGAGCTTCCGCGCGATCCGAACCACGGAACTGCCCGACGAACACACGCTGGGTGGACCGTTCTTCGGCTGGGTGCAATCCGAGCTTCCGTTCTACCCGTCGGTCCTGGGTCTCAAAGCCCACACCTGGGCGCGCGGCGGCAACCTGCGACCGTTGATCCAACTCGAACCGACCGGCCACCCGCTGGCCGTCGAACACCGGTGTGGGATCACGATGGCGCGAGTCCACGAACTCGTCGCCCGCATGACCGGCGACGAGAACGACTGAGCCGCTCCTTCGGCGACTGGTTCAGTTGACCGAAACCGCTGGCTGGATCTCGTCGCTCGCGCCGTTCGCGATGTAGTCGTTCGCGGCTCGAAGTGCCTCGAGACGCGACGGGTAGTACCCGTCGTCGGGCAAGCAGTGGTCCGCATTGAGACCCGCCAGGACCTTGCTGACCTTGTCGTTCATGCCGCAGATGAAAATCCGCTTGCCGGCTTGGCGAGCGTCGCTGCCGATCGTCTCGACGGCGCGCGCCGCCGAGACGTCGACGAACGGAACGCGACTGAAATCGAGGACGATCGCGCTGTCGTGGTCACCCTTGACCCGCTCGCGCACCTGATGCCCGACGTCCGCCGCAGCACCGAAGCTCAGCGGGCCACCGAAGTCGAACAACGTGATGCGCTCGCGGAACCGATCGAGAATCTCCCGTTCTTCGGGCGCCGCGTTGGTCGGTGACTCGTTGCTGTTGTCACCGAACTCCCGAAGCTGCGCGTCTGCCATCTGCTTGACGAACGCGAGCGCCGCCAACACGACACCGGCGAGCACGGCCGTGATCAGGTCGACGAACACGGTGAGCGTCAACACGATAATCATCAGCGCCAGGTCCCAACGCGGACCCTGGTGCGCGCGACGCAGATACGACCAATCGATGATGTCGTAGCCGACCTTCACGAGGATGCCCGCGAGCACCGCATGCGGAATCTTCGAAGCGAGGGGCGCCAACACGACGACGACCGCGAGCAGTAGCACGCTGTGCAGCATGCCGGACAGGCGCGTCAGACCGCCGGTCCGGATGTTGACGACGGTTCGCATCGTCGCCCCCGCACCGGGGATCCCGCCGAAGAAGCCCGCGGCCATGTTGCCGACACCCTGACCGACGAGTTCGCGGTTGGAGTCGTGGCGAAGCCGCGTCATGTTGTCCGCGACGAGCGAAGTCAGGAGGCTGTCGATCGACCCGAGCAGCGCGAGGATGAACGCGGCCTCGATGACGATCATCCCGGTCTCCGAGGTGTAGCTCGGCATCACGAACTCCGGCAGACCGGTCGGGATGTCCCCGAGGATCGGCGCGCCGGTCATGACCAGACTCACGAGAGTCCCGATGATCAACGCCGCGAGCGGTGCGGGCATGTACTTCGCCCACTTGCCGGGCCACCTGAAGACGATGCCGAGCGTCAGCACGCCGACCGCAAGCGCGGGCCACACGGGATCAGCGACGGCACTCGGGATCTTCTCGATGGCGGGGACCGTGCCACGCCCGTCGGGCTCGTGCCCGAACAGTCGCGCGAATTGCAGCGCGATGATGATGAACCCGATCCCGCTCATGAACCCGGACACGACCGGGTACGGGACGAGACGGATGTACTGCCCGAACCCGAGCACCCCGAACAGGATCTGCATCAGCCCCGCGAGAACCACTGTGCCGAAGATCAGGTTGAGATCCCCGGTCAACGACGAGTAGACGCCCGCGAAGACGACGATCATCGGTCCGGTCGGGCCGGAGACCTGCGGGCCCGTTCCGCCGAGCAGCGACGCGAAGAAGCCGACGAGGATCGCGCCGTACACGCCGGCCATCGGGCCGGCACCGGAGGCTTCGCCAAACGCCAACGCGAGCGGTAGTGCAACCACTCCGGCGGTCAGTCCGCCGAAGATGTCACCGCGTAGGTTGGAGAGATCGAACTTCATGGCAGTCCTCCGATCGCGGGCTCGGCCCGCGTGATCAGGCGCCGCGCATCACATCAGCGACGCGTACCTTTCTTGAAGCGGAACGAAGCGCTTCGAGCCTTCGTCGTAGCAGGTCACCTCGCCCGAGCCGATGTGGTAGACCCAGCCGTGGAGACCGATTTCGCCGTTGTTCACTTTCGCGGCGACCGACGGCAGAGTCTGGACGTGCTGCAGCTGGAGCAACACGTTCTGTTCCGTGACGCGCATCAGCTTGTCCGCGTCGTCGACACCACGGGCTTCGACCGTGTCGACCGCGGCGCGCGCGTAGTGCAACCAATCGTGCACGTGCGGCAGCGAGGTGACGCCTTCCATGTTCATCGCACCTTTCATGGCGCCACATTCACTATGGCCACAGATGACGATGTCCTTGACGCCGAGAGCCATCACGGCGAATTCGATCGAGGCGTTCTCCCCACCGGCGTCGTTGGATTGCGGCGGCACGATGTTGCCCGCGTTCCGGCAGACGAACAGGTCGCCCGGCAGCGTCTGGGTGATCATGTGCGGGTCGATCCGCGAATCGGCGCAGGTCACGAACAGAACCTCGGGGCTCTGACCTTTGGCCAGTTCGTCGAACAGCGGCTTGTGCTGTTGGAAACCGTCCTGACGGAACCGGGCGTGGCCGGAAACCAGCTTCTTCAAGGGAAGACTCCTGATGGGTTGTGTAGGGGCACCGACACCGCTTCGGGGTGTGCGGTCCATCCGACAATGTAACGGCTGCGAATCCCAGGGCATCGGAAGCCCCGGGATTTCTTGCCGGCGCGACCCATCGCGTGGTCCGCGGTCGCGCGGCACCGCACCTCACCCACATCGAAGTGGGGCGGCGCGCCGATCAGAACGTCAGCACGTAGTGCACGTAGCCGTAGGACACGTCGCCCTGCGTCGTGCGGTTCGGCGCGTCGCTGACGAAGCTGCCCGCAAACAGGTGCGCGTAGCCGGTCTCGATCCGCACGTTGCCCGGCACGGCTTCCCACCGCACGCGCACCTCGGCCATGTTGCCGATGTAGTCGCCTGCGGCGCCCGTGGCGTCACGGAGACCACTCGCGGTCCACGCATCCTGATTCGACGCGAGGTACCAGTATCGGTGCGCGGCCATGACCACGACCTCGTCGGCGGGCTTGAATTCGACCCGGTAGCCAGGAGAGATGATGTTGGAGCGCGCGAACAAGCCGAGGATGCCCGTCGGGCCGTACTCCCAGCGGCGCGCGCCGAACAACGTGTCGAAGCGCTGGTTGTCCCCGTCGTTCGGATCGTTGTCACCGCTCGCCCAGTCGAACTGCGCGATCAGCCGCGGCGTCCACGTCGTATCGATCGTGTGGCCGACCTTGCCGTGGATGAAGAACGCTTCGTGGTCGAGGTTCGTGGTCGAGCTGCCCGACGCGCGCGAATTGCCGAACTGGTAGATGGCCTCGACCTCGTAGTCGGTTTCCGCCTTCTTCTTCTTCTTCAACAGGCGCGTGCCGACCGTGTAGAGCTCGCGGTCTCGCGTGCGCAGGCTCTGACCATCCTCCTCGTTGATGCCGAGGAAGTACGCCTCGCCGGAGGTGCTTCCGAACAGGTTCTTCTGTTCGACGTGCAGACCAAAGAAACGAACCTGCGTGCGCTCCTCGTCGAACCGAACCTCGTTGTCGCGCAACGACGGCGAGTCGTTCACCAGACGCTGCGTCGGAATCACGTAGAACGCCCGGGCGTTGAAGTCGCCCGTCTTGTACTGCGCGTTGAATCCGCCGAACGCGTTGATCGTGTTGCGAAATCGGTTGCGTGCGACGAGGCGTCGACTCCCGACGTTCATGGTGTGGCGACCGAGCTGCAGTCTCAGCTCGTCACCCTTTTCGATCACGTCGTCGAGGTTCGCGCCGACGTAGCCCTGCAGCAGCTCCGCCGAGTTGACGAGCGTCGTGTTCAGCGGCGCGTCGACCGGGAAGTCCGCGGCCCGTGAGTCGAGGAACTCGGCCGCGACCTCGAGCCAGTCCCGCTCGACGCTCGCGAACAGCGCCGTCCGCAGGAAGAACCCCTGGTTCGAGCCCGACCGGCCAGCCCGGAAGTTCTCGTCCAGTGACTCGTAGCGAGTGCGCTGATGACCGTAGATGGTCAGCCAGTCGGGGAGGTCCTTTTGGACGCGATACGGCTCTGGCTTCGACTCCTGCTGCGCGCACAGCGCGGCGGGAACGAGAGCGGCCACGAGGAGGAGCTTCGTAGGGGTCACAGCCGCGGATGGTAGATGTGACCGGAGGTCGATCAACCGAATTCGATGCCGCCGCTGCGCGCCCTTTCGAAGGCAATCGAGGATGCCGATCCAAGAGGGCGAACCGATAGGAATTCGTGTAGTCGAGCGACTCGAACCCCTCCCGATCCGAGGGTCGAACCACCGGACTTCGACCGTTGTCGATTCGCCGGCACCGCATCCTGACGGCATGAGCACATCAGGCACCACCGGACGATGGTGGCGTCTCGCAATCCTCGTCACACTCGCGGTCTTGGTCGGCTCGCTGACCAGACAATGGTGGTCCAGCAGCGAGCCGCAGGAACTTCCGGTGACGTTCGCGACTCGCACCGAACCGGCGCGACTTCAGAAGGACTCCTCGCTTCCGACGCGTGACCGGAAAACGAACTCAAGCGCACCGCCGTCGAGTCGGAACACGAACTCGAGGATTCGAATTCGCATGCTGGTGCTTGCACGGAAGGCGAGTAGCCCCGGGGCCCGCCGTGCGCTTTGAGATCTAGAAGCTCGGCCGAGAAGTCGCTGTTCGGCCCCGTAACGCGCTGAGAGAATGTGGTCGCGTTAGGGAGGCCATGCTCGGACGACATTCACCCCAAG
>JANQJF010000030.1 GCA_028281765.1 Planctomycetota bacterium | reverse complement strand
GGAGCACTAGGGCTTGGTCCCAGCTTACCCGGCTGCGGCGGGCTCGGTCCGGCGCGCTCCAGCGCCGCTGAACAGACTGCCGAGCACCGAGTAGATTAGCCCGAAGCCGCCGCCGATCAGCGCAAACCGCAGTGGTTTCGGTAGCCCCTCCCAGAATCCCAGGCCGGAACCCGTGACTTCGAAGGACTGCATGACCGCGTCGAAAACGGGCCGATACCGCTCTCGCTCCGATGCCTCGGCGGTGCAGGTGACGATGTACGTGACGTCTTCTCCTGGCACCATGTACTGCGTTTGCCAGACCTCGGATTCGTCAAAGTGAGCTGTGTACGAGAAGACGAAGCAGTCGCGATCAGCGATTCGAGCCAACGATCCGGTGAAGTTGCGTGGGTTCAGACCCATCGATCGATACTGGCGCAGGAGCGAAGCTTTTGCGTCGGTCAGAGCGCTCGCGGATACGGGCGCGACACGGGGCATCACCACGACGTTCAGTGTCTCGGCAAACCCGTCGTCCGTGCCGTCGAACGCGACAGAGTCGATCTTGTCGAGGTCGATGTCGATCAGGTTGGAAAACTCGGTGCGCAGCTCGCGTTGCATCGCAGCGTCCAGGACTTCCCAGCCCGTTGGCACCCGCAGCCTGTACCCGCTCGAGGTGAGATGGGATTCGCCTTGTGCCGATGCGGACGCGGATGCGGCGATGGTGGTCGAGGCGATGAGAATCCAGCCGATGAGGGTAGCGAAGGTCTGCATGGCCCTCACTACGAAGGACGCGTGGCGGCCGTTACGTGGCGGCGCGAGACCGAGATGCGTCGGGGCTTACCTGGGAGCCACGCGCCCGGTCCGGACGAGTCCTCACTTCGATTCTTCGGGGTATCGAATGTCATCCGTCGTTCCGCGCTCGCCATCCGGCCCGGTTGACAACGCGTAGAGGTGGATGCGGCGCTGCCTGTCTTCTGCTGTTTCGTTTTCGGAACGCTGAGCGTCCCAACGAAGCTCGATCAAGTATGGGTTCCCCCACGGATCGTTCGCGCGCGGGTCCGACACGTGCTCTCCTCGGACGTTGATGCTGCCGAGACCCGTTGCGCCGACGGCCATATAGATCGGACCGCCGGCCACCCGACTCTCGTCGTCATCCACTCGCAGCATGAACAGCGATCTCGCGGGGTCGTGCTCTCGCCAATGGGGCTCGAGTGATTCACGAGCCTGCTTGCAACGCAACTGCGTGAGCGCCTGTGCGGCATCGGTGACTTTGACGGACTCCGGATACTGTTCTTGGAAGGCCAGGTAGGCTTCTTCCGAGTCTTGTTTCCGGGCCTGCTCCCACGCGTATGCGCTCTGGTCGCATCCACACAGCCAGAAGAACACGAGGAGCAAGAGAGCAAGTCTTGGGGACATGGGGATTCCTGTTCTTCGACGGGATGCAGGCGGGCGATCTCGGCGAATCGCTTGTCGCGGATCATGCCGCAGCGCGCGGGTCGGATGTGCCATGGGCCGCCAGGGACTTTCGCGGCAACGCCGAGCGACCGGTCGCGATCGCGCAAGCGATGCCAAGACCGACGCCAGCGAGTACGCAAGCGAAGAACGTGCCGCCGGAGAACTCGCCGCTTCGCATGGCGTTGCGTGCAATCGGCATCGACACGAGAGACTGCCATAGCAGATTCGGCACGTAGTAGCTGACGACGCCCAGCACGGCCCACCCGAAGCCGTTGCGGCCGAGCCTGCGCGCGCGACGAAAGAACCAGATGGCGATGACGAGTGCTGCGATGATTCCGATCATGGTGAGACCTCCTCGGGATGGCGACTCACGAGCCGCGGGGACGCCACGGTTACGCTGGTCTCCGCGTCGGCGTTACACCGGTGGTCGTGCGAGCGACGAGTGGGACACCGCACCGTCGACGACTCGGGTAAGGTCGATGGTCGCAGTCGGGGCGCAGCCACCGTGGCCAAGGTGCGGTCAGAGGCTGTGACTCAATCCAGCCTCACAGCCTCTTTGCTTGCTGGCGCCGCTCCTTGCGGCGCGTTCGAGCTCGCTACTTCAAAGAAGTAACAAGCCCTCGGCGATGCGGCGATGAGGCTCGGAGGCGCATCAACGGAAGTCGCCGGCCACCTCCTCGACTTTGGAGATCCAAGCTTCCTCGTCGAAACTCAGCAACCGGCTCAGAACCAGCCCCTCGTTGCCGGTGATGACGTACAGCTCGCCCGATTCGGTCCAGCCGTAGATTTCCCCACCCATGGAGCCGAGCAGCGAGTGCGAACCGAACAACGAGTTCGGGTACCGGTCCGAGTTGGCGCGGATGTCCCGCTCGAGCCGCGCGATCTCCGTCGCGAGGCGATCGCGTTGCGTCACGATCCGCTTGCGTAGGTCGTTCGCCCAGTCTTCGAATCCGTGCTCGCCGACGGCTACCAGCACAGCTAACGACACGCCGTCGAACTGCTTGCTCAGTTCACGCGCGGGTTTCGAGAGGCGCGCCATGCGTGGTACCTCCTGTTCGGTCTCGCCCATCCGACCGCCGCTGAAGACGGTCGCAGTCTCCGTCGCGGTCCCCCGTGCGTCGCGCATCTTGGCGACCAGCGCATCGACGTTTGCGCAGAACTCGGACGTGAACTGGTAGCGAGGGTCCGGCGGGCCACTGCACAACTGGAGCACCGTGCCGGCGATCACGACGCAAGCCAGGACGATGGAGAGGAGCTTCCATCGCGCGCGAAGCCCGTTGAGGATCCTCGATAGGCGCCCGGCCGACTCGGCGGAGGTTGCCGATGTAGATTCCAGATTCGTATCTGGATCGGAACTCTCCTCGGGGAGCAAGATGGTTCGCCCGCAGTGACTACAGCGTGCTCGCTGCGGGTGTTCCGCCGGGGGCACGTCGAACGTATGGCCGCACTCACATTGGATCGTATCCACGAGGATCCCTTCGTCGTGTTGGATCGAACTACGTCCGTGAGCGCTGGTGCGTGACGTGTAGATTCGGATTGGATCCGGCGATGCCGCGGTCGTGACCGAAGAGGGCCACGACCGTTTTGCTTGCTGGCGTGACCTATCCCGGTTGAGCGTGAGATCCAAACAACATAGAGTATGAGGTTCGCTTCACGTGGTGTTCGTGACGTCACCTACTCCGGTCGACACAATGCGACAGCCATTCCCTGGATGTCTTGGCGTGGTACTTCTCCTAGCGAGTTGCTCCTCCGTCGAGTCTCACGAGTCGACGCCACGTGACAGCTCTCGCCTCGGACTTGTCGGCGCTGCACACGCAGGCGATGTCGAATCGATCACCACGATCCTCGACGGTGTAGATGCTCTTGCTCGGCCACAGTTCGAGGTCGAATTGCAGGCAGCGTTTCGCGCGGCAACGACCGAGGGGCACTCGGCTGCAGCCAAGGCGATCCTCGAGTTTGCTCTGGCCACCCAGGTCGATTCGGGCCTTCCTCTGACGGCCAAACAAAGAGACCTTCAGTCCGCGCTGCGCCTGGCCGTCCGGAGCCGACACGCAGACGTGGCGGGCATGCTGCTCGAGCTTGGCGCGAAAGCCAGCGAAGAGGCCCTCGTCTTGGCGGTGCGGCAGGGTGACCCCGAATCCGTCGCGAAACTCCTGGGTCACGGGGCGCATGTCTCCCCAACCGCCCTTGGATGCGCGGCGAATCAAGTGGACGTCACGGGATCAGCAGAACTCTTGACCATCTTGCTGAGCGACGATGCAGTGACCCCGACCGATGCGTGCGTGCTCGCTGCGAGCCGGGCGGCGAATCCGGATCTCGTGGCGACGATTCTTCGGAAAGGCGGAAACCCGAATGCTCGGGCCGTGGGTGCGTACTCATCGACGTCGACCCATCGGAGCCCCGGCGAGCACGTCGTTGCAGCCTCGGCTCGGAGCGTGGACGGGAGGCCCGCCCTCGCGTTCGCAATCCGAAATCGCGATGCCTCGACGGCGAAGATCCTGATCGATGCCGGCGTAGACCTGGAGCAGACGTTCTTCGATTGCGGCTGGTGGCCACGCAATCCGCCCCCGGGCGTCAGCGAACCAGCGGCGACCTCAGAGCGGCCCAAGACCTTTCTCACGCTTGCGGTGGGCATGAAGGACTGCCCGCTCGAGATAGTCAAGCTGCTCGTAGATCATGGCGCGGACCCGAGAGCGCGCGACGGGGGAGGGTGGCGCCCGGAGGACAGAACCTCGGATCCGGCAGTTCTCGAGCTTCTGCGTCCCCAGGGAGTGCGGCGGTGAGAGCGTGCTTCGCAGGTCAGTTGGCTCTGTCATGCCTGATTGGTTGTTCGAGCTTCGATCCTGAGAGACTGAGGCTCGAAGATCCTGTGAATCCAGCACTGCCTCATTGCAGCGTCGTCTTCGCCGACTCGGCGGAGCTCGTCGGCGACACAGGCCGTGTCCTGAGCCGCGAACTCCCAGCTGCGCTCAGCGGATCAGGACGGAGCAGTGCGTCGCAGAGCGCGTACTCGATGCGAGTCAGTCCTCGGCTCACGAAGCACAGTGCGGCAGCGGGATGGCTCCTGTTCACGATGCCGTCGATTCTGACGCTCGCCTCGATCAACCTTCTCGGCTACCCGTCGTGCATGCAGACCGCGGAATACCAAGTGCAGGTCGAGTTCCTCTGGCAGGGAGCGGTCATCGCTACCTACACGGGGCGCGGCCATGCTCGTGAATACGCGGCGCTCTATTGGGGGCACAGCCTCGTTGGATCCGGGATTACCAGCCTCGAGCACGATCTACCGAGAGCCACCGTTTCCACCGCCGCTCTGGATGCAATTCGAGACATCCGAGAGCAGGTCCAATCCGATATTCGGACGCTGCAGACGAAGTTCCCGATCAGTGTAGCCGATCTCGTCGGCGCTCTTCGGGAATCGCAGTGATAGGCGATGCACGCTGCGCGGCCTATCGCGCGAGACGCGCCAAGTCGGCGTCGGGGGTCGCTTGGTGCAGTGCCGTCGAGCCGTTGCCGATTCGTCCGTCGCTCTCGGCTCCGGGCGCGCCGGAAGCGGCTAGTTCGTGCCTGCCTCCAAAGCTGTTCGAATCTGGTCTCTGGGGACCGAAACGTCCACGGTCCCGAGCAGCTCAGCCCAGATCGCTTCCCCGTTGGATCCGTTGGTCAAGTACGCATGTCCGACCCTGAGACCCAGAGACCGAATGATCTCGGCTCCTTGATCGTCTCGATTCGGCTCCATGAGTATCCGGACTTCTTCGAAGTCGCGCAGGCGGTTTGCGCGCTCGGGATCGGCCTGATCCATTCCGCCCGTCGGATTCATGGAGAACGCTACCTCACCCTCGACCAGCGATCGCGATGCGTACTCGTACACCCACCTTGCGATCCGTCTCCCTTTCAACCGGGTTGGTTGGTCGCAGCCGAATTCCAGAGCGAGCTCTTCATCGCCCTTGGTGAGGTCGATTCGCTTCAGCAGGACGATCTCCTCTCCGGGGCGAGCGAGAAATGCGCACCCCGTCTCCAGTCCGAACACCTGCGGCCAGTCCGAAGGAGGCGGTGGAGTCGCACTGCTGATCAGTGGCGTTGGGCCAGACGGCTTCGAGCGGATGATCAGCACGCTGTTGTGCTCCGCTGTCGTTGGGGTGAGTGACTTGCGCCAGAGACGCCTCACTACGTGACTGTCGGCCACACAGACGACGTCGAACCGGGTCCCGAGTTGGTCGAGGCGAGACCGAGCGACTCTCACCCCGACGCCATCGGGGTGGTCTCGTAGATACTGCTCGTAACGGATTGCGGCCTCCGCGATTGCGAGATGCGTTTCGCAGCCTTCCGTATTGGCCCAATCTCTCCGGTCGCGGGCTGCTGTGGCGTGCTTCCCCTCCGGCCGCTCCGACAGGTAGGCTTCGAAGTTGCCGCTCGCTTCGGCTTCTTCCCATGCTCGGTCGTCCAAGAACGCGGGACCCCAATATCCCACGATTCCGATGAGCGCGATGACGCCCGCGCCGATCGCAAGTCGACCGGGATTCGGTCGGCGGGCCGCCGGTTGCTCGCTCGACTTGCGGGCCGCTCGGAGGCGCTCCTTTTCGTTTGCCGTCAACTCGATTCCCTTGCTCTCGAGCTGACTCAGTCGCGCGATCTCAGGGTCGATCTCGGGCATGTTCAGCTAGGCTACCAGATGCCCGCGTGTTCGGTCCCGCTCCGAGGTGGAAGGTGCAGAGTTTCGTCTCCGCGGTAACGCATCCGGTGCCGGAGTCGTAGTGCGGATACGGTTCTGGATTCGTTCGTCCATTGCGAAGGCGCTTCGGGGACCGCTCGGATCGATACGGTGACCATGAACTCCGACGCCTACTGTCTTCGCCGATTCCTTGGCCTCATCTGCCCTCTCGTCCTCCTCGTTGGGTTGCTCTCGTGTGGAAGCGGCGAGTACCACCGACGGCTCTCCGCGGCCGAACGCGAGCAGCTCTCCGTCATCGAGCTTCGTGTCGAACACGACCTGACGCCGAGTGAGCACTACGGGCGAGTTCTCGTAACCTCGGGATCTGGTGGCACGACCTATCGGCGATTGGGGGCAGCGGGGCGCCTCACCGCCGAAGCCTACGCGAGTGCGATGCGTACGAACGTCGCGGCCGTCCAGTCTTCACTCATCGCCGGAGGAGACAGGTTTGACCGCGCGTCGATCAGCGACTGGTTTGCCGACTTGACCATCGCCTCGAGTCGGCTCTCGGTCGTGTACCCCGGTGGTCCGCCGTCGGATGGCGAGCCTCCGGGCGACGTGCTCGAGATCAAGGTCTACCACAAGGCTGCGATCGGCGGCGTCCTCGTGGCCGCACCGCGGACCTACGTCGGTCTGCGGGCGCGCTTGAAAGATCGCCGCGGCAAGCTCGTCTACGACAGGCAGTTCTTCTCCAACCAATGGGCTTCGAACCCTGAGACTTTGGAACGACATCACCACGCCCATCTCGAGAAGTTCTTGAGATCCACGCTGGCGAAGATCTGGCGCGACATTCGAGGCTGAGTCTGGGGCCACGGCCACCAGTGGCGGCGCAACCCCGTTCGCGGCTGGCCGACGACGCGGTCTGCCAGGTCGCGCAGTGCGGAGCACAGTGGGCCGAACAGGAGAGACAAGATCCGCGCCCGCCCCCGCGACCAAGAGCACCAAACGCGCTACATTCGCTCCCAATGTCGGAGCGCTGTCCCGAGCCCACGATTCACCTGATCGAACGCGCTCGCGCCGAAGATCAAGAGGCGATGCATCGTCTCTTCGAACGCTTCCTGCCGCGTGTGCGCAACATCGCCGCGATCCGACTCGGGCGTGCGCCGCGGGAACTGTTCGACGCGGACGACATCTGCCAGGAAGCGGTGACCGACGCATTCCTCGGCCTCGACAACTTCGATATCGGCTCGGACGGCAAGGTCTGCAACTGGTTGGCGACGATCGTCGAGAATCGGATCCGCATGGCGATCCGAGCTGGCCGCACGCTGAAGCGTGGCGGCGGCAAAGTTGAGCGATTCGGGGATCGTGGCGAAGCCATGCGCGACTCTCAGCTGCCCGGCGATGCTCCCGGTCCGGGTGAATACGCGCAGGCCGCGGAGATCAGCGAGAAGATGCAACGAGCGCTCGAGGGGCTGCCGGAGCAGCACCGTGAAGTGCTACTGCAGCGCGTCTACTGCCGCATGACCTACACCGAGATCGCCGAGAGCCTCGAGCTCAAGAACGGCGACGCGGTCCGCGGGTTGTACATGAAGGCTCTCCGCGAGCTACAGGAGCGCCTCGGCACCGAGGGCGTACGCGAAACGGCGGGCTGGTAGCGAATGACGACGAGCGGCGAGCTGCCGAGAGACGAACTGCCCGACGCGCTCGAAGCCGAGGTGTTCGCGCTCGGCGATCTACCGAGTGAACAACGGCGTGAGCGAGTCGAGGAGCTGTGTCGGCAGTGCCCGCAGTACGCCGACATCATCCAGCTGTTGAGCGGGATGGTGTTGGCCGAAAGTGCGACGACCGGTGTGGTTCGGGTCGGCGAGTACCGCGTCCTCGACACCTTGGGCGAAGGCGGCATGGGGCGCGTGTACTTGGCGAGCAAGCGTGACGAGGAACCCGTCGCGCTCAAGGTCATCCGCGCCGAGATCGCGGGTCCGGCGGCGTCACGCCGTTTCCAACGCGAGGCCAGCGTGTTGCGCGAACTCCGACACGATGCGATCGCGCGCTTCCTCGAGTCGGGCTACGCACGCGTCGAACACGCCGGCGGTGATCACTTCGAGACTATGTACCTCGCGATGGAGTACATCGAGGGCGATGAGTTTCTGCACCACGCGCAAGAGCGCGAACTGACGATCGCGGAACGTGTGGAACTCCTTGCGCGCGTGTGTGATGGCCTCGGCCACGCCCACGCCGGCGGGATCGTGCATCGCGACATCAAACCCGCCAACATCTTGGTCACCGCGGCGGGCCAGCCGAAGCTGCTCGACTTCGGGATCGCGAGTGCAGCCGAACTCGAAGGCGAGACGTTGACGCTGACTGTCACGGGTCGAGCGGGACTCATGGGCACCGCGCCCTACATGAGTCCCGAGCAGATCTCAGGCGGAGCGAAGGGACTCGACGCGCGCTCGGATGTGTACAGCCTCGGTGTCGTGCTCTTCGAACTGCTCGCCGGCCGGCTGCCGTACGACTTCGGCAGCGAGTCACTGCCGCAGATCGCGCGGATCATCGAGGAACAGGAACCGACTCGGCTCGGGTCGGTCGACACACGGTTACGCGGCAGTCCGCTCGAGACGATCCTCGGCGTTGCACTCGAAAAGGAGCCAGCGCGGCGCTACGGCGATGCGAATGCGCTGGCCGCGGACCTGCGAGCGTTCTTGCGCGAAGATTCGATCGCGGCACAGCGACCGAGCGCTTGGGTCCGCTCGAGTCGATTCGCGAAGCGCCACCGCGTGCTCGTATCGACTGCCGCGAGCACGTTCCTAGCTCTCGCGATCGGCCTCGTCGTCTCGGTTCGCTACGCGATTCGCGAGGCGGAAAGTTCGGCCGAAGCGAAGCGTGCGGCATACGACGCGCACGTCGTCGCCGCGAGTCTGGTCGGGACGGATCGTGTCGCCGCCCGAGCAGCGCTCGATCGCGCAGGTGAGGACCTACGCGCCTGGGAGTGGCACTACCTCGACGCGCGGCTCGACGGCAGCCTCGAACAGTTCCGCGTCGCCGGGGTGAACTGGCAACACGCCGGCGCCGCGCTGCGCTTCGAGCCCGACGGATCCCTGATCGGCATGCACGATACCGGATCACAATGGGTCGTGTGGCGTCGCGCGAACGGTGCAGCGCACCCGGTGACCGTAGAAGAGCTGCCCGAGGGCCAGCTCCCGGTCTTCGGCGCCGGGGGTCGACTCGCTGTGCTGGGGCGCGACCTCCGTCAGCGTGCGCTCGCCGACGCGCCACTCGACCGAGACGGGTCCGCTGCGTCAGCCTCGCGCCTCGCGCACGCCGGAGGCGACAACTACATCTGGATCGACAAGTCGAGTCAGGCGTTTCTCGATCGCGCCGGCGACCGCAGTACCCTCCAGCTGCGAAACATCCCGCGCATGGTGTTCGCGTTTCGACCGAACCGGTTCGTCGCTTGCATCGACGAGCACCGGGGCTGGATCTTGGTCCCGAATCCACGCGATCGCGGCGCCGCGTTCTGTCGACTCGCCGAGCACGCGAAGCCACAGAAGGTTCAACTCCCTGGCGAATCGCAGACTCGTTGCCTCGCGACTTCGCCGGATCGCGAACGGGTCGCGATCGGTGGCCAGAACGGAACGCTGATGATCTTTCGGGTGCCACCGAACGGTTCCCCGGAGATCGAATCGCGGTTGGTAGGCCATTCCGGCGATCTCTCTGCGCTCGCTTTCGATCCGAGCGGTACTCGCCTCGCTTCCGGAGCGACTGACAGCACGGTCATCGTTTGGTCGTTGCGGGACCGCGCGCCTGAACGCGTCTACGTCGGCCATGACACCCGCGTGCGTGCGATCGCGTTCGGCAGCGACGATCGACTCGCGTCGATCGATCGCGAAGGCACGGTGCGACTCTGGCATACGGGTCCTGAGCTGACGCGGATTCGGTACCCTCGTTGGTGCACCAGTGTCGTCGTCGGAGATGGCCGCATCTATGCAGCGTGTCGTGACGGGCGGGTGCACGTTCACGATCTGCCGTCGAGCGAACCGATCACGGCGTTCCATGGCCCGTGGCAAGACCAACCACCACATCGGCTCGCGTTGTCTCCGAATGGTCAGCTGTTGGCGGTCACCGTGCGGTTGGACTCGCGGCGAGTGACGATCATCGACTCGGAGACCGGTGCCGTGATCGCACGACCGGATACCGGCGTCGACGATCGTCTGGACTTCACGACGTTCTCGCCTGACGGCCGTTGGCTCGCGGGGCGCACCCGTACCCGCGGGCTCGTACTCTGGTCGACCTCCGACTGGTCGCGGGTCGCGACGGCGGAAGGCAGTGAGGTCCATCGCGGCGGACTCGCTTTCAGCCCGACCAATTCGCACCTACTCGCTGCGGAGTCCGACGGACGGATCGCCATCTTGCGTGTTCCGGACCTTGCGCCGGACGGCTTCCTCCACGGGCACACCGAACGCGCGAGTTGGTTGACGTTCGACGAATCGGGGCGGCTCTTCTCCTGCGCGCAGGATCGGCGCACGCTGCGATGGGATTGGCCGTCGCGATCCCTGGAGTACGAAGTCGGCGCTCGATCGAGCCCGCAGTTCGCGATGGCCGTCTTCGCCGACGACGAACGCACGGCCGAGGCCGGCAACGATGGGAACCTCCGCATCGTCGACACACGCACCGGTCAGATCTTGCTCAACCTCGACGAACACGCGGACTTCGTGGAGTCGCTGGCTCGCTCCGATGACGACCGTTTCGTCACGGTGTCGCGGGATGGCACGGCGAAGATCTGGGAGATCTCGAGCGTGAAGGAGCGCCTGGCGGAGCGAGAACGGTATCGAGCGTTCGTGCGGGAGTACGGGGAGAGGATCGGAGTGCACTTCGGCGCGCGCGGGACGGAGACGGCTTGGGATGCACTTCCGGAGTGGGCGGCGTGGAATGCCAGGGAGCGACAGATCGCGCGAGGGGTGAGGTTGGCGGAGTTGACGCGCTGACCGCCGGGTTCGCGGATCCGGTGACGCCGCGCACGTCGGGCGATCACTGCGGGTATCCGAACGTGCCGTGGTAGCCGTGCGACAACGCGATGCCGAGTGCGTTCGAACCAGGGTGGATCACGACGCCTTGCGCGTAGAACGACGCGCCGAGTAGGCCGAGATCCATCGGGATCGCGAGCGTCACGTCGCTGCCGTCCGGAGTGGTCGGCAGCGCGAGCAGCAGGTCGCTGTGCAAGATGCAACCGGGGGCCCCGAGCACGGCGAGTTCGATCCCTGCCGGCGCGCCGAGTTGGTGGAAGCCGAAACCGGCGAAGGCGGTCATGCTGCCGGGACTGAACACGGCGAAGCGAAGATCCTGGCCTATCGATGGCGCACCCGAGGTCGTGGCGAACGTCGGGGCGAAGCCGGTCGCGGTCGTGCAGCCGCCGCCGAGCGACGTGAACGTGCCCTCCGGGCGATACTCGTAGCAGCCGATGTCGACGATCGGCGCCGTGCCGGCGCCGGTATCGGGCGTGGCCGGATCGTCGACGCGTCGCGTCAGACCGTCGAGGTCTCCGGTGACGCCGGTCAGACCGAACACCGTGCTGTCTCCGGCATCGATGCCGAGCGAGCCGGCAGCCAATCGATAGTCTCCGTTCGCGGCGTCGACGAAGGTCGGCGTTCCGGTGTCGTTGCCGACGATCTCGTCGACTTGGACGATCGACATCGAGCCGATCAGGCAGTGGCGGACCACCGAGCCCGTGCCCGAGCCGTCCATGACGGTCGCTTGGTTCGCGGCGAAAATGGAGTTGTAGAAACCTACCTGCGCACCGGACGCAGAGGAGATCAGGCGTTCGTTTCCGTCCGTCGCGAGCGGGTGGTTGACGAACGTGCAGTTGATGAAGTCGAACGCGATGCCGGAGTTCTGTGTCGTGAGGGCGAGGCCGTTGGTCTCACTCGAGTTGCCGTCGAACAGGCTGTTGAAGACGGCGACGTTGGCCGTGTCGAAGCCGCTCCAGATCGCGCCACCCTGGCCGGCGTGGTTGATGCCGAGTGCGGTGTTGCCGACGAACTCACATCGCGAGATGGTCAGGCTGAGCCCTGGCGTCGTGCCGCGGACGTACATCGCGCCGCCGGACCGGCCGGCGACGTTGTCGAGGAATCGCACCCGACGCACGCTGCCCTGCAGCGGACCATCGATGAACATGCCGCCACCGAAGTGGGAGTCGCCCGATCGCGCGGCCGTGATCGTCAGGTCTTCGATTGCGAAGAAGCTCGCGCTGGCCTGGAATCGGAAGCCACGACCCTGGGCATTGGCGTTGACGATCGTCGCGTCCTTACCCGCACCGCGGATCGTCAGGATGCGGTCCACGAGGATGTTGAACTCGTGGTAGGTGCCGGGGCCGATCTGGATCGTGTCGCCGTCGGCGGCGGTGTCGATCGCGACTTGGATCGAGGCGAACGGCAGCGTGGTAGAACCGTCGGCGAGGATCGGGTCGGCGCCGGCGGCGACGTGCCAAGTTTGGCCGTCGCCGACAGGGGAGGCGGCCAGGGTGGGGGTGATCAGGGCGAGGAAGGCGAGGGCGAAGCGCGAGGGTCGGTGGGTCATCATCAGCTTGGCTGGTTTGTTTCGGATGACCTGGGCATGCGGTCGGGCTTCGCGAGCGAGGAAGTTCTTCGAACTATTTTTCCGCGCCCGGCTGCGTTCCCTAGGAGTCGCCGAACACGCCTCGATACGCGTTCGTCAAGGCGAGGCCCAACGCGTTCGACCCAGGATGGATGACCACGCCCTGCGTGTAGAACGGTACGCCCAGTAGCCCGTGATCCATCGGAACCGCGAGCGTGACCTCGTTCCCGTCCGGATTCGCCGAAAGCACGATCGCCAAGTCACTGTGCAACACGCAACCGGGGGCGCCGAGGACTGCGAGGTCGATTCCCGCTGGCCCGCCGATCTGGCCGAAGCCGACGCCTACGAACGCGCTCGCGCTGCTTGGGCTATACACGAACAGATCGAGACCCTGACCGATCGATGGTGCGCCCGATGTCATGCCGAACGCCGGTGGGGCTCCCGCCGCCGTCGCGCATTCCCCGCCGAGCCAGCTGAAGGTTCCCTGTGGTTGGCGTTCGTAGCAACCCAAGTCGATCCACGGGACAGCTGCGCCGACTCCGGTATCGGCCGTGGGGTCGTCGATCCAGCGGGGTGCTCCGCGGAGGTCGGTTTCGACGCCGTTCAGCAGGATGATGGTGCCATCGCCGGCGTCGATGCCGAGCGAGCCAGCATCCAGTCGGTAGTCGCCGTTCGCGGCGTCGACGAAGGTCGGGGTTCCCGTGTCATTGGCGAACAGATCACCCATCTGCTGCAGCGTCATCGAGCCGATCAGGCAATGACGGACTGCGGAGTCGCCGCCCTCGCCACTGAGTCGTGAGGCGCCGTTCGTGGCGAAGATCGAGTTGTAGAGTCGCAGAGTCGCGGACGCGGCTGCGGAGATCAGTTGGTCGCTGCCCGCGGATGCGAGCGCGTGATTGACGAAGGTGCAGTTTACGAAGTCGCAGGCGACGCCGGCGTTTTGGGCATTGACGGCGACGCCGTTCGCTTCGCTGCTGTTGCCGTCGAACAAGCTGTTGATCACCAACACGTTCGCGGTGTTGAACCCGCTCCAGATTGCACCGCCTTGACCGGCGTGGTTGACGCCGAGTGCTTCGTTGCCGATGAACTCGCAGCGATCGATCGTCATCGTCAAGCCGGCTGTGGCGCCGCGGATGAACATCGCGCCGCCGGAACGGCCGGCGACGTTATCGAGAAAGCGCACGTTGCGGACTTCGCCCCACAGCACGTTGTTCACGTGCATCGCGCCGCCGTACGCCGAGTCGCCGGAGCGCGCGTGGGTGATTGTCAGGTCCTTGACCGCGAAGGTGAGGGCGCCAGGTTGGAACTGGAAACCGCGCCCTTGGGATTGTGCGTCGATGATCGTGGCGTCCTTGCCGGCGCCGCGGATGGTCAAGCGGCGATCGACTGCGATGTCGAACTCGGCGAAGGTACCGGGACCGATCGCGATGGTGTCGCCGTCTGCAGCGACGGTGATTGCGAGCTGGATCGACGCGTACGGCAGCGCGGCTGAACCATCCGCAACACTCGGGTCGGCGCCTGCGGCGACGTACCAGGTCTGGCCCAGGCCGGACGGGTTGGTCGCGAGGGTTGGTGCGGTGAGAGCTAGGCAGGCGAAGGCGACATGAGAAATACGGTGGATCATGGGTCGGGTGACTTGGAGTTCGTATGGACACGTCCACGCATGCCGTCCGCGGTCGCGAGCGAGCGGGTTTTTGGTTTTCTTGCGATTCGTGCGGCTGCTCTCGAGACCGAGTGGCGTTCGGCACCCCCAGCGCTGCGACGCCCGTCCAAGAGGCCCAGGTCCAGTTCCGTTCTCCTGAACACACGCCTGTGCGTGGCCCCGTTTTCGTCCGATGACAGGGCGACGGTTTCTCGGGATCGACCGCACGCGGTGGCTGCGCAACAAGCCCCGAAAAAGACCAGGAATCTCCTCGCAACCGCCCCCCGGTGGCATGCAGCCGGCCAGACCCAGTTCTGAATCCGAATCCATGACCACCATCACGCTCCGCGCCCTCGCGTTCTCCGCGATCACTGCCCTAGCGACCGGCCTCCCGGCCCAATCCAGCCCGCTCTGCACGAGTGGCGACTACGTCAGCAATTGGTACGACCACTACCAGTTCGACCTCGAGGTCACCCGCGCCAGTGGCATCCGGCTCGAGTCCCTCGACTTCCGGTTCACCGCGGGCAACTTTCCCGTTGCGCTCTACTTCCGCAGTGGCTCGGGCGTCGGGCACGAGTGGGATCCGACCGGCTGGACTCTCCACGACAACGACACGCTGTCCGGCAACGGCGAGACGAACAGAACGGAATGGGATATTGCCGACCTCGAACTGCCGCTCGGTCAGTATTCGATCGTCGTCGAGATCCAAGCGTTCGGCCAAGGCGCGACGACGCACCGGCACATCAACTCGGCACCGCCGAGCAACGCGGATCTCGTGATGAGCAATCCGTTCTCGTGCCAGGAGCTGTTCACCCAGTCGGGCAACTACCCGTACCTGCTGGACGTGTGTCTGCACTACGGCACGCTGCCGACTCCGCGGCTGACCGTCGCGGCGCACGAGCAGGGGCCGGTCTCGGTGCCGGTGACAGTCTCGCCGCAGGATATCGACGGGTTGGGCGCCGGCACGACGCCCGCGACATTCGAGTTCCCGATGGGAACCACCGTGACGGCGACCGTTCCCGCCTCGCTCGCCAGTGGCACCGTACTCGACGAAGTCCGAGTCCAGGGGCAACTGCAACCCACAGTGCCATCCATCGACGTCCCGCTCGGCAGCACGGAGCAAGTCGTCGAAGTGTTCTACCGCGACATCGCGCCGTTCGAGCCCGACTTCGGTCAGCCACTCGGCTTGGACGACGAAGGCGTCTCGCGAGGCCACACGCTCGGCTTCCCGTTCCCGATGCCCGGTGGCGACACCACGCACTCGATCGATATCTGCGCCAATGGCTACATCTGGTTGGAGACCGGGCTCAACCTACCGTCGGATCCGACGCCGAGCGCGCAGGAGTTCGCGAACGCGGGCAAGCGAATCTGCGCGCTGTGGCAGGACCTCGTTTTCACTGCCTCCGCCGACGTCTACTTCCATGCGTTGCCGGGCCGCGCCGTCGTCACTTGGAGCGATGCGAGACTCTCCGGGAGCTCGGCGAGGTTCACGGTTCAGTGCCAACTGTTCGAGAGCGGACGGATTCTGCTCGCCTACCGTGGCGAACTCCCATCGGTGACGCCGACGGTAGTCGGGTGGGCCGCGCCGGGCTCCGGTCCGGTAGCCGGCGTCAACATGAGCAACGCTTGGAACAGCGGGGAGCGCGCCTCGGTGGTCCAACCCATCCCATCATTCGATGCCGCGACACTCGCACGAACCGCGGTGCTCGCCCGGCCGAACGGTTCCGGGGGGTACTTCTGCTCGCCACTCCCGGCGACCCTCGCCGACTCCGGCAATTACGGCAGTGGCTGCGGTTCGGTCGGTGAGCCGACCCTGACCGCGTCGACTCCGCCTGCACTCGGGGCGACCGTGATCTTGCACACTGCCAACGTGCCGCCGGCGCCCATCGTGGGTGCGGTCATGATCGGCCTGCAACCGCTGAGCCTCGACCTCGCCGTCATCGACATGCCCGGCTGCCGCCTGCGCACGTCCGCCGAGTTTTCGCTGCCGATGACACCGATCGGACGGGCCGTATTCCCGATCGCGCTCGAATCGAGCCAAGTCGGCCTACAGCTCTACGCACAGTCCGCATTGTTGGATCCCGCAGCGAATGCGCTCGGGGTATCCGTGTCGAACGGGCTGATGCTGTACGTCGGCGAACTGTGAGTTGGGTGACTTCGAAATCGACTGCAGAACCCGAGATTCCTTCGCTGCATGCCCTCCAACGCGGCGCGGACCCAGGCATACGCCATCCACCAAATCGGAGACCCTCATGCGTTCTGCAGCCCAAACCCTCTCCCTCGCCATCTTCGCCAAGTCGCTGGCCGCGCAGGGCGTGCATCTGCCGCCTGCCGACCTTGCCCCTGGTGAGCCGTGCCGCGTCCTTTGCCCGACTGTTGGCCAGACCGATGCCACGTCGACCGACATCGCCACCTACAACGCGTTTGTCCAGGCGGATCTGACGCAGGTGCTGCAGCACGATGCGCTCCAGACGACCTGGCGGGCTGCCGTCAGCACGACGGCGGTCGCGGCTCGAGACAAGACGAACTCGGATCCGACGCCATCGGGCGCGACAGGCGTTCCGATCTATCGCCCCGACGGAGTGCGGATCGCGGACAACTACGACGACCTCTGGGCGGATACGGGCCTCGTGCAACTTCTGGCACCCTCGACATCGTGGTCGGGTCGTTCTGAGCCACTTCCGCTCGAGCACGCGGCCGAATCTGTTCGGTGCCGTCGAGTCAGCCGGGGTCCAGTGCGACGCGCTCACCCCCGCTAGCGGCGTTCCTTCCTTACCATTTCCGCCAATCTTCAGTCGCGTCTTCTGCGTCAGTGAGGAATCCGCGAGCTGCTCCGAGTTGGTGGCACAGCGAGTGTACGAGGTGCAGGTGTTCGCCGTCGGCCGATCGGCTAACGGAATCGCCGCGCACCGTCGACACCCGACTCTCGGGAAGCGTCGACCCGGCAGTTCGGCCACAGACGTCGGAGCGCGCGCCAATCCGGAGTGGTCTCGTCGAACACGACGTCGGTGCCCTTCAACCGCAGCTCCGTCAGCGGCAGCGAACGCAGAGCGCGCAGGTCTCGGACGTGGACCTGGCCGATGAACGCGGCGTCGATTCGCGCGAGTCGTCGACACCCCGAAAACTCCGCGAGACCGATGCCGGTCACCGCGGTGTTGCCGCCGTAGTACTTGCCGTGGAATCCCGCCAGGAACGACGTGTGGTTGTAGCCGCGCACGGACAGCTCGCGGAGGTTCTCCAGCGCGGCGAGGCGTTCCGCGTCGTCGTCCGACAACCACCCCGTGCCCTCGAGTTCGAGCACCTCGAGTCTGGTCATGGTCGCGAGGCTGTCGATCGCAGCGCGCGTCAGGGACGGCAGCACACTGAGCCGCAGTGCATGCAGCTGTTTCCAACTCGCGATGGAGCGAAGCGTCGTGTCTGTCGCGTGCCCGGTCGCACAGAGTTCGAACTCCCGCAGCGTGAGGCCTTCGGGCAGGGCCTCGCCGAGTTGTTGGCAACCCACGATCGACAGAGACTCGAGTTGCTTGGGGAGGCGCGTGAAGCACGCGTCGGTCAGCGCCGTGCAGCTGTGGAGCTCGAGTGCGCGGAGTTCCGACGTGCGCAGGCTGGCGAGACCCTCGTCCGACACGTCGTCGAGGTTGCCGAGCGAGAGTCGGCGCAAGCTCGGCAAACCTGCGAAACAGGCCACCACCGAATCGTCGATCTGCGCGGGGCTGAGGCCGAATTCGCGCCCCTCCAAGAAGTCCGCGCGTCGGAGCGTGCGCGGACTTCCTCCGGAGATCGTCAGCGACTCGAGCATGCCGAGATCGCCGAGGGCACACCAGGCATCCGCAGGAATGTCGGGCGCGGGATCGATGATCTCCAGAGACCGCAGCAGCGGCATGCGCGGGATCTGCACGAGCGTCGTCGTGCTCATGTGGCGGGCTCCGTCGATTCGCAGCCGACGAATCTGCGGGAGTTGGGTCGCGGCAGCGAGCACTTCGTCGCTCGGGGCTTCGTCCACGAATTCGAGGGTGTGCAGCTTCGGAAGTGCGCGTAGCGCTGCGAGCTGCGGCGCCGAGAGGTCGCCGTAGCCCATGATCACGAGCTCGGAGAGATCTGCGTGTTTCACGACGTGTTCGAACGAGCCCACGGGGAGGCGTTCGCGCTCCAGATCCGGACCGTGCTCCTGCGGTGCTGCGCGCAGCTCCAGTCGCTGCAGTCCGTCCAGTCGGTCGAGTGCGGTGAGGGCGTCGATGTTGAGGTCGACGCCGATCACGGAGGTGCACGACCGCGGCAGGCGAACGACATCCTCGACCGAGGAAACCTCGACGTGATGGGGGACCGGGTCCTGTGCGATCGCGAACGACGACGGCTCGGAGGGACGTGAGCAGATCCAAACGGTGAACACGATCGCGAGCCCTGCGACCAGCGAGAGCACCGACCGCAACGAGGAGCGACGCCTTTCGTCCGTGGCTCGCGCCAGGATTGCATCGGTCAGATCGGGAGGGGTCTCGCCGCGTTCCAGTACGCGCAACGCGGCATCGAGCCGCGCGTCTTGTACGGATTCAATCGTTCTCATCGGATTGGTCTCCTTCGATGCAGCGCCGCAAGCGCTCGCGGGTTCGCTGCAGCAGAGTCTTCACACCGTTCTCCGTCATCCCCATCCGCGTCGCGATCTCCGCGCGTGAGAATCCGTTCCGGTAGAACAGCTCGATCACGGTGTGTTGTCGCCCACGAAGTCGTGAACGACAGCGCCGAAGCACCGCGAGGTAGTCATCGGAGGTGAATTCACCCCGACCCGCACTCCACGCGTCGTCGATGGCGTCGCACCACGCGCGTTCGGCGGAGGCTCGGCGACGCGTGTCGGCGCGATGCTGATTCAGGTGCAGGAACCTCGCGATCCGGCGCAGGTGTGCGCCGGTTGCTCGCGCATCGATCGACCGCACGCCCTTGCGAAACGCCAACAGGAACGTTTCCTGCGTCAGATCGTCCGCGTCGGCCGGGGCGCGACCGAGCAGGCGCAGGTACTGCCAGACGTCCTGCTGGTGTCGTCGAACCAGAGCTTCCCGGCTGTCCGGGAAGCGTCGGTGGCCTTGGCAAAACCGTGTCACGTGGTCCTGGATGTCCCGAGTGACACCCAGGGTATTCACGATTCGGGCAAAAGTATCGCGCTTCGCCGTAGCTTCCCGATCAGTTGAAGTACTTGGCTTCGATCTCCGGGAGCGCGGTCATGAACAGATTGCCGAAGAAGTCGAGTGCCATCGGGTCCATCGCATCGAGGTCGTCTTCCGGCGTATGCCACCAGCGCTGGTAGAGATCCGGCGCTGGCGTGTCGTGATCGCCGGGCCAGCGGCGGTCTTCCGGAGTACGCCAGCGATAGTCGATCAGGTCGATGACCTTGACCCCCTTCTGGCGGAACGGGATGTGGTCGTCGGTCATCCGCGACATGTACTTGTGCATCCTGTCGGAGGCTCCCATCGCGTTGCCGGCGGCCGCGAAGAGCTCGGTGAGACCCTTGTGTGATGCGAAGTCCCGATCGCACTTGAAGTTCTTGGAGCCGACGAGATCGAACAGGACCATCACGCTCGCTTGTTTCTTGTCGGCGGACATCTGCGCCGCAAACCTGCGGCTGCCGAACAGGTTGGTCGGCTCGCTCTCCTGCCAGTCGAACGGCAGCGACTCTTCGCCGTCGAACCAGGTCAGCCAGATCGTCGGCTTGTTCTTGCGGCCATGAAGCACGCGTGCGAGTTCGATCAACAGACCGCTTGCACCGCCGCCGTCGATGGCTCCGACGAAGTGGAAGTTGTGTTCTGGGTCGGGGTGTCCCGTAGTCCTCTTGGTGTCGTAGTGCGCCGCGACCAACATGACACGCCCCTTCGGGTCGTTGCCGGGGATCTCGCACCATAGGTTGTGGAACTCGATGCCCGGGGCGTGCGCCTCGTCCGAGAACTTCTGCTCCTTCAGTTCGAGGCCGAGCTTGGCGATCTCGCTGCGGATGTACTCCGCGGACTGCGTCAGCGCTTTGGATCCGGACGGTCTTGGGCCGAGGGCGACGATGTTCTTGACGTGCTCGAATGCGCGATTTCCGTCGACGGGGCCCGTCCAGGTTTTGGTAGGGCCGCCGCTGCAGCTTTGCAGTATCCAGAGAGAGGCTGCGAGTGTGGTGACGCGGGTTAGGAGGCGGGCATGACGTGGAGTCGGCATGCCCAAAGGCTACGCATCAAGCCGTGGATGATGCCGATCGGCTAGAAGCTCGGCCGAGAAGTCGCTGTTCGGCCCCGTAACGCGCTGAGAGAATGTGGTCGCGTTAGGGAGGCCATGCTCGGACGACATTCACCCCAAG
>JANQJF010000029.1 GCA_028281765.1 Planctomycetota bacterium | reverse complement strand
CTTGGGGTGAATGTCGTCCGAGCATGGCCTCCCTAACGCGACCACATTCTCTCAGCGCGTTACGGGGCCGAACAGCGACTTCTCGGCCGAGCTTCTAGCGGCCGGCTACGGCAGCTCGCGGATCCGGAGGTTTCGGAACTCGACCTTCGCGCCTTCGGACTCGAGCGCGAGGTAGCCGCTCGCGGGCTTGCACTCGTTGCCCCCGTTCACCTCGACGCCGTTGACCCAGAGGCGCACCTCACCGTTGATCGCGCGGATGTAGTAGTGGTTCCACTCGCCGGCGCGCTTCGTCAGTCGCGGCGTCGGGAAGCTGCGGCTGCTCTTGGGGTTGCCGACCGTGTAGTTCGCGCTGTCCGCGTCGGTGTACTCGATCTGCGGGCGGAAGGCCTTCATCGACGAGCTGCCCACCGGGAAGACGTCGCCGTGGCTCGTGAACCAGTTCGAGTGCTGCCCGTCGTGGGACTTGCGCCAGTTCTCTTCGTAGCCGAGATCGAGCACCTGCACTTCGATGCCGCTGCGGGGCAGTTTTCCCTTCGGCAGGTCGGTGAATGCCGATTCGGGGCACCACAAGAAGACGCCGGAGTTGCCGGCGTGTCGGTGGTGCTTCCACTCGAGGACGAGTTCGAAGTTGGTGTATTGGGTCTTCGTGCGCGCGCCGCCGAGTGGCTTGCCGGTGCAGACGATGACGCCGTCGTGCTCCGACCACGTGTCGTCGTCGCCGTTCACGTTGACGAAGTCCGTGAGCGTGAGCTCGGTCCAGCCGTCGCCGTCGACGTACGCCTTCTGCAACGGGGCGGATGGGGTCGCGGCGAACGCGATCAGCGCCGAGGCGAGGGTGAGCGGAGCGAGCAGTCTTCTCATGTCCGGCAGTAGAGCAGGACGGGTCGGCCGGCGCCCGCAATGGCAGACCGTGTTGGAGCGATGCTGCCGGAATGGCAGCGCGGGATCCTGTCAGGCCGCCGATCGATACGTCTAAATATTTCCAAATAGAGTGTTTGTGTGCGCACTGTTGTTTTGGCGCCCGACGTGCTCCAAGAGCACGGAATGTTCGATCCTTGGTACTGGGTGGTGTTCGGTGTGGGGCTGTTGCTCAGTGGCTGGGCGGCCTGGCGCGTGCGTCGGACGTTTACGCATTACAGCCGCTACACGACGCGGTCGGGAATGACGGGTGCGCAGGTCGCCGAACGCATTCTCCGCGACCACGGCATCTACGACGTGCGCGTCGAGCGCGTCGCCGGCGAACTGACGGATCACTACGACCCGAACGCGCGCGTGCTGCGGCTGAGCGAGCCGGTGCACGACGCGCGCACGATGGCTGCCGTGGGCGTCGCCGCACACGAGGTCGGCCACGCGATCCAGCACGCGAAGGGTTACGCGCCGCTGAAGTTTCGATCGGCTTGGGTGCCGATCGCGAGTTTGGGCGGAAGCATCTCGATGATCGTCTTGATCCTCGCGGTCATGCTCGGGGGCGTCGCGACCGCGACCGGCAGCACCCTCGCGATCGTCGGCGTCGGACTCTTTGCAACGACGACCGTGTTCACTCTCGTGACGTTGCCCGTCGAGTTCGACGCGAGCAAGCGTGCGATGCTGACCCTCGAGGGCGGCGGCTACATGACGCACACCGAACTCGACGGCGCGCGGTCGGTGCTGAACGCCGCCGCGATGACCTACGTTGCCGCCTTCGTGACGTCGCTGCTGCAGCTCCTCTACTGGGCACAGCTGCTCGGCTTGTTCGGTGGGCGGGGCGAGGAATGACGCGTAAGCCGCGGAAACGCGGCGTTGCGTGTTGCAAGCGTGCTGGCTAGGCAGCACGCTGGGGAGCGATGGACGCCATCGCGCCTGCCGAGCCTCGCAAGAAGCGCAGCTACATGCTGCTGCTGGTGACGCTCGCGGCGCTCGGGCTCGCGTATCCGGTCCTCGGATCCGGGCGGTGGGGCGCCGTCGTCTGGCACTTCGCGTTCTGGCTGATGCTGCTGGCGAGCGTTCGTGCGTGCGCCGAGCACCGGTCCGAATTCCGGCTCACGGGCACCTTGGCCGCGGCCGTTCTTCTGCTCGGGGTGATCACGGTGGCGTGGCGCACCATCGAGCCTACGGAGACCACGGGCCTGCTCTGGTGCCTCTTCGTGCTGGAGGCGCTCGCGCTGATCTTCCTGATCTACACGACCTGGCTGCTGTTGGTCGACGTGATGGGCGGTTACGTCGTCAACGTCGACAAGCTCTTCGGGGCGGTCTGCGTCTACATCCTCATCGGGCTGTCGTTCGCCGAACTGTTCATGCTGTTCGAGGTCGGCGCGATCGTGTTCGGGATCGATGCGCACGAGGTGTTGGCGGTTCCGGGCGAGCAGGCGACGGACAGCGCCGTGCGCAAGGGCGAGCTGCTGTACTTCAGTTTCGTCACGCTCTCGACGCTCGGCTACGGGGACTTCACGCCGGTCTCGCCGTGGATGCGGCTCTTCGCGACCGTGGAATCGATCATGGGGCAGCTGTACCTGACGATCCTGGTGGCCCGCCTCGTCGGACTCCACCTCGTGCAGAACACCCGGAGCTGACGGGTCTTGTGAACCCTCGGCGCGGGTTCACAGGCTCGAACCGTCGATCCGGCTGGCGCTTCGTCACCCGGGATGTCCGTCCGGGGCCAGGTGAGATTCCCGGATCCCGCTCCCTTCCGCTATGATTCCGGGTCGCCCGCCATCTTCGCTCATAATCCCGATGTACCAGTCTTTCCCCGCCGCATTGGCAATGGCGGTCGCGCTGGCCTCTTCCGCGACTGCTCAGTTCCCCACCCAATTCCGTCAACTCGACGGCACGCAGAACAACCAGGGCAACCCCGCGTGGGGTTCCGCTGGCGTGACCTTGCTTCGCATGGAGTCCGTCGCCTACGGGGATGGCGTCGGCGCTCCGGCCGGCGCGGACCGTCCGAGCGCCCGCGCGATCAGCAACGCCGTGTGCAGTCAGGCCGGCGACGTCCCCAACGCGCGTGGCGCGTCGGACATGCTCTGGCAGTGGGGGCAGTTCATCGATCACGACTTCAGCCTCACGGGTGAAGCCAACCCGGCCGAGTCGTTCCCGATCCCCGTGCCGGCCGGCGATCCGATCTTCGATCCCTTCAACACCGGCACGGCCGAGATCCACTTCGATCGGTCGGTGTTCTTGATGCAGCCGCAGCGGCAGCAGGTCAACGAGATCACCGCGTGGATCGACGGGTCGATGGTGTACGGCCCCAAGCTGCTGCGCGCGATCGAGCTTCGCCGGGGCGACGGCACGGGCAAGCTCAAGACCAGCGCCGGCGACATGCTGCCGTTCAACCTGAACGGCTTCCCGAACGCGCCGAACTCGCTGCCGAGCTTCTTCCTCGCCGGCGACGTGCGGGCGAACGAGCAGAACGCGCTGACCGCGATGCACACTCTGTTCGTGCGTGAGCACAACTTCTGGTGTGACACGCTGTCGTTCCTCCTGCCTTTCGCGGACGAGGAGACGCTCTACGAGAACGCGCGTGCGATCGTCGCGGCCGAGATCCAGCGCATCACGTACGAAGAGTGGCTGCCTGTGCTGCTCGGTCCGAACGCCCTGGCGGCCTACTCGGGCTACGACTCGGGCGTCGACGCCGGGATCCGCAACGTGTTCTCGACGGCCGCGTTCCGCTTCGGGCACAGCATGCTCTCGCCGACGCTGCTCCGCCTCGACGAGAATCTCGAGCCGCTGCCGGCTGGCAACCTCGAGCTGCGCGATGCCTTCTTCAACCCGGCCGAAATCATGGCGACCGGCATCGAGCCGCTGCTGCGTGGTCTCGTTCGCCAGCACGCGCAGGAAGTCGACATCCGGATCATCGACGACGTGCGCAACTTCCTGTTCACGCAGGGAGTGCTGCAGGCCGGCGGATTCGACCTTGCCGCGCTCAACATCCAGCGCGGGCGTGACCACGGACTGCCGAGCTACAACCAGCTGCGCATGGACATGGGGCTCACGCCGCGCGCGACCTTCGCGGACGTCACGTCCGACGTCTCGATGCAGCAGGCGCTCGCCAGCGTCTACAGCGACGTCGACGAGATCGACGCATGGGTCGGCGGACTCGCCGAGGACAAGTTCGGCGACGCGATGGTCGGCGAGCTGGTCTTCCACCTGCTGAAGGATCAGTTCGAGCGTCTCCGCGACGGCGATCGCTTCTGGTATCAGAACTACCTGTCGCCGACGCTGCAGCAGATCGTCGACGAGCAGACGCTCGCCGGGATCATCCGTCGCAACACCGACATCGATGGCGAGATCCAGGACGACGTGTTCCTGCTCGACGGTTCGGTCGTCGACCTCGGTGGCGGGTGTGGTGATGGCGGCACGCTTCAGGCGGTCGGATCGTTCACGGTCGGCAGCCCGTCGTTCGGCTACGAGCTGTTCGATGCGGGCGCGTCGGCGCTGAGCGCCGTCATGGTCTTCAGCAACGGCTTCCAGCCGCTGCAGATTCCGTGTGGCGATTGCCGCTTCCTCGATCCTGCCTTCCTCGCGGATTCCGTGTCGGTCGTGAACGGGTTCGCCCAGCTGCTCGTGCTGATTCCGAACGATCCGGCGATGCAGGGGCTCGTGTTCAACTCGCAGTTCGCGGTCTTGACCCCGGGCTCGGAGCCGTGCCTGCCCGGCGTGCCGGTTTCTGCGTCAAACGCGCTGCAGGGCACGATCGGCAGCTGACGGCGGGGGCTACTTCGCCTCGAGCTTCTCCAGAAGCGCGTCGAGGCGTGCGACGTTGTCCCTGTGGTTGTCGTGGTAGCCCTTCATGTTGGGGGCCAAGAGTGCGAGCAGGAGCCTTGCGAGCTCCCGTGGCACGTCTTTGACCGCTTCGGGCTTGCGGAATCGCCCCTTCGCGTCGCGGCAGGCATCGCCGAGCTCCTCCAGGAGTCGGTCGTACTCCTCGAGGTCTTTCGGCTCCTCCGACATCGTGAAGCGGCGCGCGGGCGCGAGCAGGGTGTCGAGCTCTTGGCGGAAGGCCTTGTCGAGCTGTTCGCGGACGGTGTCGTTCAGTCGAAGCTCCTTCGCGTGAATCCGGACGGACTCACGGCAGCGCTTCTCGCTCAGAGTCAGCCAGTCGACCATCGACGGGATGTTGCCGCGTCGTGTGCGGACGGCGCGCGCCGTTCGGGCTCGCTGCTGCGCGCTCGGCTCGGCGTGATCGACCCAGTGGCCGAGCCATTCTGCCGTGAGACGGTCCATGTTTTGGCCGAACTCGGGGCCCAGGTAGCCGATCGTCGCGTCGAAGTGGTGCGCGTAGCGCAGCATGGCCGAGGCTCGTTGGACGACCCGATCGTGTTCGCGGTTCCGAACCGCGAGGATCAAGTCGAGTTCCAGCGTTTCGTCCGTCGCGATCAGGCCGTCGCTCGGCTCCATGGCGCGAAGGAAGAGGGTGTCGGGATTGACCTGCCAGTCGCACCGCGGGAGTTTCGAGGCGGCGTCGAACTTCGCGAGTGCGTCGCGTCTGAGTTCGAGGTAGGGGCGTAGGCGTTCGGGAAGCGGGTCGTTGTCTCTCAGGCTCTCGGCGGCTTCTTCGAGCAGGGTCAGATCGAAGTCCTCTCCCGGGTCGAGGAGCTTGCGCACTTCGGCGTAGATCAGGGCCGCGTCGTCCTCGGACGGCTTGGAAGTCGGCTTGGGCGTCGTGTCCTGCGCGCCGAGAAGCGCGGTGAGGAACAGGGGCGAGCAGGTGACCAGGAATCGCATGCGACGCGCACCATAGCAGGTTGCGCGCGCGCCGGATCGTCGTAGGGTCCCGGCATGGGGCAGCAGTTCGATCGCATCACCGACAAGCAGCGTCGTCTCATCGAGTCGGCGCCGGTGTTCTTCGTCGCGAGCGTGGATCCGGAACTGAGCGCGGTCGAGGGGCTCGGTCCGGTCAACGTGTCACCCAAGGGCGGCGTGAAGCTGCACGTCGTCGGTGAGCGGCGCGTCGCGTTCCTCGACTACCCAGGCAGCGGCAACGAGACCGCGCGGCACGCGAGTGCCGGCGGGCCGATCACGGTGATGGTGTGCAGCTTCGAGGACGGCGACGCTGCGATCGTGCGGCTCTACGGCAAGGCGCGCGCAGTAGCCGTGCCCGACTCGTCCTACGCGGACGCGCTGCTGGCGGAAGGCGCGGAGGCCTGGGGCAAGCCGCGGCAGATCCTCGAGATCGACGTCGAGCGCACGCAGACGAGCTGCGGCTACGGAGTGCCGGTCCTCGGCTTCGTGCGGGACCGTCGCCGCGAGGATCGCGGCCGCGCCTACAAGGGCGCGTGATCGGGACGCCGTGGGGCGTTCTGGCTCTCGAGCTTCGTCGCGGCGAGCGCGGCGCGAATGCGATCCTTGGGGACGCGGCGTAGCTTCCGCGCGAGCCCGAGTCGGGATGCGCTCCAGACCCACCACTTGGTGGGGTCGAAGTGATACCACCGCACGCCGTTCCGGTAGTCGGCCTGGAAGCGATGGTGGAAGTTGTGGTAGCCCTCGCCCATCGTCATGAGGGCGACGAGCAGGCTGTCGCGCGCCGAGCTGGACTTCTCGTACGGCTTGCTGCCGACCAAGTGCGCGAAGGAGTTGACCGAGAACGTCGCGTGCCACTGCACCACGAGGCGCAGGAAGCCGGCGACGAGCATCGCGCCGAGCGGGTCGCCCCATGCCGTGCCGATCGCGGCAGGCGCGCCGGCGCCGAAGAGCAGCGCGAGCGGGACGTAGAACCTGTGCTGGAAGCGGATGAGCGGGTCGGCTTCGAGGTCGCGGACGAGCGACTTGCGCTTGCGGTCACCGATGTTCTTCGGCTTGCACAGGACCCACCCGATGTGTGCCCACCAGAAGCCGTGCTGCACGCTGTACGGGTCGGGCTCGCGATCGGTGTGCGCGTGGTGGACCCGGTGGTCGGCAGCCCAGGACAGCGCCGAGTTCTGCACCGAGGCGGCGCCGAACAGAAGGTAGAACAGACGCAGCGGCCACGAGGCTTCGTAGGCTCCGTGCGAGAAGAGCCGGTGGTAGCCGCCGGTGATCGAGAGTCCACACAGCGTGCCCCAGAGCACGCCGAACCCGATCGTCCAGAACGAGAATGTGAACACGCACAGGTAGACGATCGCGAACGCCGCCGCGAGATGGGCGAACACTACGAACGAAAAGTTGGTCCAGTGGAGTCTGGTGCGGGTGGTCATCGGCAGCTGCCGTGCGATCAGAGGGGTCCGAGGGGCGGTCGCGGAAAGGGCGCGAGTATGCCGCGTGCCCCCTCGATCGCCATGCTCGAATCTAGACCGTTTATTTCGGCGCTGGGCGGCGCTCCGCTGGATCAAAAAGGACCTCGGCGACCTTGCGCGTAGGGCGCATTTCCGCCTCGATTTCGGCATCTTGGGCCTCGGCTGCGGCCCGCAGGTCCTTCACGAGATCTGGGTGCACTTTATTGCGGTCCCACTTCTCGCTGATGTCGACTTCGAGCTGGTAGAGCTGGTCGCCGTCCAGGACGAGCTTCCACGGGCCGCGCCGAATCCCCGCGAGCTTCCCCTTCGACGTGTAGTAAAGGAACTGCTCGGTCGGAGAACTCGCTCCCGGCTTGCCGAGCAGCAAATCCGCGGCATCGTGTCCGTCGAGTGTACGGTTCGGCAGCTCCGAGCCGGTCAGCGTCGCGATCGTTGGCAGCAGGTCCATGGTCGTCACGACTTCGCGGCAGACGGTGTCGGCCGGCACATGGCCCGGCCACGCCGCGATGCAGGGGACGCGCTGGCCGCCCTCCCAGTTCGAGCCCTTGCCGCCGCGTAGCGGGCCGGCGGTGCCGCCGTTCTGCTTGAACGGGAGCCACGGCCCGTTGTCGGTCGTGAACACGAACAGAGTGTCATCGACGAGGTCGTGGCGCTTCAGCGTCGCGACCAGGTCGCCGACGCTCGCATCGATCTCCTCGATCACGTCCCCGTAGAGCCCGCGTGGACTCGTGCCCGCGAACTCCTCCGATGCGTAGAGCGGGATGTGCGGCATCGAGTGCGGCACGTAGACGAAGAACGGCTCGTCCTTGTGCGCGTCGATGAAGCGGATCGCCGCCTCGGTCGCGCGTTTCGTCAGTAGCCGCTGGTCGGGCTCCCACTCCACGATCTCACGGTTGCGCATCCACGGCATGTGGTACGGATACTTCGCGTTCGGCTTGCGGTGCACGCGCGACATGTCGTTGGAGTAGGGCACGCCGTGGAACTCGTCGAAGCCCTGGTCGGTCGGGAGCAATCCCGGTCGATGGCCCAGGTGCCACTTGCCGAAGCAGCCGGTCGCGTAGCCGCGCTTCTTCAGCATGTCCGCGATCGTGACTTCGTCCGTGTGCAGTCCGTAGTCGTACTGCGGGAAGATCACGTGCTTGTGCATCCCGACGCGCTTGGGGTAGCAGCCGGTCAGCAGCGCGGCGCGTGACGGCGAGCACACCGGCGACGCGACGTAGAACTGGGTGAACTTCGTCCCGGCCCTGGCGAGCGCGTCGAGGTGCGGGGTGTGGATCGTCGGGTGCCCGAAGCACGACAGGTCGCCGTAGCCCTGGTCGTCGGTGAACACGATCACGACGTTCGGGGGGCGTTGCGCGCTGGCGGCGGTGGGACTCAGGAGAGCGAGTGCGAGCGGCAGGGAGCGAGCGAGCATGGTGCCACGGTAGCGAGTCGCGCCCCTTGGTGCGCCTGTCGTGTCTCGGCGTGGGCAATCGCCATGTCGTCGGAATACGATCCGGCCTCCGTCGTCCAGGCCGACCGTGCGTAGGACCAGAGCACCGTTCGCCGCGACTCTTCTGATCGCGTGGCTGGCCGGCGGCTGCGCGTTCTCCGTCGATCGTTCGACGGTGGCCCGGGCCGCTGGTGCGTCCGCCGAGCTGCCGGCCGTGTCGTTCACCGGTGCGAGCTCCCATGTCGTCGAGCCTGCGTTTCACAAGATCACCGACGCGCGCGAGTTCGCGAAGGTCTGGGTCGAGCACCGCACCGGTTCGTCCCCGAAGGGTAGCTACAACTACAACTGGAACTACGCGAACGTGCCGGTCGTCGACTTCGAAGACTACATGGTCATCGCGATCTTTCAGGGCAAGAGCGCGAACAGCAACGGCTTCCACGTCGAGGAGCTCGTCGACGACGGCGACGTGTTCCGGGTTCGCTACGACAGCATGTCCTACCAGACGAGCGAAGGGAGCGGCCGGGCCCGGAGAGTCCGGAAGGTGACGCCGTACGGCATCTTCGTCGTCCCGAAGACCGATCGTCCGGTCGTGCTCGAGCTGGACACGCAGAACATGCTCGGCCGGCCACCGATCTGGACGGAACGCGCGCGGCTCTGAGACCGGTCTCGGAACGAGACAGAGCCGGCTGTCGGGATCACGGCGCCGTCGGTACGGCGTCGATAACGCGGCGAGATGAACTTCCGTTCGATCGCCGATCTCAACGGCGCGGTGCTGTCGATGCTGCCGAAGATTCCGCGCGACGTCGACCTCGTCGCCGGTATCCCCCGCAGTGGCCTCCTCGTCGGCTCGATGGTCGCGCTGCAGCTCAACCGTCCGCTGACCGATCTCGCGGGGCTGATCGAGCGGCGCCTTCTGCAGTCCGGTGCGCGCCGCGCGGAGGATCGCGTCGTCGACCCGTTCGCAGATGCGAAACATGTCCTCGTCGTCGACGACAGCGTGCGCTCCGGCTCCGCATTGCGGGAAGCGCAAGAGACGATCGCGGCCGCCGACCTGCCGTGGAAGTTCACCTACGCCGTGGCCTACGTGACGCCGGAGAGTCGCGAGCTACCCGACATCTTCGCCGAGGAGGTGCCGCTGCCGCGCATGTTCGGCTGGAACGTCATGCACCACGCGTGGCTTGGCAAGTCCTGCGTCGACATCGACGGCGTGCTGTGCCGCGACCCGCTACCCGAAGAGAACGACGACGGCCCGCGCTACGAGGAATTCCTGCGCACCGCGGAGCCGCTGTTCCTACCGACGGTGCCGGTCGGCTGGCTCGCGACCGCGCGGCTCGAGAAGTACCGTGCGCTGACCGAGGACTGGCTCGCGCGCCACGGTGTCGAGTACGAGCACCTGGCGATGCTGGACCTGCCGGACGCCGCGACGCGTCGCGCGACGGGCGCACACGTGCCTCACAAGGTGGAGGCGTATCTCGAGAGCCGCTCGATGCTGTTCATCGAGAGCGATCCGCATCAGGCGACGGCGATCGCCGAGTCGTCGGGACGGCCGGTGCTATGCATGGCGACGCAGGAGTTGGTGTATCCGCGTTCGATCGCCGGGAACGCCGCGGCGGTGGCGCGGAAGTTCGCGTCGCCGTGGAAGCGGATGGCGCGTGGGGCTGCGGAGAGGGTGTTCGATCGGTTGTTGGATCGGCGGCGGGTGCGGAGCACGTAGGGGGTGTGCTTGGTGGTGACCCCTCCCGCCTGACCCGTGATCCGTAGGCCGCGCCCCCCAAGCTACTCCTTCCAACTCCGCACGTCTGCCAGCGTCGCCTTCAGCTCGTCCTTCACCCCGCTCGTCACCTTTCGCCAGAAGTGCCGCCCGCTCCGTGGCGTCGCCGGCTCGAGGCACAGCGCGACCCAGGCCTCCGCGGCCTTCGCCGTGCGCTCGGCGTCGTCGGCGAGCTTCGCCTTGCGGTAGCACTGCGCGGCGCGGTAGATCGGCGGCACGTAGGCGCGGTAGCCCGGGCGATACGGATGGTTGATCTTGCGCTCGTACGCGTGAACCTTCTCGAACGCTTCACCGGCTTCGCGCCAGCGCTTCAGGGTTTCGAGGTTCTCGGCGAGGTCGAGCCAGTGTCGCGGCACCGCCTGCCTGCTCTGCGGCTTCTGGAGTTTGGCGCGGATCTGGGTGACCGCGTCCTTCGCGTCTTCGTAGACGCGATATCGGATCAGCACGTCGCGCTCGGGTTCGAACGAGTCGATCTTCCACTCGAGCACGTCGTCGGACTGCTGCGTCGGCGCGGGCACCGTGCGGTCGACGTGACCGAGTGTGAGACCGTCGGCGGCGCGTAGCGTGATGTGGGCGTGGCCGATCGGGCCGTGCCAGCCTTTGCCGGTCTTCAGCACGTAGGTGAGCTGTCGCGCCTGCAGGCAGTGGGTTTCGATGTAGTTCTCGTCTTTGCTCGCGACTTCGTACTCGACCTCGACGATGCGTTCGCCGCGCGGGGCGAAGTCCATCTTCCAGCACAGCCAGTTGTGGTGTTCGGGAAGCGACGCGACGTCCTTGCGCGTGGGCTTGGCTTCGACCGCCTCGCCGTCGACGGTGGCACGGAAGTCGCGGATCGCGTTCTTGCCCCACTTCGAAACCCGCACGCCGTTGTCGTGGAAGTGGATGTGCACCGGCTGCGCGGCGCTCGGGAAGCCGACCTCGAGCGACTCCTTTGCGTCCGCCGAGTTGCGGAGCCAGAACTTGGCCTTCACCGACGCGAAGTCCCGGTGCAGCGTCAGGTCGACGGTTTCCTTCGTCATCTCGACGCGCGTCGGGGATGCGGGAGCGAGGGTCTCGCCTTCGCGCGGGATCGCGAATGGCGCGATGTCCGGGATGGGAGAGGCTGCCAGCAGGGCGGAGCCGAGGATCGCAGGGGTTGGCTTCATCGAGGACCTCGGAATGCAGAACGGACGCAGGTCGGTTGGGTTCGCTGGCTCGAACTACTTTCGCTCTGCCGGGGCGGGAGCCGAAGGTTCGCTGATCCGCTGCGGTGCTCGGCACAGGATTCGGAGCTTCCAGAAGCCGAACTCGGGTTGCGTGAACTCCTGAAGAATCGGCACGATCTCTCGCCATTCGGTCCATCGGTCGATGTGGAAGTAGACCCAGCGCGAGACCAGTTCGACGTCGCGAGGCTCAGCTTTTTCGCCCACGGGAACCCGGGTTTCGATCGATATCGCATCGTGTCGCCTCGCGGTGGCCTTGAGGGCTTCTAGCGAGTTGTGGAACTCTTCGCGGGCCTTCGGCGAACTCGGTTTCGCGAGCTGCTGACCGCCGATCCGAAGGTCGCCGTTTTGTTCGATCCGGATCTCGGGGTTCCATGCGCGTGGATCTTCCGGAAGGATTGGAACCGCGTACACCGAAGTCGGCAGTGCGGTCTCGGGTTCCGCAGTCTTGTTGACGACCGGGAGGACGAGTGCGGGGAGTCCGGTCAACGCGAAGAGATCGATCTCATAGAAGCCGGCGGCGAGCGTGAGGTCCAGAGCTTTCATCACGTGTTGGCAACACACGTGCGCGCCGGCTCGGAATCGCACGGGCAGTAGTTTCGTCGCGCCTTGGGCGTCGGGGTCCGGGATTCGATGCGTCGAATCCGACGCGATCTTGGCCAGAAACGTCTGCAGCGATTTCTCGTCATCGAATCTCTGGCCGAGGACCCGCCATGCCACACTGTGTCCGGACAGCTCGTACGGCTCCGGACCGGCCGTCGGATCGCGTGGCGTTCGCTTGCCCGGCACCGTGCACTCGATCTCGACGACGAGTTCCTGTTTCGGCTCCTTCTTCGACTCCTGTGCGGAGAGACCGCTCGCGGCGAGTGCGAGCACGGCGAGGCCTGAAAGACGCATGGCGCGAGGATACTCGAAGTCGATAATCTCCGGTCGATGACGCTACCGATCGGAGTCGGATCCGCGGAGGTCGTGCTGCCGTGCGACGATCTGCAGGCTACGGCCGAGTTCTTCACCGGAGAGCTCGGTTTCCGGCTCGAGTGCATCATGCCGGCCGATGACCCGCGCGTGGCGATCGTGTCGCGCGACGGCATGCGCGTCTGTCTCGATCGCACGTCGAAGTCTCCGCCGGGCGTGCTGCGCCTGCGCGTCGACGAGCGGTTCGAGTCGATGATCGCGCCGAACGGGACGGTCGTCGAACGCGCGCCGGTCGTCTCCGAATACGAACTGCCGGAACTCGCTCCCGAACTCGTCGTCGTCGAGCAGCACGGCGTCGACGCTTGGATCGACGGGCGCGCCGGCATGCGCTACCGCGATCTGATCCCGGGGCGACAAGGCGGGCGTTACATCGCGTCGCACATCGCGATCCCCGAGGGCGGTCCGGTGCCGGACTACGTGCACTTCCACGCCGTCGTGTTCCAGCTGATCTACTGCTACCGCGGGCGGGTGCGCGTCGTCTACGAGGGGCAGGGCGAGCCGTTCTGGCTCGAGCCGGGCGACTGCGTGCTGCAGCCGCCGCGCATTCGACACCGTGTGCTCGAGTGCTCGGACGGTCTCGAGGTCGTCGAGATGGGATGTCCGGCCGAGCACCCGACGTTCGTCGAGCACGAGCTCGAGTTGCCGACGGAGCTCGAACGGCCCGCGCGTGAGTTCTACGGTCAGCGCTTCGTGCACCACGAGGCGAACGGCGCGCTGTGGGAAGCCTGCGTCGATCGGCCCGGCTTCGAACAGCGGGATCTCGGGGTCCGGGCTGCGACGCGGGGCGTCGTCGTCGCGCGCGTGATCCGGGCGTCGGGTAGTGCGGAAGCCGACCTGCAGCCCCACGCGTTCGACACGCTGTTCGGCTTCGTGCTGTCCGGAACGGTGCAGCTCCTCGTCGATGGCGCGGCGAGTCGATCACTCGGCGCCGGCGCGGCGTGGACGATCCCCGCGGGCGTGCCGTACGGCCTCGGCTCGGCGTCCGACGACTTCGAGTGCCTGCTCGTCGAGCCGCGTCAGTTCAACGCGTCGAGCACCGACGCATGACCGAGCCGCGTTGCGATGTCGCGCGCGGTTGCTCCGGCGTGGTTGCGTAGCGCGCGGTCGCAGCCGTGGTCGAGCAGCGCCGTGACCATCTTCGCGTGCCCGTGCCGCGCGGCCTCGTGCAAGGCGCTGTTGCCCTTGGTGTCCCGCGCGTTGACGCCGACGCCGGCGCCGACCAGGATGCGCACGAGGTCGGGTTTGTCGAGCCACGCCCCAGCGATGAGCGGCGTGCGACCGTCGATGTCGCGGATGCCGTGGTCCGCGCCCTCGGCTAACAGCAGCTCCACGGCTTCGATGTGACCGTTCTTCGATGCGTGCACGAGTGGCGTTTCGCGACGCGCGGTGATCGCGTCGATCTTTGCCCCGTGCTTCAGGAGGAGTCGCATCACGTCCGTGCGGCCGTAGCCCGCTTGGCTGTGCAGCGGCGTCATGCCGTTGTCCGCCGCGGCGGTGACATCGACCTTGCGGTCGAGCAGCATCTGCAGGATCTCGACGTTGCGGGCGAAGCAGGGGGACGGGAGGCCGTTGATGCGCTGATCGGCCTTTGCGCCACGGAGAATCAGCCATCGCACCAGGTGTGGATGACCGTGCGTGATCGCTTCGCACAGCGGGGTTCGCCCGTTCCGACGCCTGCCGAGGATGTCGCCGCCGTGCTCGTGCAGCACCTCGACCATGATCTGGTTGCCACTCCGCGCGGCGAGGATCACAGGATCGCCGAACGTCGCCTCGACCTGCTTCGCGCCGCGGCCGAGCAGGAATCGCACGATCATGATCTTGTCGCCGAATACGGCTGAGTGGAGCGGTCGCAATCCGAGCTCGCCTTCGGTCTCCACCGACATTCCGTGGTCGTCGATGAGCGCCTTGACGACGTCGAGGTGTCCGGCTTCCGCGGCGATGTGAAGCGGGGTCTTGCCGGTCTTGTCTTTCGCGGTCAGCGACGCGCCCCGCGCGATGAGTCCCCGCACGACATCCAGCGCGTCCCGGTGAGCCGCGACGTGGAGCGGACGTTGCTCGAAACGGTTCGGCTCGTCGATCTCGGCGCCCCGCTCGACGATTACGTCGAGCGGCACGAGCTTCGATGCCGCGATGTGTGCGATCGTGTTGCCCCCGTGATCGCGGGCGTTGATGTCGGCGCCGCCTTCGATCAGTCGGTCGATGAGCTGGACGTGTTCCTCGACCAAGAACAGGACCGGCACGCCGGGTCTGCCGCCCGTCGTGACGAACGGCGCCTTCATGTGATCGACCAGCAGGTTCGCGATGTCGAGGCGGTCGGTGCGCACGGCGAGTTCGATCGGGAACTGGGCGAAGCTGCCGGTCTGGTCGTGCGGGTCGGCGCCGTTCTCGAGGAGCTTGCGCACGTGGGCGATGTCTCCTGCGTGCACCGCGCCGAACAAGCTGCGCGGCTTGCGAGTCTGCGGGGTCTGCGCCTCGGCCGAGAGGCTCAGCACCGCGAGGGTCAGCACGGACGTCGTCGCGGAATGCACGGGGAGTCGACGGGTGCGCGTCGCGGAAACTCCGCGCATCCGTCTCTCACTCTTGCATCGACTCGGCTTCCAGGATGCGCCGGAAGTGGGCCGGACCGACCTCGAAACGGCTGCCGCAGTAGTCGCAGGTGACGCCGATCGCGTCGCCGGCTTCGAGCAGCTCTTGGACTTCTTCGCGGCCGAGTGTCGCGATGGCGCCGAGCGCCTTCTCTTCGCCGCACATGCAGCCGAACTCGACCGTCGAGTCGGCGAGGGACGTGTACGGGGTGTCACCCATGAGCTCGTCGAGCACGCGCTGCGGGTCGCTGTCGTACTCGACGAGGTGTGGCTCGAGATCACCGAACTCACCGAGACGTTTGCGCATCGCCTCGAACGGGGGATCGGTGATCTCCGGCAAGAGCTGGACTACGTAGCCGCCGGCCGCGACGACGTCGCCGTCTTTCCAGGTGCACGCGACCGCGGTCGCGGTCTCGATCTGCTCGGACTGATGGAAGTAGGTCGCGAGCGCGCTGCCGACGCTCTGGTCGGGGCGGAACCCGACGACCCCTTGATGGGGGGCGCGTCCCGGCAGCGAGCGCATGACCTGCACGTGGCCGCCGTCGGACAAGCGGACGCCGAGCACTTCGTCGTTCACCTGGACGAGGCCGCGCGTCAGGCCTTCGGGGAACGAGTCGCCGACGATCCGGTTGCCGCTCTCGTCGCGCAGAAGGATCTGCACGCGGAACGCCGGCGCCATCGTTTCGCGGACCAGGACCGAGCTCGTGATCATCTCGCCGAGCTGGACGGCCGAGATCCCTTTGACCTCCTGCGCCTTGACGGCCCCGCGCACCGTGTCGGTGCTGCGGATCGTCATGACGCGGAAGGCCCCGTCGTCGGTCATGGCGCGGAGCACGTGGTCTCCGGTCGGCTTCTCGTTCGTTCCGGTCATGGAGCGCGCAGCATGGCGGAATGTAGCGTTCGTGTGAAGGACGGACTCCCGATGCACGTGCGCGATGCTCCGGCAGGCCGTACTGTGCGCGCATGCGCACACGGTTCGCCCTGGTCCTGGCTTTGACCTCCCCGCTGCTCGCACAGCGCGCGCCGAACGACGTCACGCACCAATTCGACGTCTGGAACGATCTGAAGGTCACGCTCTGGGCGGAGTCGCCCCACGTGTTCAACCCGACCGCGATGGACGTCGACGAGGCGGGACGCGTGTGGGTTACGGAGGCCGTCAACTATCGAAAGTGGCGAGGACGCAACCCGGGGCGCTTCCACGAGAAGGGGGACCGCGTCGTCGTTCTCGAGGACACGGACGGCGATGGCAAGTGCGACAAGTCGACGGTGTTCGCGCAGGACGAAGACCTGGTGTCGCCGCTCGGCATCGCGGTGATCGGCAACCGTGTGTTCGTTTCGTGCTCACCCAATTTGTTCGTCTACACGGACAAGAACGGCGACCTCGTGGCGGACGAGCGCGGGGTCTTCTTGACCGGATTCGGCGGGCACGATCACGACCACGGGCTGCACTCGGTCACGATGGGGCCCGACGCGGTGCTCTACTTCAACGCGGGCAACGCCGGCCCGCACCTCGTCGAGGACGGGGACGGGTGGCATCTCCGATCGGGCAGCATCTACACCGGTGGTGGGGCGAAGGCGGCGCCGAACAAGCCAGGGCTCGTCAGCGACGACGGCCGCGCGTGGACCGGCGGCATCGTCATGCGGGTCGGGCGAAACGGCCGAGGGCTCCGCGTGCTCGCGCACAACTTCCGCAACCCGTACGAGGTGGCGGTCGACGCCTTTGGCAACCTGTGGCAGAGCGACAACGACGACGATGGCAACGCGGGCTGCCGCACGACCTGGGTCATGCCGGGGGGCAACTACGGCTACTTCTCGGCAGACGGGACGCGCGGCTGGCGCGCGGACAAGCGGCCGGGTCAGAATCACCAGCGCGCGCAGTGGCACGCCGACGACCCGGGCGTCGCGCCGCCCGGTTGCTTCAATGGTGGCGGCGGGCCGACGGGTGTCGCCGTCTACGAGGACGGCATCCTTCCGCAGCGCTACGTCGGTCGAGTACTCAACTGCGACGCGGGTGCCGGCGTCGTGTACGCGCACAAGCCGAAACGCATCGGCTCCGGCTGGGAGCTCGATCGCGGCGAGTTGATCCGGCCCAAGAAGGGGGATCGCGCGCGCTGGTTTCGTCCGAGTGACGTCGTGGTGGGCGCCGACGGCGCCGTCTACGTCTCCGACTGGTGGGATCCGGGTGTCGGTGGTCACGCCGCGCGGGACCGGGAGGCGTACGGCCGCATCCTTCGCGTGGCTCCGGTGCGCGAGTCCGGCCGGCGTCGACCGATGCGTGCGCTGCAGCGCGCAATGCAGGCGATCACACACCCGGCGGCCAGCGTGCGCGCGACCTACCTCGAGAAGCTGCTTGCGAGTCCCGAACTCGCGGAGACGCTGCGCGGAATCGCGAAGCGGACCGGTGGCAATCCGACCTGGCGGGCGAGGGCGGTATGGGCGCTCGCGCTGCTCGGCGACGAGGATGCGATCGATGCGGCCCGCGGCGACGAGGACGAGCGCATTCGCCTCGTCGCGTTGCGCGCGCGTCCCGACCGCGCGGCGAGCCTGGTCGCCGACGAGTCGCCGCTCGTGCGTCGCGAAGTCGCGTACCAGATCCGGGATTGGCCGGAGGAGAAGCGGCTGCCGCTCCTCGTGCGGTTGGCCCAGCGCTTCCGCGTCGGCGATCGGCACTACCTCGAGTCGCTTGGCGACGCCGCGCGAGGACTCGAGGAGGAGCTGTTCGTCCGTTTGCTCGAGCAGCAGGACGTCGACCCGCGGAAGTGGACCCCTGCATTCGCCGAGATCGTGTGGCGGCTGCACCCGCCCGGCTGCGTGCCGGCACTGATGAAGCGCATCATGGCAGCCGAGCTGCCGCGCGCGATGCGGAGCCAGGCGATCACCGCGCTCGCGTTCATCGACGAGAAGCGCGCCGCGGAGTCGATGGTGTCGGTGGCTGAGGCCGGGCCCGAAGACACGCGCTCCGAAGCCGTGTGGTGGGTCAACAACCGGCAGACCAACGACTGGGCAAAGCACGGCGTCGTGTCGCCGTTCGGTGGCGACCGCGCGCGCGCGAAGCAGCTGTTCTCGAGCGGGACGGTGCGCAGCGGAGCCCGTGAGATCTCGGTCGAACTCGGCGACTGCCGCACGCTGTGGCTCGTCGTCGAAGACGCCGGGGACGGGATCAGCTGCGACTGGGCCGACTGGATCGATCCGCGTTTTGTCGGTGGCGGTCGTGAGCTGTCCCTGCTGGACCACGGCTGGACTTCCGAGAAGGTCGGCTGGGGTTCGCTCGGCAGGAACCGCAACGCCGGTGGGCGTCCGCTGAAGATCGGCGACCGGAGCTTCGAGCACGGGATCGGCGTGCACGCGGATTCCGAGATCGTCGTGCGCGTGCCGGACGGGTTCGAACGCTTCGACGCGACGATCGGTCCCGACGTCGGCGGCACGTCGCAGCAGGGTGGCCGCGCGACGTCGATCGAGTTCCGGGTGTTCGGCGCGGTTCCCGAAGCGGACGGGCCGGACCCGCGCATTGCGAAGCTCTCGGCGCAGCTCGCCGGGAATGACGCGTCGGCGCGCGAGGCCGCGATCCGGGAGCTCGCGGGCACCGGTGCGGGCGGGACGCTGCTGATCGATCTCGCCGCCGCCGGGAAACTCGACGCGTCGACGAAGTCGCTCGTCGCGCAGTCGATCTTCCGGTCGCCGGACGAGACCGTGCGCACGCTCGCGAGCCGTTACTTCGCGCGGCCGGGTCGCGCCGCGGACCCGCTGCCGCCGATCGAAGAGCTCGCGCGTTTGCCCGGCGATGTCGCGCGGGGTCGCGAGCTCTACTTTGGTGCGAAAGCAGGATGCGCGGTGTGCCACGTCGTGCAGGGCAAGGGTGGAGACATCGGCCCCGAACTGACGCTCGTGCGGAGGAAGCTCGGCGCGACCGGACTCGTGGACGCGATCCTCAACCCGAGCGCGGCGATCTCGTTCGGCTACGACTCGTGGGTGTTCGAGCTCGCGGACGGCACGGTGCACGTCGGCTACATCCTCGCGGACGGCGCGAACGTCGTGGTCAAGGACATGGCCGGCCAGCGCGTGATCTTCGCCGCGAGCCAGGTCGTCGCGCGTCAGAAGCAGGACATCTCGCTGATGCCGGAGGTCGCGGCGCTCGGACTGTCCGCGCAGGAGATCGCCGACCTGCGCGCGTTCTTGCTCGCGGACTCGTGAGCGGTCAGCCCGGTGGTCGCAGCTTCAGGTCGCCGCTCACGTGTAGTCCGTTCGCGCCTTCCTCGACGTCGAGGAGCCAGGCGACGCCCGCTGCCGTGTCCGATTCGACCTCCGGATCGAGCGGCCAGTCTCCGCGGAAGTAGAGCGAGCCGCCGGTGCGGGGACCGCTCGCATCGCCGCCGGGAGCGACGCCGAGGTGGAAGTGTGGTGGCGCGCCGCCGTAGCCGCCGGGCAGGATCGTGTCGACTTCGATCACGCCCTCGTCATCGGTGACGAGCCAAGTGAAGAAGCGGGGATTGCGATCGCCGGCGCCGGGCTCGTCCGCTTCGGCCGTGTAGCGACCGTCCGCGCGCGCGTGGTAGAGGAACACGAGGGCGCCGGCGGCGGCGCTGCCGTCCGCACTGAGGAAGCGCAGGCGTGCGGACAGCCGTCGTCCGGGCTCGTTTGCGCCGGCGATCTCGCAGGTGCTCTCGTTCGTATGGTTGCGCACCAATCGGACGAGGCGCGAACGCGTCTCGGGGTCGTCGAACAGCGCGGCGAGTCCGGGACGTGCGAGCAGTTCGGTCGCGCGGCATTCGCCCTGTGCGAGGGCCGTTCGCAAGGCGGCCAATGCATGGTCCGCGCCTCGCGCCGGATCCGCAGCCGCGGCCTCCGCGTCGGCCAGGTGTGGGCTCGGAGTCGCGCACGCCGCGAGTACCCAAGCGAGAAGACCGGACCACAGGGCAGACTTCGGCATGGGGGCATGACGCTCCGAATCGAGGACTGTTAGTCGGAATCCGCGCGAAATCCGATTGGCGCCGCCGCGATCGTCATCGGGCTCGTCGGCATGCCCGGTTCGGTCACGTCGCGGTTGAAGCCGAGGGGCGCGACGTCGTTTGCTCCGTCCGGATGAAACAAGCTCGCGAGGTATTGGATCTGGCCGCGGCCCGCGCCGAGTTCGAACTGACCGCCGCCGTACATCCGCATGCCTCGCGACTCGCAGAACTCGTAGCAGCGCAGGAGCTCCGAGACGAAGCCGAACCGCGACGGCTTGATGTTGACGCAGCGTGGCACCGTCGGGAGCTGGACGACGTCCGCGACGGAGTGAATGTTCGCGTCCCAGGTCACGCGATCGAGGTGGGCGGTGAGGGTGTCGTACGCCTCGGCCTCGAACGAGGGGTCTTCGATCCACGCCTCGGGCAGCAGCTCGGCCACGGCCCGGTACTGCGTCGCGTTGGCCGGCGGGCCTTCGAACGAGCCGTGATACTGACCCTTGAGGTCGATCGTCGTGACGCCGCCGAACGCTTCGAGCGCGCGCGCGGTCTCGGCGGTCCACTCCGGCGAGAGGTCGACCTTGAATTCGGCGCCAGGATACGAGTCGCGGATTCGCTGCAGCGGCTCGGTCGACGGGGGCGAGCCGAGTCCGAGTGATACGACGTAGCGCAGCGGCGCGAACTCGCGATCGAGCGCCGCGGCGAGCGACAGTCCGTTCTGCCGCAACGCGAGGTCGAGGGCCGCGCTCTCGAACGCCCAGCGTCGGTACAGCCGGTTCATCGTGCGCGTCGGCGGCGCCGCGAAGAGCGCGACGGCATCGAGCCTTCGGGAGAACTCGTCGAACGTCATGCGCCCGCGAAGATCGTGAGAGCCGCCGGTCGCCTGAAAGCCGAGCTGGTCGTCCTTCTCGTACGTCACGTCCTCGCCGAGGCCTTCGTGGCCGGCGCCGCGGAGTGCGACGACGGTCGAGTGGCGTGTCCAGCCGCTGCTCGTCGAAGACTGCAGGGGCCGCAGCTCGTAGTCGTCGATCTCGAGCGTGAGGGTCGCGATCCGTTCGTCGAGCATCCGCACACTGTAGCCGGCGTGTGTTCGCTTGCGATTCTCGCTCCGATCGGTTCCCCTACGCCCGTGAGCGCTCCCTTCGTGATCGGCATCGTCGGTGGATCCGGCAGCGGCAAGACGACGCTCGCGCGGTCCGTCTGCGCGAACCTCGGCGCGGAGCATGCCGTGCGCATCGAGCACGATGCGTACTATCACGACCTGTCCCACATGGAGCCGCCGGAGCGCGCGGTCGTGAACTTCGACCATCCCCGCGCGCTCGACAACGCGCGGCTCGGCGACGACCTCGACGCGCTCCGCGCCGGGCGTGCCGTTCCGGAGCTCCGCTACTGCTTCGCGACGCACACCCGCAAGGACGTCGTGTCGCTGATCGATCCCCACCCGGTCGTGGTCGTCGAAGGGATCCTGCTGTTCTCCGTCGACGTGCTGCGGCCGAGATTCGACCTCCGCGTCTTCGTCGACACGCCGCCGGACATGCGGTTCCTCCGGCGACTCCGCCGTGACGTCGCGGAGCGCGGACGCACCGTGGAGAGCGTGTGCTCGCAGTACCTCGATACGGTGCGGCCGATGCACGAAGAGTTCGTCGAGCCGGCCAAGGAGGTCGCCGATCTCGTCGTGTCCGGCATGCGCCCGATCGAGACGACGACGCGTGAGGTCGCCGCCGAGATCGCGCGCCGTCGCGAACGCGCTACGCGTGCGCGGCCTTCGTCGTGACCTTGCGCTGTTCCTTCGCGTTCGGCATCACGACGTCGAGCAGCGCGCAGCCCGTGCAGAGCGCCGAGCCGTAGAGCAGGGTCAGCAGCATCAGGCTGGCCCAGGAGCCGAGTTCGGTCGGCGGGACCTTCGCGAACATCCCGAAGGTGCCGCACACGAGCGGAACCGAACTGACGGACGCAATGGCCAGTCCCACGGTCGTCCACTTGCACCGCGCCACGCGGCGGAACAAGAACGTGCAGACCCCGGCGATGACGAGCGTCAGGATGCCCGGGAGGATCGCGAGCATCATGTCGACCGACACGGCAACGCTCGGGAAGGCGCTCCACAGCGTGCCGCTGAACATCAAGGGCAGTAGGTTGCCCTCCAGCAGAGGCTGGAACCATGCCTCCTCCTCGAGACCGTCGAGCCTCGCGAGGAGGTCGATGGTCGTCAGGCAGAGTGAGGCGATCAGCAAGCCGAGGAAGCCGACCGTCGCGATACGCGGCAGAGCGGACTTCTTCTTGTTCTTCGACTTGCGCTTCTTCTTGTCGTTCTTCTTGGCCACGAACCGTGCATCGGTCTTCGCGGCGGAAGCCTGGCGCCCCGAATCGAGACGATCCCCGAACAACCGATGGGATCGACGCGTGCGCGTTTCGAATCAGGAGTAGGTGTTGACGAGCTTGCCGGTGTGGTCGCCGGTCGGTCCCGCCTTGCCGATGTCGCCCGCCTTCTCGATCAGCGAGACCGCGGCTTCGCCTTCGACCTTCTGGTGGTCCTGGGCGCGCTTCGCGATTGCGATGTTCTGGTCGGCGGCGTATTTGGCCTGGGCCTCGGAGGTGCCGATCTCTGCGAGAGATTGGAGCATGCTTCTACAGCGGCATCCGGTCGCGGCAGTCTTGATCGGGTGCTCGTGCGGTCGGTGCCGGCGGCACTTCCGCGTCGCTCAGGACTCGAGGAGTTCCTTGAGCTCGACCATCGCCGCGAACTCGGTCGGGCGGTTCCGCATGCCGAAGCAGTGCATCAGGTTGCGGAGCAAGCGCTGGAGCCAGTCGCGGTGGGTGGCGAGCGGCAGCGGGTTCTCGGCGGGCAGGCTCGACGCGCCCGTCTGCTTGAGCACGAAGTTGACGAGCTCGCGCATCGTCAGCACTCGGCCGCCGGCCGCGCAGTCGACGATCATCACGGAGTCGCCGAACTCGACGCCGGCGAAGAAGCGCCCCGGCGTGTTCAGCCCGTGGACCGGAACGCCGAGGCGTTCGAGCACGAGCTTGTAGACCAGCACGAGCAGGATCGGCAGACCACGTCGACGTTCGAGGACGGCCGGCAGATAGCTGTCGAGCGGTTCGTGCTCGCCGACGACGCAGCTGAACCGACGCTCGTCGAACATCACCGTGTGCGCGTGCGCGACTGCCGCGCGGGCCGAGTCGCTCTGGAAGCGCGCGCGGATCTCCGAGACGAGCTCTTCGATCTGCTCGTGCGTCGACTCGATCGACGCCTCCGGCATCTCGTGCATCGCGATCGCGACCGCCCCGGCGAGAAGCGAGTGCGCTTCCGCGAGGTTCTCGGATTGCGCCGCCATCAGTTCGAAGGCGGCGCGTCGACAGTGAATGGGTTCGACGCGAGCCACGGGTGCAGCCGGGAGTGTAGCGCCCTCAGGGCGCGGAGCGAACCGAGTTGCCCCGAAAATGCCGCGACCGCTGGTAGAGCCGGTCGCGAATCAGGCGACCAAAAAGGCCCCGAGCACGACGACTGCGAGGCAGAACGCGACGACGCGCCACGCGGCCACCAGCCCCTGGGTCAGTAGGTTTTCCGGGTGCATCGAACGACTCGAACCGTGGCGCATGGGGTGACTACGCGCCGTGATGCGGTCGCGGCTCGACGATTCTCCGATGCCTTTCGGATCGCGCGATCAGCCCGGATTGCGAACCTGCTCGAGGGCGTTCGCCACCTCGTCGGGTTGGCTGCAGAGCAGGGTCGTCTTCGTCCCGTCTTTTTGTTCGATGCGGATTCCGCGTGGAGACGCGACGACGTTCTCGATGTCTGTCGGCTGGACCCGGATGGGCGCACCGTGTCCGCGTTCAATTCGCACGCTGCTCGCCGTCGCGTCGATCGTCAGCGTGCCGGATGCGGTCCAGCAGTGCACCGGGAACGCGACGCCGAATGCGAGGAAGATTGTCCACACCGCCCAGAGCGGCAGACCCGGGACGGGCCTGGCGAGCACGACTCCCCAGCCTATCGCGCCCCACGCGAGTCCACCCAGCGCGCCGGCGAGCAGGCACAACGGTAGGGAACGCATCCCGACTCGGAAGGTGGTGGGGGCTTCGCTCATCCGCTCGCCAGCGCGTCCCTCAGAATCGGAGCTCGGCGCCAAGCACCCAGCCCTCGAGGCGGTAGTCGTTGTCGTAGGCGAACCCACCTTCACCCGTGCCGCTCGTCGGCAGCTCGAGCCAGCGGAACCCCGCGAAGAACGTGATGTCCTGGTCTTCGAGTGTGTAGGAGCCGGTCAGCGCGTAGTCCTGCATCTGACCGTCGAAGTCGCCCCCGAACGTCAGGTTCGTCCAGGCGTAGTCCATCGTCAGCGCGAAGCCCTGCGCGGATCCCCGCAGGCGCGCGGCCGCGTAGGGGATGCCGTCGTCTTGGAAGCGCGCGATCTGAGACAGCCCGCCGCCGTCTTCCTTGAGCACGAACTTGCCCTCCCGGTGGGCGAGCGTGCCGCCGAGCCCGAACTGCAAGCGCGTCTCGTTCTCGGTCTCGTGCTCCCAGACCTGGCCGATGTAGGACAGCTTGAATTCCTCGATGTCGAACTTCGACTCGACGATCGAGCCGGCCGGGATCACGCCCCAGTCCGCGGTCGTGCGCCCGCGGTCGCTCGTGTCGATCTCGAACCGCGCGTAGCTGAACTCGAGGCCGGAGAACCCGTCGCCATAGGCCAGCAGACCCCCGTAGTCGTCGTCACGCTTGCGCATGCCGACGGTCTTGAGGTCCATCGCCGCGTTGTTCTGCAGCGGCTGCCCCGCGGGCGCCGACTGCATCCGAGTCTTGCCGCGCAGCTTCGCCAGGTAGTACTGAGGCTTGACCGTCAGCTCCGGGAAGTCGAGCCCGGGCAGCGACGAGCACGCGGATGCGATCAATCCCGCGAGGATCGTGGTCGTGGCGCGGATCACGGGGGATGGTGTACCAGGTTTGGGGGCGCGATTCCGTAGGAATCGCAGCGCGCGAGCGCAGCTCGCGCGCACTTGCCTAGGCAAGTAGGGGATGGGCCTACTTGGCCCCATCCCTCGCCTGGTACCAATCCGCGAAGAAGAACGCCTCGTAGGACTTCAGCAGGTTCGCTTCGTACTCCGCATCGTGCGGCTCCCCGCGCAGGCGCTTCCGGTGCTCCCCGAGATACGTCTCATGCACGCCCTTCGCCGTCTCGAAGAACTTCCCGTACTCCTCCCTCGTCATCGCCCCCGGCGCGCCCGCCTCCGGCAGCACACCATCCCCCCGCTCCAGCGCCGCCAGCGCGCGGTCGCACTGCGCGATCGCGGTCTCGCTCTGGTGCATGGACGTGTAGAGCAGCACGAGTTCGCGGGCCATGTCGATGTCCCGATACTCTTCGTACGTATGCGGCGCTTCCTGGAACTCGCGGCTCACCGGTTCTCCTTCGACCAGGCCCTCCGCGAGGATGCGCTCGAAGATCGTCTTCGCGATCAGCAACGTGCCGCGCTTGTTCGGGTGGACGTAGTCCAAGAACAGGTCGAAGCCCGGCGCGACCTGCTTCGTCGTGCGGTCGTAGAGGTCGACCGTGTCGATCAAGCGCGTCGACGCGTTCTCGGCGGCGAGCTTGCGCACGATGTCGTTGATCGCCGCGATCGTGCGCACCGGGTTGTGATCGAGATCCTTGGCCTCGCGGTAGCTCCTGGCCGCGGCCGTTCGATCGCCGGCGGTCTCGTGTGCTCGTGCGAGCAGGTACCGCGTCAGTGCGTGCACCTTCGACAGGCCGGCGGCGGCGGTGAACGCCTCGACCGCTTGCTCCGCTTCGCCGTCGAGCAGGTGGCGTTCGCCGCGCTCGAACGCGTCGCGCCACGCGGCTTCGGGCGCGGCGGGTTCGTGGTAGGAGACGTTGGGTCGCCAGTCCCGCAGGTTCGACGGCACCGTCAGCGCGAACACCGGCACGTCCCGTTCGTTCGCCGTCCGCAGAATGTGGCCGATCGAGTACTCGTAGTGCTCGAGCACCTTGCGGTACTGCTCGGGGTCCTTGCGGAGGCCGAGCGCGAGCTGCTCGATCTTGCCGAACACCATCGCGATCTCGACGTCGCGCGACATGCCCCAGCCGGACAGCGAGTTCTCGGGGTTCAGCCAGCGACCGAGCGTGACCGACAGGCCGCGGATCAGGTACGAGTTCTCGACGAACGTGCGCGCCGTGCCGAAGTAGGTGCGCTTCTCGAGGAACTCGTTGTTGCCGGACCACAGGACGACGAGGTCCGGGTCGTACTCGATCACGTCGTCGAACACGTCCCGCACGCGGTAGCTCGCGAAGCCGTGCGCCGCGACGTTCAGGACTTCGAACTTCCGATCGGGATACGCCTGCTGCAGCGCGTGCTCGAGGTAGTCGCCGAAGTCCTCTTCGGGCGGGTGCGGGTACCCCGCGCACGCCGACGCGCCGAGCGCGAACACGCGGAACGTCCCTTCGGGTTTGTCGATCGGGAACGTCAGGCCGCGCCAGCCGTACGCCTGCGGGTGCGACACGCGGTAGACGCGCTCCCCGTCGCGTTCCTCCTCGCGAAAGATCGAGATCTTCAGCGTGCGGTTGAGGAACGGGTCGTCGGCGAACTCGACGTCGAACACGCGGAGACCGATCTCGGCGGCGATCGCGACGAGGATCAGCAGCCCGGCGGGGATCAGCGAGAAGATGATCTTCTTGCGGCGTGAGAGTGGCGGCATGATCCGGGAGAGGAAGCAGGGCCGAGGACGTCGTGTGCCTCGCCTTCTCAGGCGAACGCATTGTCGCTCCGAGCGCAACGGGCGAGCCCGCGGTCTTTCACGCGAACGTTGCGGCTGCCGATCCGTGCTGACAGAATGCGCGGTTGAACATGGCGCGCCCCTCCTCAGCTCGAACCCTCGTAGCTCTGGCGCTCGTGGTCGCGTTCCCGGTCTGGCTGATCTGCGACACCGTATACGCGTGGATCGTCGGTTGGCGCGTGTCGAACGCGATGCCCGTCGTCGTCGTGGGGCTGTCGGCCGTCGCCGTGGTCGCGCTGTTCGTCTCGTCTCGCGGCGCGAAGGGTCGAGAACGGCTACGGCGCTGGCTGCCGCGGCTGCTCGCGATGGCGGGAGCTCTCGTGCTCAGCCTGGCGGCGGGCGAGTTCGTCGTTGCCCAGACGTTCGGAGCACAGATTTGGCATCACCACTACGCGCCGAATACTTCGCACCTGCTGAGGCCGCGCTCCGAAGTGCTGCGTGGGATCGAGGGTGAGTCTCGGGTGTCATTCAACTCGCTCGGGATGCGCGGCGACGAGCTGCCGGGCGACCGGTCCGTGCGGCGGATCCTCTGCGTCGGTGGGAGCACGACGTTTTGCTTCTACCTCGACGACACGGAGACCTGGCCCGCGCTGCTGCAGCGCAAGATCAACGAGGGCGCCGACCGGCCGTGCTGGGTCGGGAACCTCGGCCAGAACTCGTACGCCACGCGGCATCACCTGCAGTTCACGCGGTACAGCCCGCTCGTCGCCGACGTCGATGACGTCGTCTTCCTGATCGGGTTCAACGACTTCATGCGCGCGCTGCTGCACGGCCGCACGGACGGCGCCGGTGGCGTCACCCCGGCGTGGTGGCGGTCCGCGATCTACTCCGCGTTCGAAGAGGTCCGCAAGCAGCGGCGCCGCGAGAAGGCGCTGTTCGAGGAAGACTCCGGCGGCGGCCGCTACAGCGCGCGGCGGGTGATGCGTCAGAAGGCGCTCGCGCTCGAGACGCTGCCCGACATGTCCGCCGCGATTCGCCAGTATCGGAGCAATGTGCGGCAGCTCGCGCAGCACGTCCGTGACCGCGGCGCGCGGCCGGTCTTCGCGACGCATCCGGTTCTCTGGCGCGCGGGCATGTCGCCGGCAGAAGAAGAACAGCTGTGGTTCGGGCTCACGCTCGCCGGGCAGGCGCTGAGCGTCGACCAGCTCGCGGTCGGCATGCGCGCGTTCAACGACGCGCTACGCGCGGAGTGCGATGCGCTCGATGTCGCGTGTGTCGACTTGACTCGGCTCAACGGGGACCCTCAGGTGTTCTACGACGACTGCCACTTCACCGAAGCGGGCGCCGACCGCGTCGCCGACCAGCTCGCGACGTTCTTCTTGTCGAAGCCCAAGCCGCGCTGAGCCCGCCGACCGATCCTCCGCATCTCCACCATGGATACGTTTCTCGAACGCGACTTTCTTGCTTACGAAAAGCACCGCCAGGACGACCCCGAGTACAACGCGCTGCGCCTCAGCGTGCGGCGTAAGCTGAAGGCGCTCGCCGACGACTGCAAGAAGCGCGCGAAGGCGCTCGGCGTCGCGCTCGACAGTCAGGCCGGCTTGCACCACCCGTATTCGTTCAACAGCTTCCGCGTGCGTGAGCAGCGGGCGTACCTGTGCCGTTCGAAGAAGGAGCGCACCAAGCTCGCGAAGTTCTTCGGCGAGGCGCTCGGCAAGGACGCTGAGACGCACTACATCCAGACCGTGATCGAGGTCAGCCTCGACGATCAGGTCGTCGAAGCCGCGCTGCGCATCCACCCGCAGGCGTGGTGGGACGGCGAGTGCCTGAAGAAGAAGGTCGCCGAGCCGGATGGCATGGACGAGTGGATCACGAACCTGAAGGCGCTGCCCGCCGGCTTCCAGCTCCGCATGCACGACTGGAAGAAGGTCTACTGGGCCAACCAAGCGAATGCGCAGGAGATGCGGGAGTACTTCGAGTCGTACACGCCGGGCAACCACTGGCTGCACCTCGTGCGCGAGCTGCCGAGTGAGGACGCGCTCGACATGGGGGAGGAAGCCGGGGAGTGGCTGATCACGTCGATGCTGTCGCTGCTGCCGGTGTACCGGATGATCCTGTGGGAGCCGTAAGGGGCAGAGGCCCGCTTACCGGAACCCGCGCAGTTCGTCCAACAGCACGACTGCCGCACGCGCAGCAGCCGCGATTCTCCGTGATAGCCGACCATCGTCGCCGTAGGCCGCAGGAGTGTCGAAGCCGACCCGCATGACCCCGCGCGGCACACCGAGCGCAGCCGCGCGCGACACCAAGCGGCGCTTCCATGTGCCGACCCCCTCACTGCGACTCTTGTGGCATTCGCTGCAGACCCCGGATCGGAAGTGCGGTCGCAGAAACTCCGCCGTGGTCTCCGGTCCTGATGACTCCAGAGAGGTTCTCATACCGCGGAACATCTCGACCGCGCGCTTCGCCTGCGCCGTGAACTCGCGTGTGGCTTCTTGTCCCAGCACGAGTCCGAGTTCGGTGTGTGCGCTTGCAAGCGTGGCGAAGTCGTCCACGACCGCGCCGATCGCCGCGTCGTCGATCCGTCTTCCGAGTTCGAGGAGACTCGAGAACTGCGCCACGGTCATGCTCGCGCGACTCATGCCCAGCGCGGTGCGGGCGAGGAGTCGCGCGAAGCGACCGTCGGACGGGGAGCGTTGTTCGATGCGGCGCATGCGCGGCTCGATTGCCTCCCAGGCGATCGGTGGGTCACTCCGCGCTTCGGCGCTGCGGCGAAGACGCTTCATGAAGTGCGACCAGCGCCGGATGGGATCCCGGTCGAAGTCCGCCGTGCCGTGAACGGAGAGTTCCAACAGCTGGCCGCCTTCGCCGAGCGCGACGCGAACTTCGGCTGCACCGGTCTCGGCCACGGGCACGGCGGCGAACCAGGCGTCGTTCGTCACGCCCTCGGCCCCGGCCGCGTGCCCGTGGAACACTCGGGCTCTCGTCGACAGCCATCGGCCCGGCTCCCCGACCGATCGGGCCGCGCGCGCCCACGCGTCGTCAGGAATCCGTGCGTCGACGGATTCGAGGTCGAACGCGTCGACCGAGCCCCACTTGGTGGGGCTCGGTCGGTCCGACGGGGCATCGAATCGGCAAGCGATGGTCGAGGCTCCGACGAGCAGCAGAGCGGCTATCGGTCGATCGAGCACGTGCGGTTGGACGTGAGTCTACACGTCATGCGGCTGTGACAAGGCGTGTGCGGTCCGATGACGGGTGCGGCGCGCCCGGCGAGATCGCGCCGGGTGATTTTCCTTCGGACGTCCGATCGGCGAATCCGCGGCCGGCGATCGTGGTAGTCTCGATGCCGTTGAGTGAACTTCGGACCGCTCCCGCGTGTTCTCGAGGCTCCCATTCGAAAGGGGATATCCATGCGCGTTCTCGTTTTCGCACTCCTGGCCTCGATGTGCCCCGCCCAGTCGGTGTGGGTCGTCGACGCCCTACTCGGTCCTGGCAGCGACTTCTCGGATGTGCAGCCCGCGGCGGACGCGGCGGCGCCCGGCGACACGATCCTCGTGCGCGGCGGCAACTACGGAACGCTCACGGTCGCGAAGCCGCTGCACATCATCGCGGGCCGGGGCGCCGTCGCGACGATCGCGACTCCGGTCCACGTGAGCGGCATCGACGGCGGACAAGAGTTCGTGATCCAGGGGCTCGGCATCTTCCCCTCCACGGGATCCGACGGCGGCGTGTTCCACGTCGAAGATTGCGTCGGCTCGGTGTGGATCGAGGATTGCCAGTTCGGGTTGGCCAACATCCAAGGGGTGACCGTGCACGTCGAGGAGTGCGACGCGGTCACGATGGCGCGGTGTCGCGGATGGGGCGCGTTTCCCGGGGGCACTGGCCTGCTCGCGTACGCCTCGTCCCTGCATCTGTTCGAGTGTGAGATCCACGGGCAGGTCGGGCAGCCGTTCACGTCGCTCGTCAGTCCGGCGACGAACGGCGGCACGGGCCTGCACATCGTGTTCTCATCCGTCCGGGCCCATGACACGCTCGTCACGGGCGGCGCCGGCGGTCCGGGCAACCGTGGGCCGTTCAGCCTGTGTGGACCCGCGGCGAACGGTGGACCCGCGATCTTGATGCTCGGGACGTCGTCGACGTGGTCCCATCTGGGATCGACGTGGGTCGGTGGGGACTTCGGCGCGGGTTGCCCGGACGGGCTGGCCGGATCCGACGAGCTCGTGTTGTCCGGTTCGATCGTCCCGATGTCGGGGCCGGTCTACCGCTTCCGTGCGGACCGCGTGCGCGTGCCGAACCAGACGCACGCGTACCACTTCGACGGGCCGATCGGTGACTCGGTCGTGCTCGCTCTCTCGGCGGCACCCGCACCGCTGTTCGTGCCGATCATCGAGTCGTCGCTGTTGCTCGACCCGACGACGTTCCTCGCGATTCCGGTGGGGGCGCTCGACGCGAGCGGGTCGCTGACGATTCCGACGACGTACTCCGGGCTTCCGACCGGCGTGAACGTCCTGACGATCTACGCGCAGGCGTTCGGGATCGGTGCGAGTGGAGCGCGTGCTGGCGCCGGGCAGGTGCTGACGCTGCTGTAGCAGGCGGCTACTCGCGAACCTCGATCCGCACCGGCGGCAGGCGACCGGCTTCGATCGTTAGCGTCGTCGGCTCGAAGTTCTCGACGGGCACCAGGCCTTTCGGCCGGTGGCTGTCCCACGTCACCTTGTGCACGCGCAGGTCGTAGGTCCCCGGTCCGAGCAAGATCAGTTCGCCTTGCTGACCGGCTGCGACCCGCTGGTGGCCGCGCCAGTGGCCGGGCTCGATCCCCGTCGGCGGCGCGGCGAGGCCGAGGCCCTTCCAGACGTCCGGCTGCGGCGCGGCGTCGACGACGAAGTGCACGTTCGCCGGGTCCGCGGCGTCGACGATGAGGTCAGCGACCAGGCTTCGCTGCAGTCGCACCGTCGAGTCGTTCGGCGAGACCCGCGTCGGCAGGAAGCCCGGTACCGAGATCCAAAACGCTTCTGGGGTCGATCGGTGCAGCTGACGAAACTCGATCGACACGTCGGATATCACGCCGTAGTTCGCTTTCAGACTCGGAAAGAAGGCGTACGGGTTCTTCCACCCGGGTGGCCAGCTGCGGTCGAGGCAGAACTCGGCGCCAAGGCGCCTCGGGCTGTGGTCGATGAGGTAGTGCGGGTGCCATTCGCCGTGAGCCCCGACGAACAGCCGGCGTCCGCCGTTGCCGATCGTCTCGGTGGTGAAGCCCTGCAGGGTCACGGTCGTGGATTCGCATGACGGTAGCCGGACCGCCGCGAGGCGCGCGTCGCGGTTGCGACCTTTGTCGATCTCGATGTCCTCCACTTTGACCAATGTCTCTGGTCCCGTGAGGAGCCGGACGCGCAGCGCGTACGTTCCGGGTTCGATCTGGCGGAACGAGAAGCGGGTCACTTCCTCTGTCTGGTCGTCCGCGACGGTCGGAGTCGCGATGGCTCCGCTCGACGCCTCGACGAGCTGCACCGACACCGAGCTGGCGTCGCGCGGCGCGACGCACACGTGCGCGTCGATCGAGCCGTAGCGCATGACGGTCCATTTCGCATCCGTGGAACCTCGCGCGACGACGGCGGTGGCGTAGGTCGGTCCACTGGCGAACGCCCCTCGTGCAACTTCGACTGTCTCGACGTCGAGCGATCCTCGCAGTTCGAACCTGCCGTTCGGCAACGGCACGAAGCGGAGCTCGTCCCAGATCTCGCGGTCGGCCGTGGAGAGGCCGACCCAGGCCGGGGTTTCGTTCGCGTCGCCGTTCTGATCGATGCACTGACCGCTCGCCCACAACGGGGCCGGGCGCAACACGACGTTGCCGAGATCGATGGTGCCGTTCCGGCTCGGCGGGGTCTCGTCCAGGGTCGCGGTGTACCCGCGGTGGGCGGCGTGATCCGACCTCGCGGACACGTAGAACGAGATCCCCTTCGCGAGCTTGCCGGGCGGGAGTCGCATCGCGAACTCGCCCGCACGGATCCCCATCATGCGCGGCTGGATCCTCTGCATGTACTGCGCATATCGCACTTCGACCGGGCCCTCGATCGCGACGCCGTCCGGGTCGACGAGCCTGGCGCGCACCGTGATGTTCTCCGGAAGTGTGATCGCCACGCGATCGGTCGCGCCGGCGCGGCTCGTCGTCGTGAACTCCAGCTCGACGGATTGACCGAGCAGGCCCGCGGTCGCGCGGAGACGGCTGTCGGCGCCGACTCGTTCGAAACGCGCGACTCCGTCGCGGATCTCCTCGTGGCGGCCTTGCAGCCACACCATCGGTTTCGTCTCCGGCGGGAGGTCCGCAGGCAGACCGCGCACCTCGATCTCGACGTCGACGGTCGGGGGGAGCTCGATGCGCGCGCGCTCCCCGGGCGCGAGATCGGACAGCGGCTGCGAGCTGGTCCAGATCCCCGGTTCCGCGACACGGACAGTGTTGTTGCTACCGTTCGGAGGGTTGTCGTCGATCGTCTGGGCGTGCTCGATCCGCGCGATCCCCAGGTCGTTGGTCACGGCGCGGACGAACGTGATGTGCGACAGTCGGTGCTGGAGGTGCACGCCGGCCGCCGGCTTGCCCTCGTGGTCGACGACGAGCACTTCGCGGACCGTGTCCCGCTGCATGTCGACGACGACTTCGTCCGGTGGGTAGTAGTCGATCAACTCCAGCGCGAACAGGTCGCCTCGTTCGGCGATCAGCGTCGTTCGGCGTGTTGCGAACGCCTCGTACGGCAGGCGGACGCTGCCGCTCCCATCGGTCGTCGAGGCGTGGCCATGAGTGCGCGCGTATCGGATCGGATACGCGTGGAACTCCTGCGAGAGCTCGAACTCCTGGGTGATCGGTTGCCGAACGCAATGGACCAAGGCCCCGGCTACGGGCTCACCGTCCGGCGACACGAGCCGGATGTGCAGCTGCGGCTCTTGCGGTGCACAGGTGGCGAGCACGAGCGCGCAGAAGGCGACGGAAGTCAGCATTGTGACGAATAGCGAGCGACCGAATCCCGGTCACATCCCGGAAAGGGTGTGTGTCGTGTCGATAGAATCGCAGTCGTGGATCTCCCCGAGGAACCTCGAGAACCCCTTCTCCGACGTCACTGGCGCGCGATCATCGTCTTCACGCTGCTTGCGATGTGTCCCACCGCATGCCGATTCGATGGCGAGCTCTGTGGCAGTGTGCTCGCATTCGGGGTCGCTGCGTTCGGGTTCGTGACGCTGTTCCTGGCGGGATTGCGTCGGCGCGAGTGGGCCATGGTGTGGGTCGCGTCGGTTGGGTGCGGCATCACTGCTCTGCCTTTGACGACTCCTGGGTTTCGGCTAGCACAACTCGGGTACTTCTATCGGTTCAAGGGTCGCTACGAGGAGCAGGTAGAGGCTGCGCGCAACGGCGACCCCGTTGCAGCTCGGGTCGGCGAAGCGCGCGTGCACGTCGATCGAGAGCCGTTCCGGGTCTGCTTCGCGCGGAGCGCGTTTTTGAGAACGGCTGGAATCGCCTACAGCCCCAGCGGAGAACCATCGGAGTTCCAGGGGACCTGGCACTTGGGCGGGCCGTGGTACTGGTACGTCGACTTCTGATCGGTGGAGGCCAGGCCAGGGTCCATGCCGTTCTACGGCACGCGCGCCAACGCGTCCCCGACGGCCGGTGTCGGATCCCCGGACCAGTCGTGCGGTGCCGGGAGGCCCCACGTGCCGTCGTGCGAGAACGTCGTCACGCGGAACAGGGGGTTCGCCACCGCAAACTCGCTTGCCGGGACGACGAGCATCATCGCGTTGCCGCGGATCACGACTCGTGCGGCGCTCGGCACCTTCGCGAACGTGTTCGCCTCGATGCAGTCGAGGGTCCACCCGGACCCCGGCTGGAACCGGACTTCGTACCAGCGATCCGTGTTGTTGAAGAAGTCGTTCGTGAACGGTGCCAGACCGAAGTAGTTGTTTGCCGTGTCGTCGTCGGAGTCGAACACGAATCCGAACTGCATCGTGCGGTCGGGCGAGTCGAGCGGGATGTCTCCATCGACCGTCTGGTAGACGACGACGTGGTCGCCTTCGGGGGACTCGGTCGTCGAGTCGGCGTAGAGCGTGTGACCCACGGGACCGTCGCCCGGAGGGAAGGCGACGTCGGGGTTGGTCTGGCTGAACGCTGCGAGCAGCTTGGCGGATGCCAAGAACGTGACGAGCGCCCCGTAGCCCGTGACCTCGGTGTACGGCAGCGACGGAATGGCGTCGGGAACCTCCGTCGACGAGTGCCGCACCGGGATCCCGGTCACCGCTTCGATGAATGCGGCCGCGATCAGCGCCGCGGCGTTGGCGCACAGGGCGTCCATGATGGCCTCGGGGTTCTCGGTCGGCGGGCACGCGTTGGTGACCGTGAGAGTCTGCTTTTGCGGTAGGCCGGCTCCTTCGTAGCCCCACTCGATCAGCATCGTCTCCGACTCGAAGTCGCACGTGTTCGCGACGATCGTGATCGTCTTGCTTTCGCCGCTCTTCAGCGTCACGAAGCGCTCGGTCGCGTCGACGATCTCGGTGCGGCCGTCGTCGAGGTTGAAGCTGACGTTGATCGCTGCGGTTTCCGCCTTCGAGTTCGTGTTCGTCACGGTGATGGTGCCGACTGTCTGCGGGAACGGCGCGTCGGGATCGCAGCAGAACCTGGTCTCGGCTTCGACGCTCAGCGTCAGGGCTTGGTCGATCGGTTTCTCCGTCACGACCGGGGGCGCGGAGAATTCCGTCGTCTCCTCGTCGCTGGTCGGCGGGCACGCCGTCAGGATCACCACGAGGGGGAAGAGGCACCAAGGGAGTCGCGTCGTCATGCCCTCTCAGCGAGCGGGGACGCTGCGCTCCGCCAGCTTTCCGGTGAGAACCTCGATTCCGGGCGGCCGTTACTTCAACAGCGGCCGCAGCGTCGCCTCGAACGCCTTCGCCTGCCGCGCGAACCCGAGGTCCGTCGGGTGCGAGCCGTCGACCGTGCCCTCGCCGTCGTCGCCGAGCAGGCCGTCGCCCGGGATGTAGTGCAGGTGCTTCACGCCGTCGCCGCGGAGCGATGTGTAGGCCTTGCGCAGCGCCCGGCGCGAGTTCGCGTTGCGGTTGGCGAGGTCCTCATTCAAGAACCAGTTCTGGTAGGTGCGATCCTCGACGAGCACGATCGGCGTCTTCGGGCGCGCCTTCCGCAGCGTGCGCACGAGCGGTTCGGTCCGCGCCGCGACCTCCTTCGCGTTCATGTTCGGCAGGCAGTCGATGACGAAGATTGCGGGTTCGAGCTCGGCGAGCAGGTCGGCCATCGATTGGTCCATCGTGCCGTTGCCGGAGAAGCCGAGGTTGATGATCGGGCGGTCGAGCGTCCGGCCGAGGATCGCGGTGTGCACCATGCCGGGGCGCGACGCGCAGCCGCCCTGGGTGATCGACGTGCCGTAGAAGACGATCGGCTTCTTGCGCTTCTTCGACCGGGGTGGCGTGAGCGACGCGCCCTGCGGGACGCCGACCGCGAGTTCGGAGACGCCGTTGTAGAGCGGCAGGTAGAGGAGGTAGTCGCGCGGCTCCTTCTTCAGCAGGCGGACTAGGCGCGCTTCGTTCTTCTGCTTGGTCGGCCGTGGCGTCGCGAGCCAGCGCCACGTGCCGCCGTGCTTGACGTAGAGGTCGACGCTGCTGACGCCGGTCGCCGGCATGTGCGGCATCGCGAGCGTGGCCTTCGTCAGCGTCCAGCGCACGCGGATCTCGCTCGCGTCGGTGCGGAAGCGGACCGCGAGGCCGGCCGAGTCGCGACTCAGGTTCCAGACAGGCTTGCGGACGGTCTTCTCGGCCTTGGCCGGCAGGCGGTCGAACGGCGCGGCGAGGTCGTGCCAGCCCTGGCCTTCGACGCGGAGGTCGTGGGCGGCAACCCACTTTACGTCCTGCGCGGACGCGATGAGCGTCGTCAGCGAGAACACGAACGCCGCGCGTGCGATCACTTCGGCTTTGCCCCGCCGGCCTGCAGCTTGGCGGCGATCCGCTCGACCTCGGCCCAGACGCGTAGCGTGTTGCCGGACCAGATCTGTTCGATCTGTTCCTTGGTGTAGCCGCGCCGCACGAGTTCGTGCGTGACGTTGAACGTCTCCGCGGCGTTGTTCCAGCCGTGGATACCGCCACCGCCGTCGAAGTCCGACGAAATCGCGACGTGGTCGATGCCGATCAGCTGCACCGCGTGGTCGATGTGGTCGACGAAGTCCTGCACGTTCGCCTTCGGCATGCGCGCGTCGATCTCCTTCGAGCGCTCTTCGAACGCCGCGACCTTGTCGAGGAACTCCTTCCCTGGCGGCTCGTCGCCGTTGAGCTTCTGGTAGACCTCCCAGCGGCTGCCGAGGCCGAGCTCCTTGCGCACGGCGTCGAGCGCGTCGTTGCGCGTCGAGTGGTCCTTGACGAAGTCGCCGAGGGCGACGCACTGGATGACGCCGCCGTTCTCCTTGAGCTTCAGCAGCGTCTCGTCGTCGAGGTTGCGCGTGTGGTCGTTGACCGCGCGGCAGCCGGAGTGCGACGCGATGACCGGTGCCTTGGCGCACGCGAACACGTCCATGACCGTCGCCTTTGACGCGTGCGAGATGTCGACCATGATGCCGAGCTCGTTCATCTTCGCGACGGCCTGGCGGCCGAGGTCGGTCAGCCCGCCGTGCAGCGGCTCCGCCGGCGTGTGCGAATCGCCGAGCTGGTTGTGCCGGTTGTGCGTGATCGACATGTAGCGCGCGCCACGCAGCCAGAACTCCTCGATCAGCCCGAGGTCTTCGCCCATCGGGTAGCCGTTCTCGATCCCGATGCAGCACACGAGCTTGCCGTCCCCGTCGATGCGGCGCACGTCGGCGGGTGTCCGCGCGAGCTCGATGTGCTCGGGGTAGCGATCGCACATCCGATGGATCGCGTCGAACATCACCTTCGCCCGCTGCTTGGCCCGGAAGAACCCGGCGCGGTCGTTGGTCTGCTGCGACACGTAGACGATGTAGAACGCCGTGTCGTAGCCGCCGGCCTTCGACTTCGGGAAGTCTACTTGGTTGTCGCCATCGACCGTCGGGTCACAGCGCTGCGCATGCCGCGCCCGCACCTCCGCGTCGTCGGAGTTGCTCCGCGTCGCGAGCCCGTCGCGGATGTCTTTGTGCGTGTCGAGCGTCAGGATCGAGTCGTGAATCGCCCTCGCCCGCGCCTCGACCCCTTCGACCGAGTTGTCGACCGCACCACATCCACCGAGAACCAAGACAACGAAACACGACAGCCGACGCATCCCGCCACCCTAGCGAGAACGTCGCCCGCATTCGAGGCTTCGCCCTCGCCCGCTTCCGCGCCCTCGACCGCTCCCGCGCCCGACTCTCGCCCGCGCCGCCGCTCGCGCCAGCGCCCGGAAATGATGGAGCTCGCTCGCGAGCTCCATCATTTCGTCGGGTAGTTCTCCTTCACCCACTCGGCCCACTTCTCGTCGATGTTCAGCGGCGACAGTCCGTACGCCTCGCGCAGCGCCTCACGCGTCGCGCCGACGAGGTCGGAGTCGTCGGGGTGATACGTCTTCGGATCCACGCGACCCTTCACGCCCATCATGAACTTCCCGAGCTTTTCCGGGCCGAGCGACATCAGGTAGTCCCAGCGCGACCAGATCATCACGTGGTCGTTGAACTCGATCTGGCCGTAGTCCCGCCACGTGTAGGCCGTGCTGAAGGGGGCCCACTTCTTCTTGTTGTTGATCAGCTTTCGAGCCATGGGCGCCCACTTCCACGCGTTCTTCGCGTCGCCGGGTGAGCCTTCGTTCGCGTCGAACGTGTTCCACTTCGGGCTGATCAGGCGCTCGAAGTAGTGGGCGAGTCCCACCTTGATCCAGACCGGCGTCTCGTAGGAGTAGAAGCGGTACCCGTCGAGCAGGTTGTGGGTCAGGTTGAACACGAGGTTCGCGTGCAGCGCGGTGTCGTGCTTGAGCCGGTAGTCCTGCATCTCGGTCGCGACGCCGTAGAGCAGGCTGCCGGGCAGCTTGAAGTTCCAGCGCTGGCCGAATTGCGTGTCGCGGCCGGTGAAGTTCTTGAGGTAGTCGTTCATCGACCCCTCGGACTCGGACACGAGTATCAGGTACTTGCCGGTCTGACCGAGGTAGGGGCCCATGCCCATGTAGGTCTCGCCGATGATGACCTTCGACGGGTCGGCCGGGAAGTCCTCGTCCTTCACGCCCAGCCACTGCTGGATCAGCTCGTAGTGCTGCTCCATGCGCTGCGCGATCAGGTGCAGTCGCAGCCAGCGGTCGAGCGAGCGCGGCTTGACCTTGATCTTCTTGATGCCGCTCTTCGCCTGCATGTGCTCGAGCTCGGCGCGCAGCTTCTTCTTGACCTTCGGGTCCATCGGCACCGACCACTTCGGCAGCATCGAGCCGATGCGCAGGTGCTCGGTTTCGACCCAGAGGATCTGCTCATAGCTCAGGTGCTTGTCGATGTCTGCGGTCGTGACGATCTTGTCGCCGCGCTGGCCGAATTCGAACGGGCCGTACGAGAGGTAGCCGAGCCGCTTCATGACCTTGGGGTCATTCTTCGTGTACGGGTCGATCTTCCACTTCGGCAGCTTGTCCTTCTTCTTGCGCTGCGCGTCGGCGGGGGCGGCGAGCAGGAGCGCGCAGGACGCGAGCAGCAGCAGCTTGGAGAATCGCATCAGACTCGGGCCTTCCACTTCTTGCAGAGTTCGATCGCTTGGAACACGGACAGGTTCTCGAGCGGGGGTTCGCCGTCGACGACGGCGCGCAGCGCATTGATGGCTTCCTTCTTGATCGCGTGCTGCTGCGCGTCGAGGCGCGACTTGAGGACGATCGCGTAGTCGCGCGGGCAGAGGCTGCGCATCAGGCGGAGGCCGGTGATCACGGCCTGGTCGTCGGCGTCGCGCATGCGCTTCGAGAGCTCTTCGACCGCGTTGCGGCTGCGCGCGGGTTCGAGCACTTCGTGCACGGTCGTTGCGATGTCGCGCCAGCCTTCGCGGCAGTGCGCGAACACGACGTCGAGCGAGCCGAAGTCGCCCAGACCGGCGAGGCCGAGCGCGGCGTGGAACTGGACGTCCGCGTCCTTGTCCTTCAGCGCCTTCTCGAGCGTGCCCTTCGCGTCGTTCATGTGGAACCGCGCGAGGCGCAGCGTCACGTAGCGGCGCACGGCGGGCTGCTTCTTCTTCATCCACGGCACGATCAGCGGCGCGTGCTGCTTCTCGAGCACGGCGTCGAGCACGCGCGCGGCAGGTTCGTGCAGATCCTCGTCCTTGCCGCCGAGCACGCGGGCCATGCGCGGCGCGACGGCCGGACCGATCGCGATCAGGTTCGCCTCGGCTTCGGCGGCCTTCTCCTCGTCGTCGGACTTCACCTTGCGGAGGCCGATCTTGAGCTTCGAGGATGCGGACGGCGACAGCTTCGGCCACGCGAGTTTCTTCGCCTGCTTGTCCTGCGGCTTGCTGTCCTGTGCTTTGCTGTCCGGCGTCTGGGTGGCGACCGGTGCGGCGGTCGCGAGCAACGCGAGGCAGAGGGTGAGGGTCTTCATGTGTGGGAGTCCGAACTACTGCAACCAGATGGGGAGCGCGTCGGCGATGTCGGGGTGAACGTAGGTGATCGCGTCCTTGGCCGTCGCCTTCGCGTCCTTGAGCCAGGCGTGGAAGTCGCCGCCTTCGTGGGTCGGGAACGGGACTGAATACATGTGGACGAGATCCGAGATCGTCGTCCCGCCGCGAATGATGTCACGCACCGCGACGAGGAGATAGCCGTTGGCGGTCTCGATCGGCGGGCTGACGGCGCCGATGTTCTCGTCCGCGAACGCCCAGCGCGCAACCGCGTAGGGCAGGGAGCTCCTCGAATATGGCCGGTCGGGTTCCTCCCCACCGAAAGCTCCGCCCTGATCCTTCAGCTCGAGGTAGTTGCCGACGACGCTGCGGAGGTTCTCCGCGCGCGTGCGTTGCTCGGCGCGCTGCTCGGCGAAGTCGGCGCGCGCGAGCGCGATCGGCACCAGCTCCTTGGTCAGCACGGCGCGGATGCGGGCCTTCTTGCCGAGTCGCGGATCCCAAGAGTCGAAGTAAGGGAAGAACGCCGCGATCTCCGCGTGCGTGATCACGGCGTCGTCGCCGAACGCGAGCGCGGCGTCGGGCGCCGGCGGCTGCGGGCCGGGATCTGGCTCGGGGTCGCACGCCGCGAACGTGATCGCGAGCGCGAGCGATGCGGCGATGCCGCGGGACTTGTGGGTCGAGGATCTCACTCCGAGGTCAGGATGCCAGAACGTCTCAGGTTGCCGGAACGTCGAACCGGCTCACGTACTCGAACGTCGGGCCCGTGAGGAACCGGTAGGTCGAATAGAGATAGTCACTGATGTCGGGGAGGTTCTCAGTCGCGACTTGGCCGGTGAACTGACCGACGACTTCGAGCCACAGCGAGCGGGGGTCCTGCGGCCACGGTTCGATCCGCAGGTTCATGAGGTTCCGGTCCTGCTCGGTCTGCGGGAACGTCAGCCGGATGCCGAGCGTGTGCAGCGGCCGGCTGAAGTCGGCGAATCCTGCCTGGCCGCCCTGGATCATCTGCTCCGCGACGAACACGCGGCTGTCGGTATGGTGCTTCGGGTTGACCAGCGAACGCGTCCAGAACTGCTGCGCGAGACTCATCGGCACGCCGAGCGTCTTGTGCGCGAGACCCGCGACGTTGACGACCCGCGTCGCGAACTCTTCGACCGTGCACGGCCGGAACTCCTCACGCAGGATGATGCGGTCGGGAGTGAAGGTCGCGACCGAGACGCTGCCGGGAGTCTGCGGGGGGTTCGACAGGTGCACCCCGTCCTGCTGGACCTGGAAGTTCTGGTATGCGAGGTCCGATTGCTTGAAGAGCGCGTCGTGGATGGACTGCACGACGTCGGACTTCAGTTGGATGGGGGCGTGCACGATTTCGGCTCCGAAGGCGATCGTGCGGGGTTCGTAGGTCATGGGGGGGATGGTAGCGGGGTGAAGGGAAGGGCAAGGTGAAAAGGGGGAGGGGAAGGGGGTTTTCGGACCCGGACCCGTTCACGTTCCACGGGTCGTGTCACGTGTCCCGACCCGTGGAACGTGAACGGGTCCGGGTCCGAGCCCGAAAACGAGTCACCGGGGCTGCGAATCCCGTGGTACCCACCCATGATGTTGATGTGTTCCGACTCCTCAGTATCGCGGCCGCGCTGCCGCTCGTCGTCGCGTGCGTGTCCCCTTCCCACGACTCGGCTGATCAGTCCCCGTCGACCGACGCCTACACCGTCGGCTTCTGGAACGTCGAGAACCTGTTCGACGCCGAGGACGACCCCGCCAATACCGGTGATGACGAGTACCTCCCTGCCGCCGGCTGGACCGAGGACCGCTACCGGCAAAAACTCGACCACATCGCGAGCGTGATCGCGGCCGTGTCCCCGCACGTCCTCGGCGTGTGCGAGGTCGAGAACCGCCGCGTGCTCGAGGACCTGTGCGCGCACGGCAGCCTCGCGTCGCTCGGCTACGCGATCGCGCACCTCGACTCGCCGGACAAGCGGGGGATCGACCTCGCGTTACTCTGCCGCGCGCCGTTCACCGTGAAATCCTGCGAGCTCCATCGCGTCGAGAAAGAAGGGCAGCGACCGACGCGCGGTGTGCTCGAAGTCGGTCTCGAAGCGGACGGCGTGCCGATGACCGTGCTCGTGAACCACTGGCCGTCGCGCGGCGGCGATCGGGACGGGTCGTTCCGTTCGGTGGCCGGCGACGTGGCGCGTGGCATCGTCGATCGGATCGGCCACGACCAAGACGTGATCGTGCTCGGGGACCTCAACGACGATCCGTTCGACCGCTCGGTTCGCGACCACCTCGGCGCGATCCGCAGCCGCAACGCGGTGCTGAACCGTCGCAATCAGGCCGCGCTGTGGAACGCGTCTTGGTCGCTGTTCGGATCGCCCGACGTCGGCACGCTCTACTACAACCGGGAGTGGCGCTGGAACGTGTTCGACCAGGTGATCGTCAGCAAGGGCATGCTCGACGAGAACGGATTCACGTGGGTCGATGGGTCGTTCTCGGTCCACGGCCCGGACGAGATCCGGGACGAGTACCGGCGGCCGCTTCGGTATCGACGAAACCGCGACGGTTCGTGGCGGGAAGGGTACAGCGACCACTTCCTCGTCTACGGGCGGGTCGTGCTCGCGCGGTGAGCGTCAGGCTCCGGCGTCCGGCGGCGCGGCCAGTCTCGTCTGCAGCGCCCGCACGACGCGCCAGTTCGCGATTCCGAGGGAGAGTGTGCCGAGGCCCAGGGCGACGCTGACCCAGGTCAGCGGAGACGCGGAGATCCAGTTGCGGGACAGCGGGATTCCGATTGCGAGTCCCGGGAATGCGACCAGGGAGATCCAAACCAGCGCGCGGCTTGCGGCGTCGTCGAACGTAGACATCCACGGGAAGGCTCGGATCTCGTCCGCCGTCGCGATCGAACATGATCGCTCGACGTGGCGCAGGTGGACCAGCAAGTAGGTCAGGACCACGGCGATCAGGAACGGGCCGAGTGTGAGGGCCAGGCCGCGGTCGACCTTGAGGCCTAGGAGTTCGAGAGATTCGTCTTGCGCGGAGTCGAGGAGGCTGAGGACGACGAGGGCGGCGCCCGCGTTCAAGTCGCTCAGTCGGTGTCGGCGCGAGGCACTTTCGAGCGACTCGAGAGTGATCGGAGTGCCGAATGCGCGTGTCCAGTCCGCGAGAGGGGCTTCGGACCACCGGTACTTGGTGGTTACGGGAAGGCCGGAGACGTCTGCGGAGAAGCTGATGGCGTCCGTTGCTTTGGAATCTCCGGGACAGCAGAAACTCGCGCTTACTCGGACTTCGTCCGGTTGCGGTTCTTCGTCGTCAGATTGCGAGGCGCCGTTTGAGTCCTTGTCCTGAGTTGGTGACGATTCGGAGAAGCTCATGCCGATCGACTCGAGCGTGACCGGGGCTTCCCGCGACCAAGTTCGTTCGCATAGTCCTGGTGCGAGCTTTCCGATCTCGGCGAGCAGTTTTTCGCTCAGGTCGAGGTCGTCCGGCCAGGGGAACGTGAGTGCAGGGCCCTCGCGGACGGCGGCGATCAGCTCGCCCAGCGGGATGTCCGCAGATTGGGACATCGAGAGCAGGCGTGCGTTCCATCGACGAGGGATGGTCAGCTCGAAGGAGGGAGTTCCAAGGAGTATGGGGGTTGTGGCGTTCGCGTAGAGCTCGAGCTCCTCCATGAGTTCGAGCCGCTCTCGCTCGATGACTTCCTGCGCCAATTCGTTCAGACCCTGCCACGCCTTGGTTCGTTGGGACTCCAGTCTGAGCAATCGATCCAGTTCCTCGGCAGCATCGCGCTCCAGCCGCGACCCGGTCTTGGTAGCGCCGAATGCGACCAACGCTGCACACGCGCCGATGAGCAGCCGATGCACGAACCGTGCGGTCTTGAGTGTCTCCTCCATCACTGCGGTTAACCGCGGCTCAGTCTACCATCTCCTCCTCGAGATCGACCCCCAACGCATCCGCCACCCGATTGATGTAGTTGAAGTAGCTCGCGACCTGCACGGTCGCGTGGATCTCGGCGTCGCTCGCGCCGATCGCGCGCAATGCCGCGACGTCGGTCTCGCGGCAGTTCGCGGGGTCGCGCGTGAGCTGGCGGGCGTACGCGAGCAGCGCGCCGTGCTTCTCGTCGAGCACGCTCTCGGGATCGGCGATCAGGGCGTCGCGCAAATTGTCGGGCGCCTCGTCACGGAGGTCGCTCTGGTGCGCGCGGGTTCAATAGAAGCAGTCGTTCGCTTTCGACACCTCGACCGCGACGAGTTCGCGGAACCAGCGGGGCAGCGGGGAGTCCTTTGCGGTGGTCACGGCGCTGTAGAGAGCCATCGATGCCTGCAGGATCGACGGGTCGATCGACATCAGCCGGACGATGCCGTAGACCCGGCCGGCCCGGCCGATCGCGGCATCGTAAATCTTGCGTATGCGGCCCTCGGCGGCCGCGGGGTCGACGGTCTCGATCCACGCCATGGGGATTCTCGGGCTCCTGGGGCTGCGAGTGGTCGGGAACGATAGGGCACCCGGAGCCTGCTCGAGGCCGTTCTCCGGCCCGAATTCGACATTCGGGGAGGGATGAGTCGGGATCTGCCGTTGAGTGGCCCATACCGGCCGGCGACGGGTCGACACGGGACAACCGCGCGCTACTCTCTCCGGCCCGGCTCAACCGCTGAACTCACCTACATACGGGAAACACCCATCATGCTTCTTCCATTCCGCTCGACCGGTCTCGTTGCGCTGGTCGCCCTCACCGCCGGCGCCGCGCACGCGCAGACCGAGCCGACCGCCGAAGAAATCAAGCTGCAGGAGCAGATCGCCGCACGCACGAAGCAACTCGGCGACGCGCGGATCGCGGGCATCACCGGCGTCAACGTCAACGGCGAACAGCTGTCGATCGACGCGGTCCTGCGGGAAGCGATCTTCCTGATCGGCGCGAAGCAGATCGACGCGCAGGTCGCCGACTTCTTCATCGAAGAGCACCTCGCCGAGGCGATCGAGTCGGGTCGCGACCCGAAGGAATTCGAGGTCAGCGACAAGGAGATCGAGGAAGACGTCGCGCGGCTGCTCGCCGAGTTCCAGCGCAAGAACCCCGGCATCTCCCTGTGGGATGCGGTGCGTGCGCAATACGGGATGGACAAGGACGGCTACCTCCACTCGCGTCGTCAGACGATCCTGTTCGACCGCGTGTTCTTCCCGGGTCCCGCGCAGAACTGGCCGGTCATCACGCGCGAAGCGATCATGGCTTCGGCGCAGGGTGGTGACGGCAAGGCGTTTTGGGAGAACCTTCTCAAGGCCTCGACCGGTCCGGACGGAGAGCCGCGCGAACTGCCGGCGTTCTGGATGCAACTGTGTCGCGGCTGGGTGCAGAAGCAGCTGAAGTCCTGGAGCGACATCCGCTACCCCTCCGACGGTCTCCCGGCTGACGTTTGCCTGCAGGTCAACGAAGCCAAGTGGGGCACGAAGGACGCGTTCGAGCGCGTGCGAAACGGCGTCTACACGCAGGACATCGAGCGCGCGATGACCGAAGTGGTCGTCCGCGAAGCGCTGCGTCAGGAGCTCGTCAAGGCGGGCGCCTACATGAGCGACGAAGAGTTCCGCGACGAGTTCGACGAGTATCGCCAGGAGTTCGACAACACGCCGTTCACCACCGAGGTGATCGCGGTCAACTTCAAGGGCTACCCGAGCCTCGAAGCTTTCCGCCAGCGCTGGCGCCTGATGACCAGCTTTGAACGGATGATCAAGGACGAGATCAACGACGAGAACCTGCAGGCCCACGCAAACCACTACAAGGGCTTCTTCGGCAACGGCAGCGTCGTCGTCGACGTGATCCAGTTCCTCGGTCGCGACGTCCAGACGGGCGCCTGGCTGCCGGACGGCGTCTCCAACGCCGCGACGCGCGCCGAGGCCGCGATGAAGGAGATCGAGAACGGCCGCTCGTTCGACGAGGTCCTCGCCGAGCGCGGCGAGTTCTTCACGAACGACAAGGACAAGGGTCGCCTCGGCTCGAAGTCGCTCAACCAGCTGCGCCAGCACCTGCGTGAGACCGAGTTCTCCGACCTGCTGAGCGGCTTCTCGGTCGGCCACTTCCTGTTCTTCGACGCGGAGCCGCGCAAGATCCACGGCCCGCTGCGTGGCCCCGAGGGTTACTTCATCGCGAAGGTCAACGCGCGCGTGCCGCCGCGTGGCGCGGTATCGATCCAGAACGAGCGCACCCGCGAGCTGGTCCGTCAGGACTACGTGAACCACCGCTTCCGCATGTGGGCGGACGAGGTGGTTGCGAAGGCGAAGGTTCAGTAGCGAATGTGACGTGGGAGTGGGAGCCGCGCCTCACTGAGGGGTGCGGCTTCTGTCGTTAATGAGGGTGGCTGTGACCCGCCCGTGCCCGTTCCCGACCGCTCCACGGAACGAATCCGAATGTGTCCCACCACCTCCGCGGCTTCTTGCGTTGAGGCCCCCCTCCATCCAAGTTAGTGCGGCATGACGTCCGCCCCTGCGCAACCGATCGACCAGAGTGCGACCCTGCGCTCGTTGCTCGGTCGCATCTGGCAGGCGATCGTGAACAACAAGTGGCTCGTCCTCGCCGCCGTCGGCGCGGCGATGATGCAGATGCTGTTCACGAAGGCGCCACTGCTGCTGCTGAAGTCGCTCGTCGACGCGCTGGTTCCGGCGGAGGAAGCGACGCCGCTCGACGCGACACCGATCGACGGCATCCTCGATCAGATCGAGGTCGGATTCCTCGTCGCGGTCGAGGACTTCTCGGTCTGGGTGCGCGACGCGCTCGGGCTCGAGTTCGAAGGCGAAACCGCGGATCGCAAGACGACGGTGCTCGGCTGCGTCGTGCTCGCGGCGCTGTCCGGCATCTTCGGCGGCGTCTTCATCTACGCCGCGATGGTGCTGAGTCGCTACTTCGCGACGAAGGTCGTCGTCGATCTGCGCAACGAGGTCGCGGATCACCTGATGCGGCTGCCGCTGCGCTACTTCGGCCGGCAGCGCATGGGTGAGCTGATCTCGAACCTGACGAACAACACGCAGGTGCTCGCGCGCAGCTTCACGCTGGTCGCCGATCACGCGGTCATCGACCCGCTGATGATCTTCGGGAACTTCGTGATCCTGCTGATCTTCTTCCCGCCGGCGCTGCTCGTGTTCATCCCGGCCGTGCCGCTGATGGCGCTGCCGATCCTGCGGCTCGGCCGCAAGGTCCACAAGCGGTCCGGGCGCAGCCTCGCCGCGATGGAGGATGCGACCGAGGCGATGAACCAGATGCTCTCGGGCATCAAAACGGTCAAGACGTTCCAGCTCGAGGATCGGAGGCTCGACGAGTTCCGCGAGAGCAACGAGCGCTATCTGAGTCGGACGAAGCGCATGCTGCAGGCCAAGGGCCGATCGCAGGGCCTCGTGTTCGTCGGCTACCAGGTCGCGTTCGCGGTCATGCTGCTGTTGCTCGGCTGGTGGATGCTCGGCGACCAGGTCCCGATGGGGACGCTCGCGATCATCATCGGCCCGATGTCGACGACCTACACGCACGTCAAGCGGATGTGCCGGGCCTACAACACGGTCATGGAGTCGCTCGGCGCGATGGATTCGATCGAAGCGATCCTGCGCGAGGCCCGCGACGTCGGCACCGGCGGCGAGAAGATCGTGCTCGACCGTGTCGAGGGCGACGTCGCGATGCGTGGCGTGCGCTTCGCCTACGAGGACAGCGCGGTCTTGCAGGGCATCGACTTCGAGGTGCCGCGCGGCACGACCGTCGCGCTCGTCGGCCCGTCGGGCGCCGGCAAGTCGACGATCGTCGATCTACTCGTGCGGCTGCACGATCCGCAGGAAGGCCACGTCCTGATCGACGGCCACGACCTGCTCGACCTCGACGTCGACTCGTACCGCCGCCACATCGCGATGGTCGTGCAGCAGCCGTTCCTGTTCAACACGTCGATCCACGACAACATCGCGTGCGGTCGCCCGGGCGCGACACGCGCGGACGTCGAGGCGGCGGCCAAGGCCGCGCAGATTCACGACCACATCGCGTCACTGCCCGAGGGCTACGACACGATCGCGGGCGAACGCGGCAGCAACCTCAGCGGCGGCCAGATGCAGCGCATCGCGATCGCGCGCGCGATGGTGCGCGACCCGGCGATCCTGTTCTTGGACGAAGCGACGTCGGCGCTCGACTCCGAGAGCGAAGACGCCGTGCAGCAGGCGCTCAACAACCTGATGAAGGACCGCACGAGCTTCGTGATCGCGCACCGCCTGTCGACGATCCGGGACGCGGACCTGATCCTGGTGTTGGAACAGGGGCGGATCGTCGAGCGCGGGAGTCACCAGGAACTGATGCAGGGGGAGGGGCTGTATCGCCGGTTGAGTGAGTTGGCGAACGTGGGGGGGTAACGTCCCCGCGGCTTGGCAGTCGGCCGCTGCCGTTGTGATAATCCCGGGCATGAAGGAGTCATGCCTTGCGCTGCTGTCGGCGAGTCTGGTTGTGCCCCCGCTGCTGGCCCAGGAACGCCCCGTCCGATCTACAGAGCTCGGGCGACTCGTCGAGTCGGTCGATAAAAAGTAGAGGCCGATCTTTCCGGGCAGCGCGAGGGCGTGATCACGGCTGAGCGACTCCTGACTCTCGATCTGTCGGGTTGCTATCTCGCCACGCTATCGGCGTGTGGTTCCGCACTCGGAGTCAGCAGACCATCGCAGGGGCACGCGTCCCTCCGCACCGCGCTTCACGGTGTCGGTGTCCGCTACGTCGTGGCGACGCTGTGGCCAGTGGGCGATCGAGCCGCTTCGGAGATCATGGCCGAATTCTATCGTCGACTCTGGGAGCTCGGCGAGTCGCCGCACCAAGCGCTGCGTGGCGCGCGAGAACACATGCGAGACCGGGGTGCGCCTTTCGCGGCTTGGGCGCCCTGGGTGATCCATGGCAGGTAGATCGATTCGGCGACTTACCCCAGCAGCGCCACCGCCGTCGCCCGAATCGCGCGGCTCTCGCCGACCGCGTCGACGCCTTCCCCCGTCTTCCCGCGCACGTTGACGCGGTCCACCGGCACGTCGAACAGCTCCGCGACCCGCGCGCGCATCGCTGCGCGGTGCGGCGCGATCTTCGGCTTCTCCGTCTCGATCACGCAGTCCAGCGACAGCACGCGCAGCTTCGCTTCCCTGAGCTGTCGCATCACCTCGACGCAGAACTCGCTCGAGTCCCTCGCCGCGTTCGCCGGATCCTTGTCCGAGAACAGCGTGCCCAGGTCGTCGAGACCCGCGGCGCCGAGGACGGCATCGCACACCGCGTGCAGCACGACATCGCCGTCGCTGTGGCCGACCGGGCCGACCGGCGAGTCCATGTCGATCCCGCCGATGCGGCAGGGGCGGCCGGGCTCCAGCCGGTGCAGGTCGATTCCGACTCCGATTCGAGGGGCGTCCATCAATCTTCTTCTGCGGCGAAGTGTTCGGCGACGGCGAGGTCGGCCGGGGTCGTGACCTTGAGGTTGCGGGGGGAGCCGGTGACGACTTCGACCGGGATGCCCGCGTGTTCGAGAAGGGACACGTCGTCGGTCGCGACGAAGCCGTCTTCGTGCGCGCGCTCGATCGCCGTCGCGAGGTCGGCGCGGCGGGCGAGCTGGGGCGTCTGTGCGGCCCACATGCGGCTGCGATCGACCGTGCCCGTCACCGTGCTGCCGTCGACCGACTTCAGCGTGTCGCTGACGGGGATCGCCAGCAGCGCGCCACCGATCTCACTGGCGCGGGCGATCGCGTCGCGCACCGCGGCGACCGGGAAGAATGGTCGGGCGGCATCATGCACGAGCACGATCTCCGACTGCGGATCGCTGGCTTCGAAGGCGTTCGTCATCGACGCCTGCCGCGTCGCGCCGCCGTCGACGACCTGGTCGAGGCCGTGTTCTCGAAGCGCGGGCAGCAGTGGCTCGACGAAGGGCTCGCGGTGTTCCGGATTGACCGCGAGGATGATCTCCCGCTCGTCGCAGACCTGCGAGAGGCGGCGCAGGCTACGCACGACCAGGGCCTCGCCGCGGACCGCGACGTAGGCCTTCGGAATGGCCGCGCCGAGTCGTTCACCGCGACCCGATGCGAGGAGGAGCATCGAAACCTTCACGCCGGCAACGTAGCATGCACGCCGTGGCGGTGGTCAGGATCTTGGGAATCGATCCCGGAACCACGGTCGTCGGATTCGCCTGCGTCGAGGTCAGCGAGCGGGCGCGGGTCTCGACGTCCGCGGCCTCGGTTCCTCTCGCGCAGCGCGCGGGCAACGTCGTACGACTCGGCGGCGGGGGCGGTCCGTGTGCACTCGTCGAGGCGGGGGCGCTGAAGCTCGGCAGAACGCGCGCGATCCCGGCGCGGCTGCACACGTTGCGGGTCGAACTCGACCAGCTGCTCGAGCGCCTGCAGCCGACCGAACTCGCGCTCGAGGAGGCGTTCTTCGGCAAGAGCGTGCAGTCGGCGCTGCGGGTCGGCGAGGCGCGCGGCGTGGTGCTCGCAGGCGCGCACCGTGCGGGTCTCGAGATCCACCAGTACCCGCCGGCGCGGATCAAGCGCTCGGTCACCGGCTCCGGCCGGGCGGACAAGGAGACCGTCGCGGCGGTCGCGGCGCAGCAGCTCGGACTGCGCGCCATCGAGGGCCCGCGCGACGTCAGCGACGCGCTCGCGACCGCGCTGTGCCGAGTCGAGGAGCGGCGGGGCTTCACGCTGTGAGCGACGCGCCGCCGCGGGCCGATCAGGCCTGCTGCTCCTGTCGCCTTCGCCGCGACGTGACGGCTGCGACGAGGACCATCGCGCCCGCACCGACCAGCAGGCCCGCGCCGATGAAGTCCCGCTCGAGTCCGTGCCGCGCCAGGTAGGCGATCACGTCGACGACGACGGCGGCCGTGCCGATCAGCAGGAAGTCGTTGCGGCGACGCCAGAACCCGAACGCGACCGCGACGAGGCCCGCGGCGAACAGGACGAGTGCGTGCGTCGGCTCTTCGACACGCAGGACCTGGACCGCGATCGAGCCGTAGAGCGTGACGAACCCGATCGCGCGGAGCACGATCTGCTCGCGCGGCCGGCGCACGAGCTCGCTGCCGATCGCGAGGGTCAGGCCGATCGGGACGCCGTAGAGCGCGGGGTCGAGCAGGCCGTGGTGCATCCACAGCGAGACGATCGACGCGTTCAGCAGGGCGGCAGCGCCCCACGCGAGGATGCGGCGGCGGTAGGTGAACGCGGCGTAGCCGTACGTCGTCGCCGCGAGGAGCAGCGCGAGCGCGCCGTCGATCGAGGGCGTCGTCCCGACGACGGCGATCGCGGGGATCGGCAGGGCGAGGCCCGCGTGCGCGAGCGGCCGCGCGAGCCACGGGCGCGCGCCACGTGCCGCGAGGAGCATGCCGATGCCGAGCAGCATGACGACGTGGAAGTGGTAGCCGTCGAGCGCCGTAAAGAACGAAGTGCGCAGCACGCCGAACGCGTACGCGGTCAGCGCTGCCAGGACCGTGACGTAGACCGGCCACGCGGTGCGCTCGCGCATCGCGCGTCCGATGTGGATCGCGGCGACGAGCGAGGCCGCCGTGATCGCGGCGATCGCCGGGCCCGCGGCCGCGACAGTGCCCATGGCCAGGATCGTTTGGCCCGCGGCCAAGGCAAGCGCGAGTCCGCTCGTCGTCGTCGTGACCGCGCGCGCGGCGGGTCCGACCAGCATTCGTTCGGAGATGCGCCAGCCGACCGAGACCGCTGCCGCGACGAGGGCGAGGATCGCGAAGGGTTCGATCTCGGAGGGGATCGGGGACGGCATCGCGTAGAGCGCCCACGCGAACGCACCGAGCAGCGTCAGTGTGCCCGCCGTCGCGACGTGTCGCTGGCCCCGTGCGTGCAGCACGAACGGGACGGCCGTCGCCACGGTCAGCGCGAGCGGCGTAGACAGGTGCGCGACGTCGAAGTCGGTCAGGGCGATCGAGAGGCCGACGAGCGCGTAGGCGAACAGGATCGCCCTCGGCCGGCGGAACGCGAGCGTCGCGACGGCGAGGAGCGCGATCTCGAGGTCGGGCAAATCGCTCCGGTCGGACAGGCACAGGTTGGCGAACGGCAGCGCGAACACGGCGAGTGCCGTGCACGCGACCGACCACTGGATCCGGGCGTTCCCCGTGACGTGCGATGCGCGAGCGATTCCCCAGGCGGCGAGGCCGAGACCGGCCGCGTAACGCTCGGCGTGTTCGACCACCGGTGATTCACTCAAGAGCACGGTCGCGACCGCGTGCAGCGCGCCGAGCGCGATGCCGGCGATCCCGATCGGTAGCGTGACCCAGCGCTGTCCGCGCGCCTCGACCCCGAGCCACGGCAGACGATGCGCGAACATCGCGGCTGCCGCGTAGCCGAGCGCGGCCGCGGGCAGCCAGCCGGCGTCGATGCCGAGCGGCAGGTTGACGGCAGTGAACCACAGCGCGCCGCCGACTCCTGTCAGCACGGCGACCGAGCGGAACTGCGGGAACGCGTCGAGCGAGACGCGACCGACGAGCGCGACCGCGGCGAACGTCGCGATCAGCACGCCGTCCCCCGTGAGGTCGACCGCGGCGACGAGGATCGCGGCGGCGAGAGCGAGTCCGAGATTGAGCACCGCGATCGATGCGCCCGGGCGTCCGCCGATCCACCGACCGCCGAGTGCCGTCAGCGCGAGTGCGATCGGATACCATGCAGCGCGGAGCTGCAGGGCGTCGCAGGTCGCGATCGCGACGAGCGGCATCGCGGCTGCGGCGAGTCCCGCGGCGAGCGGGCGTTGCGCGTTCGTCGCCGTCAAGATGCCGAGCACGCCCGATCCGAGCGTGGCGATGGCGGTCAGCAAGAACGCGAGTCCGTCCATACGCGGCAGCCACTCGGGGCCGGCCTCGATGCGCACCAGGACGATCCACGTGGCCGCGACGACGCCGATGCCGAGCGCGACGCTGCCTGCGACCTCGAGCGCGCGGAAGCCCTCGTCGATCGGTCGCATCGCCGTGCGGAACCCGAGCGTGAGCAGCGCCGTCGTGCCGAACGCGAGTGCGCCGGCGAATCCGTCCGGCTCGACGCCCGCGGCGGCAAACGAGACGAAGGCCGCGGCAGCGAGCTGGACCGGGAACACCGCGGACGCGAAGCGCAGCTGCGTCGCGAGGCTCGCCAGCGCCGACACCGCCGCGGACACGATGAGCGCGAGCGCGACCGTGACTGGCGTCGCGGGCCAAGACTCGCCGAGCGCGAACAGGGCAGGCGCCAGAAACAGCTGGAGCGCGAACACGCCGAACAGCGTCGGAACGGCCACCGACTGTGTGGCCGGCATGAGCCCCTCGCGTCGGATCGCGGGGCGCCACGTCGCGAAGCGCGCGAACGCGAGCGGTGCCGCACTCGCGATCGCAAACAGCATTGCCATTGCAGGCGCGTCCTCGCCACCGAACCAGCGAGCGGAGGACAGGAGCGACATGCCGACGACGAACCACGCGCCGATGCCGAGCCAGGCGACGCGATACGCGGCCGCGACGCCGGCGAGTAGAGTGGCCAGCGTGGCGTAGGCGAGCACGTCCACGGCCGGGCTCGTCGAGAACCAGGCGACGCTCGGTGAGATCGCGAACGCGCCAAGCAGGACCGTCAGGATCGCGCTCGCGTCGATCATCGCGTGCGAGGCACGCGACGAGAACTCGTCGGTCGGGCCCCTTCGCTGGAGCCAAGTCGCGACTCCGAACGCGCAGAGTCCCGCCGTGGCGAGCACGAGGATCGCGTGCGTGACCGGCCAGTCGAGGTGCGCGAGCGCGAACGTCATCCCGCCGTACGTCGCGAGCATCCCCGTGAACACGAGTCGTTGTCGCCGTGTCCACGCGCCGAGCGCGAGGAGCAGCAGGCCTTCTGCGCCAAGCACGGCCGCAGGCGCGCGTGCGTCGGCGCCCGCGGTGATCGAGATCACGGCGAGGATCCCGGCGACGGCCAGAGTCCAAGCGAGCGTGACGGATGCGAACTTCTCGTGACCGCGGCGGCGCAGCGCGGCTGCGAACAGCGCGAGCGCGGCGGTGTACGGCAAGAACGTGATGCCGTAGAACGAGATCGGCAGCGCTTCCGGCGTGTAGCCGAGTGATCCGGCGAACCACGTGCGCACCTGCATCGCGACCTCCTCGATCGGCGCCGGCAGCAGGAAGTACGTGATGCTCGACGCGACCAGGCCGGGCCACCAGAGCGCGACGCGGCCGAGGCGGATGCCCGCGGTCCATGCGGTCGCTGTGGTCGTCGCCGTCGCCAGCAGGAGCATGCGGGGCTCTGCGCTGGCGAACGCGCAACCGGTGAACGACAGCGCGAGTGCGCCGATCCACACGCTCGCGAGCGCGTGGCCGGTTGCGGCCTGGCCAATCGCCGAGTGACGGGCGACATCGAATCGCGTCGCGGCCCAGCCGATCGCGGCGAGCACGACGCCAGCCATGCTCAGCCGCCGGATCGGCGCGCCTTCGGCGTCGAGCGCGATGCCCGCCGTCACGGCGAGTGCGGTAAATCCGAGCAGCGCGATCGTGACGATCCAGAACGTCGGCTTGCGTGGCAGCGCGTGCGGGATGCCGCGCGCGATCGCGTCTCCGGCCGCGACGAGCGTCACGGTCGTCAGCACCGCGGACCACAGCGGGATCGCGGCCAGCCACGGCGCGATGACGCCGACTGCCGACAGTCCGAGCAGCCACCGGGGGAACGCGCGCAAGATGCCGGGGTGCTGTTGGCGCGCGGTCGCACCCGCGACGGCTAGTCCGGTCGCCCCCGTGACCGCGACGGCGAGGAGGCCGAGCGGCCACGACGCTTCGAGCAGTCGACCGGCGACGAGTGCGGCGATCGGCACCATCAGCGTCGTGACCACCGACAGGGTGCGCTCGACCTCGTCGAGTCTGCCACCGCGATTCAGGGCCTTGCCCGCCGCGAACAGGAGGCCGCCGAACAGCTGCAGGCCACCGAACACGACGACCAGGCGTGTCGTGCCGGTCATCGTCGTCCACGCCGTCGTCACGAAGTAGACCGCGCCGCCGACCAGGAGGAACGCGGCCAGCGTGAACAGCAGGTTCTCCGCGAAGGCCGGGCCGAGGCGGGACCAGAGCTCGCTGCGACGCTTGGTTCGTTTCGCCGCCGGAGACGGAGGCGGAGGCGTCGGCGCGGCGACCGGAAACGCGGGCGTGGCCGCGACCGGTTCGGGCGTCGTCTCCGCGACAGGGGGCTCGGGTTCCGGTTCGAGCGTCGCGACTTTCGCGATGCGTTCCCGTTCTTCGTCGGCGGCGATCGCCGCGACGCTGACCTTGCGCACGTGCGCGTCGATCGTCTCGATCAATTCGAGCTTGAGGGGTTCGTCGAGGAGGGGCTCACGCTCGATGCGATTCGCCGTGCGGCGCGCGGCCCCGAGCCGCTGCGCGACGCTGCGATCGAACATCCGGCCACACAGGTGGCACCGCTCCTCTCCCAGGGTTCGCTCGTCGCAGTGGTAGCACAGAGTCGCGGGCATGGCAGGCTCCTCGAGTCAGGTCTCGACAGAGTAAAGATAGCCAACCCGTTCCCGCGAATGGCGCGATTGACAGATTAGGCGTCGATAAGCATGACTTATCGAGGGTGAACGCGTGGGCTCAGCGGGGTTGCCACTCCGGATTCTCGACGAGCCACTCGCGGAGGTCTTCGATCAGCTGGTCCTGCAGCTCTCGCTCGGACCCGTACTGAAACTCGAGTTCGACGATCCGCGCGATCGAGTGCGCGGCCTCGTCGCAGACGCGCATTCCCTTCGAGATGCCCTTGCTCACGTCGTCGAGGTGGGGGACCAAGGCGGCGAGCATCGCGCGCGTGCGGAAGCGCATGCCCGCGCGCAGCGCGCATGCGCGAACGGCGGACATCTCGTGCTTCGTGAACTCGGCTACGTGGTCCTCCGCCGTCGCGTCCTTCCACTGTGCGAGCACCATGATCGCGTACGTCGGAAACCAGTCGTTCTGCTCGTGTCGCTCGGCGTCCCAGTCGCGCACCATGTGGGCGAGTACGGCGCGGCCGGCTGGATTGCGGTGGCGGTTGCGGAGCTCGAGGGCCGAGAAGATCACCTGGCGCGGCGCGCGACTGCTCAGCGACACGGCGTGGAAGCGCTCGTGGTCGAGATGGCCCAGTCGCTTCCACCACACGATGGCCCGCGTCTTCGCGGCGACGGCGTCGGCGCCGCGCGTGACCGTCCAGCGCCTGGGTTCGCGCTGGAAGATCGACGGGGGGCGGTCGGCGTGGAAGCGCGCGCCGGTGATCGTGAACAGCACGGCGTCGCAGCAGTCGGCGACCCGCAACAAGTGGTCCCCGTTCGCGACCTTTCGTTCTCCGAACGCGAACGATCGTGTGGGGCGCATGTCGTCGAGGTGTTCGACGAGAGCGGGGATCGCGGCCCAGCCCAGGGCGCGCAGCTTCTCGATCGGTTCGGGGGCGTCGGCCTTCTTCTCCAGGAGGAGGATCGGCGAGGGCGCGGTCCGTGGCACGGCCACGTGCATGTCGCAGAGCGACTCGATCCAGCGGCGGGGGTCCTCCGAGTCGCTCGGCGGCGCCGGCTGGTCGTCCATGAGTTCGTAGATCTCGGTGAGGCGTTCAGCGAGCGCGCGATTCGTGTTGCCGGGTAGGCGTGCGATCTCACGCCAGATCTGAGCGAGCTCCGCATGCGCGGCGCCTGCGGTCGCGAGGGAGCTCGCGACGAACTCGAGTCGTCGCGTGGCGCACTCGATCAGAGACTCGTGCAGCGGGCGGTTCGATCGTCGCGACCAGTTCTCGTCCGCCCACGCGAGGAGTCGATTCGCCGACACGCGATCGCCGCGATGCCAGCAGTGATACGCCAAAGTGACGGCGTCGAGCTCCGGCTCGAGCTTCCAGATGTCCAGCAGATGGAGCGGCCCGGGGCGCCCGCGGCGCAAGGCCTGCAGGATCGGCTCGATTTCGATCTCGTGCGTTTCGCCGGGTTGGAGCCCCGCGGCGGCGCACTCGGCCATGTTCGCGTCGCCCGGGCGGAGGTGCCGTTCGATCATCAGGCGATCGAAGAGGCGCACGTCCGTGTCGCTCTCCTCGAGGACCCAGCCGATCGCGACCTCGGTGCCGATCGTCGGCACGACGTGTCCCGTATGGAACGCGACGAGCGGACGTTTGCGAACTGCCTCGGGGACCAGCGGTTCGATCGCGCGAAGTTCGGCCGGGTACACCGGGTCCGGGGACTGCGCGGCCGAGGCGGCGCAGAGCCACGGGATCGCGATCGCTGTCAGCGGGCTCCTCACTGCGGTTGTGCGGGTAAGATACCCGAATCGCGCGTCGTACGGCCGCGCGCGATACCTACAAGATCTAGCGTGTCCTTGCATTCGACGGGCACTTCGCGTCAGAATTGTCAATCGGTCGCGTGCCGCGGCCCCCACCTGGGCGGGTGGGACAACACCTGGGAGGCAGATTGATCTCAGCACCGATCATTCCGAGGACTCGTGAGAGCCTCTGGGACTTGCTCGAGAGTGAGCCGGAGCGCATCGAGCGCGGGTTTGCTTTGGTTCAGCGTGAGCTGATCGTCGACGAAGGTATCGTGGTCGACGCCATCGCGCGGGATACGGCGGGACGCTTGGTCCTCGTGTTCCTCGTCGCGGACGACGACGACGGCGGCGATCGCGACGTCGGACTGCGAGTGTTCGGTGCGACGCAGTGGATCGCGCGCAACGAGCGGCTTCTGCTCGGCGCGTTGCCCGAGGCGGAGATTCGCGGCGGGATGGCCCCGCGCGTCGTCGTGCTCGGTTTCGAATTCAGCGAGACCTGCGTCGAGACGCTGCGCACGATGCAGCTCGAAGACCTGTCGATCTACCGTTGCGAGGCGTTCGTGCTCGACGGGCACCTGCACGCCGGCATGTCGCCGGTCCTCGGCGGCGCCGCGGATCGGCGGCACGATACGCTCGCGGTCCCGCCCGGTGTCGCCGACGCAGAGCTCAAGCGCGTCGGCGCCGAGATCATCGACCTCGTCTCCCGCATCGACCCGAACGTCGAAGTGCAGGGCGATCGCTACTCGCGTCGCTTCGTGTCGACGCACGGCTTGCTCGCCGAGCTGTTCGTGTCGGGCGATCGACTCTTCATCTCCGGGATCGGACCCGACGACACGCCGCGGCCGGTCAACAGCACCGACTCGCGGCAGATCGCGGACGCGATCGTCCGGAACTACCTCGAACAGATTTCACGGCCGAGCGCCGTGCAGCAACGCCAAGAAGCCCTCGAGGCGGCCCTCGCCGATGCGCCGTCCGTCGAGGAGGAGATCGAATCTCCCGAAGAAGCTGCCCGCACTCGCGACCGACTGCGTATCGATCACGCGCTCCATCCACTGCCGAGAGCTCCCCTGATGGGTGACACCGAGGTGTCCCAGGAAGAGTTTGACGCGTTCAGCGGTCTCAGCTCGGAGTCGAAGGAGTCGTGATCATCGTCTGAGATTGCACGTGGAGGACTGACTTGGTGCTGCGGAACGGGGACGTCGGCGAGGAACGCCGGCGGAACCGCATCCTCGGAAAATGGCTCGGCGGGTTGTCCCGTCGCGAGGACTCTGCCGCCCGAGTTGAGCACCAGGAGGCGCTGACGATCGCGATCGCCAGCGGCAAGGGCGGCACCGGCAAGTCGTTCCTGGCGACCAGTCTCGCCGTGGCGCTGCAGCATGCGCATCACGGCCCGCGCTTCGCATCACGGGGTGCCCCGCCGAAGCCGCCGCGCGTCGCGCTCGTCGACTGCGACTTCGGCCTCGCCTGCGATCACCTGCTGCTGGGCGTGAAGCCGGAAAAGACGCTGATGCACGTCATCAGCGGAAGCGCGCGATTCGAAGAGGCGGTCGTCGAGACGCAGTTCGGTCCGCGGCTGATCGCGGGCGGTTCGGGCATCCAGCAGATGGCCAACCTGAGCCGCACCGAGCTCGCCGTGCTCGGGAGTGAACTCGGTGGCTTGGCGCGCGGCGAGGACGTCGTGCTGTTGGACATCGGCGCGGGCATCTCTCCGCAGACCGTGTTGCCGATGTCCTGCGCCGATCACGTCGTCCTCGTGACGCAGCCGGAGATCGCGGCTCTGACCGATGCCTACGCCGTCATCAAGTGCATGTCGGCGCAGTGCCAGCGTTCGCCGTTCTCGATCGTGGTCAACCGCGTCGCGGAGCGCGGACAGGGGGATGCCACGTTCGAGAAACTCGCGGAAGTTTCCCGTCGCTTCACGGGCGTCGAGTTGCACTACCTGGGAGAGGTGCTCGAGGATCCCGCCGTCACGCAGCGGCGACTCGGGCAGCCGCCGCTCGTCGTCAGTGATTCCCAGTGCGCGACAGCCCAGTCGATCTACCTGATCCACGACCGTCTGCGAGCGGTGCTCGGGTCGTTCACGCCGCGGAAGGTGACGGACGAGCAGGGCTTCGCGGCGCGATTCCACGCGGCGCTCGATCAGCTGTTCTGAGTGCGCCCGGTTTGCTCGAGAGTCGGCGTCGGCGACTCGTCACGCTGTGGCTCGGGCTGACGCTGTTCCAGCTCGTGCGCTTGTTCGCGCACGGCATCGATCGGCTGCATCCGGATCCTCGGCCGTTCGCCGAGCCCGTGACGGTCGACGTCAATCGGGCGCCGGTCGCGGTGCTGGCGTTGCTGCCCGGGATCGGTCGCGGGCGTGCGGAAGCGATCGTCCTGCACCGCGTGCGGCACGGCTGGTTCGGGACGGTCGACGAACTGGCCGAAGTCGACGGCCTCGGTCCGGGCACCGTGGATGCCCTCCGCGAATACGTGCATGTGGCACCGTAGGGAGCGACATCAAATCCCGAATCAGCCCATGAGCCCCGTGTCCGCTTTTTGCGTGATCGGCCTCGACCGCTACACTGGACGCGATGAATCTGGCCGCCTCTGTGATCGACGACAGTGTCTCGCGTGCTCTGCGCGAAGACCTCGAGGACGGCGGCGACCTGACGACGCGGCTCGCGTTGCCGGGACTGACCGGGGGCACGGCTCGGGTCTTCGCAAAGGCCGACGGCGTGATCGCCGGCATCCCCGTGGCCGAACGCGTGTTCCTCGCCCAGGATCCGGATGCACGGATCGAGGTGGTGTGCGCCGGTGACGGTGCGCGTGTCGCGGCCGGCGACGACGTCATGCGGATCTCCGGGTCGGTCGGCGCGCTCCTCGTCGCCGAGCGCACGGCGTTGAACTTTCTGCAACGGCTTTCGGGCATCGCGACGCTGACCGCGGCATTCGTCGACGCGGTGGAGGGCACGGGTGTGCGTATCCTCGATACCCGCAAGACCACGCCGACGCTTCGCGCGCTGGAGAAGTACGCCGTCCGCATCGGTGGTGGCGACAACCATCGCATCGGTCTCTACGACCAGGTGCTGCTCAAGGAGAACCACTTCGGGTGGTCCGAGGAGTCCTACGAAGCGGTCGTGGCGCGCTGCGTCGCGGGTGCCCACGGGGATGCTCCTGTCGTCGCCGAGGCGCGCGACTACGACGAGGCGGCTGCGGCCGTGCGTGGTGGTGCGGGGGTCGTGCTGCTCGACAACTTCCCGGTCCCCGACGGACTGAAGCAGGCCGTCGCGACCGTGCGGGCGACGGCGGCCGAGCTCGGTCGCCCCGTTCTCATCGAGGCGTCCGGCGGCATGACGCTGGATACCGTGCGCGGAGTTGCCGAGTGCGGCGTCGACCGGATCTCGGTCGGTGCGCTGACCCATTCAGCCGGTTCGCTCGACTTGTCGATGCTCGTGCAAGCGGAGGGGCGGTGACCGACCAGACTGCAGAAATTCGGGCCATGCGATGCGGAGGTTGCTCTTGAGCAAGGGGCCGCAGGAGTACCGGTGCGCACCCGATCGTGCGCTGCTCGGTGGTCTGAGGTCGTCCGTCCGTGACCAGCTCGAGGCCTGGGACGTCGACATTCGCGCGACGTCCAAGATCGTGCTCGTCGTCGACGAGATGGTCGGAAACTCGATCGATCACGGTGGCGGCTATCGCGGCGCGAGCACCGAGCTCATGGTCGCCGTGGCTGTCATCGGGACCGATGTCGAGGTGTCGTTCGTCGATCCCGATGCGCCCGAGAGCCTCGTGTCCGAACTGCGGGAGCAGCTCGCGAACGCGACCGAGCCGCCGCCGCTCGACGCGGAACGAGGTCGTGGCCTCTACCTGATCGGGAGCACGCTCGAAGACGTGCTGTTCGCTTGGGAGCAGGATCGTGGGATGACGATCTCGGGCAAGATGCGCGGAGTCGCGGGGTGATCCAGCTCGCGCGGGGCTCGCTCGAGAAGCTCGCGTCGTCTCCGTTTCCGCTGCGGTGGGCCCTGCCGATCGCGTGGGCCGCGGGCCTGTGGTATCTCTCGGCGCGTCCCGTGCGGGGTGGCCAGCGCAGCGAGCTCGCGGCGTTCGTCTGGAATGGCGGCCACGTCGTCGCCTACTTCGTGCTCGCGACGCTGCTGTTCGTGGCGTTGACGCGGTCGGTGCGATTCGTCGGGACGCGCGCGCTGCTCGCGGTCGCGCTGGCCGGCGGATACGGAATCATCGACGAGTGGCATCAGTCGACCGTGCCCGGTCGCGACTGCTCGACCTGGGACGTCGTCAGTGACGTGCTCGGATCGATCCTCGCGATCGTGTGCGTGCTCTACGTCCAGGGGCTCGGCGAGCAGCGCTGGATCTGGTGCCTCGTACCCCTGTGTCTGACGTCGGTCGCGATCGCGACCTGGGCCTGAGACTGGTCCCCACAGGGGACGCGCGCTGTCCTCTCCGGGGGACACGAAGTGTCGATATCGAGCGCGAATCACCTGTTTTGAGGCTGTTTTCGAGTTTTCGAGCAACGGTCCGGCGTTCGCGTCTCTCAGGTGTTCGTCATGAGAATCGCACTGTTGACCATCGTGCTGGCCCTGAGTGGGCTGAGCGTTTCTGCGCCGGCGCAGGTCGGCGTCCGCATCGACAACCGCGGCGTCAGCGCCTGCTTCGGCAACGCGTGTCGGACGCCTGTCGTGACCCGCGCCCATCCGCGGCCGCGGCGTGTCGGGCGGCGTCCGGCGCGCGTGCGCTACGAGCCGGTGACCGAGCGTGTCTGGGTCGATGGCTACTACAACGACGTGCACGTCCCCGCGCGCTGGGGCTTCCGCTACGACTCGTGCGGACGCCGTATTCGTTACTGCATCTCTCCGGCGCGCATCGAGCGCGTCTGGGTGCCGGGGCGCTGGGTGACGAAGACCCGCTACGTTCGGGTATCGAGCCGGCGCTACTGCCGCTAAGTTACGGCGGATGACAGATGCCGAGCGCTTCGACCATCCGCTGATCGAACGATATGCGGGCCGCGAGATGGCGGCCCTGTTTGCGCCACGTCGCCGCCACGGCACGTGGCGCGACCTGTGGATCGCGCTCGCGCGGGCCGAGCAGGAGCTCGGTCTCGAGATCACGAGCGAGCAGATCGCACAGCTCGAGGCCCATCGCGACGAGTTCGACTGGGCTCGCGTCGCCGAGTTCGAGAAGGAGCTGCGTCACGACGTCATGGCGCACGTCCACCACTACGGAGAGCTCGCGCCCGCCGCGCGCGGCATCATCCACCTCGGCGCGACGAGTTGCTTCGTCACCGACAACGGCGACCTGATGCTCTATCGCGAGGCCTTGCGCCAGGTCGAGGCACGCCTGTGCGCGACTCTGGCCGCGCTCGCGGAGTTCGCGCGTGAGCACCGCGCGCTCGCGTGTCTCGGATACACGCACTACCAGGTCGCGCAGCCGGTCACCGTTGGGAAGCGCGCCTGCCTCTGGGCACAGGACCTCGTGCTCGACCTCGACGAGGTGCGGCGTCTGATCGAGTGGATGCCGTGCCGCGGCGTGAAAGGCACGACCGGGACGCAGGCGTCCTTCCTCGCCTTGTTCGACGGCGATCACGAGAAGGTGCGCGCGCTCGACGAGAAGGTGTGTGCGGCGATCGGCTTCGAGCGTTCGATCGCCGTCAGCGGGCAGACCTACACGCGCAAGATCGATGCGCGGATCCACGACGTGCTGTCGGGGATCGCGCAGTCCGCCGCCAAGTTCGCGAACGACATGCGTCTCCTCTCGCACGAGGGAGAGGTCGAAGAGCCGAGCGAGAAGTCGCAGATCGGTTCGTCGGCGATGGCGTACAAGAAGAACCCGATGCGCTGCGAGCGGGTCAACGCGCTCTCACGCTACGTTATGGCCGCCGCCGGGACGTCCGCGCAGACTGCGGCGACGCAGTGGTTGGAGCGCACGCTCGACGATTCGGCGATCCGTCGCATCGCGATCCCCGAGAGTTTCCTCGCGATCGACGGCATCTTGATGTTGATGACGAACGTCGCACGCGGAGCGGTCGTCTATCCGAAGGTGTGCGAGCGCAAGCTGCGGGAAAACCTGCCGTTCCTCGCGACCGAGGAGATCCTGATGGCGGGTGTGCGTGCGGGTGGCGATCGTCAGGAGCTGCACGAAGTCATTCGTCGTCACAGCCGAGAGGCCGCGCGTCAGGTCAAAGCCGAGGGTCGCGCAAACCCATTGTTGGAGCTGCTGCGCGAAGACGCCGCATTCGCCGCGGTGCGCGATCAGTTCGACGACCTGCTCGACCCCGCGCGTTTCATCGGTCGCTGCCCGGAGCAGGTCGACGAGTTCATTGCGGGTGAGATCGAGCCCCGGCTCGTGGGCGCAAGCCTCGATGGCATCGACGAGATTCGTGTCTAGTCATACGGCCGCCCGTACGAAGGGTACTGCCGATCTCATTGCGTCATAGCAACTTACAACTCCGCCCGAGTTGAGTGGGCAGAAGTGCCGACACCTGGGGGGAATCGGATGGGCGGCCTCGACTCGCGAGGTGTTCGTCCTCTAGCCCTTCCAGGAAAGGTAGTGATGAACGCGGGCAAGCGAATGGGAATCGGTGCAGTGCTGACTGCGCTGATCGTTGGTTGCGGCGGTGGAGGCAGTAGCTCGAGTGGGAACGTCGAAGGTCTCGACGTTCCTTCGCAGGTCAGCCTCGTCGACGCGCAGAACTCCGGGTCGCTTCGGGTTTCTCCCGGGGTGCGCAACGTCTCCTACGACGACGACCCGGTGCAGTTCTGGATCCACGACGAGGCGATGGGACCGCTCGACACGGTCAACATGATCCTCTGCTCGATCCAGCAGACGAAGTACGACGATCCCTCGGTCCTCAACAAGGGGCCGTACATCGCGCTCGTGAGCTGTGAAGAGCGCGGCTCGGGTGGCAGCGACGGAGGTCGTGGTGGCTCGGCGACACAGTACGACCGCTTCGTCGTCGACTCGACGCGCGCAAACGCCGATTCGCCGCACATCGTCAAGTTCTGGCTCGACAACGACGGTCCGGACGACAAGCCGGGCATCATCTACGGCAAGGTCACCATCACGGAGTCCCCGTCGACGAGGAACCCGTTCGGTCTCTTCACGATGGACTTCAAGCAGCTGCTGAACACGCAGTCGCACGACGATGCCAACGTGCAGTTCCGCGGTTCGCTCAACACGGTGGCCCGCGACGACGGCCAGGCCGAGTTCGAGTTCTTGATGATCGACGGCGATCCGGACCAGCCGCAGTCCGTCGGTGAGTTCGCGATGCGCGAGAGTGCGCGCATGGTCGGCGCGGCCGACGGAACGTCGGGCCGCGCGATCTCCGCGACCAAGGAAGCGTTCAACTTCGGCAGTGGACCCCAGAGCAACCAGTCGAACTTCTACGTTCAGTTCAACTCGAGCTACATGGCTCGCAAGAAGGTCACGGGCTCGAGCGCGACCAAGGTGTTCAGCCGCACGAACTTCACGACCAACGTCTACCGCTACGGCGTCTACGACGCGACGACCAACCAGCGCGTCGAGTCGTTGTCCGGTTTCGGCGTCGAGACCGAGAACGGCGAGCACGGCTGGGCGGGTTACCACGGCCTCTGGTTCCCGGATCACATCACGGTCACCGATGGTCAGACGCTGATCCGCCGCAGCTTCGATCCGGACGGCACGGACACGAACTACACGGCCGTCATCGTCCCCGGTCGACTCGAGAAGCACTCTCGTGAACTGTCCACGCTCGGCAACATCAAGAACGAAGACCTCGAGATGTTCAGCCAGAGCACGGGTAGCGAAGCTCGGGTGCGCTGGAATGGCACCGACCTCGTCCAAGTCGCGACGCGTGGGCAAGACGGCAACTGGACGCCGCAGAACCCGGCCTCGATCTCGGGCAGCTACACGGCTGGCGACTGGGTGCACTTCTGGTCGCGTGATCGCGGCTCGATCGAGATGGTCTGGCCGGCCGCGGCGCTCAGCGACGCCACCGAGGTCATGATGTGGACCCACGAGACGATCACGGGTCAGTCCACGGAGCTGGCGAACGGCGACTTCACGCTCTACGGGTACCGCGATCGCCTGCGTCCGCTCATCACCGAGTCGCAGGCTACGTGGCAGGCGAACGAGACTCCGTTCTTCGCGGATGCGAACAACGTCGGCGAAGTCTTGAGCTACGTCTTCGGCAAGACGACGCAGATGCTCACCCAGGGTGGGAGTCAGGTGCGTCTCGCGGATGGCGTGAGCGTCAGTGGTGGCGCCGGTCAGTTCGGCTTCGAGAGTGGTCCGATGTACGCGACGGCTCTCACCAGCCTGGCGGAGCAGGGGCAGCAGACGACGACGTATCGTTGGCGCACGGGCAGCAACAGCTGGAACCAGCTCCGTGCCGTCCGCGACGCGAACGGCAATATCGTGAACTTCACGCCGCCGCTCCGACTCAGCTACACGCACAACGAGCCGTCGAACACGAACTTCCACAACAAGACCTTCAACCTCGAGTGGACCGGCACCGATCTGCACGGCATCCCGTTCTTCGAGAACACGACGGACCGCCGTTGGCGTCCGGCGTTCAACATCCCGAGCGGCACCGTCATCACGATGGGCGACAAGAGCTACAAGATCAAGCAGCTCGAGGGTGAGCAGGAGATGAACGAGGAAGCGAACCCGACCCAGGTCATCGCGGATCAGGGCTTCGACCTCGACGTGATCTTGACGGCGCCGACCGACAAGTGGACGGACCCGGCGATCGGTGCGATGCCCGACATCGATGACGCGCCGAAGTTCGTCGGCGGTGTTGCGCAGAGCGACGATGAGTGATCGAGACGCTCGCGAAGGCGAGTCATCTCGCCTTCGCGAAGCGCTCGAGCAGCAGTGGCAGGAGCCACATGTCTGCGGCGAGCGCCGTGCCGACGATGGCGGACATCAGGACGCCGACGTCGCGCATCGACTGGAAGCTCGCCGGAAGGTGACACAGCGAACCGATGCCGAGGACGATCGTCGTGACGACGAGCGCTCCCCCGGTCGAGCGAAGAGCGCGCAGTAGCGACTCTTGGCTGTCGCGGTGCAGCGCTCGCTCCTGGCAGTACCGCGTGAGCACGTGGATCGAGTCGTCGACGGCCAGGCCTAGACCGAGGCTGAAGATCATCACGATGCCGACGCGTACCGGGATTTCGAGCCAGCCGGTCAGCGCCAGCGCGACGAAGATCGGAAGCACGTTGGGGGCGATCGAGATCAGGGCGATGCGCGCGGAGCGGTACACGATGCCGATGACGGCGGTGATCGCCAGGAGCGAGAGGCCCAGGCTCTCGAGCAGCGTCGCGGAGATCGTGCGCACGTTCTCGTGCGCGACTCGCATCCTGCCGCAGAGTTCCGGGCGGAGCTCGGGGGCGACCGACCGGGCGAGCTCGGCCATGGTCTCGCCGAGTTCGAAATAGCGCTGACTACCGATGTTGTCTGTAGTGATCTGTAGTCGCGCGTCGGTGAACGTCGTGTTCACGAGGTGCTCGGGAAAGCGGTTGCCGGCGATTCGCAGGCCGCTCAGGCCGCGCGTGATCGCGTCGTCGTCGAGGTCCTCGGGTTGTCCGGCGATTTCGCGGACCCACTCGACGTACGTGTCCGCATGGTGCACGTCACGTTCGCCCGCGATGAGTTCGCGGCACATGCGGTCGATGGCCCGAACCGCGGTCGGATCATCGAGATCGCCGTGCACGTGGAAGTCGACTTGCATGAAGCCGTGGAAGTTCTCTTCGAACCACGCGAGGTCTTGCGCGACGGGGTCGTCCGGCGGGAGTTCCTCGAGCCATCGCGAGTCCACCGTCGCTCGGTTCAAGCCGAGGGTTCCGAGGATGACGACCAATGCCGTGACGACGACGATCGTCTTGGGCCATCGGTAGTCGAAGCGGTCGATGCCAGGAAGGCGCGCCGGTGCGGCGCGTCGCGTTGGCCAGACCGAGAGCGCGATCGGGAGGATGGTGATCGTCGTCGCGAGCGTGAGGAGGACCGAGTAGGCGGCCTTGATGCCGAAGGCCTTCACGGCGGAGTGATCGGATACGAGCAGGGACAGGAATCCGATCGCCGTCGTCAGTGACGTCAGCACGCACGCGGCTCCCACTCTTCGGATCATCTGGCGAATCGCTTCGTGACGAGTCGCGCCGCGCGCCAGCTCCTCTTCGAAGCGGTGCATCATGTGGATCGCGTCCGACAACCCGATCACAACGATCAGTCCCGGCACTGCGACGTCGATGATCGTGAACCGCATGCCGGCGAGCGCGAGGCTTCCGAAGCTCATCGAGATCGCGAGCAGCACGGTGCCGAGCGGCACGACGATGCCGCGCCACGACCGGAATACGAATGGCAAGAGCAGGCCGAACACGGCGAACTCCAGGCCGACGACCATCAGGATGTCGTCGACCATGTGCTCTTGCCGGTTGTGGTTTGCGGCGTTGCCGCTAACCAGGCGCCACCGGATCGGTGCCGGGATGTTGGCATCGAAGAACTTCGTCGCGAGTTCGATATCGGGGTCGCTGTCGAGCAGGATTGCGAGTGACCTTCCGTCGTGGGAGATCAGTCGCCCTGAGAGAAGCGGGTGCCGGTTCGCGTGCTCGAGTACGGAGCGCGTCCCGATGGTTCGGTCGAATCGACCGACGCTGAGTGCGCCGTCGTCGGCCGGATCCACGACGGGTGCCCACGCGAGGAAGTCCGTCGCGTTCAGTCCGTTCTGGAACAGCGTTTCGCAGGCCTGGAGATCGTCGACCGTGACTTCGCGCGGCCATTCGAGGGCGAGGATGCCGGTGGAGTGGCGTTGCTCGGGCAGCACGTCTTGCAGGTCGATCCAGTCCCGCATGAGCTGCGGGTTCGCGCGGATCAGCGGCGCCAACGACAGGTTGAATTCCGTTGTCGGAATCGCGAGCGCGCAGATCGTGAACGCGATCGCGAGCACGCACCCGACCGGGCCACGCCGCAGGAGTAGGAAGTCGGCGAAGCGACGCACTCGATCCTGCTACTCTCGCTTTTGCACTTCGAGATAGATGTCCGTGAATCCAGCGCCGCGCGCGGCTTCGCCCGCCTCGAAGATCTCCGCATCGTTTGCGAGCGGGCTCGGCCGAATCACGATGACGGCGTTCTCGCTCTTGCGGCTACCCAGCGATTGGGTGAGTTCGCGCGCGTCGCAGCGGGTCGAGCCGATCTCGAAGTGCGTGACGCGGTCCCGCCACGCGCCCGCCGCCGCGAACGAGCCGGGTGCCCGCGTGCCGGGCTTCGTGCAGACGACGCGCACGACGATCTGCTCGCGCTCGGGGTCTGGCGTGTCGGCGAACACGTGCGGATTGACGGCGCTGTCTTCGTCGAGCCCGCAGGGCGTAGTCTTCCAGCTCGGGAGCTCGTGGATTCTCAGGACCGGGAAGGCGAGGTCGCCGTCCGTCTCTGGGCCCTCGACTTTGCGCGTCCATGGTTCGAAAAAGTTCCACGTGGCGAGCGAGTCCTCACTCAGCGGGTCGATCAAGACGGCGGCGATTCGCGCCAGTCGCTGGCGTGCGGGAATGATCAGGGTCCCCGCTGGCAGCTCCCGGCGAGACGTCGCCAGCTCGCCGCGCATCTGCACCATCCGGTGGCCCTGGTAGACCATGCGCATCTTCGAAAGCGACGTCGGCCAGAAGCACTCCGCGTCGACCGTTGCGGGTTCGTCGAGGGTCGCGACCTCGAGGCCGTGCAGCAGCAGCGTTTGGCGTACGACGTCACTTGCGGGCGTGATTGCCCAGGCGCGTGGGTAGACGTCGGACTTGCGGGCCTCGAAGCGCACGTAGACGGGCGTGTTCTCGCGCTTGCGCACGTCGGAGCTGGCGACGCGAGATTTGCCGCGTCCGGGTCGCGATACGTCGGTGACGAGCACGTCGTGGAAACTCGGCTCTGCGAACGTGCTGTCGTGATGGATGCGCACGCGCGGTGCGCCGGAGCGGGATACCCGACGATCGGCACGCTCGAAGATGCCGCGCGCGCGTGATTCGAACGCGATCATCGCACGGAGATTCTCGAGCACGAATGCTCGGGTCACGGCGATCCGGTCGGCGAACGGGATGTAGCTGTAGGCTTCGGACAGCACGCTGATGCGGTTGCGGAGTCCTCCGTAGTTCCAGCCGAGACGCGGAAAGTGCTGGTAGGTGTACCACCCGGGATCGCCGCGGCGACCGCGCGGGCCCCCGCCGAAGTTGCCGTAGTCGAACGTGCGGAAGCCCCGCTTCGTCATGGCGGCGCGCACGTGCGGCATCAGCTCGTCGTGCGTGAACGCGTCGATCTCCGGATCGAGGTTGACGCTCAGCGATGGGGCGTAGGTCAGCTGGTAGCCGTGGTCGGACCCGTTCGTCGTGTGCAGGTCCATGTAGAGATGCGGGTCGAACTCGCGGAACAGTCCGAGCTGCGCGCGCACCTCGGGCGTCTCCGCTTTGAGGTAGTCTCGATTGAGGTCGAGGTCCTGCTCGTTGTGTCGGCGTCCGACCGCGTCCGGACCGTTTTGGCTGGTGCGGTGCTTCGCGTCGATCGCGTCGTTGCCGTCCGCGTTGAACACCGGCACGAACAGGATGTCGAGCTTCGCGAGGATGTCCGCGTGCTCGCCCTGCGCGATCTCGCGGAGGAGCATCTGCACCGACTCCTTCCCCTCCACTTCGCCGCCGTGGATGTTGGCGAGGATGAGCGCGCGCATCCTCGGGCTCCGGCGCAGCTCGGCCGGATCGCGTTTCGGATCCAGCGACGCGAGCACGCATTCGAGCGGGCGGTTGCGGACGGTGCGGCCGAACTCGCGTCGATCGAGTCGGTCGGCGTGTGGGAGCTCGGTGAGGGTCTCGAGAAACGTCGCGACTTCGGCGTTCGTCGAAGTGCGGGCGTGTGACGTCTGCTCGGGAGTCGTCCGGGGGGCGCCCTGGGCGAGCAGGGCGGAGGTCGCGCACAGCGCGGCGGCGAGGGCGGTCTTCACCTTCCGGATCGTAGGAGAGCCGCAGTGGTCGAGGCTACGCCGCGCACGACTGTCATTTTGGCGATATCTGCCAATATTGCGGATTCCAGGTGCGAGCCGTAGCGACGTGGGGATCTCTAAGTGTTGATATCAAAGTAGTTTGCAATATCGGAACACGGATTGGCACGCCGTTCGCAACTCCTCCGGCTGGCCGGCAACTCGCCGGCTGCCACGCCAGCCCAAAGGAGCATGTGAATGGATCTCAGCCGACTGACTCAGAAGTCCCAGGAAGCCCTCGCTGCGGCGCAGAACCGCGCGGTGACCCTCGGTCACCAACAGGTGGACTGTGAGCACGTCCTCGCCGCGCTCGTCGAGGCGGAGGACGGTTTAATCGCGCGGCTGTGCCAGAAGCTCGACGCCCCACGCGATGGCGTCCTGCAGGCGATCGAGCAGGAGCTCACGAAGCTGCCATCGATGTCGGGACCCGGCTTCGAGGCCGGCAAGATCTACCTGTCGCAGCGGCTGTCGAAGGTGCTCGTCACCGCCGACAAGCTCGCGAAGCAGATGAACGACGAGTACGTCTCCGTCGAGCACGTCGTGCTCGCGATCCTCGACGAGCCCGGCGACACGCCGGCGCGGGGCGTGCTGAGTCGCTTCGGGATCACGAGTGAATCGTTCCTTCACGCCCTGCGCGACGTGCGCGGCAATCAGCGCGTGCAGAGCGCGAATCCCGAAGCGACGTACGAGGCACTCGAGCGCTACGGCGTCGACCTCGTCGCGTCGGCGCGGGCGGGCAAGATGGATCCGATCATCGGCCGCGACGACGAGATCCGCCGCGTCGTACGGATTCTGAGTCGCAAGACGAAGAACAACCCGGTTCTCATCGGCGAGCCGGGCGTCGGCAAGACCGCGATCGCGGAGGGGCTGGCGCAGCGCATCGTGCGCGGCGACGTGCCGGAGGGCCTCAAGGACAAGACCGTGTTCGCGCTCGACATGGGCGCGCTCGTCGCCGGTGCGAAGTATCGCGGCGAGTTCGAGGAGCGACTCAAGGCCGTGCTCGAGGAGGTGCGGAAGAGCGAAGGGCGGATCGTGCTGTTCATCGACGAGCTGCACACGATCGTCGGCGCTGGCAAGACCGAAGGCGCGATGGACGCCGGCAACATGCTCAAGCCGATGCTCGCGCGCGGCGAGCTGCACTGCATCGGCGCGACGACGCTCGACGAGTATCGCCAGTACATCGAGAAGGACGCCGCGCTCGAGCGCCGCTTCCAGCCGGTCATGGTCGAGGAACCGAGCGTCGAGGACGCGATCTCGATCCTGCGCGGGCTGCGCGAGCGTTTCGAGGTGCACCACGGCGTGCGTATCCAGGACCAGGCGCTCGTCGCCGCGGCGACGTTGTCGGATCGCTACATCTCTGATCGCTTCCTGCCGGACAAGGCGATCGACCTCGTCGACGAGGCGTGCGCGTTGATCCGCACCGAGATCGATTCACTGCCCGCCGAGCTCGATGCCATCACGCGCCGCGTGATGCAGCTCGAGATCGAAGAGGCGGCGCTGGCCAAGGAGAAGGACAAGGCGAGCAAGGCGCGCCTCAAGGAGCTGCGCAAGCAGCTGCAGGACCTCAAGGGCCAAGAGGGCGCGCTGCGCGAGCAGTACGAGTCCGAGAAGCAGGCGATCCAGGAGGTGCGCGACATGCGCGCCGAGGTGGAGAAGCTGCGTCACGAGATGGAGGCTGCGGAGCGCAACTACGATCTGGGTCGCGCGGCCGAGCTGAAGCACGGGCTGATCCCGGATCTCGAAGCGAAGCTCGAGGCCTCCGAGCAGAGCGGCGACAGCACCGGCGACGAGCTGTTGCGCGAGGAGGTGACGTCGGACGAGATCGCGTCGATCGTCGGGCGCTGGACCGGCATCCCGGTGCAGCGACTCGTCGAGGGCGAGCGCGAGAAGCTGCTGAAGCTCGACGAGGTCCTGCACGGACGCGTGATCGGCCAGGACGAAGCCGTCGGGCTTGTCGCCGACGCCGTGATCCGCGCGCGCGCGGGGATCAAGGATCCGCAGCGACCGATCGGTTCGTTCCTGTTCTTGGGCCCGACTGGCGTCGGTAAGACAGAGCTCGCGAAGACTCTGGCCGAGTCGCTGTTCGACAGCGAGGACAACATCGTCCGCATCGACATGTCCGAATACATGGAGAAGCACAGTGTCGCGCGGATGATCGGCGCCCCGCCGGGTTACGTCGGCTACGACGAGGGCGGTCAGCTCACCGAGGCCGTGCGGCGCCGCCCGTACTCGGTCGTGCTGTTCGACGAGATCGAGAAGGCGCACCCGGACGTCTGGGGCGTGTTGCTGCAGGTGCTCGACGACGGTCGCATCACCGACAGTCAGGGGCGCACGGTCGACTTCAAGAATACCGTGCTCATCATGACGAGCAACGTCGGCGCGGTGCACCTTCTCGAAGGAGTGCGTGACGACGGTGAGATCGAGGAGGGCGCGCGTGATCGCGTTCTCGCCGAGCTCCGCGGCCGGTTCCGGCCCGAGTTCCTCAACCGCATCGACGAGACCGTCCTGTTCAAGCCGCTGCGTCTCGAGGAGATCGAGCGCATCGTCGAGCTCCTCGTCGACCAGCTGCGGGGGCGACTCGCGAACCGCGAGCTACGGCTCGAGCTGAGCGGGGACGCGCGGGCGTGGATCGCCCGCCGTGGTTTCGATCCGGTCTACGGCGCGCGGCCGCTCAAGCGATTCCTGCAGCGAGAAGTCGAGACCAAGCTGGGGCGCGCTCTGATCGCCGGGGAGATCCTCGACGGGTCCGCGATTCGGCTCGACGTGCGGGACGACGAGCTGGTCATCGAGCACGACCTCACGCCGGCCGAAGTCGGCGCGTAGGTCCAGGAACCTCCCCTCGAACCCGGGTCGCGATCGCAGATCGGAACCTCCGTTGGAGGGGGGAATAGGAGGAGCGGACGAAGTGCGTGCCGCTTGGAATGCCTGACTCACGTGGGTCCCCGTGGAGTTCGTGGTGGTAGACCACGCACGAACCGGGAATCGCCCCGGACGCGTTCGAAATCCGGAGAATCCTGACTTCGATTCGTAGCCGGCGGCGTGCTGCCATCTGCAACGCGATGACCTCGATTCCCTCCGACACGGCGTCTCCCGAAACCTTGCTCGAGCATGCGGACTGGATCCGCACGCTCGCGCGCAAGCTGGTCGGCGACGCCGTTCGGGCGGACGACCTCGCCCAGGAGACGTGGGTGCGCATGCTCGCGCGCCCGCCGCAGCAGGATCGACCGCTGCGGGCCTGGATCGCTACCGTGATGCGGCATCTCGCGCGGTCCGAGCATCGGCGGGATCGCCGCCGCTCGAGCCGCGAGGCGGCGGTTGCGCATCCGGATCGGGACCCCTCCGATCCGCTCGCGCGCGTCGCGTGTCAGCGCGACGTCGTCGACGCCGTGCTCGCACTCGACGAGCCGTACCGCAGCGCGATCGTGCTGCGCTACTTCGAGAGTCTCCCGCCTCGGCGAATCGCGGCGCGTCTCGGCGTGCCGGTCACGACCGTCAAGACGCGGCTCGCGCGTGGACTCGCACAGTTGCGTCAGCGGCTCGACAAGAGCGAGGACGGTCGCTCATGGCTTCTCGCGTTGCTTCCCCTCGTACACCGCCCGATCGGAGCGGCGCCCATGGGCCTCACGACAGGAGTGATCGCGATGAACGGCAAACTGGTGGCTTCTCTCCTCGCGGCGGTTCTCGTCGTCGCGGGATTCACATGGTTCTCATGGGACGACGGATCGGCTGCGGTTCCGACGGCGGGTGCTGACGATCAGGGCGCGGAAGTCGCGTCCGCGACGACGGGCGGCGGGGAGTCTGCGGATGTCCGCGTCGATCGCGTGCCGCCGATCGAGCGCACCGAGATTGCGACCGGACAATCCGCGACTTCGGACGCCGGAACATCGGGTGCCGAGCGGCTGGTCCGGGGTCGGGTCATCGACGTCCAGGGTCTGCCCGTGCCGCGTGTCGAGGTCGGATTCGTCGCCGACCCCACGGACCCGGAGCACCGTACCGTTCCCGCGAATGAACAGGGGCGCTTCGAGATTGCGGCACGAGAGGGTAGGGGCAACCTGGCCGCGTTCGACGATCGCTACGCGACCGTGCTCACCGCGCGGGCCGTGCCTGCCGCCGGGATCGATCCCGTTATCGTCGTCGCGCCGCGAGTCGTCTTGCGCGGGCACGTCGTCGACGCGCAGGGGGGCAGCATTCCGGATGCGCACGCGGTTCTGCGGCTGCCGCGCGACTTCCGGGGTCGCCTCGGCACGGTGCTCGATCATTCCACTGCCGCCCGCTGGGAAGCGCGGAGTGACGACGAAGGACGGCTCGAGTTCAAGGATCTCCCGGCAGTCGACGGGGCTGTTCTGATCGTGCGTGCGGACGGATTCGAACCGCACGAAGAGGCGTCGCCCTCGGCGTCGCGCGAGGATTGGTTGGCCGTGCTCGAGCTGCCGGACCCGAACGGGGCGCGACTGCGCGGCGTCGTCGTCGACGCGGCGGGCGCCCGGGTGTCCGATGCGTTGGTCTCGATGGGGGTCGACACGGTGCGAAGCGACGAGCGCGGTCGGTTCGAGTTCGTGCTCGATGCCGAGAAGACGTTCAACGCGTTCGCGTCCCGGTTCGTCGAGGTCGACACGGCGCGACTCGTCGCGATCAAGCCCGGCTACCTGCCGGGGGAACTCCTGGCTCCATCGAAAGGCGAAGACGGGCGGCCGCAGTGGCCGAAGCGCGTCACGCTGCGCCTCGGTGCGGAGCCGCTCTCGATCCAAGGGACGGTTGTCGACGCGGATGGTCAGCCCCGCGAGGGCGTGACCGTGTGGGTTGCCGACCCGACGTTCTTCGGTGGCCTCGGCGATCCCGCGACCCAGCGATTCCCGCAGTTGACCCATGTGGAGAACGTGCTCGGTGGCGCCGCGCCCGGCTGGCACTCCGTACGGACGGCCGAGGATGGCTCGTTCGAGCTCGATGGCCTGCTCGACCGGGACTACGTCGTCCGCGCGATGGACGAGGCGACTCTGCTGCGTCAGGAACGCGAGGTGCACGCCGGCCGGTCCGACGTTCGAATCCGGCTCGCGATCTCCGAGACGAACGCCTACGCGCGGTTGCGAGGTCGAGTCGTCGGCTTCGACGGAGCCCCGATCCGCAACGTGATGGTCACCCCGATGTGCGACTCGTTCCGCACGCGCCTCATGGGGCGCGTGATCGGCACGAACCACTCTACGACCGAGGGCGTTCGCACCGATGCGGATGGGCGTTTCGAGCTGCGTCGCGTGCCTCGTGACTTCGTGTATCTACGTCTCGACGGAGAGGACACGGTTCCGCTCGAGTGGGGGCGTCGCGTCGAAGGCGGGCTTGGCCATCTCGTCGGTGAGAACCCGCTGGAGGTCGAGGTCACGCTTGGGCGTCGTTGCCATTTCCAGGTCGTGCTCGACGATCCGAACGAGGCCGACCAGATCGGCGTCTTGGACGCCCAGGGCGAGGTGCTGCAGGTCAGCGAGTTCCTCGGTCGTGGTCGGCGCGAGTCGCGCCGGCAGCCCCTGAACGAAGGGAAGTCGAACCAGCTGGGCGTCGGGGATAACGGGGTGACGCTGGTGCTCTACCGGGACGGCGAAGAGGTTCGTCGGGCGTCGCTGCGCCTGAGCGTTGCTGAGCGCACCGTGGTCCGCTTGTGACGGCGGCGAGGCGCGCTATGGTCGCGCTCCTTGACTCGCCCAATCCAAGTTCTCTTCGTCTGCATGGGAAACATCTGCCGTTCGCCGACGGCGGAAGGCGTGTTCCGGCAGCTCGTTCGTGATGCCGGTCTCGACACTCGGATCGAGACCGATTCGGCCGGCATGATCCGCTACCACCAGGGGAATCCGCCGGATGCTCGCGCGACCGCGGCTGCGAAGAAGCGCGGAATCGACATCGGCGATCTGCGCGCGCGTCAGGTCGTGCCCGATGACTTCGTGCACTTCGACCACGTGATCGCGATGGACGAGGAGAATCTGCGCTTTCTCGAAGAGAACAGCAACGAGCGCTACCACGAACGAATGCGTCTCCTGCTCGACTTCGCGGAAGGCGTCGACGAGAAGGAGGTGCCGGACCCGTACTACGGCGGCGACAGCGGGTTCGAGCACGTGCTCGATCTCGTCGATGTCGGCGCGCGCGGATTGCTCGCGCACATCCGTGAGCACGACCTGTGAGCTGGCGGCGCGAACTCGACGGGGCGCTGGAGTCTCGTGCGTATCGACTCGACGCGCTGAGCGGCGGCTGCGTCGGAGACGTCTATCGGGTCGACGTCGAGGGCGGAGATCGATTCGTCGCCAAGGTCGACGACCGGTGTGCGGGCGGGCTCGACGTCGAAGCGGACATGCTGCGCTACCTCGCGACGCGGAGCGCACTGCCGGTTCCGGACGTCGTGTACTCGTCGGAGCAATTGCTCTTGATGTCGTGGCTTCCGGGTCGCACGGGATGCACGTCGGCAGCGCAGTCTCACGCGGCCGAGCTGCTCGCGGCGCTGCACGGCGTGACTGCAGACCGGTTCGGACTCGACTTCGCGACCCGCATCGGCGGGCTCGTGCAGCCCAACGATCAGTGTGAGTCGTGGCTCGAATTCTTCGCCGAGCGGCGGCTGCGGTTCATGGCGCGTGAGTCGGTCGGTGCGGGCCGGCTCGATGCCGCGACTGCCAAGCAGGTCGACCGGCTCGCCGATCGCCTGGGCGAATGGCTCGAAGAGCCCGAGGCGCCTGCGTTGCTGCACGGCGACCTCTGGTCCGGCAACCTACTGTCCGACGGTGACCGCGTGACCGGCTTCATCGATCCGGCGATCCACTACGGCCATCCCGAGGTCGAGCTCGCGTTCACGACGATGTTCTCGACGTTCTCGGAGTCGTTCTATGCCGAGTACGGAGAGCGCGTCGGCAGGCCGCTCGGCCGAGACTTCTTCGGTGAGCGGCGCGTCATCTACAACGCGTATCCCCTGCTCGTGCACGTGCGCCTGTTCGGGGGGAGCTACGTGCAGCAGTTGCGTGCCGTGCTCGACCGCTTCGTCGGCTGAGGATCAGAACACGCAGTCGACGCGCACAGTCCCGCTCGGCTTCGGGATGCCGATGCCCTGGATGATGCTCACGTACTGCGAGTACCACGAGCCGACGTGGTTCGGTGGAGCCTGCAGCGTGAACGACGCTTCGGTGTTCGTGAACGTCACCGGAATCGCGACCGGGACGATCGCCAGGAGGTGGCAGCGCGGGGCGTCGATGAGCGGCAGCTCGAGCGTCGCGCCGAACGGCGACAGCAGCAGTGCGCCCGCAGGTTCGACGTTGCCGCCGTTGAACGCGAAGTCGAGCATGTCCCCGTTCGGTCCGGAGACGAGGACGTCGTGCAGGCCGCCGGCCGGGCAGGACTGTTGTGCCAGTGCCGTGTAGCAACGATCCGTGCTGAACCCGACTTCGACCTGCGACAGCAGACGACTCAGGCTGCCGCCCGTCGTCGCGTCGCGGAACGCTCGGCCACCGAACTCCATGGTCCAGGTGACGCCGGTCGAATCGAGGGTCACCGGGATCGCGTTGACCAACTGGCCGGACGACGCGATCGGCTCGAACACGTTGCCGAGCACGGAGACTCGCATCGTGAGCTCGTGTGGACCGAACGCGAAGAACGAGCCGCGCACGTAGATCGCGCCCTGCACCGGCTGACTCGAGCTCAGCGTGCCCGTGAAGATCATCGGCAGGTCCGCTTGCGCGGGTGCCGGTCCACCGATGGTCTCGCAGGTTGCGATCGGCTGAGCCTGCACCTGGTGGAATTGGTACGCCGTGAAGCTCGTGTCCGTCTGCGTCAGCGTCGCGCGACAGATCTCGCCGCCGGGCACGGGGGGCAGGAACAGTGGCACTTCTCCGGTGACGGCGCCCGTGATCGTTTGCTCGTCCGTGGCCTGACCGGGAATGGTCCGTCGGATTCCTGCTTCACCCACGACGAACGCCGGATTACTTAACGTTTGGGCGGCGATCGGAGTGACCGCGAGCAGCGCGGCGGCGAAGCGGAGCATCATTGGAGTTTTCCCTCAGCGGTAAACACGAAGAGTGTAACGGGTCCGTCGTTGACGAGTTCGACTTCCATGTCGGCGCGGAAGACTCCGGTTGCGACCTGCAGGCCGGACTCTCGCAACCCCGTGACGACCCGTTCGTACAGGCGCTTCGCCTCGCCGGGTTCGGCGGCGAGGACGAAGCTCGGGCGGTTGCCCTTCTTCACGGTGCCCGCAAGAGTGAACTGGCTCACGACGAGGCAGCCCCCGCCGACTTCGGCGAGGGTCTTGTCCATAGGTGTCGTCCCGGGGAAGAAACGCAACGCGGCGATTTTCCTGACCGTCGCAGCGGCGTCGGCATCGGTGTCGCCCTGTTCGACTCCGACGAGAAGCATCGCGCCACGCTCGATCGCGCCGACGGTTTCCCCTCCGACGCACACGCTCGCGCGGGAGACTCGCTGCACCACGGTCTTCATGGGGGCACGCTAGCGGCGGGGTGCACGCGAGGCACGCCTCAACCCCTCGTTCCTATCCACCTCGCCGCTCCTACCCTCCTCGCAGGGGCACGAAGCGAACGGGACGCAGGTTGCTCTCCTCGCATTCGCTCGCGTCGAGTCGGCGAGCGACGCGCAGCATCTGGTCTTGGCCGGATGCGCCGTGCGGGTAGACGAGGCGGCCGCCGATCTGGAGCTGCTGCAGGAGTGCCTGCAGTGGCTCGTCGGTGCCGGCAGTCACGAGGATCGCGTCGTAGGGCGCCGCCTCGACCCAGCCCAGGCGACCGTCCGCGTGGTGCACGTGGACGTTGCGGTAGCTCATGTCGTGGAGCCTCTCGGCGGCGCGGCGGGCGAGTTCGGCGTCGAGCTCGACGGAGTGGACTTCGCCGAAGATCTCCGCGAGCACCGCGGCTTGGTAGCCGCTGCCGGTCCCGATCTCGAGCACGCGTTCGCGGCGGTTCGCGCGTCGTTCGAAGTCCGCGGCGACCTGCGTCATCAGCGCGACGATGAACGGCTGAGAGATCGTCTGCTGCGGACCGAGCGGGAGGGCGCGGTCGGAATACGCTTCGGCGCGAAGGTCCTCCGGCACGAAGCGATGGCGGGGCACCGTGCGCATCGCTCCGAGCACGGCGTCCGAATCGATGCCACGGCGGCGCAGCTGTTCGCGCACCATGCGCAGGCGTTGCGCTCGGCACTGGCGGGTTTCGGTCGGGTCGGCCGTCATCGACGCCCCGCCAACCGGCGCACCTGCCGATCGAACTCCTCGTGGTCGAACGCGGCGATGCCTTGCGCGAACTCGTGCTCTGCGCGTGCGATCGCGTTCCGCCGCTGCTCGGACAATGCGCCGATCGCGATTAGCGCAGTGCCCGGCAGGGATTCGGCTGCGCTCCGCGCGAAGCGCATCAGCGTCTGTTCGCTCGAGCGCGCGCGTTCTCGATCCTCGAGCGTTCGGGCGAGCGCGCGGATCGGTTCGAAGGCCGTCGTCAGCTGTTTCCCGAATGGCTGCGCGAACACGTCGGCAGTTTCGATGAGGCGCCGCAGCGCGACGTGCGCGCTCTGTGCGTTCCGAGTCCGTGCGACTTCGAGGGCGCGGGCCGCGACGTCGCGGAGCATCGCCGCGCCGATCGTGCGCGTCTGTGCCCGGGTCGAGACGAGTTCCCGTAGTGGCGTATCGACGACCGTCTGGAAACGCTGCATCGCCTCGATCCGATCCGGCGCGGCGAGCTCCGCGCGAGCCGACCGGACGAGTCGCCGGCGTTCCGCCGCGAGTCGTTCGATCGCTGTGATCGCGCCGTCGCGCAGGCTCGGGGTCAGGGAATCCGGATCCATAGTTCCGAGCGTCACGTCGAACGCGTGCACGCCGTCGAACGCGCGCGCCGTTCGCGCGATCCGGCAGGCGTGGCTGCGTACGTCCTCGTCGAGGTGTTCTTGGAACGTGCGGAGCACCGCGCGCGCGGCGCGGCTCGCGTCGCGCAGGTCGGCGATCGACGCCGGTTCCGCATCGTCCGAAGTCCGGATCGAGAACTCCGCGAGCTGCATCCGATCGAGTGCGCGTTCGAGCGTGATCTCGCATGCGATGCGCGCGGGGGTGCCCGGCCGGATGCGCGCGGGCGTCATGTCCGGCGCGGCTTCGCAGAGCTCCAAGCCCCGCGCGAGCTTGTTGCGTTTCGCGCTCCGCAGCGGCAGGGCATCACGCAGTGCGCTACCCCACGCGGCGATCGACTCTGGATCGCCGTTCAGGAGCTCGATCTCGATCTCGACGAACTCACTGCCGTGGCCGTTGTGTCGCGCCTCGACGCGGTCGATGCAGAGTTCCGCGCGAGTCCGGCCGTCGCGCACGATCGCCTGGCGGCGGAACGTCGCGAGCTCGAGCAGCGGCTCGAGTGGCCCGCCGTACACGAAGGGTTCGACGCGTGCGCGGAGCGCGGGCTCGAGTTCGGTGACGCGGCCCGGGGCGTGTGCGTGATTCCAGCCCTGCGTCAGCTCGTCGCGCACGTGGATGCCGTTGCGGATGCGTCGCGTGCGTTTCCAGCAGACCTCGCGGTCGCCGTCGGTCGTCCGCAGCCTCAGGCCGAAGCCATGACGCGCGAGACGGTTCGCGGAGTCGTCGACGTAGACATCGGTCTGGTGGATCGGTGCCGGCTCGTCGATTTCCACGTCCGGCAGCGCCACCAGCGTGGCGAGCACGTCTTCGTCGCGAATCTCCGCCGTCGCGAGCAGCTTGAGTTCGGTTTCGGTCGCGGACGCCGCCATCCAGCCGCAGAACGTATCACGTTCCGGGGTCGTCCGTCAGCTCGCGCAGCGTCGCGGCGCGGAGGCCGTCCCGCACGCTGACGCGCGGCACGACGAGGGTCTCGGCGCCGCCCAGCCGCGCGATCGCCGAGTAGACGACGCCAGCGGGCACGATCGAGTCTGCGCGGTCGGGGCGAAGCGAGAATCGCGCGGCGCGCTCGCTCTGCGTCAGCGCGGCGAGTCTGGCGGTCCAGATGTCGAGCTGCTCGACGCTGCAGGACAGCTGCCCGAGTTCGACTTCGAGCGTGTGGTCGAGCGCGATCAGTTCCGTGAGCGCCTCGATGTTGCCGCCGATCGCGATGCAGTGGTCGATCGGGCGCTCGAAGCTGTCGTGCATCGTCGCTTCGATCGGCGCGAATGCGGCCTCGATCGCGTCGAGCAGATCTTCGCCTGTCAGTTCGTCCGCTCCGGTCGGCAGCATCTGGAGCAGGCGCACGGCACCGCAAGCGAAGGACTCGGCCGCGATGATCTCGCCGGCCTCGACTTCCACGAGCTCCGTGCTGCCGCCGCCGAGGTCGGCGAGCAGCAGGCGGCCCTGGCTGGTGTCGAGCTTGGCGTCGACGGCGTACCACAGGTAGTGAGCCTCCGTCGCCCCGCTGATCACGCGCACGTCGATGCCGGTCGCGTTGCGAATGCGCTCGACGAGCTCGTCGCCGTTGTCCGCGTTGCGCGTCGCCGATGTCGCGATGGCCGCGATCGAGTCGACGGCCAGCGCGTCGCACTGTTCGCGGAACCGAACGTACGCCTCGACGGTTCGTTGTAGCGTATCCGCGCGGAGCGAGCCGGTGGCGAAAACGTCGCCGCCGAGCCGCACCGGCACGCGCTCGGATTCGAGCGTGTGCTGCTCGCCGTCCTCGACCTCGACGATCTGCGTGCGGATCGCGTTCGAGCCCATGTCGACGAGTCCGATGCGGTGGCGGGTCGTCATGTCTTGCGCTCCCGGCGGCAATCCGTCGAATACTCGGGCATATGGCGGTGCAACGTTTCCTCGGTGCGGGGTGGGCGAGCGTCCACGGTCCCGTCGACGAGCGCAAGCTCGCGATCTGGGCGCTCGAGTCGGGTTTTGCCGGTCTGCTCGCGGGGCCCGGCCCGCGGCCGATCGATTGGGTCGGGCTGCGGAGCCAGATCGCGGACCTACCGTTCGAACTCGCCGGACTCTGGCTGCAGGGCCCGAACGCGGGGCTCGGCAGCGCGCAGGAAGGCGACCGGCGATCGGCGCTCGCGGCGATCCAGTCCGCGGTCGAGCTCGCCCTCCGTCTCGGGGTGAAGCTCGTCGTGCTGGAGCCCGGCGCGATTCCGGTCTCGGGCGAGGTCCCGGCCGAGGATCTCACGGATCGCTCGGCCGGCTGGACGACGGATTCGGCCGGCGCCCTGGCGGCTCGGTGCGGGCCCGGCCGGGACGGGGCGCTCGACCGGGTCTGCCGCGCGCTCTACGCGCTGACGCGGGCGACGCCCGAGCTGACGTTCGCGCTCCGGCCGAGCGCGGCCGTGACCGGGCTGGGGCGACCAGACGAGCTGGCGGCGATCTTCGAGGACCTGCCCGACCGGGGCCTGGCCTACTGGCACATGCCCGCGATTACTGTTTGCCGAAAATATTGGCTCGGCGAGGACCCGGGCGTTTGGCTCGAGCAATTCGGCGATCGCATGGTTGGTTCGCACCTCGGAGACGGGTCGAATTCCGCGATCGACCTGCCCCCGGGCGCGGGGCTTGTAGACTACGGCCTGCTCGCGTCCTATATCCCGCGTTCCGCGCCCCTGCCGGGCGTCCTCGAGCTCGATCCGGGAATCGATCCCGGAGAAATCGCGGGCGCTCGCGCCTTCCTCTCAAAGTTTGGCCTCTAGCGATCCGAGCGTCGTAGCCGAAGAAACCCACGATCCTGAGACATTCCCGCGTCGTTCCGAAAGGGCGGCTGGGAGGTCACCATGGCTCAAGCTGTCGAAGGTCAAACTCAAGCCCTGATCGAGCTGCTGCGCGGACACGAGCGGCTGCTCGTGCTCTCGCACTCGAATCCCGACCCGGATTCCCTCGCGAGCGCGGTCGGCCTCCGCCTCCTCGCGGAGCGCAAGGCGGAGATCCCGAGTGAGTTCGGATTCACGGGACGGATCATGCGCGCGGAGAACCGCGAGATGGTCCGCAGCTGTGAGATCGAGATGACGCCGATGGACGAGCTCGACATCTCCGAGTTCGACTGCATCGCCCTCGTCGACACGCAGCCGGGCTTCGGCCACACCCACCTGCCGGAAGGCCGCCGGATCGACATCGTGGTCGACCACCACCTTCCGCCGGAGAACCCGGTCGAGTTTTCGGCGCCGGAGTTCAACGACATCCGCACGTTCGTCGGCGCGACCAGCTCCATGGTCGCGGGCTACCTGATGGACGCCGGCGTCGAGATCCCGCAGAACGTCGCGACCGCGCTGATCTACGGGATCCGCACCGACACCGCGGATCTGTCCCGAAACGTCAGCCCGCTCGACGAGAAGTGCTACGACCACCTGATCCACCTCGCGGATCGGCAGGCGCTGTCGAAGATCACGTGCCCCGACCTGTCGCCGGACTACTTCCGGACGCTGCGCGAGGCGCTGACGAACACGCGGATCTACAACGACGTGATCCTGTGTTCGCTCGGCAAGATCGGTGCGCCCGAGATGGTCGCCGAAGTCGCCGACCTGCTGCTGCGCCTCGAGGGCAACCAGACCGTGTTCTGCGGCGGCCTCGTCGGCACGACCTACTACATCTCGGTTCGCACCGAGCTCGAGCGTGACGCGTACTACCTGATCCGTGGCGCATTCGGCGGTGAGGGATCGTACGGCGGCCACGGTCGGATCGCGGGCGGCAGCGTCGCGCTGCCGGACGAAGACGAGCGCACGCTCAACCGCCTCGAGCGTCGCCTCGAACGCAACATCCTCAAGACGATGGGAGTGGATGGCGTCACGGTGAAGTGCTTCGGCGGTCTGCGCGAATAGGCGCGCGATGCCCAGGCGTCAGAAGCCCGCGCGCGTCCTGACGATCGCCGGGTTGGATCCGTGCGCTGGCGCGGGGCTGACCGCGGACGTGCGCGTCGTGCAGACCCGCGGCGGGGAAGTCGCGTCGGTCGCGACGTGCCTGACCGTGCAGAATCGCCACGGCTTCGTCCGCGCGGAGCCGGTGGGGGACGCGTGGCTCCGCGAAGCGATCGATGCCGTCTTCTCCGATGGTCCGGTCGACGCGGTCAAGATCGGGATGATCGCGGCGGCGTCCTCGGTCGACGTGCTCGCGAGCGCCCTCGCGTCGCACGATGTCCCGGTCGTGATCGATCCGGTGATGTCGTCGACGGCGCCGGGCTGGGACGGCGACGGCGAGTTTGCGCAGAACCTCCGGGACGAGCTGCTCCCGCTCGCTGCGGTGATCACGCCCAACCAGCGTGAGCTGGCGGAGTTGGGCGCGATCGAGGACCTGACGCCGCGCTGCGCCGTGCTCGTGACCGGCGGGGACGCCGCCGGTGACGACGTGCTCGACGTGCTGCACGAAGGCGGCGACGTGGTCGAGTTCCGGAATCCGAGGGTGACGCGGGCCGCTCCCGTGCACGGCACGGGGTGCGCGTTGAGCACGCTTGTCGCGTTCTATCTCGGGGGTGGCGCGGATGTTCGCGTCGCGTGCGGGGCCGCGATCCAGGACGTGCGCCACTGCATCGCGGCGACGCCGGACGCCGATGACGGGACGGTCGTGCCGCTCCGGGTTGTCTGAGCGGAATCGATTCGCGTACACTCCTCGCGTCCTTTCCTCGATTGGAAGAAGCGGTGAGGCGATGCGAGTCATGATCTCGTTGTCGGTGTTGGTGTCGGTTCTCTCCCTGGCCCACGGCCAGCGGATGCCGGACACGCTGATTGCGTCCGGCCAGTCGACGGAGACCGTCGACCACGTGCGCATCGCGGCCGGAGACGGCGCTCTCTACTGCGCGTGGAGCAAGGGCGGGCCCGCCGGCGAAGTCTGGCTTGGTCGGTCCACCGACGGCGGTGCGTCGTGGCCGCTCGTGCAGCGCGTCGACCAGCTCGCGGCGTGTGGACTGCGGGACGTGCAGGTCGCTGCGGCGGGCGACGCGGTCTACGTACTGTGGGAGGCGTGTCCGCTGTTCGGTGGCAACCTGCGCTTCAATCGTTCGCTCGATCGAGGCGACACCTGGTTGACGGTCGAGATCGAGATCGAGGGCGCGCAGCCCGGCACGGCGCGCGACCCGCAGCTGGTGGTGTCGGGCAGCTCGCTGTTCGTGACGTGGAAGCGCGACGCCGACGTGTTCTTCAGCCGATCGCTCGACTCCGGCGCGACGTGGTCGGCCCCGGTTGCCCTGAACACGCCGGGTATCGCGGTGCTCCACCCGACGATCGCCGTCGACGGCAGTTCGATCTTGGTCGCGTGGAGCGACACGCGGGATGCGCTGGGTGTCACCGAGCGTCGTGTCTACTGCAACCGTTCGATCGACGAAGGGGCGACGTGGGTGGGTGAACTGCCGGTCACCGATTCTGCCGGTGCGCAGGCGGTCATCGTCGGGCCGCCGCGGCTCGCCGTCGCGGGCCTGGAGGTGAGCATTCTCTGGCGCGACACGCGCGACTGGACCGGCAGCGTCATCTATCCCGAGCGTGCCGATCTCTACATGAACTCGTCGAACGACGGCGGCGCGACGTGGCGCACCGCCAATCGGCGCGTCGGTCCCGCGCTGGCCCCGGCGAGCGTGCAGTCGGCGTCCGCGCACGTGGGTGTGGACGCCGGTCGTGTCTTCGCCTGGTGGGTCGACGACCGGACCGCACCGTTCGCGGCGAACGACGAGTTCACGCTCTACTTCAACCGTTCGCTCGACGGTGGCTTGACTTGGCTCGCGGAGGACCGCGAGATCAGCGATCCGGCGCATCCGCTGCTCGGCGCAGAGTCGCCGCCGCACGTGATCGCGCGCGGCGTCACGTTCTACGCCGTGTGGTGGGACACGCGGAACGACGTCTGGTTCGCGATCTCGATGGACGGTGGATTGACGTGGGGGGAACCGAAGCGGGTGGATCTCGGCACGACCGAAGGGAACCCGACGTGGCGCCGTATCGACGTCGCGATGTCCGAGAGCTCGGTTCACGTCGCGTGGCGAGAGCAGGGCGCCTTCGCGCTCGACGGAATCCGCACGAACGTGCTCGTCGGGATCCTTCCCTACGGTGTCGGGAGCGCGGGCGCCGGCGGGTTCGTTCCGGAGCTCGACTCGACGGGCGCGCCGATCCCCGGGACCTCGATGTCGCTCGATCTGACCGGTGTCGCGGGTGGGGCCCCCGCCGCGCTGTTGCTCGGTGGCTTCCAGACGTCGATCGTCTCGATCCCGGCGTTCGGCGGGACGTTGCTCGTGCAGCCCGAGGCGACCGTGCCGATCGGTATCGTCGGAACCGGGCCGGGCAACGGCAGTGGTTCGCTGCCGATCACGGTCGAGGTCGGCTCCGGTCTCGGTGGCCTCAACGTGAATTTCCAGGGAGTCGTCCTGGATCCCGGATCGGCGACGGGCGTCGTGTTCTCGAACGCGCTGGAGCTCTGGCTGTAGCCTAGTGCTCCGCGTCCGAAGTCCGCATCAGAAGTAACCGGCCAATCGAGCCGCCCGCTGCGTTGCTGCTCCTCGACTTGTCCACTGACAAGCCATGTCGTCGCAGCGCCTTGCGAGCGAACCCCAGGAACACCGACATACGCGACGGACTTCAGCGACGACCCACTAGAATCGCCGACATGACGCCCAGGCTCATTCACGCGCTGCTCGCACCGGCCCTCCTTGTCAGCGCCGCGGACGCGCAGGTGCTGTATGAGATCCAGGGCACCGCATGGAACCAGCAGCTCGGGGCCCACGTGGTCGGCCTCGGCGACACCAACGACGACGGACACCCCGACCAACTGGTCGCCGCGTTCTACGAGCCGATCGCGTACTTGATCTCTGGCGTCGATGGTTCGGTCCTGCACACGGTGCCGTTCCAGCAGGGCGAAATCGTTCCCGGTGCGTTCGACGCCGGTGACGTCAATGGCGACGGCCGCGCAGACTTCCTGATGACTGCCGACCACGACTTCGGCGGTCGCACCTGGTTGGTCTCCGGTGGCGATTGGTCGACGCTTCTGTCACTCCCGCTCCTGTTCGTGCCGACAGCCTTGGGCGACGTCGATCGCGACGGCTACGACGACTTCGCGCTGCGCATCGAGAACGGCGTAACTGTCATTTCGGGGCGCGATCTGGCCCCGCTGCACTCACTCACCGAGAGCGACCAGCACTTCGGCTGGCGCGTGTACCCGCTCGACGACTTCAACGGCGACGGCCACCTCGAGTTCGCGATCTCGACGCTGGGCTCTCTGACGACGTACGGACGCGTCGCCGTCTATTCCGGCCTCGCCGGAGAAGAGCTCTACGCGGTGCAGGCCGACCACGTCAACGACGGCTTCGGCAACAGCGCGGCCCTGTGTCCCGACCTGGACGGCGACGCCGTACGGGACTTCGCGGTGGGCGTCGCGGCGTATCCATCGCTATTCGGCCAGCCGACTCAAGGCAAGATCGTCTTCTACTCCGGTGTCGACGGTTCGCTGATCTCGTGCGCGGTCGGCACCGCCGACACCAGAATCAGCTCGGTCCATCCGGCCGGCGACGTCGACGGCGACAGCGTGCCCGACCTCTTCGTCATCCGCGATGCTCCCGGTGCGGCTCCCGCGTTCACTGAAGTATGGTCCGGCGCGACGCTGCAGCCGGTCGCGTCGCTGCAGACTCTGGGCCCCATCATCGATGCTGTCGGTGACGTCAACCACGACGGCTTCGACGACATCATCGTCGGCAATCCACTCGACTTCGTGAACCACCAGCACGCCGGCACCGCGCAAGTCCTCAGCTTGGGCTTCACCGGCACACCCGGACGTGAGCGCATCCGCGGAGCCGGATGTGTCGACGGCACTCGACTCCCGAGCATCGAGTTCGAAGGCAACGCCAACCTCGGCGAGACCCTCACCGTGAAACTGGTCGCCGGCAGGCCGAACCTGGCGGGCATCCTGCACCTCGGCAACCCCGCGATGCTGCCGCTCGACTTCGTCGACCTCGCCGACTGCACGCTGTACGTCGATCCGTTTTTCACCATCGGGGCCGGCATCGACGGCACCGGGCAGGCGAGCATCGAACTCGCGATCCCGACCGACTTCGCGCCGGTCGGGTTCGATCTCGAACTCCAATGGTTGCTGTGGAGCCCGGGCGCGAACCCGCTGGGCGTGACGATGAGCGACGCACTCGCGACGACGCTCGGTGTCGCGTCGCCGTAGCTGCTTCTCCACAAGTACGGCAACACCGTCCTCGCGGGATCGTCTCAGAACCGAACCGTCTCCGTCCGCACCGCCGAGAGCTGCGCCGAGACGGCGCGGCCGCGGTGACATCGGTGCCACCGCGGCCGGCTCTCACTACGGCGGATACACAAACGTCGTGATGAAGTTCGCGCTCGCGTCGTAGCTCGTTCCCGGCGGCCCGCCGGTGATCGCGGTCACGGTGACCGTTTGCGCCCCACCCGGGAGGCTCGACACCGGGACGTTGAACACCGCTTGACCTTCGCCGTTGGTCACCCTGGTCTGGGTCTGACCACCGGTGAACAGCACCGTGACATCCACACCTCCGAATGGTCGATCTTGATCGTCGACGACGTGCACCATGCCCCAGAAGTCCGGGCCCCCCGGAGTCGCCGCGGGCTCTTCGAGGAAGTCGATCTCGCTGACATGCACGACCGCCGGGCTCAGGAAGTCCGAGCTCGTCACGAACGCGGACACAGCCGACGGCGCCGACCGACCCGCACAGTTGTACGCGCGCACGCGGTAGACGTATTCGGTGTTCACACCCACGGAAGAGTCTGTGAACTGCTGCGCATTCGCACTCCGGACGATGCCGACGATCTCGAACTGCAGGCTGTTGTTCCAGGCCCGCTCGATGATGAAGCCATCCTCATCGCTCGCGTTGTCGGTCCAAGTCACGTTCACGGCGTGTTGACCGGGGGCAGTCGCGACAACACCGCTCGGAGACGCCGGAATCGCAGACGTGCAGGCCAAGAAGCTCAACCGGTCTTCGGGATCGCTACCCGCGTTGCGCTCTACCTCGTCGAAGACCATATCAGCGTCGGTGTCGACACCGAGTCGGGTCCGCTCGGAGAACGGAACCATCATCAGCGTCAATTCCGTACCGGGACCGATCGACGTGAACAGGTTGACGAGTGTCTCCTGACTACCGTCATCTTCGTCGAACATCCAGTTGCCGGCGTACCGGTAGCCGCGCTGGCCACCACCGGCGATGTTCTGGAGCACGATAAGAGCGATGTCGTTGTCCCCGCTGGCGACCGCAGCATCGTGGGTCGCAGTGAGGTTGCCGAACGCGGCGTACACCTCGGGCAGATCAGCCGGCGCAAGCGAATCGAGGGTGACCGCAAGACCAATACCCGCGTGAACGTTCTGTCCCGGGATCCCCGGCGGTTCGAGCACATCGACGAATTGACCAGCCATGTTGGGCATGGGCTGCGGCATCCGCGTGCCCGAGAACGCCAGCATCAGCGCCGTGAGGTCCGACACGATCTCGTTCGGGTTCGGCGCCAGGCCGATCAAGAACGCGCTCGTGTTGCTCATGAAGCGCCCAAGCGTGTCGACGGACCCGTCGTGGAGATAGCCGAACCCCGCCAGGCTCTGCGTGCTCGACATGTCGAAGCCGGTCTTCTCGTGCATGTTGCGCAGCTGCGCGATCTTCATCGGGCTCTGCGGGTTCGGCTCGTCGATGAGCTGCATCGCCGAGTGCGCGTTGCCGTACTCACCGGCGGGCATCTGAGTCCAGACGCCCGGCGCGGACGGGATGCTCCACACGTGGTCGGTGCCGATACCTACCGGCAGCGTGTGGCAGCTCACGCAACTGAACGGGAAGGTCAGCTGCCCGCTACGGTACGTAACGAGGCCCGCCTGGGCGTCGCCTGACGTAAGCGGCGTCGGAAGACCAGGAGTCGTGAGGAACTCCGAGATCCCGAACGGAGTCAAATCCATCGTTGCTGGCAACTCGTTAGTCACCAAGCGATAAGGATTGGGTGGCATGTAGATCGATGCCAAGAAGTCCTCGAACTCCTGCATCTCCGCTGCGGTCAACTGGGCATCGTCGCCTTGAAGTCCCTCGTACGCGGCGTTGAACTCCTCGATCCCGCGCTTGTCGCCGCGCCAGTGGAACGGCTCCTTGCCGACGATGTCTTGCAGGGTTTGCGTCGTCATCGGCCCCTTCATCGGGTGGAACTCGGAGAGTTCGCGCGTGAGCGTGAACACGTATTCGAACTGCGTGTTGTACTCGCCGACGTAGTGGAAGTCGCCTTCAGGCTTGCCGAGGTCCCACGCCAGCCCGTCCATGCGCGCATCCACGTGGCAGGACGCACAGGCAGCTTGACCGAAGCCAGAGGTTCGGTGCGTGTCGTAGAGGTGCTTGCGGCCGCGCTTGACTGCGAGCGGCGTCGGATCGAAGAACGGCGTCGTATCACGCAGCGCGTTCGCGTCATCGAGCACGGAGACCGAACCCTCGAACTTGTTCAGGACGTAGATTCGGTTTTCGGCTGCGTTGATCGCGAGACCCGTCGGCCCCGAACCCACGTCGATGGGTGTCCGCATGCCAGTGGCGAAGTCGTAGCGAACCACGTTGTTGGAGCCCATGCCCGCGATCCAAGTGGACAAGCCACTCGCGGAGAACACCTGCGCTCTCGGGTCACCGATGGAGTCGTCTCGCTCGTCCTGCGTCATCGTCGCTGTCGTCGAGTAGACGATGTCGGGGTTCAGGTCCGAAACGGGAAACAAGCGTGACGCGGTCCCCGGATTGACGACCGCGTTAACGGCTCGAGTGAAGATCCCTTTGAGATTGGGTTCGAAGCGCACTTCGTTGATCGCTTCCGTGCCGATCAGCGACACACCGTGTGCGCTGCCGAGCGGCTGGATGGCGATGCCGGCCACGATGTTCATGCAGTCCCGCGCGAACGTTACGGTGAACGTCGGCTGAGTCGCGTCGATGATCGCCAGATCATGGTCTGCCATGCCCCAACCAGAAACACGGCCGAGACCCGGTGCGTAGATGCCGGACACGTGCTCCGTCCAGATCTCACCGTTGTCATCGACCCAATCCCCGTTCTCGTCTGGCTGCCGCACGATCAACGCGGCCTCGAGCAGATTGTTGACCAGCGCGGGATTCAGGTTGGGCTCCCACTCGGTGATCGGCGTGGTGCCACTGGGGTTGTTCGGCGGCGGGTTTCGCCCCTGGTAGGGACTGTTCGGGTGGCTCACCGCATTCGGCATCATGCCCTGACCACCCGCGAGCACCGTGGTCCGGTTGCCCGACGAACGAAGCGCGACGTAGACCGTCTCTCCATCCGGGCTGACCGCCATCGCGGTCGGGTCCTTGCCGAAGATCGAGTCGACAGTCGGCGGGTTGTCCAAGTTCGCCATGTCGAACCGGGCGATCTCCGCGGGTTGTGCACACGACACCCATGCAGTGCCTTGGTCACCCGCTGCGTTGAGCCCGGTGAACACGACGTCGCATGGCTCGTCCGGAGTTCGCAGCGAGTCGAGCAGCGAGAGCGTCGAGACGTTGACGACGGAGATCGAGTCGGAGATCTGACACACGACCCAGGCGATGTCGTCGGTGACCGCACGCACCGTTACCGGGTCGAGCCCGACTCGCACGGAACCGCGGCGCGTGAGGAACCCATTGGCAGGATCGACATCGAACACTTCGAGTCGCGCGGCAGCCGTGTTCACGGCGAGAAGCGTGGAGCCGTCAGGGGTCAGTTCGAGGGGATGAACGTGGGCAGATTCGAAGTTTACGAAGTCGTCATTCTGCGCCAGAGAAGTGCTGGCCACTAGCAGTGCACAGACCGGTAGTAGCATCCGGAGCCGGATCATCGGTTCTCCTGGTAAGGGACCGCGGCTCCCGACGGAGTCGCGGGACGAGTTGGTCAGGGGCGGAGCACTCGCAGTGCCCGCAACTGGTCGTTGGTGTGACGAACCGACACGCCGGTTCTCGAAATCGCGCGAGCCGGAAATTCGCAAGTTTCCGGCCGAATCGACGCGGCTTCTCGGTTCGTCGAGCCAGGTCGCGCAAGCCATCAGCTTGGGCTTCACCGGCACATCCGAGCGCGGCCCTGGCTGCCGCGCGCTCTCCTGGGTCCGACTTGCTCCGGCGCGTCTACCCCGCCGACGTGCCGACCCTCGATCCGAATATTTTCAGTCTCCGCGGCACAACCTCCTCCCGTTTCGCGCGAGGGAGGGCATGAACCCCAATCGCACCCTGATCCTCGCCTGCATCGGCCTGTGCACGACTCTCTCTGCCCAGAGCCCACTCGGCACGGTTCGTGGCCTCACCTCCCATGCGGAACTCGGCTACTCGGCTGACCTCGCCGCCGACTTCGATGGTGACGAGCTCGGGGACCTGATCGCCGGCGCGCCGTCCGGGAACTACGTGACGCAACGTCGTGGCTCTGGCGGGCAGCTGATCCGCACGATCTACGCAGCGCCCGGCGATGACTTCGGCTACGTCGTTCGCTCGATGCAGGACGTCGACCTCGACGGTCGATCGGACTTCCTCGTGACCGCGCCGCGTTGGCATGGCTCGGGTGCCGGCTACGCCGAGATTCGATCCGGAGCGACCGGTGCGGTGATTCATCACGTCAGCGGCCCGGCTGGAAGCAACTACTTCGGCGACCAGGCGGACGTCGTCGGCGATGCGAATGGCGACGGCTTCGAGGACTTCGTGGTCGCATCGACGACCCGCGCCTATCTGCGCTCGGGGCGCGACGGTTCATCGCTCGGCTCGGTGGGTCGTGGCGGTGACCGCGTGTTGTCCGTCGCGCCAGCTGGAGACCTCAACTTCGACGGCCGTGCCGACTGGCTCGTCGCGTTCGAGGACGACAGCTACACCCCGCCCCGTGGATACGTCGAGGTGATCTCCGGACGTGATCGGTCCGTCATGCACACGATCCTCCCAGCGGCGAATGACCCGGAGCGCCGCTACTTCGGCGCGTCCACCGATGCGATCGACGACTGGAATGGCGACGGCGTCGGCGACATCGTAGTTGGCGCGTTCGCCAGCGCGCCGCAAACCGAGAGTCGGGCATACGTGTACTCCGGCCTCACGTTCGCACGCATCCACACCGTCTCGGGCCAGAACCCTGCGGACACGTTCGGACGCGAGGTCCGCGGGATCGGCGACTGGGACGGCGACGGGCAAGGCGACTTCGCGGTGTCGGCGCCGTCGGCGGGAGCGGGCTACGCCCGGATCTTCCGCTCCATGGGTGGGACCGTGACGCTCCACGGTGACTACGTCGACGACCGGTTCGGATCCGCGCTCGCGGGGCGGCACGATGTCGACGGGGACGGCCGCCCCGATCTCGCGGTGGGCGCTGCCTTCAACGACGACATCGGGCAGAGTTCGGGCCTCGTGCGCCTGTTCGAGAACCTCGAGTCCGCCGACACCGGTCGCCTCGTGCGCTACGGCTCGCCGTGCGCGGACCACTTCGGTCGCGTCGCCCGGTCCAACATCCGCGGCACGACGGCGATCGGCAACGCCTACCACGCGTGGCTCGAGTCCGCTCCGTTCGAAGCACTCGCCGTGCTCCGCGTCGCGGGATCACGGGCACACATCCCGCTCGATGCCATCGGGATGCCGGGCTGCGCGCTCTGGACCGGCTCACTCGTCGACCTACCGACGCAGACAACCGGCGCGGGTCGCGCGCTCACGGTCCTGTCGATCCCGAACAACCCCTCGTTCGTCGGTGAGAGGTTCACGTATCAGTGGTTGGCAGCCGACGCGGCCGCGAACGCCTTCGGACTCGTCGCGACGGACGCGGTCGAAATGCGCATCGGCGGCTGAGTCCATCGCATGCCGAGGGCTTCTGACCGCAACGCGGGGGGCCGCGCGGAGCAAGTTCGTGCGCGCCCGGAGCTTTCCAGGTCGAGCCCTCTCACCTCGGCACCGCGACTCGCGGCGAACAGGTCGCGGGTACGCGCAGGGCTACTTCTTGGGCTCATACTTCTTCAAGTAGGGCGCGAGTAGCTTCGAGTACTTCTTCTCGAACGACGCGTTCTTCGACTTGCCTTCCTTGCGGGTCAGGCGCGCGTACTCCTCGAGGCACGCCTTCGCGCGCTTGTCGCTGTGCGCGATCTTCGAGTTCGGGAGCTCGAAGTGGAACTGGTCCCAGCCGGGCCAACCGTCGCCACCGGACGCGTTCTTCAGTCCGTGCTTCTTCATCAGCGAGGACCACTTGGACTTGAACGCCCCGAATTTGGCGCCGAGGGCGGCCTTCGGATCCCAACTCGGCTTGCCGTCTACCTTCAGGAGAACGTGCCGCGCCGAGTCCGCCATATGCGAACTCCAGCAGACCTTGGTCGATCCCTTGACGAGCAGCGCGGCCTGTTCGGCCGGAGTGCGCGAGCCACTGACCTTGTTGCGGCTCATCGAGAACGTGATGACCGGCGCTTTCTTCTTCTCGCCCTTCTCGGGCTTCGAGAGCTTGGCGAGCTCGGAGTTGAGGTCTTTGACGAACGCCTTGACCTTTGCCTCGATGTCGGTGGACGCGTCGTTCTTTGGGTCGGCCATGCGGATCCGGGGGGTAGGTCTCGTTTAGAGGGACAGAGTAACCCGGACCGAAACGCGATCTCGAGTTGCGACTCCTCGTCGAGGAAACTGGCTATCCTGGGCGGTATCATATCGCCCTCCCACCTCGCCACGCTCGCCCTCGCGATCACCTCGGTCGCGTCCGCCCAGACGTTGATCCGCGACATCGCAAGCCCGAGCAGTTTGCGAAGCTCCGCTCCCCAACAGATCGTCGACCTGAATGGGATCGCGGTCTTCGTCGCGCGCAGCGAGTTCGGCCAAGAGATCTGGCGATCGGACGGCACGGTTCTAGGAACCTACATGCTGCGCGACATCCAGCCCGGTAGCGGCTCGTCGACTCCGCTCGACCTGTTCGTCGTCAACCACTACGTGATCTTCACCGCGATCGTCGATGGGTTGGGGCGCGAACTGTGGCGCACCGACGGCACCGGGGCCGGCACGATCATGCTGCGCGATATCCAACCGGGCCCCGGCTCGCCGTTCATCGACGACCCGATCGTGTGGCAGAACAAGCTGTGGTTCAGTGCCACTTCACCCGGCTTCGGATCGGAGCTCTGGTGCAGCGACGGCACGGTCGCCGGCACGCAACTCGCAGTCGACGTCCGCGTCGGCTCCGCCGGATCGAGCCCGGGTCCGTTCGCGATCTTCGGCGGCATGCTCGCGTTCGGCGCGAGTGACAACGTAGGTCGTGAGCTCTGGCTGAGCGACGGAACTCCGGGCAGCACGACCCGCGTCACCGATCTGCCCGGCAGCCCTGGTGTGCGAGTCCGAGGAGTCGTGAACGGTCGAATCATCATGACGGCTGTGGATGCGGCGACCGGAACCGAACCGTGGTCATCCGATGGCACGGCGCTCGGGACAGCCTTGCTGCGCGACATCTTTCTCGGCACCGACGATTCGGGTGCAACCGACTTCGTCGCCACCAGCAGCGGCATCATGCTCTTCACGGCCGACGACGGGACGACCGGAGTCGAGCTCTGGGGAACCGACGGCACCGCGGCTGGTACGACACCCGTCCTCGACATCCGCGCGGGCATCGACGACGGCAACCCGAACGAACTGACCGAAGTCAACGGCGTCGTATTCTTCGAAGCGGACAACGGCATCCACGGTCGTGAACCGTGGGTCAGTGACGGAACAAGCGCCGGCACCACCATGCTCGCGGATCTCAACGCCGGCTCGAACAGTTCGTCCCCGATGTTCTTCACCGACGCATTCGGCGAAGTCGTATTCTCGGCGATCGGAACGACACTCGGTCGCGAGCCCTACACGTCGTCCGCGATACCCGGCAACGTCGCGTTGCTCGGCGACCTCGCGAGCGGCAACGGCGGCAGTGCCCCGTCCGACTTCGCGATGGTCGGCTCCGAGCTGTTCTTCCAGGCGACCGCACTCAGCGCCGGCTCTGAACTGTGGACGTCGGACGGCACCGCTGCGAACACCGGCCTGCTCCTCGACCTCTGGCCACCGCAGGGCGATTCCAACCCGAACAATCTGATCGACTTCGGCGGACAGCTCTACTTCGTCGCGAACGACGGCGTCAACGGCGAGGAACTCTGGACCTCCGACGGCACACCGATCGGCACGACGATCGTGGCCGACCTCAATGGTGCCGGCTCCGGCAACCCGGACCACGTCGTCGAGTGGAACGGTGCACTCTGGTTTGCCGCAGCCGACAGCGGCATCGGACGGGAACTGTGGTCGAGCGACGGCACGAACGCCGGGACGCAAGTCCTGACGGACCTGCGCCCTGGCGTGTTCGGCGCCGAGCCGGAACAGATCACGCCGTTCGGCAGCCTCCTCTTGTTCAGCGCGAACGACGGCACCAACGGTCGCGAACCCTGGGTCACGGACGGGACCGTGGGCGGGACGCTCATGCTCGCGAACATCCGACCTGGATCGAGCAGCTCACAGCCTGTCGACTTCCTCGACCTCGGCAACGGGCTCTCGGTCTTCGTCGCGTCGGACGGATCGATCGGGCCCGAGCTGTGGGGCACGGATGGCACGCCCGCCGGCACGCAACTGCTCGCGGACATCTCGCCCGGGGTCGGACTCTCGTTCATCGACGACCAGGTCGTGATGCAGGGCGTCGCGTACTTCTCGGCGTCGTCGCCCGGCAACGGCAACGAACTCTGGCGCAGCGACGGCACGATCGCAGGGACGTTCCAGTTGATCGACATCCGCACGGGCGGATCGAGCTCGAGCCCGCGTGAGCTGACCGTGGCAAACGACCGACTGTTCTTCTTCGCGACCGGAAACACCACCGGTCGCGAGCTCTACGTCAGCGATGGGACGGCCGCCGGAACGCAACCCGTCGTGGACTACCTGCCGGGCACCGCGGGTTTGGTCGCACGACGCATGGTCGCGCTCGGCGATGACGTCGTGTTCGTCGCCGACGACGGATCGACGGGTGACGAAGTCTTCTTCAGCGACGGAACGGCCGCAGGCACCGTCCTGCTCGCCGACCTCGGCCCCGGCGAAGTCGACGGCGTGCTCGAGAACACACTCGCAGCAATCGACAACACGAATCTCGTCGCGTTCGCCGCCACCGAGTTGACCGACGGACTGCAGGTCTACGTGACCGATGGCACCCAAGCCGGGACGGTGCAAGCCGGCCAATTCGGCACCCAGGCCGGGATCGGTGCCGCAGAGCTCGACCTCTTCACGGGCGTCGGCTCGAACGTGTACTTCCTCGCGGACGATGGCATCACCGGCGCCGAACTCTGGCTGCTCGATCTCACCGGCGCGCAGGTCGCGTTCGCGGAGAACTACGGACAAGGCTGCGACGGCCCGGCCGGCTTCACTCCCGCGAGCGGCGTCAACAGCTCCCCGCAGCTCGGCAACGCCTCGTTCGGGGTCACGGTGTCGAACACTCCACCGCTCAGTCTCGCCGCGGCGCTCGTCGCCTTCGCACCGAGCGGGCTGCCCCTCGGCGGTGGCTGCGAACTCCTGCTCCAGGCTCCGATCTTGACGCTGCCGTCGCTGACGACCGATTCCAGCGGCGAGGGAATCTCGCCGCTGGGTATCGGCAGCGACCCCACGCTGATCGGACTCCAGGTGTTCGTGCAGTGGGCCGCGATCGAAATCGGTGGTCCGGTGCTCGATGTCGCGACGCTGAGTGACGGAGTGAGAATCGTCGTCGGGAACTGACGAAGCGTGTGGACCGCGAGGAGGCTCGCAATCCTGCACGAGCCGTCGCGGAGCGCTATGATGCCGAGGAGCGAAACGCTCCACACTCCCTCGGGAAGAGCCCCATGCACCTACGACTCGCCATCCGTGACGTTGCTCTCGCCGCCTTCCTCGCCGCAGTCGGTACCGCACAGACCGTCTGGAACGTTCCGGCCGGAAACCCGATCCAGCCGGTCGTCGACGGCGCCTCGCCCGGAGACATCGTCGTGCTCACGCCCGGTGCGACGTATGCGACGTTCACTCTGAACAAGGGGCTGACCGTGATCGGCCCGGCGACGATCGGGACGCCGACCGGATTCCCCGCGCAGGTCTTCGACATCCCCGCCGGGCAGGTCGGACGATTGATCGACACGATCGTCGAGCCGCCCGTGCCACCCCTCGGGTTCCCCGGATTCACCACCGAAGTCCGCGGCGGCGTCATGGCCTTCGAAGGCTGCACGTTCCGCAACTCGCCGGGGACGTTCGCAGCGCTGCGCAGCGCTTCGGCTCGCGTCGTGCTCGATCACTGCGTCGTCGACGGCTCGATCGGCGTGGCGCAGACGTTCGGCAACGCCACGTGTGCGTTCGCCGCCGAAGACTCGGACGTCGTCGCGACGAACTGCGACTTCCTCGGGCCGGCCGGCGCGTTCTTCTCGGTTCCTGGCGTAGGCATCCGCTTCACCGGCGCCGGCTCGCTACACCTGTCACACTGCACTGTCCTCGGCGGTGCCGCCGGCGGCCTGGTCGCCGAGTTCCCGCCCCAATCGGCGATCTGGTCGACCGTCCCGGCGTGGATCACCGATTCGACGATCACGGGCGGCGACGGCGGCTCGGCGTTCCCCGGCGCACCCGGCATCACGACCACCGCGGCAACAGAAGTCGCGCGCAGCACGATCAGCGCGGGCAGCGGGTTCTTGCCGAGCCCAGCGACCGACGGCCCCGTCACCACGAACCCGCAGCTCCTCGGCGTGCGCAGCTCGAACCCGACGACCGTCGGCGGCCCGCTGACCATCACGTTCACGGCCGATCAGGCGGGCATCGGCATCACCGCACTCGCGTCGGAGATCGGGCTCGTTCCCCCGGTGTCGATTCCGGTTCTCGCGCAGCCGCTCTGGGCGACTTCGCTCTTCGTCGCGGGTTCACTGACGACGGACGCCACGGGTGAAGCGGCCTTGGCGGTCACCGTGCCGAATGCCCCAGGACTGCAGTTCGAGTCCTTCGACTTCTTCGGTGCACGCATCGCCGGGGCGCAGGTGCAGCTGTCGCCGGTCGTGCCGGTGACGGTGCTCTGAGCGAAGGGGGTTCGACCGCTCCCCGCTCGGGGATCACCGACGGCGAAGCCCCTAGTCGACGGGCACGACACAGTCGGCGACGTAATCCTGCTCTTGCTGGGTCGCCGGCCGAATCTCGACCAGCCTCACGTCCAGCACGCTGATCCAGGACTCACGAACGCGCCGACGCCAGACCTCGGTCAAGCGACCCGGCTGTTCTTCGACCCTGCGCGCCGCCGCGAGCAGTTCTTCGAACTCGGCCGGTAGCCAAACCAGCGGTTGGCGAAACCAACGTTGCGGTGGATACACGGCCTGCGGGAGGATCGTGATCCACGGAAGCTGCGCCAGGGCGGCACCGATCGGCCCCCACCGCACATCGAGATCGTCATGGGCCAGCGCATACCACGGCAGGCACAAGTCGCAGACCATCTCGATCGGCCATGCGGATGGGATCGCGCCGACGAAACCGAGAAACGGCATCGTTTCTCGGGAGCGGACCACAACCGCGGTGTCGTGATTGGGCGCGAGCACCACGAAATCCTGCACGTGCACCCCGACCGAGAAGCAACTCGCGAGCAGCAGCGGCAGAACGCAAGAGGTCGTGCGCAACACGTCGCAAGCATGCGCCGGGTCGGATTTTCCGTCAATCAGTGGGCAACCGGCGTGCCTGCGCCCTACGGCATCACCGTCATTGCGTATCCCGGTGATGCCGCGATTCCCTGTGGCGCGCCGGGATCGAGGTGCACGCTCTTCCCGATCGACGCGTCGCACGGCAAGGCGCATCACTAGTTTCGGTCCCAGGCTGCGGCTGGCGTCCGTCGCACCCGTCACGGTGCTCTGAGCGACGAGGATGCGTCCGGTCCCTGCTCTGGGAGCAAGGCCAGGATCGAGCGCCCGTCGGGACTGGGCGATCCCCGCGAGTTCTGCCAGACTAGAGCCGCCCCAGCGATCCCGAACCCTCGCTGCTCGTGACCTCTCTCGAATCTCGTTTCGTCGCGTTTCGGACACACCACGATCCGGAAGCTCTGGCTGACGTCTTCACTGCGTGCGCACCGCGGCTTCGCGCCCTCGGTGCGCGGCTCGAAAACGCGATCGCGCCCGACGATCTCGTGCAGACGACGTTCGTCCGCGCGATCGAACGCGCGCAAGAGTTCGACGCACACCGGCAGTTGATGCCATGGCTCTGCGGGATCCTCGCCCACGTCGTGAAGGAAGAGCGGCGCCGGACTCGGCGCGCTCAGGCGACGCCACTCACCGACCGGGCGAGCCGAGACGACACGGTGCTCGCGGCCTCGGGCCGGGAACTCCGCGCCGCGCTCGATGCGGCACTCGACGCGTTGCCCGCGACGTACCGCGACGTCGTCACCAAGCGCGTCGTCGAAGGGATGGGCGCCGCGGACATCGCGGGACAATCACGCGAACCCGTGGCGACGATTCGCGCACGCTTGCAGCGCGGACTGCGCCTGCTGCGCCAGCGACTCCCGCACGGGCTCGGCGTATCGTTGGCGGCATGGCTCGCCGGACATGCACGCGCAGCCACGGCGAATCGCCGCGTCGGCGCCCTCGCCCCCGGCGCAGTGATCCTCTTCTTTGCGGCTCTCCTCTTCGCGACCCTCTTGACCGTTCCATTCGTCACGACGGGGACCAACGACGAGATCGCGCCGTCTGACTCCGCGATCTCGACGGCATACGCCGCAGTGGCGCCGGGACCACGTCGAAAGCCGCCCTCACCGACACGAATCGCGGTCGCGACAGCGCGACGAGGGTTCGCCCTACGAGGCCAGCTCGACGATCCGTCCGCGACCTGGGCCGAAACCACGGTCGCCGCCTACCAGGCGATGCCCGACGACATGACTCTGCCGATCGCATGGGTCGCCGGTTTCGCCGACGACACGGCGATGGCGGACGTCATCGCCCGACGTCGACCTGAGACTCCGGTCCTGGCGCGCACCGCGGTCGATGCACTCGGTCGGTTCGAGTTCGAGAGCCTGCCGACGCGCGACGTCCGCCTCGTGCTCGAGCACGGGTTCCGCGCGCTCCCCCTTCCGTATGTGGCGCGCGCGTCCGACGAATCAGAAACGACGAAGCCCGTGTCCTTGCGCTGGTTCGAAGGCGCGCACGTCTACGGCAACGTCGACGCCACGATGCGCGGCGCGCGCGTCACCGCGATCCTCGGGCCGATGATCGGCGATGACGACCTGCGCCACCTCGCGTGGCGCGCGGCCGGCGGACGACTCGCAACGCGCGTGCGCGAAGACGGCAGCTTCGTATTCCGCGGCGTACCGCCGTGCCGCGAACTAGACGTGTGGGTCGAGACCGGCAGCATGACCGCCCACGCGCGTGCGCACGACGTCGAACCGGGCTCGAGCCATGCGCTCTCGCCGACTCGCACGGAGGCGTCGATCCCGGACGCACCCGCTCCTGCTCGGCATCCGCACCGACCGGATCTGGATCTCCGCGTCGTCGCCGCGGAAAGTGGCTCGCCCATCCCGCGCTTCGCAGTCGTGCTGCGCCGGACCGACGGTGAGGCGGTCGCCCTGCGCACCGCCCGCGCCAACGCACGCGGCGTCGCGCGCATCACCGAGGTGCCAGGCGACGCGGCGACCCTCGAGATTCGCGCCCCCGGCTACGGACCTGTGCGTCGCGACGTTCACGCTCTGGACAACGTGCTCTCTCTCGACAAGCTCACGCAAATCTCCGGCGTCGTGCGTGACCAGAACGGCCACCCAGCGTCCGGCGCCGTCGTATGGGCGCGCACCGGCGACCTCGGCAGTGACATGCCGGTCCATCGCGACGCGCGCGTGCGAGCCGACGCGTGTGGACGATTCACGACCGCAGTCGTGCCCGGGCCCATCCTCATGCTGGCAGAACTCGAAGACGGGTCGATGGTCACTCGGGAGGTCGACGCGCCCCCGGGATCGAGACGAGAGATCGAGCTTCTCGCGGGCGGCCCCTGCGAACTTCATGGCCGCTGGTTCGGTGATGCCCGCGCCACCGTCGCGACCCTGATCTCCGAGTTCGGCCGAGCCATGCCGACGAAACTGCAGCCGGACGGACACTTCGCACTGCGCGGTTTCGCGAGAGGCCGCTATCGCCTCGTCATCCATCGGGATGGCGAACGCGCCCCGCTGGCGACCTATCCGGTGACGGCCCACGCCGGCACCCGAATCGACCTGCCTCCACTCGCGCCATCGTCAATCCTCGATGGCCTCGAAGTCGTCGTCCGAAACGGGCCCGCCGACGCGGTGTCGATCCAATCCGCGGACGGCACGACGATCGGTCCGATCGCGCTCGACGCCGCAGGAATCGCCCACGCGCAAGTCCCGACCGGAGAGTACTCCCTTCACGCGTGGTGCCGCGGCCGACGAGTCGGCGCCCCGTCGACCGTCAGAGTGGGGCCAGGTGCCACCCGCGCGTATCTCGAAGCCGTGCCTCGGTCGATGTAGTCGTTTTTTGCATCCAGGTGCAAGACTGAGATCAATCCAGGGTGCTGACCAATCTCGGGCTGCCCCCCGACCGAGGCTTATGGCTCGAACGGACATCGCGACTATGCACCACTCTCCCTCCTCTTCACTCGCAGCCCGCAGCCTCCACGCGGCACTCGCGTGCGTCGCGTTTCTCGGCAGCACGACGACGCACGCGACGGCGCAATCCTGGACCGTGGGGCCTACCGGACCGTCCGCGCGCGTAGGCGGTGCGATGGCCTACGTCGATTCGACACGTCGGTTCGTCTTGTTCGGCGGGTCCGGCGTCAACTACGACAACCGAACCTGGTCGTTCGACCCGGACGGCGGCCCCTCGGGCAATGGGAGCTGGCACGTCTCGGGCAACGAGAGCTTCGACGGCGTCGTCTCCAACGCGATGGCGTACGACCCCGTGAACGACGTGGTCCTGATGTTCGGTGGCACCAACATCGATGGATTCTTCGCCGGTGCGACACTCGAGTTCGATCCGCACGCCGCGCAGTGGAATCTCCACATCCCGACACCGCGACCGGGTCCTCGCTCGCACGTCTCGATGGCGTTCGACCCGGCGAGCCAACGCATCGTGATGTTCGGTGGCTCGACCAACACGGAGCAACTCGACGAAACCTGGCTCTACGACGCCGCAACACACAGCTGGGAACTCGTCGATCCCCCGACGCGACCCTCCGCGCGTTCGTCGGCCCACATGGCGGTGCTGAACGGCGTTCCGACGTTGTTCGGTGGCACCACCGGCAGCGACGAGACGTGGCAATGGGACGGCATCGCACGAACGTGGACGCAACTCCTGCCGGCGACGCGACCGGCTGGTCGCATGGGCGGAATGCTGGTCTCGACGGGATCACGCCTACTCCTCCACGCCGGCGAACCGCCTCCGTTCGGAGCGCAGTTCAACGACGTGTGGGCGTTCGATGGCGTCGACTGGCAGCTCCTCCAGGCCGACGCGCCAGCGACACCCGTCGTGTACCCAGGTGGCTTCGCCTACGACTCGTCCCGACACTTCGCGCTGCGCGTCGGCGGATTCGCCCCGGACTTCGTCGTTCTCGACGAGGTGCAGAAGTTCGACGACGAACTCCCCGCCGCAACTCCGTACGGAGCCGGCTGTGACACATCGGACTCGCGGCCGAGTCTGTCGGCGTCCCCTCCGGCGATCGGTGGCAGCTGGACGATTCGCGTCTCCCACGTCGGCAGCTCCAGCCCGACTCCGTTGACCGCGCTCTACTGGGGCACGTCGGATCGTGACTTCGCCGGAGTCTCCCTGCCATTGAGCCTCGACTTCGCAGGGCGTCCGGATTGCATGCTGCGCACGTCGGTAGACATCGCGGTCGTGCCACTCGCCGCTTCCGGCGGCGCCATCGACCAGCTCACGCTGTCGATTCCGAACGACCCGAACATGCTCGACGGGCGGCTGTTCCTGCAGGCCGCCGTGATCCAGGGCCTGGTCTACGGGAATTCGAACGGACTGGCCGCGCGGCTGCGCTGAAGCCTGGTCGCGGAGCGCGCGACGAACGCCGCAGGCGAAGCGGCCTTGGTGGTCACCGTCCCGACTGATTCAGGACTCACGGGCGTTCAAGGCCACACCCACGGCGAGCACGGAAGTGATCCGCTCGTGAACCTGTTCACGGAACTGAGTGCACTCACATTCTCCACCGACCCCGCGGCTGGCTCGTTTCCGAGACGCCGTGGCCACCAGGTCCAGCGCGTCTTGCGCTGTGTCGCTGGAACCACCGAGGAGGGCGTAGCAAGCGTACAATTCGGCTCCAACGTCGGGATTGCGAGCGGAGATCGGCAGCGCTTGCTCGAAAACAGGGAGCAGCGCCCTGGCTTCCGGCGGGAGCGGACCAGTGAGTACGCAGTACATGAGCGCGTGCGTCAGGTCGTACGCTTCGGAAGACCGCGCGATGGCAGGGCGGCCAGAGTCTGCGAACTGCATGAGTTCGTCCCCAAAACTCGCGGCGACCTCGTGATTCCCGGCAAGCGCGGACAAGAGCCGCCCGTCCGTTCCTGGCGAATCAGGCGAATTGGACAGACGTCGCCGGGCAAAGTCGCCGACGGCGGTGGTGATGTTGACCTGCCGCTCCAGCAACAAATAGGGAACCGAACACAGGGCCTCTCTGCGCCAGCGAGTTTCTGCCAGCGCTTCGAGAACGTCATTCTCGATGCTGAGCAGGTAACCGGCGAGGCCGCCGAGCATCGCTGATCTCCAGGCCGCAACCTGCTCCACGGGGTTGTCGGCAGCGGCACCGAGTACGGCGAGCATCAAGGCCAGATTGGTGGTGTTGTGAAGTTGCTGTGCGATCGTCGACCCATCGACTCGATCGGCGAGGCCGGCAAACAAGCGATCTTGGTGGGCATCGAGCCAATCCGTGTCCCGATTCCACGCCGCCTGCACGTGATCCGGCGCCGCCTCCGTCAGGATACGGAAGCCGTGCCGGAACCCCGATTGGGTCGATGTCGCTGACTCGTCCTTCAGGAGAGCGTTGAGCTTGGTGACCGCTTCGATGAGTCCACCGGATTCCGGTACTTCCCAGAAGTCGGCGTTGATCCAGTTCGGGTACTTTTTGCACTTGGTGAAGCACGCCTCGTACATCTTGCGGATCACCGGTTCTGCATTGTCATCAGAGGATCTGTCGAGCCACTGCGTCAGTATGAAGTCCGAAGCCGACCACGAGGGGAAATGGTTCAAGGCGGTCAACGGAAGCGCGCCCAGTTCACTCGAATCGTCTCGCTTGTCGAGCCAAGTCTTCTCGTCCAGGCTCGCGTCGCCGTAGACGTTTTCGGTCATGTACTCCCATTGATAGGCAAAGTCCGGATCGGACTTCCGAGACGTGAACACCACGAGCGGCGTGCCCTGATCCATCAACTCGGACAGAGTCGGCCACCCGTTCTCGGCGACCTTGGCTGCCTTGATATCGAACACCATGTCCCAAGTGTCGCTCGTCTCGAACGCCTTCTTGATGAGGCCCCGGTGCGGATCGGCGACCTTGTCCTCGAAGACGATCGTGACGACTTCGCCATCGGGCGACGTCAGGAACTTCTTGATGTCGGAGAGTGCCGTCGAGAGTTTGACGTTGGCGACGAACGGTTGAATCCAGCCATGATCCCCGTGGATGAGATAGACGTCGTCGTCTCGATACCAGATGTCCAGGAGCAAGGTCGTGGTGCCGAGCGCGAGTTGGGTCGCGATGCTGCTTGTTTGTTGCGCATACCAAAAGCCCTCGGCGAAGTTGGCGAACGCATTGTGACTCCCGATCCATGCATTCTCGTCGTAGGCCTTTTCCGGATCTCGACCTTGCCGAGGATCGTACGTGCCCTTGTCGGTCATCGGGTCGGTACAGGTGTCGTATTGCGTCCCGCCGACTTTCGCGTCCGTTGAGGCCCGCTTGATCGAAAGAGTCTTGTCGGACACGCTCAGAATCGACACCGAGGTCGCGTTGTCGCTGTCCAGCATGCACGACGTGCCAACGTCCTCGTTGCGATACCACTTGCCGTTCGAGAGGTAGACGTAGACGGTCCAGTGGTCACTGCCTGTACGGAGAAACCCCGTATTGTACTCGGCGACCATGATTTGCGATTTCTCGCCTGGAGCGAGCTGCGCCGTGCTTTGCTCCCAGGTCGAGTCGTCAGAGTAGGCGTGCTCGACGACGCCCCGGCGAATGACCTCGCTGTCGAAAGCGTTCTCGAGCTGGAAGAACGCGAGCGTGTTGTGGCCGTTCCACGTCTTCCAGCTGTCCGCGCAAGGGCCGCTCTCGAGATTGATCTCGAACCCCTTGCCGTTGACCTCGAAGACGAGGAGCTGGCCGTTGTCGGCGTCGGTCATCATGCAGCCCTTGTCGGTGTCGGAGTTCGAGAACTCTTCAAACGCGAGCGGGAGGTCGTTGCCATATGGAACGAGGTCCAGCTTGGGCAGAATGTTCCAGTAGTCGCTGCCGGTTCGAAGGTAACCGACGTTGAAGTACGCAAACGCCACGTCGGATTCATCGGAAGACTCGCCCGGCGGGATGCTTGCGAATTCGTGGTCATACCACGAGTCATCCGAGTACCTGTGCCGAAGCTTGGCACTCATCGCGACCGGGAAGCCGTTCTTGAGTTGAACCGCCGCCCACGAGTTGTATTCCGGAAGCTCGTCCTGATGCAGCCACATGGCGTCGCCGAGCGGGTCCGTGAGCCGGCTGCCTCGAACGGAGAACGTGAGCGTCTCCCCGTCGTCGCCCGAGCCAAGCGTGTAGAGGAGCTTCCCCGGCGAGACCCACTTCGAGCCGTTCGGGAGGTAGTACTGGCACCACCAATAGTCCAGGCCCGTACGGAGGAAGCCAGTCCGGTACTTGACCTTGAACTTCTCTGAGGTAGCACCCGGGGCAAGAGACTCGGAGTACCCCGATTGCTCGTCGTCGTCAGAGTACCGATGGTGAAAGGACACGCGCTCGAGGGTCACCCCCGAGTCGTTTTTGATCTGGGCGTACGCAGTACGGTCGGTCATAAGCTCTCCTTCTGATCGGGGCGAGAATGAACTCCTCACGCGAGTAGGTGATGGTAGCGAAATCGAGGAGAGCGTGTTCGAGCGGGATCTCGTTAGCGCGAATCGGTTTGGCCCAGCGACGACCGTCCCTGGTTCGCGGACGACGGACTCAGTAGGCGAATCCGCTTAGGCGTAGCGAGTGTGCCGCCCTTTTTTGGGGCTCCGGTTTGGGAGTCGAGCCCCGGATTTCGCCTTCGGTGCTGACGACCGCGACCTCGCGGTCGCCCCTCCCACAAGTCCATCCGATGAACCTCCACTCCCTTCTCCCTCGCAGCCTCGCCCTGCTCACCCTGTCCCTCCCCCTCCACGCCCAGAACGGCGACAGCCTGATCATCGACGCCATCCGGTTCGAAGACGGCAGCCCCTGGATCGCGCTCCAGAACTCGGACCGGTTCGGCGAATCCGTCTGCACCATCGGGGACCTCGACGGCAACGGCATCGACGAGATCGCGGTCGGCGCAATCGGCGACGATCAGCAGGTCGCGGAGAACGGAGCGATCTGGGTGTTCTTCATGGAGTCGACGGGAGTGCCCTCGTATGCCGTGAAGTTCGATGGGAACTACTTCCTCGGCGGGCCGAGGACCGGCCGGAGCCTGACCAATATCGGGGACGTCGACGGCGACGGTTTCGACGACCTGGCGGTCGGTCGCGATGCCGGCCTGCTGATCTTCTTCATGACTGCGGGCGGAGTGCCGCACACGGCCACCGAGATCGAAGACGGTCTCGGGGGGTTCGTCGGGCCGGGCGGCGATCGCTTCGGCTGGTCCGTGGGATCCCTCGGGGACTTCGACTTCGACGGCACGCCGGACATCGTGGTCGGCTCCGAGCACGACGACGACGGCGCGACCGATGCCGGTGCGATCTGGATCCTGCTCCTCAACCCCGACGGAACGGTCAAGGCCGAACACAAGATCAGCAACACCCAGGGCAACCTGAACTGGCCGCTGGATGCCGGCGACGAGTTCGGCACGTCGGTGACCGGGATCGGTGACCTGAACCACGATGGCGTGACGGACATCGCCGTCGGCGCGGCCAAGGACGACGACATCGCGACGGACTCGGGGGCGGTCTACATCCTGTTCATGAACGCCAACGGGACGGTCGGCTACGTAAACAAGATCAGCTCGGAGTTCGGCAACTGGAACGGGCACATCCAAGCGAACGACCGGTTCGGCTCTGCCGTCGCGTCGCTCGGAGACGTCGACGGCGATGGCGCCACCGACATCGCCGTCGGCGCGATCTTCAACTCAGTCCCGAACCACCAGACCTCCGGCGCGGTTTGGATCCTGATGCTGCGCATCGACGGGTCGGTCGGCAGCCACGTCGAGATCGACGGCAATCACGCGGTCATGAGCTCGCAGGTCGCGACCTCCGGCCAGATGGGGAACGCGATCTGCATGATCGACGACCTCGACGGCGACGGGGTCCGCGAGATCGCCGTCGGCGGCGCCGGGCACAGTTCGGGCGGTCCGGCGCGTGGCGTCTTGCACATCCTCTACCCGCGGCAGTTCGTGCGCTCGGCGAAGGAGGACGAAGGTTGCGGCATCAACGGGGGCCTGCACACTCCCAGTGCGCCACTCCTCGGACTCGACATGCCATTCAGCTTCCCAAACTCTTGGGGAAGTCAGGACACGGGGACGATCCCGGTGCTCTTCCTCGCCGGGGGCAGTCTGGCGACGAGCGGCTGTGGCCCGTTGATTCCGGGATGGAACCTGAATCCGGCGCAGCCTGCTGCCGAACTGATCCTCGGCACACCGCGCTTCGGCCAAGTCGTCGGGACCCCATGGAACGGTTCCGGGTTGAACGAGGTGACGTTGCCCATTCCGGACCTCGAGGCCCTGCTCGGCTTGACGTTCTACGTTCAGGGCGCGACGGTCGACCCGACCCCACCTCCGGGTGGCACGAGGTTCGGTTTGACGAACGGGTATCGACTGACGATCGGGACGCTGCCATAGCTGCGCTCGAGCTCGACTCGGGGATTCGCCGCCGGCCTCAACCGCCATGCGGCGCACGTCCGCGTGAGGTGTCGTGACGGCGTCAGTTCACGAACGTCATCGGCACCGGGTTGCTGGCATGGAGGACGTCCATCGTGACGTCGTCGATCACGAGGAAGCCATGGTCCAGCTGTAGTCCGGCCAGCACCGGCGGCACCACGCCACCCGGGATCGTGAAGCTCGCGGTGCTCTTGCCGTCACCGTTCAGCGTGCTGGCCGTATTGGCAAACGGGAAGGTGTTCGGGTTCGAGAGCATCATCAGGAACCAGCCATCGACGTTCAGCGGCGTCGGGATCCCGTCGAGCACTACTCCGGGCTCGGTGCCGGACGCGGAACCGAGCAACAGGTGCCAGTCGCCGGCGTGTGCGGAACCCGTGATCATGTCGAAGCCGATGCTACCACCGCCCGAAATCGAGATTGTCGTGGCATCCTCCCACAACGTGCGTTCGACGTAATGCGTATGGAAGATCACGCCGGGCGTGTTGTACTCCCACTGCACCACACCGTTCACGTCGAACTCCTGCAGCAAGCTTTGGTTCGCACTCGCGATCAGGGTGTTGCCGTTGCGCAACCGCTGCGCGCTGGACTGCGTCAATGAACCGAAGGTCCCGGTCACCGACCAGATGGGTGCATCGGGGCCGTAGCGCCCGTTCGAACCGAAGATGAAGTTGCCATTGGAGTCGAGCGGCAACTCGATCTCGATCACTTCCGTCTGTCCGGGGACGCCGTTCTTGTTGTTGAAGATCGTCAAATTGCCCGCGCCCGGGAAGCCCTCGGGGATCATTCGCGGATCGTGTTGGCCACTCAGGATCGCGTCCGCCGAAGTGCCGGCCCAGTACGCCTGCGGATTGCCCCAGCGGTAGAGCAAGTCGCCGCCCTTGCCCCACATGCCTCCGGTGTGACCCGCCGCCTCCGCGGTCGTCGTGCTGTGATCGATGATCCAAATCTCCTCGAAACGGCGTGCGCTGAGGATGATCCAGTCGTACTCCTCGACGTACTCCACCGCGTTGCAATGGTTCCAGTCGCCGTTCGGCGGAGCCGAGAAGCCCGGGTAGTTGATGTGGATCAACTCGGGATGGTTGGCGACGACACCGTAGTTTGCCTGGGCGGGATCCAACTCTTGGATCACGTGATCCCAGACGTGCCACTCCCACACGATCGTACCGCTCGTCGGGCCGGTCGGTTGAACCTCGATCACATGATCCGGCCGAAACACGTTGTTCACGATCGCCGGGTCGCGACCCGCAGCGATCGCCTCGGCCGCGGTCTTGGTTTCCCAAGCGATCATCAACACGTTGCCGTTGGGCAACACTTCGATGTCGTGATGCGCCCGGTTGCCACCGGTGTCGTAGCGAAAATCCCAGAGCAACGTCCCGTCAAGCGACCAGCGTTGCACGCCACCGCCTTGGCCCCCAGCAATGATCGAGCCGGACGTGCGAATGGTGCGATACAGCGTGCCATCCGTGTGCAAGTAGAGCGACAAGCCCGGATTGTGTGACGCGTTCCACGTGTGCACGATCTGCCCGTTGACGTCGACCAAGTGGGTGTCGTGCGAGTTCGTCACGCCGAACAGGCGCATGCCCGGCATCGGTTGGGCGACGAGTACCGGGGCGAAACAGGCCGTGAGCAGCCCTGCGCGAGCGAACGATCTGAGCATGGGTGGCTCCTTCCTCTGGTGGGTGTACGCCGCCGACAGAGAATAACCGCGGGTGGCTCGAGTCGCCGGATTTCTGAAGCCGGCGGCGCACCACCGGACGACATTCCCGGCCGGCGCTGGGATCCCAGTTGCCGAAGCTCAGGAAGAAGTCATGCAGCCAGCCGCTCTCGAGTCCGCGATCCAACCGTCCCTCACTGCCATCCCGACCGGTCTGCTCGCGGCTCGGACGACGGACAGTTCGTCGTGTTCGAGGCCAACGCGGGCCAACTAGGCGTGCCCGGCGCCGGCCCGGCCATCGCCGTGCGCGATCTAGGTGTCGCTACCGCGCCTCGCTTGCACGGCCTGGTGTCGATGGCCTGCATGTAGACTCGCGACCACTCTGCCTCGACCTTGCGCTCGTCGCGCGTTCTGCGTAGGACGGGGTCAGGAGGAACGGCCCATGCCATTGGACAACGGATACGGGTTCATTCGCGGAACGCTCACGCACTTCTTTCCCGATACGCCCGAGGACCAGGGGGAGTACTTCCACATCAACACGCGAGTCGATGTCAACGGGTCGCAATACGAGGGCCCGATCGACGTCGATTCGAAGAACTCAGCGGTCGGTGTCGAGTGGCGTCAGGTGACGCTCGCGACGCATGAACTGCAGCCACTGCTCGAACTCGGCGTAGGCTATCACGCTCTCGCGATGAACGAGAACTCGGGGGCAATCGACTACATCCGGAGCCCGATGTTCGCGGTGCGTCTGGGTTGCGCCGCGATCATCGCGAAGATCTTCGGATGGAAGTTCGATATCGCGCACGAGTGGGAGCAGGGGTCGAACATCGAAGCGTACGCGAACCTCAAGCCACTCATGACGGCCAACAAGAACCGCGCGAACGGAATCATGGTGTTCGGCGAACCCTACGACGACGGCGACCTGGGCCTACACAACATCCATCAGAACCAGGGGGATCCGATCGACAGCCCTTGGGGACCCGCCAACGGAACCTGGCAGGACGGTTGCACTCTGTTCGAACAGTCGGATGACCGGTGGATCGCATTCCTCAACAAGTTCTCGAGTCAGTCCTACCTCACCGACGACAACGGCGATCCTCTTCCTTAGACGGCGAGCGCGAACGGATCTACAGACCCGCGACGAAGCGCAGTGAGTTGCTGACCGCGACCCCTAGCGGTCGCGGTGCAGCGGCATCGACGATCAGCCACTGGAACTCGAGTTCGAAACCCGCAAACACGGGATCACTCGAAAGGGCGACATCGAACGCGACCAAGCCATTCGCGTCGGTAGCGACGGGCACCACTGCGTCGACGGTTGTCAGCAACGCGCACTCCGAACCCCCGACTGCATCGAGTGGTATCGAAGACGGGTTGCCGAGCGCGAGCGCGGCTGGCGCGTGGAACTGCGCGCCGCGCAGCGTGATCGTCGGCGTCGTTCCGAGCTGACTGCGACCGTGCAGATCAATGCGCGGCATGTGCCCGTTTCCGGACACACACCCGACACCCCGCACACGATGGTGCGGCGGCGAACCGACCGCCGACGACGTGTAGACCTCGATCAAACCGCCAGGACCCCCTGGCCAACGCCCTACCAACAGGTCACTGAAACCGTCGCCGTCGAAATCACCGGCTCCGTCAACCGCTTTCGTACTGTCGCCACCAGGGATGTCGAAGAGCAGGGAGCCATCGGCTCCGCAATACACTTCGACCAGAGGAGCCAGCCCTGAACTCACCACGATCTCGTTGCGGCCATCACCGTCGACATCGCCAGCGTCCGCCATTCCATCGCTCGAATCGAGAGTCCATCCGGACGTTCGCGACCAGAGGTGCGCGCCATCGGCTCCCGAATACGCGGAGTACAGCGTGGAGAAGCTACCGAGCGACAGGGCCGTTACGACATCTCTGACGCCATCGCCAGTCAGGTCGCCCGTAGACCGCGTATCCAAGGTGAAGGCAGGCCCCTCTGCTGCGGTCCAAAGGAGCGCACCGTCCACACCGGAGTACGCGCGAAGGTTGTTCGCAGTATCCGCATCACGGACGAGCACGTCATCGAACCCATCTCCATTGGTGTCTCCGAGCCGAGCCACAGTCCAGCCCAGGAATGCCTCGGACACGGTCCCATCGATCTGCCACAAGGTCGTGCCGTCGCGTCCGGAAAGGACACGAGCACAACCGCAACAACAAGGCCTCCTGGTGCGGCGTTCGGCAGCCCGACGGCGATGTCATCGAATCCATCCGCGTTGACGTCCCCTGCGGGCGAAACACGAACCGGACCGGGCAAGTCGATGTCCATCAACACCGAACCATCCACGCCGGAATACACGCGCGCCGACGAATCCGCGGAGGTGACGAACGCGATACGACGCCCGTACAGGAGATCAGGAACACCGTCCGCGTTGACGTCTCCTGCAGGCCACAACGCATCGGCACCCATGACTGGCTCATCGACGGTCCACAGCTCTGCACCAGTACCGCCAGAGAACACCCGGATGTAGTGAGGCGACTGCTCCCCGGGAGCTTGCGTTGTTGCGAAGTCATCGAGCCCATCTCCGTCCAGATCTCCGAGCACCCGAAGCCATCGACCGAAAAACATCGAAGACGTCTCGGAAAACAAGGTGTAAGCCAGAGAAGGGGCCTGAGCAGTGACTCCTGCAAGCAGGAGAACCCCGCTCGAGAAAAGCAAGACGGATAGTCGCATCGACATGGGCGATCCTTGTTCAACCGTGTTGGTCGGTTGGTTCTCGCCACCACCCAAGAAGTCTACGGAATCCGTGAGGGGAGACTCCGACCGGCAGACCCCGGCCAGGCCCCCACCGAAAGGGTCCCGGGCGAGCGCGATCTGTCACTCCGCTTCGAGCACGACGATCCACTCCCCGCGCGTGTTCTGCGCATCCGGAAACAGAACCCGCGACTTTCGGCCCCCGTACTCGACCACCACGAACTCCGGGAGCATCGCGCCCTCCAGAACCTGAGCGGACGCAACTCCGTCTCCGTTCACGGTACTACCAGACCAGGGCATGTCGGAGTTGCCGAGCTTCAGCTTCGCGCCGACCGCTGGCTCACCGCCAGCTGTAGAAACACAGAAGCTCACGTCGGCCGTCGCTCTGACCGGGATGCTGACGGACAGATCCCCGACCAAATCCACCGTCGTGGCGCCGGCCCAGAACGATCCCTGGATCGCGAAGCCATGCAGCTCACCCTTGTCGAGTTGGCGCACGACCCAGCCGCCGAACTTCCGACTCTCCGGGGTATCCAAGGCGACCCATGGTTCGCCGGTACGCCGGAACCAAACGCGCGTGTCCGTGTACGAAACCACGTCCAAACCCAGCGCGTTGGAGTCCTGAATGTCGAGGACGACAGCGCACGTCTCGCCCAGCTCGATAGTGACCGGCTCGCGCCGAGGAACCTCGACATCGACCTTGCGACGGATCATCCCGTTGCGCCAGAGCATCAGTCGGTACGTGCCTGCGAGGAGGTCGCACAACCGGAACGCACCGCCCTCCTCGGGTTGCACGGTTCCGAAGTCCGTGATCCCGTCGTCGCGGATCAGGTAGCGGGCCAGCGAGACGCCTTCGGTGACGAGATCTCCCGAAGCGTCGGTGACAGACACGTCAAGCGAGTGCGGACCAGGCAGCTCCTCTCGCCATTCGATGTGGTACCGCGCGTCTGCCGTAACCTCGAGCGTGCCGGCTGCGAGGGTCTGCCGGCCCGTCGTCCCGAAGACCGCGTACGAGCCAGCGGGGATTCTCGCCACGAAACGCAACGACTCATGGGGAGTCGTCGCGTACTGCATCCGCGCGATCCCCTTCGCACTCAAGTACAGGCCATCGATCACCGGAGCGGGAGGCACGATGAACTCACGTTGCGCGGCGCGGATCGTGATCCCGGCGTGAAGCGCTTCCTTGAACTCGTGGAGGTCGCCGAACGTGGTGTGCGCCAGTGTCCCTTGCCGCGGATCCTTGGCGGTGATCACCAGGACGACGGCTCCTGACAAGCTCGCGTACTGGGGTTGTGTGTACTCGAACCGAACGTCATCCGCGGGCCCGCCGGCTTCCGCCGCCACGGCAACTATCTCGGGTCTCTCGTGATTCGGGTGCAACAGTCGCGCGAACCACCGCGCTTCGCGTTTCAGGCCTGGCAGCTCGATGCGTCCGGCCATTCCGTCGCTCACGGCGGCAGAGCTCACGTGAATCTGCAGGTCCTCTCCGATGCGAACCATTCCCGAGAAGAGAGTCGCGCCGGCGATCACGGAGACACGGGACATCGACCCGGGAAACTCCTCAGGCTTCAGCGCGATCCGGAACTCGCCGTTCGAACCGATCGGGACTCGGATCGGTTTCTCTCGGGTCGTCGGCCCCAACCGATGCGCGTAGACACCGCCGGTGCGGAGCGGTTCGCCGTCGTCATATACGACCCCGGACAGAACTCGCGGCTCCTCGCCCATGACCGGAGCTCGGACCACCGAGACGACCGGGGTCGATCCGAACGAGTCCGCAGCGGAGGTTTCGAAGCCCGACGACCGGCCAGCCGACGGGGCCTCGTCGTTGCGCCGCTCGTTCCCGGCCCTCGCATCCGGCCCGGACGCAGCCACCCACCAAAGGAGGGCCATGACGGCCACGAGACCGATCGGCAGCCACGCGGCTTTCATGGTCGAGACACGCAGGCGGACCGATTCGCGTTCAACGCGGAGAACCGCCCCGACTCAGTTGACGGGAGTCCAAGGCCAGCAGAGGCAATTGGAACCATCCGCGGGACCGACGAAGTAGCAGAAGTCCCGTTCGAACTCGCAGAGGTAGCCATAGCAGTATGCGAGGGCCTGCTCCGCGTTGTGATCCCGACACGGCGTCTGATCCACACAGTCGAAACTGGGGTTCTCCGGGCAAGACGGCATTGCCAACGTGTAGGAAATCGGCGTGGGAGCGAGCGGCTCCGCGTGGGGTGCCGGGACAAATGCCGCGGCAACCAGCAGGAGGATCGGAAGGGCGAGGTTCTTCATGGCGGTCGTTGGATTCCGACCCCAGGGGAGGTCGGCTGCTGGCTATCGTCCGCGCGGTCGCCGTTGGCTTCACTTTTCCGCGCGAGTTCGAGCTCGAGCGCACACCGCGTTCCCTGCGACCTACCGCAGATCCGAGTGCGCTAAGGGATCGTGATCCCGACGCCGTTACTGATTCGGATCTCCGTCCCCAGCGTCACGGCCTGCAGCACGACCTCGAGCCCGAGCGGGATCCCCGCGGCGAGCGGCAACGTGACCTGCCGTTCACGCGCCGCGAGCACGCCCGAATCGAGCACGAGGTGCTGATCCGGGTGCACCCAAAGGTCTCCGAACGGGGTCGGCAGCACCGTGCCCGGGAACGCGAGGAGAGTCGCGAAGTTCTCCCCGACATCGCCCTGCAGGTCGGCGATGAGATCCGATCCATCGAGACTGGCCGTCAACGTCGTCAGAGTTGCATCGACCTGAGTCAGAGACGCCCCGGACACCGGCGGCATCCCGGTCAACGTCGTCGAAGGGTCGAGCGTGATCGTGCTGTCCGTGCCAATCGCACCCGGCCCTCCGAACACTCCCTCACCCGCGATTATCGAACGGCTCACCGACACCGACGACCGCTCGAGGAAGAGCAGCCCCAGCGCGAAGAACACACCGTCCATGCCCAGGTCACAGCGGTCGAAGTGAACCGTCGACTCCTCGATCTGGTAGCGAGACCCGCGGCTGAACTGCTGATTGAACGAGCCACTGCTTCGGATGATCTCGATGTCGGCGCTGAGACCGGACACGTCGTGGATCTGAAACTGCGCGCTGTCGCTGACGCGGATGTAAACCGCACGACCGCCCGGGGTCTCGATCGAACCAGGCGCGCCATCCAGCGCGCGCAAGTGCACGAGACCCTCGCAGTTCTCGACGACGACCTGACCACCGAACTCGCTGCCGAACACGTTCACGATCGAACGCATGCCCTGCACCGTGCAACTGGTCCCTGCGGGGATATCGCGAATCGTGAGATGCGTGAAGAGATCCCCGCCCGTCGGACCACGGTAGGTCGCGCCGCTATCGGCAAGGATCGAAACCGGCTTGTCGATGACGAGAGCCGCCGGCTCCACGTAGTCGCCCGCACGAACCAGAATGGTGTCGCCGGGCTCCGCCTGCGCAATCGCAGGAGTCATCAGTGCGAAGTCGGCCTCGGGTGTCCCCGGAGGCCCGACGACCCAGACGGTCTGCGCGAACGCCTGCGACGCGAGTGCGAACAGAATTGCCCCAGCGGATGAGGTCCCGAAGTATGACTTCCTCATGGCCCCGACTTTAGCGCAAGCTCTCCGAACCGAGTAGCGCCGCCACCGCACCGGGACTCCTACTTCTCTGAGCAACCGGACCTCGTCGTCAGTATCCGATCCTCGCCCACAGTCCATTGCTCAAGTCGATGCCGAGTGGGCCATTGGTCGGGTTGTAGATCGCCTGCAGCGCGACCTCGATTCCGGCGAGCTGCGGAACGCCGGGCAGCGGGAACGTGATCGTCCAGTCCGTCAGTGTCGTCTCGTGAAGCCCCACCCACGCGCCCGGATCGAACGCTGCCTGGCAGGTGCTCACGCCGAGGTGGAACGGCAATTCAGGGGCGACACCAAAGCCGAGAACTCCGAGTGCGCCGGCCGTGCCATCCCGACAGACGACGGTCACGTCTTGCCCGATGAGCCAGCGCGTCGTGCCCAGTTCGGGTAGGAACGGTCCGCCACCACACGCACCGCCCACGTCGGCAATGTCGGCGACCGGCTTGCCGGACAGGACGATCCAGCCGCCGGGCGGCGGGTTGGACGCGGCACCGCCGCGACACCCGACCGCCAGGTCACCGAATCCATCGCCATCGATATCACCGAGACCCATGACGTCGGCGCCACATCCGTGGATCGTCGGCAGACCGTCGAAACGCCAGAGCTCTCGCCGATCCGCTCCGGAGATGGCGAGCACCGCGCCCCGGCCGGAGTTCGCCTCGCGTAGCCCGATGGCGAAGTCCTCCGTGCCGTCCGCGTCGAGATCGCCGACCGCGCTCACCGCGCGCCCGTAGACCCCGGCTTCGAACCACGGACCGGCAAGCGTGAACAAGAGCGCGCCATCGCCGTGGCGCCGGCCTTCGAATCGGTGGTCCTGCGCACGACCGAAGACCGGATCTCTGTCTCCGTCCCCGTCGATGTCGATCCCGGCCAGGGAGTCCGGCCACGCGTTCGGGAACGTGGTCGACTGCACGACCTGCACGGGATTGGAAGTCACGACCGTCAGACGCACGTTCGTCGCCATCGCAACGGAGGGATACGAGCTTCCGTCCGGGACTCCGAGATTGCGGATCACGCACCGCGCCAGGTTGCTCGGTATCTGGATCGTATTCCCAAGGGGAGCCGCGCTCACGCCATCCTGAAACCAAACCCGGCAGTTACCGCCGGTGTACGTCGTGAGCGCGATGTCGCGACTGCCGTTGCCGTTGACGTCCTCGACGCCAGCCACGCCGACGAACCCACCCTGACTTCCGGTCGGCGACTGCGAGAGGATCAGCGATCCGTCGAGGCCCGAGAGGACCCGCAGCTCATCGTAGGAAACGAACGCGATGTCCGAGCGGCCGTCGCCGTTGACGTCACCGATTCCGGCACCATCCGCGGGTCCGTCGTCGGGCGACACGAACGACCAGACCGACTGGCCCGACGCGCTCGACACGACGTACACGGTCGACGGATCGCTGATCTCAGCGTCGGAGACGAGGAAGTCGTCGAGACCGTCGAGGTCGACGTCCCCCACGTTGCGAACGAGTTCGCCGAGGGCGCCGCTGGCCGGCAGCGAAACGTACGACAAGACTCGCTGGGTGGTCGCGGACGTGCAGAGAGCGGCAAGCAGGATCAGACGGAGCATCTCCGCATGGTAGCGCATCGCAGCCGGCTCGCGGCGGCGCTCGGCCCTCGGAAGGGTTCACGACTCGCTATGATGTTGCCCATGCGAATGCATGGGAAGTCCGGGGTCGCCCTCCTTCTCGCGATGCCGCTCTCCGCGCAGGTCTCTTGGTCGGAGATCGGCAACCGAAGCATCGAGAGGTTCAGCACACCGATCGTCGTCGACGACGCCGGCGTCGTGTGGTCGTTCGGTGGATACGCGACAGGTGGCGGAGCGAAGAACGAGACGCGCTGTTTCGACGGCGAGGCTTGGAGCGTGGTGCCGACGGCAACTGTCCCGCCACCGCGCGCCGACCACGGCCTGGTCTACGACAGCGCACGCGATCGCTTGGTGATGTTCGGCGGCCGCGTCAGCGTGTTGGGTACCCCCTACGGTGACACCTGGGAGTTCGACGGCGTGAACTGGACGCAGGTCTCGAGCGCGGGACCCGCGCCGCGATCGTCCATGGCCATGGCCTACGACCCGGTGATCGGCGCGACCGTGATGCACGGCGGCAGAGGCGACTCCAGCGATTTGCAGGACACGTGGCTCTGGGACGGCGTGAGCTGGACGATCGTCGGCACCTCGAGCCCGTCGGGAGAACGCGTCGACGGTGTCGCAGTGTTCCACGACGGCTTCGGCCAGGTCGTGATGTACGGCGGCTACGACAACGTGATCGGTCCCTTCGGTTTTCCGTCGATCGACTACGCACCCGGGTTGTGGCGTTTCGATGGCAGCAACTGGACCCAGGCCGGCGGAACGGTCGCAGATCGATACGACCACAGCATGGCCTACGACCCGGCCAGCGATGCGCTGCACGTCATCGGTGGCATCCCGACCGGTGCGGGGCAGAGTCACTCCGTGCTGCAGGGCGGGGTGTGGACAGAGCTGGCCCCGCTGCCCGATCGCATCGGCGGCGGCTCCGCGGTCTACGTGGATGCGACGCAGGAGATCCTCGTGACCGCCGCGATCACAGGTCAAGGGGAGACGCTTCGCTACGCCAACAGCGTGTGGAGTCGACTGCAGGAAGACTGGCCCGAGACGCGGGTGAACCACGCGATGACGGTGGACCACGGCCGCGAGTCGCTCGTGCTGTTCGGCGGCAACCTTCCCACCGAGGTACTTGACGACACGTGGGAGTGGGATGGCACGACTTGGACGCAGCACGCGGGGGGCTCTGGTCCGCCGGCGCGCTCGTCCCATTCCCTGACCTACCATTCGGCGAGCGGCAAGTCGGTGTTGTTCGGTGGAGCCGACCAAAACCAGATGTCGGTTTCCGACACCTGGACCTTCGATGGCGCGGGTTGGCAGGTCGTGACGCCGGCAATCGAGCCGCCCCCGCGGATTCTTCACCGCGTCGTCGACGATACGGATCGGGGTGTGCTGGTCGCGTTCGGCGGCGCCACGCCGGTTCCGGGAACCACGGTGTCACTCTTGACCGACGAGACCTGGGAATTCGACGGCACGACCTGGCAGCAGATCACGACACCGACGACTCCCGGGGCTCGGTTCTATCACGCCATGGCGTTCGTCCCCTCGTTCGGCACCGTGATGTTCGGTGGCACGGTGAATGGCTTCCCGCCGTTCGACCGGACATGGCTCTACGACGGCACGAACTGGACCGCGCTCCCGGTGGCACCACCGACGGTCGAACTCGAAACACCGAGCATGGTTTGGGATCCGCAGCGCGAACGCCTCGTGCTGCACGGCTACGAATCGACCGACCCACTCGTCGCGTCGACGTGGGAGTTGCTCGGGTCCGTGTGGGAACGGCGCGTGACCCACGACCTCGCGAGCGGGCCCATGGTCTACGACCCACGGTCCCGGCGTACGCTGACCTTCGGGAACTGGACTTATGGCTCGCAGTTCTGGTCGTTCGGCGCGGACGATCCCGCGAGTGCGGCGCCGTTCGGCACGGGGTGTGTCGGCAGCAACGGTCTGGTGCTGACGACGACCGCGGCCAACCTGCCATGGCTCGAGAGCACGTTCCGCGCGACGGTCGAACATGTCGCTCCGGGCGCGACCCCATTCTTGGCGTTCAGTCTGACAAACCGAGAATGGAGCGGGATTCCGCTGCCCTTCGACCTCGGCCTGTTCGGAGCGTCCGGCTGCACGGTCTGGAGCGCGTTCGACGTCGTCGAAACACTGAGCGGAACCCCGCTCGGTTGGGAGCTCGAGATCCCGAACAAGTCTTTGCTGCTCGGTTGGTCGCTCTACGTGCAGTCCGTGGCGATCGACGTCGGCGCGAATCCGTTCGGCATCGTCACCGGGAACGCGCTCGAGCTGACGCTCGGCGCGCGTTGAGCGCACGGCTCGGTTTGCACTACCGCGTGCGACGAGTCCGCAGGCCGTCCGAGTCGCGATACCAAGCCGTCGCGCGCAACCGGCGCGGCTCGACCGACAGTTCGATCTTGCCGTCCGCCGCGTCGTGACGAATGACACGGATCTTGTCCTCGGCCCGCCACGTCGATGCGCTCGCGTCGAACACTTGGTGGAGCAGGTGCAGCTCGTCTAGAACGCTCTCGAGCGTCGAGACGACCAGCCGGTCACCCGGGCCTCCCGCCACCGTGTAGTCCGACAGCACCGGAACCGGCGGTGCAGGAAGCGTGCTCCACGCGCCGCTCGCGCCGCGTCGCACGATCGCCAGTGGACTGGCTGCCTGGGGCCGCGAGCGTTGGCGGACAGCAAGCGTCGGAGCGTTTCCAGCGAAGACGGTCTGGACGTCGCTTCCGGCGCAAATCCACTCGCCATCGAGGGCCATGCGTAGTGGCCGTACCGCGTTTCGAGCATGCGCATCGGCATCGAAGCCGATGCTGCACTCGATGACGCCGCCCCAGCAGCGCGTCACGTCGCCGTCCACCGTGCCGCACGTCGAGTGGATTCCACCCGTTTCGAGCGCGAGAGTCGCGGTCCTGCTCGTCGCGTCCCAGTCGATCGCAGTCGCGCCGTGGAAGACGTCTGCGTGCGTGGCGTGCGGAGGCTTCGCCGAATCAGTCCAGGGCTTCGTGTAGTTCACCCGGCGAATCTGCGCCGTGCCGGCGACGCTGGCCTGCGACGGCGAAACGTGTTCCACCAGGATCGAGTGGACCGAACTGGTCGCGCCGTCGCCGACGATTGCGGCGACGAGCGAGAAGCGCGGATCCAGCGAATGGGTCGCGAGTGACAGGATCGTGTCGCGTGTCGACCCCACCCTCTCCCGGAGAACGCGGTGTCCACTACGAAGACCTCCCTCAGCGGGCGCGAGTTGGTGTATCTCGAGCACGCCTCGATCCAGGCTGGTCGAAAGAGGTGCGTCGGACGCATGCGAGAACCACATCGTTTCGTGCTGCTGCCCGATGGCAGCGGTCGCGAGCGATGCACTGAGGAATCCGAGGACGGCAATCTTGGAAGAGTTCATGACTTCAGCTCCGGTGCAGGTTCGATTCACTGGTTCGATTCGGTTAGGACCGGGGCAGGCGCGTTTGCCCCCTGGTAAGGAACGATCGCGATGGATCCGTCCGCGTTCTGCGTGGAACTCGCATCCGGCATCACGATGCCGTGGATGTTCGTCGTCGTGTAAATGAATTCGTCGGCGTACGCGGTCAGGCTTCCGTACGATGGGTCGTAGAGAACGCCTCCGGGCCCTCCGTACCGAACCAACGCGTGGGTACGGAAGTTGGACTTGGGGTTTTGAATCGGTCCCTGAGCTGCTATTCCGTTCGCATCCGACATGCGGACGCCGAGCGAGTAGAGCGGCCGCATCCGGTCCGGATCCGTGTTCGTGAGAATCGGCGGGTCGAGGAACCCAACAGTCGGTGGTCCCACGGTGTGGATGTAGCCCGCTCGGAAGAGCGAATCGCCTGCACTGATCGGCCATTCCCTGACGAGGAACTCGCTCTGCAGTTCCGTGAGCGTGCCGAACGGAAGATTGACTCCGGCTGGGGGTGGGGTGGCAGACCGCATCGGCGTGCGAATCGTGTATTGCATCAGCCTTGCGCCGACACCGTGCAGACCGAGCGATAGCCGGAAGAGCTGGCCAAACGAGGCGCACGTTCCGATCCCGTTGCCCGTCGGATCGAGCAGCGGGCCCACACCGGTGCAGAGATTCGGGGTCCCAGGGGGACCCCAGTAGATGAGCGGTGCACCGTCCGACACGTTGAACCCATCCATTGTCTTTCGCGTCAGGTCCAAGCCGTTGTAGTGCTGGAGCATCTGCTGCAAGACGTCGGACGCGCTCGTCGTGTTGTTCGCACCGATGCACGCGATGTCGTACGCCGACTCCCAGTAGTTGTAGACCGTAGTGATGAGCTGGGTCTCGCTCGCGTTCGCGGGGACGAGCTCGAGCGGGTCGGCAAACGTCGTGTAGAGACGGTGGCGCGTCTCCACGATGTCGAGTGGGTCCACGTACAGGTTGTGCCACGTCTCCCAATCGAGCACGAGCTCGTGCTTCCCTGCGTTGTCCGGCACACGTCCGCGCTCGACGAACGCGGTGTAGTACAGGATCTGGCTCGACGTCTCGTAGTGCGTCACGCCGTCGGCCATCGCCACGAATTCGATCGAGTTGTCCGAGCTGATGCCACGGATCGCGGAGCCGGGCATCGACTTCACGGCGTTCACCTGCTTGAGAAGTTGCTGAGTGAAGATCTCGGTGTCGCGCGTGTACGCCATCGGATAGGCGAAGTCGCCCGGGTCGTCGTTGTCGCCGTCGTTGTTGCTATCGGACCACTCGGTGCCGTCGTTCAGCGACTTGTACGAATCGTTCGCCGCGCTGGTGCCGCCGTCTTGCAGGATGTCGTGCTGGTTGTCGGGGGCAAAGTCGACGGCCGCGAGATCGTGCGGGATGACCAAGAACGTGAAGTAGAACGACTGGGTCTGGTCGTTTGCCGAGATCGCATCGACGCGGACACGGACGTTGCCGATCTCAGTCGCGCGAAACACCACCGTGTTGCTGCTCGATTGCTCGAAGATCGTGAGGTCTCCGTCGCCCTGGTAGCTCGGTAGGTTGTCGACCTCCCACAGGTAGGTGACCTCGTCGCAATAGTCGAGCAAGACTCCAGCGCCTGGCTCGCCCGGCGTCCCACACTCCGCGGTGTAGCGGTCGAAGTCCCGCGCGATCAAGGTCAGCGGCCGAAACTCGCCGAGGTAGATCTCGGGAACCGTGAAGGTTCCCGTGACGCCGGGCGAACGCGAGATCTCGAACGGAGGAAGAGCCCCCTGCTGGCTACCACCCACGAGTTCGCAGTCGCCACTCGGTTCACTCTCGCAGTTCGGAACCTCCGGAGCCGGTTCGTCACGCTGCTGCTCGAAGACGTAGAAGCCCCACGTCGTCTCACCGAGCCGCGCGGTCCACGCCTCGAACACGACCGTCCAGATCGGGTCGATCCCACCGCAGGAATCGACGATCTCGGCCGTGATCGTCGAGATTCGGAGATCGTTGACCTCCAAATCCTCCGGCGGGAGGTACATGACGGTCGCCGGGCCATCGAGCGCATCGTGCCGATCGGCGTTCGCGTCCACGAGCGAGCCGCCGCGGTACGGGTATGGGAGCGACTGGTCGTAGTCACTGACCTCCCAGTTGATCTGCCAATCGCCCGGAACAACGATCTGCGTACACGTGCCCCCACAGATCACGATGATCGTGTCGTCGTCGTTGACACGGATCTCGATCGGAATCAGCGTGGGACTGGCCGCCTGCGTGTCGAGGAACGCGGGACCGCCGGTCCACCCGATCTCGATCTCTTCGATCGATCGTGCTGGATGGCCAACGATCTCGACACAGACTTCGCACGAGCCTTGGCTCCCGCTACTCCCCGAGGAGCCCGAACAGCCCTCGTCTTGACCGACGGCTGTGTTCGACGTGATCCACGTTGCCAAGATCAGCGAGAGTGCCGGCAAGCACGCTGCCGGAGCGGATAGGACATTCATGTGGCCTCCGTGGCCCAAGTGGTCGGTCTCGATCGTCAGACGCGGCGCGGAAGTGCACGCGCTCCATGCCCCATATGCCGTCGTTGGCCGCGCTGACCGGAGGAGAAAAGCGACTCGATCTCGACGACGCTGGAGCTCGCGTCCAGCCAGTATCGGACGCGCGATCGAACTGCAGCATCGCTGAGAGGGTTCGGATCGGCCTGTTGCCGAAGAACGACCCACTGCGCCAACAAGTCATCGATCTCGTGCCCAATACGTGCCGACTCGGAAACATCATCCAGGCGACCGATCCCGTCCTCGGCGTCCTCCTGATGGCCAAAGAACTGGCAGCGAATCGCGCATGCTGACCGACCGAGCGCCTGCGGGCGTTACACCAGCGCGTCCGCGAGCTACTCCCCTACGTTCGCAGCCCCGCTCGCACGGGGCTCCTGTCCGACGACAGAAGGTCCGACCATGACTCCCGCGCGCGCATTCTGCCTCGTCGTGCTGACGCTCCCCGGCACGCTGGCCACGGCGCAGGAATCCTCGGACTCCAAGGCCGACTTCATCGAGCGCACGAAGGAGCTGCTCGGAGATCCCGACTCCCGGGACTTGGCGCTCCGCACGCTCGTCTCACTCGGCCCCGCGGGTCTCGACGCGCTCGGTGCCACGATGCGTGTAGAAGACGACGAAGTCGCCATGGCCGCGGTTGCGACCGTGCAGAACCTGGCGACGACCTCCAAGGACGCCACGACCAAGAGGCGGGCAGCACGACTCCACGCAGCCTGGCTCGACGACTGCCACTACCTGATCACCGACTACAGCGAGAACGCGATCCTCCGCATCGATCGGAAGGGCAACGAGATCACCAAGCTCGAGGAGCAATACGGCCTCTGGGATGCCGACGTGCTGCCCAACGGCAACATGCTCATCTGCCAGTTCGCGCTCGGCAACGTCATCGAGCGTAACGAGAAGGGACGAGTGCTGTGGAAGTACACCAAGCTCAAAAACCCTTTCGCCGCGACTCGTCTGCGCAACGGCAACACACTGATCGCCAACACCCACGACAACTCGGTCGTCGAGGTGAATCCAAAGGGACTCGTCGTGTGGGACTACCACGGCGTCAAGGCGACCGATGCCGAGCGACTTCCGAACGGCAACACGCTGATCGCCGACAGCAGCGGCAATCGCATCCTCGAAGTGAATGCGGCCGGCAAGACCGTTTGGGAGATCAAGGACATGGAGGGGCTCTGGGATGTCGATCGGCTGGCCAACGGCAACACGCTGGTCACGCAACGTGATCTCGGTCACCGCGTCTTCGAACTGACGCCCGCCGGCAGGACCGTGTATGTGATCGAGAACCTCGTGTCCCCGAGCGATGCCGACCGCTTGCCCAACGGCAACACCATCGTCGCGTGCGACGGCAAGGTGCTCGAGTTCGACGCGCAGGCCAGGGAAGTGTGGAGCCACAGCGTGTCGTGGGCCGTCGAGGTCAACTGGATCCGCGCGCGATGACGGCGCAGCGAGGTCCGACGACCCAATCGTGACCGACACGGCATTCGACCTGACGCCTCCAACGCGCTCCTCCGGAGCGGGTGGAGACGCTCTGCAGGACCAAGCCCCTCCACCAGGTTCAGGTACTCCGCAGCGGTCCGCAAACACCAATGGGGTCGATGGTCAGCGCAGTCACGCTGACGATGAACTCCGTGTTGTGGAGGCGGCTTCGACATGGCGACCGCTCCGAGCGTATAGTCCGTCCTGTCACCCTCAGCGGCGGTGGCTCGAGCGGTGGCGTCGGTTCGTTCTCCCTCTCCGCGACCAGCGGTCCCGCGCTTTCCGGCGTGAATTTCAACCTGCAGGCCGTCTTCTTGGACAGCCGCTGCGCCGTGAACTCGAGCCACCTGCGATCCGCGGAGTCCGACCGAGGCTTCCTGGGTCAATGTGTGCCAGTCACACCGGTCGATATCGCCCTTCCATCAGCGCCGACCACTCCAACCCGTCCTGCGATAGCTCCATCTCGAACACGGTCTCTTCATGGCCGAACGTGTATCGATAGCGGTGGTGCCCCAACGGCGAGGTCTTCTCGAACGTGAGCTGATTTCCCTCGAAACGGCCCCGCGATACTCCACCGGGGCCTCCGACCGAGTCGAACCAGTACATCACGAACTCCTCGGCGTCGGGATCCCAGCTGTACACGCCGTGACCGCGGAAGCACAAGGATCCGTCGGCGTCGAACTGTTCGTAGTCCGACACGAGGAAGAAGCCCTCGAGCATCCGCGCTCGCAGCACACCGTGCCGTTCCTGCTGCTCCGGACTCCAGGGCGACGGCATCATGGTTTCGGGCCCGGCCCAGTGACCGGCCAGCTTCGCGAGAACCTCATGTTGCGGACCGGGGGACGGCATGTGCATGTCCATGCAACGGAGCTCCTTTCGGGGTCGAGATGAACCCGTGCGAGTGTATCTGGAATACCCCCCGACGATTCGATGCCGAGGGTTCCGGGTTGCCAACCACACCCCTGCACCCGACCATGACGATCGATGACCGGCGACGACGACCTGCGCAGCACGGTGATCGCGGCTCGACGTGGTGATCGGAACGCGATCGCTTCGCTCCTCGTCGATCACCTGCCGCCGCTCGAGGCGTTCGTGCGGGTTCGGGCCGGCGAGCTCCTGCTGGCGAAGGAGACACCGCACGACCTCGTGCAGTCGGTCTGCCGCGAGGCGCTCGCGGACCTGTCGCAGTTCGAGTACCGCGAGGCGACCCAGTTTCGGAGCTGGCTGTTCTTGCTGGCGACGCGGAAGATCCTGGATCGCGCGAAGCATCATCGACGCGACAAGCGAGACGTGGAGCGCGAGCAACCCGCCTGCGTCGATGCGAGCGCTCTCCTTTCGTGCTACGCATCGTTCGTGACGCCGAGTCAACACGCGAGCGCGCGCGAAGAACTATCTCGCGCAGAGCGGGCATTGCGCGAGCTTCCGGACGCGCAGCGCGACGCCGTAGCCTACGTGAAACTGCTCGGATTGCCGTATCCCGACGTCTCGGAGCGGATGGAGGTCTCGGAATCCGCGGTTCGTGGCCTCGTCGCGCGTGGACTCGCGGCGATCGGTGACTCGCTCGTGTAACGTGTCGATGCGGCGCACCCCGTCGCCTACCACCGTGTCCGTGATCGACCAGCAGCGAGTCCGTGAAATCGTCGCCGAGTGCGTCGAGGCATTCGAGGCCGGTCGCGACTACCCGGTTGACGAGTCGTGCGGTGGCGACGCCTCGCTCGAGCGTGCGGTCCGAGAGCGCCTGTCCGCGCTGCGAGCTTCGGGCTTCCTCGGGGATGCGAAGACGGAGCTCAGCTCGTTCGGCCCGTACGAGGTACGCGACGAGCTCGGCTCGGGAGGGATGGGGACGGTGTACCGCGCCGAGCAGGTAGAGCCGGTGCGACGTGAAGTCGCTCTCAAGGTGATCAAACTCGGCATGGACAGCGCGGCGGTGCTGCGTCGCTTCGAGCTCGAGCGGCAGGCGCTCGCGCGCATGGACCACGATGGTATCGCCAAGGTCTTCGACGCCGGCGCGACGCCGCGCGGGCAGCCCTTCTTCGCGATGGAGCTCGTCAGCGGCGAGTCGATCACCACGTTCTGCGATCGGTATCGGTTGACCGTGCGGGAGCGCATCACGTTGTTCTGCGCCGTGTGCGAAGCCGTGCAGCACGCGCATCAGAAGGGCGTGATTCACCGCGACCTCAAACCTTCGAACGTCCTCGTGCGCGGCGACGCGTCGACGCAGTCCGTCAAGATCATCGACTTCGGTCTCGCGCGCGCGATCGATTCTGGCGAGGCGCGCGACACTCTCGTCACCGAGCTAGGTCAAGTCGTCGGCACGCCGGAGTACATGTCGCCGGAGCAGGCGGATCCGGATCACGATGCGCTCGACACGCGCACGGACGTGTACGCGCTCGGTGTCTTGCTCTACGAGTTGTTGACCGGCCGGCTGCCGTTCGAACGGAATTCGAGTAGCGGTGTCGAAGGGGTGTATCGGGCCGTCCGAGACGCCGAGCCGTCGAAGCCTAGCGCGCGAATCTCCGAGATGCGCAACACGGACGCGGGCGTCGCCGATCAACGCGGCACCACCGTCGCGCGACTCGAGCGCGCTCTGCGTCGGGACCTCGACTGGATCGTCATGACCGCGTTGCAGAAGTCGCCGACCGATCGCTACCCGTCGGCGGCAGCGCTGGCCGACGATCTGCGGCGCTACCTGCGGCACGAACCCGTCGTGGCCGGTCCGCCATCGGCTTGGTACGTCGTCAACCGCTTCGCGAAGAAGAACCGTCGAGTCTTGGTGGCCGCATCGACCGTATTGGTGACAGCGATCCTCGGCGGAGTCGTCTCCGTCGCGTATGCGTTGGACTACCGGCAGCGCAACGAAGAGTTCGAGCAACTCGCGGTCAGCCCACGGCTCGAAGAGGCACTGGCGTTGCTGCCCACACTCGGTCCGCCGTGGCCAACTCGCGCGCGCGACCTGCAAGACTGGCTCACGACGCACGGTGCGCCGCTGCTCGACGACCGCGCACGGCTCGCGACTACGCTCGACGCGTTGCGCAATCGCACGGGTTCGCGTGTCGGAGAGATCGCGTCGGCCCAGCTCGAGGAGATCACCGTGTTGCACGCACTGATCGCGGATCGGCAGCGGGCACGGGAAGTTCGCGGTGGCCGCGCCGAGCCGGTCGCCGTCGCGATCCCGCCCGAACTCGAGAGCGCGAGCGCGTACGAACTGATGCGGCACGCGCATCTTCGCTTGAATCCCGACGGCTCGGGTTGGCCACGCGAGTTCCACGGCGAGGCGGCTACCGGACTCGCGTTCGCGCGCGCGGCACTCGAGAAGTTCGCCGACGGTGACAACTCGGTCCCGCGTTACGAGCTCTTCGATGCGCTCGCCCATGCTTGTGCAGCGACCGGCCTCGATGACGAAGCGCGCGTCTGGATCGAACGCGCGATCGCCGCGATGCCCGGTACCGGAGCGGATAGCTACCGTGTCGGCCGAGCCGCACCCCTGCTTCGCGTGCTGGACGATCCGGCCTCGGAAGACGCTCGTCTCGAGCGGGAACTCGAAGGGCACGAGCGGCGCCGCGCTGCGCGGCGCCAGTGGGAGATTCCGGAGCCGGCCGCGCAGTTCCTGCACGACACTCTGCGCGATCTCGCGCTCCGTCTCGACGAGTTCGCCGGCCGCGTCGAAGACGTTCGGGCGCGCCTCGACTGGGCGATGCAGATCGAATCGTGGACCGTCGCGCATCCGAACGCTCGCGTGACCTGGGAAGTCGCGCGCGACGCGATCGCACGCTCCGAGCGGTATCGCCGCGACCCGCCGATCGAACTCCGGCCGCAGTTCGGACTCGTGCCGGTCGGCGAAAACCCCGCGACCGGCCTATGGGAGTTCTATCACTTGCGCTCCGCGATCGATTCGCGCAACGACTCGAACCCGGCCTCGCTCGAAATCCCGACCCACCGACCCGATGGGACGATTCCGATCGATGCGTCGACCGGTGTCGTGTTCGTGCTGCTCCCGGGTGGCGAGTCGAGCATGGGGTCGCCCGACGGATTCGCGAGCGACAAGCGATCCGAGTCGCCGCGGCACACGGTCTCGCTGGCCCCCTTCTTCATCGCGAAGCACGAGCTGACGAAAGGGCAGTGGCTTCGCCTGACCGGTGGCGACGAGCCCAGCCACTTCGGCATCGACGAAGTCATGGAGCACGACGGGCTGCACGTCGATGGTCGGTTCCCGCTGGAGTCGGTCGGGCACCAAGCAGCGATCGACGTGTTCTCTACCATTGGTCTCGTCATGCCGACCGAAGCGCAGTGGGAGTACGCCTGCCGCGCGGGTTCGTCGTCCACCTGGTCGACGGGCGGCTCCCCCGATTCGCTCGAAGGCGCCGCGAACGTGCGCGACCGGCGGATCGCCTCGCTGTCACGCGGTTCGCCCGGCGAAGACTTCGACGACGGTTTCGTGTTCCTCGCGCCGGTCGGTTCGTTCGGGGCGAACGCGTTCGGGTTGCACGACATGCACGGCAACGTGCTCGAGTGGTGCCGCGATCGACTGGCTGACTACCGGTTGCCGGTCGCGCCGGGCGACGCGCTGCGCCTCGGGGGCGCGCGTGACAACGGCTGGCGAGTCATTCGCGGTGGAAGCTACGCGGAGCCGGCTTCGATGGCTCGGTCGGCGTGGCGCAGCTACCACCCGGTCGATCAGCGATCCTCGAAGATCGGGGTTCGCGCCGCACGTCGCGTGTACTGACGCGGTGATTCCTGGCCGGCACTAGTGGGGTGTCGCTGAAGAGCGTCGCGTATGTCGGTGTTCCTGGGGTTCGCTCGCAAGGCGCTGCGACGACATGGCTTGTCAGTGGACAAGTTGAGGAGC
>JANQJF010000067.1 GCA_028281765.1 Planctomycetota bacterium | reverse complement strand
CGCCGCGACGAACCCGCTCAAGCGAATGCTCTGGCGCAACCAGCTCGCGAAGATGCAGCGCTTCGAGCGTGCCGCGATGCAGCGCTTCGACACGATCGTCGCGGTCTCGCAGCGTGATGCCGATATGTTCTGCGCGGACTACGGCGCCGACGAGGTCGCGGTGATCCCGACCGGCGTCGACATGGAGAACTTCGCGCGCCGCTCGGAGCCGCACGCCAGGGACCTCGTCGCCTCCGGCGGCAAGCTCGTGTTCACTGGCACGATGGACTACCTGCCGAACACCGACGCGATCGAGTGGCTGATCGACGGCGCGTGGCCGAAGATCGCCGAGGCGAGCCCTGCGACGACGCTGACGGTCGTCGGCCGGAATCCGCCGCAGAAGTTGATCGATGCCGCGAAGCAAGCCGGTCTACCCTGGGAATTCACCGGTTTCGTCGATGACATCCGACCCTACGTCCACGATGCCGACGTCTACGTGATCCCGCTGCGGATCGGCGGCGGCACACGACTCAAAGTGTTCGAAGCGATGTCGATGGGCTGCCCCGTCGTGTCGACGACCATCGGCGTCGAGGGGCTCGACATCGAGGCCGACGCGCACTACCTGCAAGCGGACTCACCCGAAGACTTCGCCGGTCGCGTCATCGGTCTACTCGGCGACGGGGCGCGGCGCCAGAGCCTCGCAGATTTGGCGTACGCCCACGTGGACGCGAACTTCTCGTCACGAGCCGTCGCCGATTGCTTCGAACGGATCTGCATCGAGACTCTGAGCTCATGCTCGAGCGCATCTGCGAACTGACCGGCGCTTCCTCGGCGCGCGTGGTCGAACGACTGCAGTCGCTGTGGAGCGGCTACGGCGAGATCCTCCGCGTCGAACTCGATAGCGCGCCGGAGCCGACCGTGATCGCGAAGCGGATCTCGCCCCCGCCGGCCGGCCAGGACAGACATCCGCGAGGATGGAACACCGAACGATCCCGGCAGCGGAAGCTCCGCTCGTACGAGGTCGAGACGCACTGGTACGACGCCTGGGCCGAACGCTGCACACGCGCGGCTCGCGTCGCGCATTCGTTCGGCAGTGTTGAGCACGACGGCGAGCGACTCCTCGTTCTCGAAGACCTCGATCGCAGCGGCTTCGACCAGCGCCGCGACGATCTCTCCGATCGCGAACTCGACGACTGTCTCCGATGGCTCGCCAACTTCCACGCCACCTTTCTCGGCGAGCGGCCCGACGGCTTGTGGCAGTGCGGCACCTATTGGCACCTCGACACGCGCCCCGACGAGCTCGCGACGATGACCGACACCGAGCTCCGCGACGCCGCACCGCGCCTGGATGCCGCGCTGAAGCGGGCAAAGTTCCGCACTTTGGTGCACGGGGACGCCAAGGTCGCGAACTTCTGCTTCGCATCGATCGCGCGCGACCCGGCCGTTGCGGCTGTGGACTTCCAGTACGTCGGCGGCGGTATCGGCACGCAAGACGTCGCGTACTTCCTCGGCAGCTGCCTCGATTCCCGACAGCTCGACGTCTCGGGTGACGCCGCCGTGGATCGCTACTTCGAACACTTGCGCATCGCACTATCCTCGGTTCGCACGGAAGTGGACGCGGAAGCCCTCGAACGGGAGTGGCGCGAGTACTATCCGATCGCATGGGCGGACTTCATTCGCTGGCTGTCCGGCTGGGCACCCGACGGGACACACCGCAAGCTCAACGACTACGCGAGTCGACTGACCCGGGTCGGCATGAATCGCGTTTGATCTCGCCCCCGCAACGGACCGATACATTCCCCGTGGAGACGTCCTCACTCCCTGAACGCATGCGGCTGCGCACCCTGGCGCTCTACCGCGTGCTCGACACCGCGGCCGAACAGACGTTCGACGATCTGACCCGGCTCGCCGCCGCAATCTGCAAGGCTCCCATCGGACTCGTCAGCCTCGTCGACGAGCACCGGCAGTGGTTCAAGTCGCGCGTCGGACTGGACGCACCGGAGACGCCGCGCGAAGTCGCGTTCTGCTCCCACGCCATCGAGAGCGACGAGCTCTTCGTCGTCGAAGACGCGACCAGGGATGAGCGCTTCTGCGACAACCCGCTGGTCACCGGCGAGCCCGACATCCGGTTCTACGCCGGCGCCCCGCTCCGCGTCGCGAACGGCCACCGCCTCGGCACGCTGTGCGTGATCGACCGCAAGCCGCGCGCACTCGACAGCGATCAGCAAATCGCGCTGCTCACGCTGCGCGACGCCGTCGTGACCCAGCTCGAGTTGCGTCGCTCTCAGCTCGAGTTCCGAGCGGTGCAGGAGCTCCTGCCCATCTGCTCGTGGTGTCACTCGATCCGCAACGACGAGGACGAATGGGTCGAACCGGCGAGCTTCTTCACGGACGAAATGGCGGTGACGCACGGCATCTGCCCGACCTGCGCGACGGATCCGAACGTCACGTCGTAGCGTTCGCCGCGCGGACGAACCGCCGCAGCAGAACGTGCGTCGGCCCGACCAGCACCAGCGGCTGAAGCGCCATCCACACGCCGACCCACACGAGCTCCGGCATCCAGGTCTGCGCGGCGTTGTCGTCGAACCCGTAGACGTAGTTGATGTTGACCGGAGTGTTGGGGTCGTCGGGGTTCAGCGGCGGCGGCGGCATGAACGCGTAGCACACGGTGATCAGCAACCAGGCGGTACCGACCCACATCGCAAACGACCTCCGGTCGTAGCCGACGCGTAGCACGAGCCATAGCAACCAGAACGGCAGCCACCCGTGGAACAGCGACAGGCTCCGGTTGAAGAGCGGATTGGCCTCGTTGAACATGTAGTCCGTGAGGCCCGTCATCGGCGCGCCCAGCAGGTTCGACACGAAGTCGACGACCCACAGCGCCTGCGGCAGCAGGATCCCGACGGCCGGCATCCCGATCAGCAGCGGCGACTCCGTCCACATGCCGACGAGCGTCAGAAAGAGCGCGACGTCGCAGAAGTAGAGGAAGTTCGTCGGCCCGTAGTTGTACCAATAGAACGGGACGAGCACGGCCATGAACGCCGTGTAGGCGAGCTTCGCCCACATCGGGATCCGGCGCGAAGGTTCGGAGAGAAGAGTCATCACGAGGGACGATAGTCACGCGAGTCGGCCAGTTCGGCGAGTTCTGTCGATTCCAATCGATTCGCTCGAGTTATCGATCATCGAATTGTCGCAAGTCTCGGCCTTCGGGAAAGAAGATCCCGCTACACCGCCGCGCATGGGAAAAACAACGCTGTCGACGAACACCCTCGTGCTGGCCCGCTGGTGCTGACGCAGGGGATCGCGTTCTCGTGTCCGTGATTCGCTCTCGCGAGTTGCGGTATCGCGGCCGGCTCCAGGCGCGCATCGCGACATCGCCGTGACACCGAGAAGCCTATGATGACGCACTCACCCAGAGGACGTCATGCTGCATCCGCCCCACGCGCTCGTCGTGATTCTCCTCGGCACCGCCGCCCCAGCACAGGGCGCAGTCGAGGTATTTGCCGACCCGGTTGAGAACAACTTCTTCGGTCAGTCTGTGAGCTGGATCGGTGACGTCAACGGTGACGGAGTCACCGACTTCGCCGGCGGCACGCGATCCGACGACTCCGCGGCAAGTGGCGCCGGAATGGTGCGCGTCTATTCCGGCGCCGACCGCAGCGTCCTCCACACCCTTACCGGAATCGCCGTGAACGACCAATTCGGTCATGAAATCAGCGACGCTGGCGACGTGAATGCCGATGGCTTCGACGACTTCATCGTCGGCGCATTTGGACTCACCGACTCCACGTCGCGCGCGATCGTCTACTCCGGTGCGGATGCGACGCCGATCTACACGTTCGCGGATCAACCCCATCCCCAGTGGTTCGGCCGAGCCGTCGCTGGCGCGGGTGATGTAAACGGCGATGGGTTCGACGACTTCATCCTGGGTTCTTGGTCCGCGTTCAGCGACCGCGGCTTCGCCGCCGTCTTTTCTGGCGCGACCGGACTGATGCTTCACTCGTTCGAAGGCGCCGACTTCGATGACCGATTCGGCGAAGCCGTCGCCGGAGTCGGTGACGTGAACAACGACGGGTTCGACGACGTGATCATCGGCGCGTTTCGAGCCGGAGTGTTCGGAGAGGACCCGGAGTTTCCCGGATCGGCGACCGTGTTTTCCGGCTTCGACGGCGCGATTCTTCACGAACTCGTAGGCAACACCGAAGACGGTGAGTTCGGCGCGTCGGTATGCGGCGTCGGTGACCTGGACGGCGATGGTCACGCCGACTTCGCGGTTGGTGCGCCACGCGAGATCGTCGACGGCGTCACCGGCCACGTGTTCGTGTACTCCGGCGCCACCGGTACGGAGATCTTTCGTTTCGGCGACAGCAGCAGCGACCGGCTCGGCCGGTCCGTCGCATCGGGAGACGTCAACGGCGACGGGTATCGAGACATCGTCGTCGGATCGCCGCAGGCGAGCGTGAACGGCAACGACTCCGGGCTCGTGCGGGTGTACTCGGGGATGAACGGCTGCGTACTCGCAACGTTGTACGGCGAGAGCTTCGGTGACTCCTTCGGGACGTCGATCAGCGCGGCCGGAGACATCGACGGAGACGGCCTCGCGGACCTACTGGTCGGTGCGCCAGGTGACGACGATCTCGCATCCAACGGTGGTAGCGTCAGCCTCTTGACCGGATTCTTCTCGGTGCCACCGCTGCGAATCCACGTGGGCGAAGCGGCGGGGATCTGCTTCGGCTGCGCCGTCGCATCGGCCGGAGACGTCGACGCCGACGGGTTCGACGACGTGATCGTCGGCGCGCGCTTGGCCGCCCCGGCCGGCATCGCCTCGGGCCGAGCCCGCGTCCATTCGGGCACGGACGGATCTCTGCTCTTCGACAGCATCGGCAACAGTCCCGGCGACAACTTCGGCTTCTCCGTCGCGGGACTCGGCGACGTCGACGGAGACGGCCACGACGATGTCGCGGTCGGCGCACCCCTCGACGACTCGAACGGCACGAACTGCGGCCGCGTGATCGTGCTGTCGGGTAGCGACGGCACGACCCTCTACGAATGGACCGGCGACAACGCGTTCGACCAGTTCGGCCATGCGGTTGCCGGCGCCGGCGACATGAACGCCGACGGTTACGACGACATCGCGATCGGCGCGCCCTACGCGGACGGCAACGGCATCAACTCGGGATCGCTGATCGTCCGATCGGGCTACGACGGGTCGGAGCTCTTCGTCGTCCACGGCGACGCGTCGTTCGATCACTTCGGAACGTCGGTGGCCGGAGCCGGCGACACGAATGACGACGGCTTCGCGGACGTCGTCGGCGGTGCGCCCGACGCGGACGGCATTCAGCTGAGCACGGGCTCGGCGAAGATCGTGTCCGGCGCGGACGGCAGCACACTCTTCACGAAGCAAGGCAGCCCAGCAGGCCAAGAGTTCGGCGCGGTCGTCGGCCCCGCCGGCGACATGAATCGCGACGGGTTCGACGACTTCTTCGTGAGCACCCCTGGGACGACGGCGACACCGGGAACCGTCGCCGTGTTCTCCGGATTCAGCGGCAACCAAATGCAGTCGTTCACCGGCTCCGAGAACGGTCTCGGCTTCGGCCGATCCGCGGCCGGCGGATTCGACTACGACGGGGACGGATTCGACGACCTCGCCGTCGGCGCACCGCTCGCCGACCGCAACGGAGCGGACAGCGGCATGGTCGAAGTGTTCTCGGGAATGAGCGGGAACAGCATCCGCGCCTACTACGGCGGTCATCCGCTCGCCCTGTTCGGGTTCGCCGTCGGCGCGATCGACGACTCGAACGGCGACGGCTTCAGCGACCTCATCGTCGGCACGCCCGGGGACGACTGCGCCGGCTCCGGACTCGGATCCGCGACAGTATTCGAGTTCGGCGCCGACACGTCGCCAGGGTTCGCACGCACGCGAGGCATGGCGTGCCCGGGTGCGCCCGGTCGACTCCCGCGCATCGACAGCCGCGGGAAGCCACGGCTGTTCTCCGCGTTCGACGTGCTCCTGCGCGGCGGGGAACCCGACGCAGCTCTCACCTCGCTCGCGATCGGCGACAGGACGACCGAACTGACACTCGGCGTCCTCGGACTCGACGGATGCACGCTCTACGTAGATCCGTTCGTCACGCTGGGACTCGGCGCCGACGCGCAGGGCATGAGCGAGCTCACGCTCCTGATCCCGCTCGATCCATCGGTCGTCGGTGATCAGCTGAGCTTCCAGTGGTTCTCCGCCGACAGCGGCGCGCCCGGTGCGCTGCCCCTCGCACTCAGCGACGCCCTCGACGTGACCATCGGCGAGCTTTAGCCCGCGGCCAGTCCTCAGCGCGCGAGCCGCGCGCGCACGAACTCGACCATCGCCTTGCCCGCGACGGCGTGCCCGTCCTTCGACCAGTGGATGTCGCGGTCGAAGTACGGCTTCGTCCCCTTCGCGGACGCGGCCGTCATCGCGGGCAAGAGGCTGAGGCTCGGCACCCCCGCGGCCTCGCAACCGCTCACGGTCTTCTCGATCCAGGGCGCGCTCCCGCTCGCGACTTCTTCGCGCTGCGGGATCAGCACGACTCCGAAGCCGATCGACTTCGACGCGAGCAGGTTCGCGCATTCGCGGACCGTATGCGCGTAGGCACGATGCCGCACGTCGGTCGGCACGGCTTCGATCTTCTGCCGACACAGCTCCTTCTGCGCGTCGCCGGCGAAGCGCCCGTAGATCTTGTCGTTGAAGAAGTAGAACAGGTAGCTGTGCTTGCGCAGGAACCACTGCCCCGGCACCGGGGCGACGAACTCCAGGAACTCGTCGACGGGATAGTCCTCGACGATCTGGGCCCTCTCGCCGTCGACGCGCACGAACGGTCGCGGGCCGAGCGTCGGGAAGAACGGGATGCAGTTGTCGCTCAGATCGTTCTCGAACGTCACGACGATCACGGCGTCCGGGTCGAGCGCGAGGCCGCGCTCCCGCAGGTAGAGAAACTGCTGCACGGTGCCGTAGCCCGAGACTCCACAGTTGACGATCTCGACGTCCGGGAGCGCCGCGCCCAGCACCGACGTGTAGAGCTGGTCCTGCGCGACGTGCACACCCTCGGTGAACGAGTCTCCGAGCACGAGCACGCGCTTCTCGTGACCGCGCTTCTCGGCCGGCTCGGGACCGCGCAGGCCGAGCGAGTTGATCGTCACGACGTTCTTTTCGCCGTGCTCGTTGGGAAACACCCGCTCGCGGTCCGGCACGTGACTCCAGCCGAGCACCGCATCGAACTGCATCATCTTCGGGTAGAAGATCGACGCAACGACGCGGATCCCGACCTCGAGCACGAACAGCGTGAACAGCAGCGAGCCGCAGACGAGCAGCAGCCGCTTCCACCACCGACCCTTGCGGGCCCCCGTTTCGCCCGCCTCGGCCATCGCCTACTTGACGACGAAGTTGACGATGCGGCCCTTCACGACGATCTCCTTGACGATCGTCTTGCCCTCGACGTGCGTCTCGATGGCCGCGCGGGCGGCCGAGAGGATCTCGTCTTCGGACGAACCAGCAGCGACCTGGATGCGCGCGCGCACCTTGCCCAGCACCTGCACGGGGATCTCGACAGTGTCCGCGACGAGCTGCGCGGGGTCGACCGTCGGCCAGCTCGAGTGCGCGAGCATGCCTTCGCCACCGAGGCGCGCGTAGAGTTCTTCTGCGAGGTGCGGCGCGAACGGACTCAGGATCTGCGCGAAGCGTTGCCCCTGCGAACGCGTCAGCTTGTCGCCGGCTTTCGTCGCCGCGTTGACGAATTCGATCATCGCCGCGATCGCCGTGTTGAAGGCCATCCGCTCGATGTCCTTCTCGACCTTGTCGATCGTCTTGTGCAACAGCCGCTCGAGATCGGCGTCGGGGTCGCGGTCCTGCTCGAGATACGGATGCAGGTCGCCCTCACCAACAGCCTCCGGCACGACGATGCGCCAGGCGCGCCGCAAGAAGCGATGCACGCCCGGCACGTCCTTCGGGTTCCACGGCTTCGCGTCGGCGAGCGGCCCCATGTACATCTCGTAGAGCCGCAGCGTATCCGCGCCGTACTCGTTGACGACGTCATCGGGGTTGACGACGTTGCCGTAGCGCTTCGACATCTTCGTGACGATCTGCGACAGCTCGGCGCCAGTCTCCTTGTGGACGAACTTGCCGTCGCGCTCTTCCACGTCGGCGACGGCGATCGTCGCGCCGCGATCGTCCTGATACGCGAAGCTCTGGATCATCCCCTGGTTGTAGAGCCGCTGGAACGGCTCGCTGTGCTTCACGAGACCGAGGTCGTAGAGCACCTTGGTCCAGAATCGCGCGTAGAGCAGGTGCCCGACCGCGTGCTCGGTGCCACCCACGTATTGGTCGACCGGCATCCAGTAGTCGCTCGCGGCACGGGAGCAGAACTCGTCGCTGTTCTTCGGATCGCAGAAGCGGAGGAAGTACCAGCTCGAGCCAGCGGCCCCGGGCATCGTGTTGATCTCGCGCTCTGCCGGCTTGCCATCGCTGGCCGTCGTCGCGACCCAGTCCTTCGCGCGGATCAGCGGCGACTCAGGCTGACCGCCCGGAGCGAAATCCTCCATCGGCGGCAGCTCGAGCGGCAGCGCGTCGTCCGGCAGCAGCTCGACCGTTCCGTCCTCGCGGAGCAGCACCGGGAACGGCTCGCCCCAGTAGCGCTGCCGAGAGAACAGCCAGTCGCGCAAGCGATACGTGATCTTGGCTTCGCCGATGTTCCGCTTGCCGAGCCAGTCGATGACCGCGCGCTTCGCCGCGGCGATGTCAAACGAAGACAGATCGAGACCCTGGTCGTTCGACGAGTTGATGAACTTCGCCTCGTCGGTCCAGCACGCCTTGCCGCGGCGCACCTTCTCGTCGAGCTCGGCGTCCCCGGAGTCGGGCGAGAAGATCGCGGGCACTGGGATCCCGAACTCATTCGCGAAGCGGAAGTCCCGCTCGTCGCCCGCAGGCACGGCCATGATCGCACCGGTGCCGTAGGACACGATGACGTAGTCCGCGATCCACACCGGCAGCTTGGCGCGCGGATCGTCGGCCGAAAACAGCGGATTGAGCGCGTACGCGCCGGTGAAGCAGCCCGTCGTCTCCTTCGCCAGGTCCGTGCGTTCGAGTTCACTCTTGGCAGCGGCCTTCTTGATGTACTCGTCGACCGCAGCCTTCTGATCCGCCGACGTGATTCGCGCGACGAGCGGATGCTCGGGCGCGAGCACCATGAACGACGCGCCGAACAGCGTGTCCGGCCGCGTCGTGAACACGCGGATCGTCGCGTCGTCGTGACCGTCGACGCCGAAGTCGATCTCGGCGCCTTCACTGCGGCCGATCCACTCGCGCTGCATCGTCTTGAGCGACTCGCTCCAGTCGACCTCGTCGAGATCGTCGAGCAGGCGCTGCGCGTAGTCGGTGATCTTCAGCATCCACTGACGCAGCGGACGCCGTTCGCACGGGTGATCGCCACGCTCGCTGCGCCCGTTGATGACCTCGTCGTTCGACAGGACGGTGCCGAGCTCTTCACACCACCACACCGGCGCGTTGGACTGGTACGCGAGCCCCTTCTCGTGGAGCTTCTTGAAGATCCACTGCGTCCACTTGAAGTAGTCCGGATCGCAGGTGCCGACCTCGCGATCCCAGTCGTAGCTGAACCCGAGGCTCTGCAGCTGGCGCCGGAAGTTGTCGATGTTTGCGCGCGTCGTCTTCTCGGGGTGCGTGCCGGTCTGGATCGCGTACTGCTCCGCCGGCAGGCCGAACGCGTCCCACCCCATCGGGTGCAGGACGTTGTGCCCGGTCATCCGCTTGTAGCGCGAGAGGATGTCGGTCGCGGTGTAGCCCTCGGGGTGTCCGACGTGGAGCCCCGCGCCGGACGGATACGGGAACATGTCGAGCGCGTAGTACTTCGGCTTGCTCGAGTCGAAGTCCGGATCGCCGGGATTGGGGGTGCGAAACACGCTGTGCTCGGCCCAAAAGGCCTGCCAGCGCGGCTCGATCTCCGCCGGGTCGTAGTTCTGCTTGGCCACGTCGCGATGTAGAAGAGGTGGATTCGAGGCAGCAGGATATGTCGATGCACACGATTCAGGAACGCAACTTTCACCTTCTCATGGGCGGGCTGTTCCTGAGCTCGCTGGTGCTGGACCCGGCCATGCGGTCGATCATGCCGGAGTGGAAGCCGCCAGCTGTCGGCTTCGTCACGCTCGCGGTCGGTCTGGTCTGGATCGGGCGCTACACGTGGTGGCGCACCGGAGCGCACGACCGGGAGGTCAAGCGGCTGCGAGAGCGGCTCGACGCGCTCGAAGACCGGCTGGAGCGCGTCGAGGAGACGCAGCGCGCCGATCGCGCGCGGCGCCTGTGACTGCCGCCTACTGCATCGTGAACGTCGCCTCGTTCGTCGGGTAGAGCTGCGGGTCCGGCCCGAACAGGTCGACGGCGACCGCCTGCACGTAGTAGCGCGTGCCCTCCGGGATCGACGACGACAGGCTGAGCGTGATGCGGCTCTCGCCGAAGGCGTCCGGCGCGCCGACGATCGTGTCGACGTAGAGGTCGAACAGCAGATTCGAGCCGAAGTTCGCGAGCGGCAGCGGGAAGTTCCCCGGTGCGAAACCGAGCAGCTTGTACTCCTGCCACCCGACCGGTACGCCGGTCGTCACGAACTCGACGCTGTTCGGCGTCGGCAGAACCTGCAGGCGCAGCTCCGGGATGTACTGCACCTCGTCGGCGCCCACGTCCGGCCGAAGCGTCAGCGTCGAGATCGGACCACCCATCGAACGCGGATCGCCTTCGACGTCGGTGCCGAGCCACAGCGGCGCGAGGATCGTCGGATCACCACCGTCGACCGCGATCGAGCCCGCGAGACGGAAGTCGCGGTTCGCGACGTCGACGAACTGCACCGCCGAGTCCCAGCTCGCGCCGTCGACATCGTTCGGGCCAGCCGCCAGCACCGGCGTGCAGCCTCCCGACGCGATCGTCGCGTAGTCGGTGCCGTTGTCGGTCACGAGGTTGTAGTCGACCGCCAGCGCGCTCGGCACGCTGCACTCGTGCGCAACGCCGTAGGTGGTGTTGTCTACGACGAGGTTGTTGACGACGGTGAACGCGCCGGTGCCCGCGAGTCGGATCCCGGTGTCGTTCTCGACAACCGTGTTGTTGTAGAGCTCGACCGAGGGGTTCGTCGCAGCATCGATCGAGAAGCCGGTAGCAGCGCCATGGACCACGTTGCTACCGAGGCGACTCGTCCCCGTGCCCTGCACGAGCACTCCATCGGTCGGCGCATCGCAGAAGAAGCGGTTGTTGACGACCGTCGAATCGACGCTGGTGACCAACGCCCCCGGCGTCGCGAGGTCGGCACCGTCGGTCCGGAACGTGAAGCCGGACAGTCGCGCATTGGTCAGCACGACCCTCGTGTTGTCGATGAACGTGTGCTCGGGGCCGCAGACGGCGATGAGCTCGACGTCATTTACGTTCAGGACGGCGGTCTCGGCCCAGAGCCGGTTCGTGCAGCTGTAGCGACCGGGATAGACGAAGATCGCCTCGCCGCCGTTCGCCTCTCGCAGCGCTTTCCAGATCGAACGATACGGCCGATGACGCGACCCATCCCGCGTGACGAGGCCGGAAAGCGGCAACGAGCGATCGACGTAGATGTGCTGATAGCCGAGCCATGTCGACTCGGCGAGCACCTCGGACGGCTGCTCGTATTCGAACGCGCTCTGGTTCCACAACACGAAGTACTCGTTCGCCGCCGTGTCGCGCGCGCCGACGACGTCGTACAACCCGTCGAAGTTCAGGTCGACGACGCGCGCGGCGACGCAGTTGCCGTCGAGCAGCACGCTCGTCGCGGGGAGCTCACCGTCGAGGGTGCTCTCGTACACCCGCAGCTCCTTGGTCGCCGCAACCTGGTACAGCAGCTCCTCCCGTAGGCTGCCCGGTTCGCCTACTAGGTGCGCGAACTCGACGAAGCCGATCTCCTCGCCCTGGTGCCGGTCCTCCGCCGGATGGAACGCCGCCGGACCACCGAACCCGCACGCACTCATGCTCGGCCAGATGCGCAGCCCCGGGTCGGCGCCGGTCGGCGCAGCCTGGCAGGTCACGGCATCCGGACGGTTGTCTCCATCGATGTCACCCGTCGCGGCACCGAGCCGCACTCCGGCGTTCGGCAACGGTGTCGAGCTGAGAGTGAACCCGAACGCGGCGTCGTTGATCCAGATCTCGGAACCGACCCACACCTCGGGGAAGCCATCGTGGGTGAAGTCGTCCACGATGATCGCGCGTTCGCCTTCGCCACCGGCCGTAGGGATCGTCGTGATGAAGCTGAACTGCACCTCCGTCGGCGACAGGTACCAGACGTGGTAGACGTCCGTGACGCCGCGACAGACGAACAGCTCGTAGATTCCATCACCCTCGATGTCGCCTTGCGCGAGCCCCTGCACCCCGGTCGGGAAGGACCGTGTCTCCGTAGGACTGGTCGGGAACGTGCCCGGGGCGTATGGATCGTTGAGCCAGAAGTCGACTTCGCTATGCCTGGGGTGGCCGGGACCGTAGGTAGTGATCAGGTCCGCGAACGCGTCGCCGTTGTAGTCGAAGACGTGGACGTCCTCGCCCGTGACCCCGACCGCCTGGCTCCAGGTGAAGTTACCGGCCACGTCGCCGAGTCCGATCCAGATCTCCGGCGTCGGCCCGCTGCGTCCGATCACGAGGTCCGGCAATCCGTCGGCGTTGACCTGCGCGACCTCGAACATCGATTGGGTCGGTTCGCCGGGCACCGTGAACGGCATCGCCCGGTTGTCAGGCGCGGAGAACTGCAGCTGCGCCGCGGCGCATGGCGCGAGCGAGAGCAACAGGAGAGCGGTCGAGAACGAGGCTTTCATGGACCCGTCTCAAGGAAGAACCGCCGCGGAACGGGACAGGAAATCGCGCCGCGGCGTCGCTCACCGCTTCTCGAAGTGCCCGCTCAACCTCACCTCGCCGGTCAGCAGGACGCTCGTCGCGTTCGCGAGCTCCAGATAGGTGCGGGACTCTTCCCCGGGCACGACCTCGATCCGACCGGTCCACACGCCTTCGATCGGCTCCTTCGGATCCTCGACATCGACGATCTTCTCGCCGCCGATCACGAGACGGAACTTGCGGTAGGACTGATCGCAGACGCCGTCGCCGTGGTACACGGCCTTCGTGATCACGAACACGCGGCCGTCGCCGACCAGCCCACCGTTGCCGTAGCCGATCGTCCTGCGGTCGATCCGCGGACCACGCTCGGAGAAGTCGAGCGGCTGGTCGCGGAGTTCGTCGAGGCGCATGTCCTTGCGGCAGCGGAGGTCGAGTCGCGCGCCGTTGCCGCCATTGTGGCCGGTGCGCAGCTGCAGCACGACCTCGGGCACCGTGAGCACCCGCTCGGGCTTCGCGGCCACGCCCTGCCGCTCGGCGAAGAAACCCCTGTTCGGCGCGTTGAAGCCGACGCGCGTCGGCCGCGGCACGAGCGTGCCATCGAGCACGACGCAACCCGCGCTCGAGTTCGCGACGGTGAGGTAGGTCTCGGCCTCTTGGCCGGAAGTCAGCTCGATCGGCTCGGTCCACTCACCGACGATCGGCTCTTTGTGGTTGCGATACGACGCGATCCGCTTGCCGCCGACCATCAGACGGAACTCGCCTTGGCCATTCGAGTCGCCGGCGGCCGAGCCCTCGTAGCGGATCCGCGTCACGACGAACGCGTAGTCCTCGGGGATCCAGCCGCCACGGGAGTACGCGACGGACTCTTCCTTCGACTCGATCGGCGGCGTGATGTCGAGCTCTTGCTGCGAGACGCGATCGACATAGGCGCTGGTTTCACCGGCCATGTTGACGCGGTTCGGATTGCCGCCACCCGAACCGGCACGCACCTGGAGCACGACACGCGGTTCGGTCAGCATCGAACCGCGACGCGTCGACGCGCGCAGTTTGGTCAATACCTCGATCCAGCACTTGCCAACGCGAGGATCGCGCAGGGAGCCCTGTGCCCGCCCGGTCCCGTCGGTCGTGTACCAGTCGAACTCGCAGGTCCTTCCCGGTTCGTGGGAGCGAACGAAGATCACCGTCGCGAGGTCCGAGTCCGTATCCCGGGTTCCGATGTAGTAGGCGTGCCCCTCGGCGATCGCGCAGTCTCCTGCGAACTCGGTCGGGAACTGCGAGAGCCGTCCGAAGTCGCGCGGCGAAAGTTCGCCGAGGTCGGCGATCACGGACTGGTCGTCGGTCACGATGTCGACGCGAAATCGACCGCTCGTGAAGTAGATGTCCCAGTCGTTGCGCACGATCTGCGGCGCCGGATCGTCGCGCGTGCCGTGCAAGAAGCTGAACGTCGCGCGCTCGTAGTCGAGGTAGTAGCCGCGATCGCAGAGCGTCGCGGCCGCGAGCAGGCGCTCGTTGCGACGCGGGTCTTGGGAGTCGACTTCTGCCCACTCGGTCGGCGCGACGGACTCACGGACGACGGCATCCGAGCTATCGGACGTCGACTCGTCTTCGGCGACGGGGTCGCTCGCCATGATCGCCGCCCCGTGAGCCACCGCCGGCGGCGGCGCACTCGCGCCGCGCGGCCAGAACGGTGTGGACGCCGTCACGAGTAGCACGGCTCCAACTGCCGGCAGCAGCAGGGCGCGCTTGGCCGACCGCACCAGCGGCACCGCCAACACGGCCCAGCGCTCACGCCCGCCGAACTCGCCGTCGAGCCGGCGGCGCAGGATCTCGTGCGCACGACTCAGCTGGGACCGGACGGTCGCCGCCGAGCGCCCGAGCCGACGCGCGACTTCCCCGTTCGACAGCCCCTCTTCGTAGCGCAGCAGCACGACGGCGCGATAGGGCTCCTCGAGTGCGAGCACGGCGGCCACGACGCGCTGCCGCATCTCGACTCGCTCGCGACTGCGCTCGGCCGTCTCTGCCGTGGCCGTGTCCTGCTCGATCGCGGCCTCGCGCCGCGCCCGCCGGCGCTCGGACCGCCAGGAGCTGATCGCGATGTTGCGCGCGACCTTCGCGAGCCAAGCCCGCGGGTCGGTCTGCTGTGACGGCGGCCGCTTCGCGGCGCGCAGCCAGGTCTCCTGGACAGCGTCGTCGACGCGTCCCTCGTCACGCAGAAGGCCACGCAGGGTCGCGCGCACAAAGCTCTCGTGGCGCAGAAGGTCATCCAGGGCGATTCGACTCGAGGCGGTGCTCACTCGTAGGCTCCCGTAAGGCATTGTCGGCGGTCAGAGGGATGCACGCCACCGGGGTGGGGAACGCGGCAGGGAAGCGAAAAAAATGGCTGGCACGGGAAGGGGCAAGGGAACGGGCGAGGGCAAGCACGCTCGCGCAAGCGCAGGCGCGAACGTGTCCCGCGCCTTGCCCGTGGCCCTTGCCCGCACACGAGCTCCACAAAATCCGCCAGACCCCGACCCTCGCATCGTCTCCCTCGACTCCGAACCCGAACCATTCCCACCCGCTATTCTGCGCTCCATGCTGCCCAGGCTCCTTCTCGCATCGCTCACCTGCGCGATCACCCCCGCGCAGACGCACGAGTTCCCCGACAGGCACACCCCACCAACCGGGATCGTCGTCGACGAGGACGGCGCCCCGCTCGCCGAGGCCCACGTCTCACTCGTCGCGTCGACGAACGCCGAATTGCCGTTCAGCGCCGCGATCGCGCAGGTGCTGTCACGCACGCCGCTCCCGGAAGCACGAACCCACGACGACGGAACGTTCGTGCTCCCGCTGACCCGACAGCAACGGTCGATCCACCTTCCCGAAAACACGCGCTTCCGCCATGACATCACCCAGTTCTGGCTCATCGTCGAGAAGGACGGCTACCTGCCGTGGCGCGAGCCGATCGAACGCGGGCTTCGGATGTACATGGGCTCGCGCGTGGTGCTGCGAAAGAAGCGCGCCGACGATCCGTACGCGCGGCTGCCGTGGCCGCCCGCCGATCCGAAGATCGGCTACCCGTGGCTCTCGCTCGATGACGAACCGAGGGGGCCCGAGGCTTCGAGGCATGGTGCACCCACGAAGGGCACCCCATCTGAGACCCGCTGCGTTACGTCGATCCAGATCCTCGACGCGGAAGGTATGGACGTGCCGCGTGCGCGCCTCCTGTTCGGCAACTCCTGCTACTGCACCGTCGACGACGTGCTGCCGGTGCGAACCGACAAGATCGGTCAGGCGAAGGTCGAGACACCACGGGGCCAACACCGGCTCATCGTGATTGCGGATGGCTTCATGCCACATGTGGAAACATGGAAGACAAGAGACGCAAGGGCGCGCGTTTCGATCAAGCTCCAGCCCGCGGACATCGTCGACGTGCGCGCGATCGACGACGACAAGGTTCCGGTGCCGTTCGTCGACGTCGACATCGTCTCGTTCCACCACAACCGCGATGACCGACCGTCGCTCTCGATCAGCTCGGACTCGCTCGGCAGGATCCGCGTATGCGTGCCCGAGCGCGAAGACTACTTCGGCTACAACGACTCGCAGCAGCCGCACCGCAGCCCGTTCGTGAACAAGGCGATCGTACGAGTGCAGAAGTACCGCCCGGTCACCGTCGTCCTCCACGCGGACGACCTGCCGAACCGTGGCACGCTGATGTTCGATGACGGTACGCAGATCATGCAGAGCTTCTCCAAGAGCGACCGTTCCTCGGAATGGATCGCGACGCGGGTCTTTGCCCGCGGCATGGAACGAGCCTGGATCGGAGGTCGCGGCAAGCCACCGATCGTGATCCGGAAGAAGGAGCTCCCCGCTCCATCCCGCGAACCGATCCTCGACCTCGCCGCGCTCGATCGCCGCGTGCGCAAACGCGCGAGCCTGGCCATCCAGATCGACGACGACAAACCGGTGCTCGGATTCTCGATCGTTCCGGACTGGCAGTCGGACTGGCGAGACCGGTTCGAACTCATGCGATTCTCGCAGCGAGGTGAGAATCGCCAGTGGGAGCTGAAGACGCGAGACGACTTCGCGTACGACGCCGTCGTGTCGGCGAAGGGCTGCGCCTTGGAAGCCCTCGCGATCAAGGCTGCGCGTCCCGGCGAACCGCTACCGACGATCGCAGTCAAACTGTCTCGTAATCAGTAGCATATCGCGCCCATGGAAGAGCGGCACGAGAACGAGCAGTACTTCTTCGACGCGACGATCCTCGACATCGATGAGCGGTTCGCCGATGTCCCGGGATACCGCCACTTCGACATCACGCGGCCCGAGTGGCTCGGTATCGAGTTCGGCGCGATCCTCTGCGACCCGCCGTTCTTCAACGTGAGCTTCCGACAGCTCGGCGACGCGCTGCGTACGCTCGCGTGCAACGCCTTCACGCGCGCGCTCGCGACGTGACGCGGACTCAGTGTCGGTAGACGAGCGCGTAGGCCGGCGGGACGTTGCGCACCACCGGCCCCGTCCGCTCGAAGTCACCGAACGCAGCGCTCATCGCCTGCCGAAAGCGCCGCGCCGCCGGCAGACCGTACGCGTGCACGTACTGGAACGTGCGGAACTCACCGTCGCGATGCAGCGCTTCCTGGGTGCCGAGCACGATCGCCTGCTGCACGTTCTCGGGCAGGCTCGCGAACGGGATCCCCGAGATGATCCGCTTCGGCATCGCGAGGCGATGCTCGGTGAGGATCGAACGCACGTCGGCCGCGGATCCCCGCACGAACCGCAAGTGGGGATAGCGGTCCTCGAGCATCGAGTGGAACTTCTCTTCGAGCTCGATGCCGAGGTACTCGACGCCATCGGGCAATCGTTCGTCGATGACCTTCGTCATCGGTCCGGTGCCGGGGCCGTACTCGACGACGACGTCGCCGGGCTCGAGCATGCTCAGGTCACCGACGAGGAGATCCGCGAGGTAGCGCGACGACGGCATCACCGCGCCGACCTGACCGGGTCGACGCACGAACGAGCCGAGGAACTTCACGGAGTCGCGGATCGGTCGTGAGCGTTCGGATTCGGTCATGGCTTCAGAAGGACCCGAGTTCGATGACGATCGGGCCCTGGCGCACCGTTGCGGAGCAGGCCAGACGATATTCAGGAGGCAGCCCCATCCGCTCGAGAGTTCCCTTTTCATCGTCGCCCGGGGGTGCGAGTCGATCGCTGCCGTCGCACACCCGCACCGGGTCCGTGCCACACATCCCGCGCGTGCAGCCGGTCACGATCTCGAGTCCGGCCGCGTCGCCGGCGGCGACCAGCGTCGTGCCGGGCTGGACCCAGACGACCTTTTCGTCGGGCAGGAACGAGACTTCCACGAGATCGGACATCTACCCGAGACGATATCAGCCCCGCTTCTGCTTGCGCACCCAAGTTACGTGCTTCTGCACGGCCGGATCCTGCTGGAGCGCCGCGAGCGTCGACAGCCGTTTCGCGAGCTCCATCTCGTCGTACAGCGTGTGGAGCCCGCGATGGCAGAGCCGGCAAAGGTCGACGCCGGACTGCAGCTCGTCGCGGCTGTACTTCCGACGGAAGAACGAGCGCCGATGCACCTTCCGGGGGATCAGGTGATGGAACGTCAGCCGCGTCGAGCGCCGACAGAGCGCGCAGTCTCCGTGATCGTCGGCACCCGTCGTCATCGGCAGGATGGTAGCAGCCGCGATTGCGATCACGCTATCGTCGGCGGCCGATCCGATGCTCCCGAGCGCAACCGACATGACCCGGCTCTACACGCGCCAGGTCGAGGTCTACGACTGGACGCGCGCGGCGATGTTGTTCGGCCGCCGGCAGATCGTGCGCGACCTCGGGCTGCGCGAAGGTGACCGCGTCCTGGACGTCGGTTGCGGGACGGGCCACGCGTTGCCGCGACTCGCGCGCGATGTCGGGGAGACCGGTCGGGTCGTCGGTCTCGACTGCGTGGATGCGATGGCCACGCGCGCCGCGCGTCGTGTTCGCTCATGGCCGCACGTGCGCGTCGTCGCGGCGGATTTGCTCGATACCGAGCTCGGCGAACGCTTCGACGCGGTGCTCATGTCGTACTCGCTCACGTTGATCGGCGCATGGGAAGCGGCACTCGAACGCGTCCTGGACGTGCTCGTCCCCGGCGGCCGCATCGGCGTCGTCGACTTCGAAGGCACGCCACGCTGGCCGTTCCGCCGGCCGTTCGAGGCCCACGCGATCCAGTTCGGGAACGCGCGACGCGACTGGCTTCGCACGCACACGCGGCCGCTGCTGGACGAGACGCAGCGCGCGTATCTGGGCGCGTGGCGGTTCTTCCGCTACGTCGGACAGCAGGACTGATCAGTTGCCCTTCGCGGTCTCGATCAGGTCGTCGACGAGCTGGCGCTGCGCATCGTCGAGCACGATCTCGAACTCTTGGGGGCGCGTCTCATCGCGAACCTCGACCGGAATCTGCGCGATCCGCTTGGTCTCGTTGGCCCCGTTCGGTGGGGAGACGATCGCGTAGAGCTGCAGCGTGTAGCGGCCCGGACCGCCCACGTGCATCTTGCCGGGCTTGCCGACGCGAATCGTCGCGCGGACCGGCCGCGCCTCGTCGTCGCCCCACTCCGGGCGCGGCGCCGGCGGCATCGCCAACACGCGGAGCCGCATGTATTCGGGGATCTCGGGCATTCCCCGAACCCCGACGCGGAGCTCGGGTCGCGGCTGCAGGATGACCACACGATTCTTGGTCAAGGAGTCGATGCGCACTGTGCGATAGCCAACGCGCTCTACGGTCACGTGCGCACCACTCCGCGCGACGAACAAGCGCGCAACGCCGCTCTTGTCGACCGTGCGCGTCACGGAGTCCCACAGCCCTTCCTCGGTCTCGAAGTGCCGAGTCACGGTCGCGCGGTCGAGCGGCCGCCCCTCGTCGTCGAACACGCGCACTTCGACGCGCGAGCAGAATTGTCCCGTTTCGATGTCCTGCAGCTGTGGAATCGAATGGGCACCGGCCTCGACGACCACGCCGCGGATCCGGTGCAGGTCGGCTCCCTGGGATCCGAGCGAGAAGCCGATCGTGTAGCGACCGGGGTCGAGTCCGAGGATCCGGAACCGCCGACCGCGCCACTTCACTCGCGGCGTCGAAGTCTTCCCGTCTTGTGCCTCGACGAACACGGCCGGCCGAGGCCACGTGCCGTCGACGGGCGCGAGCGAGCCCGACAGTTCGCCGGTTGCGGGCTCGGCCTTCGGGGTCTGCGCAACCGAACCGGAGGCCGAGACGAACGCCATGATCAGGCCGAGGCAGCGCTGCATACACGCAGGATAGCCGGAGGCCCCAGCACGCTGTCGCAGCGGCGCGGAAACGGCCGGACCCGGTTGACGCCAAAACGCCTCAAGCATCTATCTCACAAATACTTAGATCCCAAGTAGCGCGCGGACCCCACACGCGCGACCAGGTCACACCAAAACGTTGCACTCTCGAACCGGCGCCGCCGTAATCTCCCCTCCCCCCACGACCCCCAATCTGCCATTCGCATGGGACCGAGTCCGATGAAACGCCGTCCGTCCGGCCGCGCGTCGTTGTGTTTCGTTGCCGCGCTGCTCGCAGCCGGCTCCGCCACCGCGCAGGTGCCGATTCCCGGCCTGCCGAAGAACGCGCCGAAACAAGCCATCCTGCCGTTCATGGCCATCAAGGTCGGGACGATCCACCGCGTCGATGCCCCGCCGATCGAGGACGGGGTCATCCTCGTCCAGAAGGGCAAGATCAAGACCGTCGGCAAAGCCAGCGAAGTCCGGGTTCCGAACCGGGCGAAGGTGATCGAATACCCGGACGGCCACGCCTATCCGGGCTTCATCGACGCGCTTTCGACGGCCTACAGCCCGCGCGACGCCCTGCCGAGCTCCTCGACCGACGCCTCGAGCTCGATCTCGGGCGTTCTCGACCCGCACGACAGCGCCTCTTCAGAGCTCGCCAAGCACGGCGTGACGACCGCCTACGTCAGCAACCGGGGCAACACGACCTGGCGCGGCACCGGCGCAATCGTCCGACCGGTCGAGAAGGGCTTCCTGCGCTTCCGTCCCGGGCCGAAGACCGCCGTGCACCTGCGGATGACGACCGGCACCGGTTCGACCCACCCGCTGACTCGGCGGAAGTCGCTCGGCGGCATCGGCAAGGCGTTCGAGGGCCTCGAGTCGTACGAGAAGACTCGCGACAAGTACGCGAAGAAGCTCGAGAAGTACGAGAAGGAGTTCGACGAGTACATCGAGTACCACGCCAAGAAGAACGGCAAGGAAGGGGCCGCCAAGAAGTCGGACAAGAAGAAGGGCGACGCTAAGAAGAAGGACGAAGGCAAGAAGGCGGAGAGCGGCGCCAAGCCCTCGGGCGAGCGCGGCTCGCGCCGCCGGCCCGGCCGTGGCCCGCGCGGCGAGCGCCCCGGCGGACGCCCCCGCCCCGATGCGGGCAAGTCTCCGTCCAAGGACGAGGGCAAGAAGGGCGACGACAAGAAGGCCGCCGCAAAGTCCTCGGACAAGGACAAGAAGGACAGCAAGGCTCCGAAGCGCCCGTCGTTCCCGAAGAAGCCCCGCCCCGACCCGGTCAAGGACGTGCTGATCGACGTGCGTGACGGCGATCGCGCGTTGCGCGTCGAAGCGCACCGCGACGACGAGATCCGCGCCGCTCTCGACCTCAAGAAGGAGCACGGCATCGACACGATGATCCTCGAGGGCGCGAGTGCCGCGAACCTCAGCGCCGAGGACCTCGCGAACGCGGGCGTCTCGATCGTGTTCACGAAGCTCGAAGAATTCGGCCGCTCGCCCTACGGCGAAGACGCCATGCGCGACCTCGTCCAGACCGTCGCGAAGGCCGACGTGCCGTTCGCGATCGGCTCCGGACAGGTTCGACGTGCGCGCCACCTGCCGCTGATCGCGGCCCGCGCGACCGCTCTCGGCGTCGACGAGAAGACCGCACTCGAGGCCATCACGCTGACGCCCGCGCAAATGCTCGGCATCGACGATCGCGTCGGCTCGATCCGCGAAGGCAAACTCGCGGACATCGTCGTCACCTCTGGCCCGCTCTTCGCGAGCGACTCGAAGATCGTCGAGGTCATCGCCGGCGGCAAGCCGCTCTACTCCGGGAAGGACCAATGATCGACTTCCGCATCTCCACGGCGCTGCTGATCGCAAGCGCCGCCGTCCCGTGCACCGCGCAAGAGCGCGCGGTCGTCGCGTCCGCAGCCAAGGTCGTCGTCGCGCCGAAGACCGTGCTCGAAGGCCCCGCGGCCAAGATCGCGTTCCGCAGCGGCAAGATCGTCGGCGTCGGCAACGAGATCCCGCGCGACCTCCTCGACAACGCCAAGCAGCTCACGTTCGAAGGCGCGACGATCGTGCCGGGCTTCATCGTGACGCACGACTATCTCGGCATCCGCAACGACCTCGGCGAAACGATCGACGCGTTCACGCCCGCGCTCGAAGCAGCCGACGCATTCGACCCGTTCGACGAAACGTTGCATCGACACGCGATCGGCGGCGTCACGGCGATCGGCCTCGCGCCCTCGTCGGACAACACGCTGGCGGGGCTCGGTGCGGTCGTAAACTGGGGTCCCGACGGCGGCGACATCCTGCGAGACACGACCTACCTCAAGGTCGCGATGGTCAGCGAATCGCTGAAGCGCGACCGCTACCCGACGTCACGCATGGGCGCGGCCGACCTCGTCCGCCAGCGCCTCAAGGCCGTCTCCACGGCGCTTGCGCCGCGCGACCTCGACCACCGCACGCTCGCCGACGTTCTGTCCGGCAGCCGCAAGGCGGCGATCCACGCGCGGACTTTCGCCGAGATCACCGAAGCGCTCGACCTCTGTGACGAGTTCGAGCTGCAGCCGATCGTGCTCGGCGGCGACGAGGCGATCGAATGCATCGACCGCCTGCGCCGCACGAACGCGTCCGTCGCGTTGAGCCCGATCGACTTCGATGACAAGCCGAAGCAGCTCGAGCTCGCCGGCAAGCTCGAACAGGCGGGCATCGCGTTCTCGTTCTTCGCATCGCATCCGGTCGAGCTGCGTCGCTCGGCCGCGCTCGCGGTGCGCCACGGCCTGTCGCGCGAAGGCGCCCTCGCCGCGCTGACGCGCAGCGCCGCCGACCAGCTCGGCGTCGCGGACACCGTCGGCAGCCTGCGCGTGTCGTTCCGCGCCGACTTCGCCGTCTACGACGGCGACCCGATCGACCTGACCTCGCCACTCCAAGCCGTGTTCGTCGGCGGGCAGCGCGTGCCCGAGCAGGAGGAGAAAGACCGATGAGATCCCTGATTCTGATGAGCCTCTGCGCGACGACTCTCGTCGCCCAAGAGAACGTCACCGTCTTCCGCGGTGCGAAGATCCATACGGTCGCCGGCGAGACGATCGACGACGGCGTGCTCGTCGTCGCGGCCGGCAAGGTCCAGCTCGTCGGCGGTGCGGACGCCAGCCTGCCCGTCGACGCGAAGACCGTCGATCTCAGCGGCAAGGTCATCACGCCCGGACTCGTCGACGCGAGCACTTCGATCGGTCTGTCGACGCGCGACGCGAACGAGCAGGGCGAGGAAGTCACCCCGCAAGTGCACGTGCTCGACGCGGTCAACCCGCAGGACAAGCGCTTCATCCGCGCGCGCCGCGCGGGCGTGACGACCGTGCAGGTCGGCGCCGGCAACCTCAACGTGATCGGCGGCCTCGGTGCCGTCCTCAAGATTCGTGGCGTCACGACGCGCGACATGGTGCTGCGCGACGAGTCGGGCCTGCGCCTGACCCTCGGCGCGCAGCCGTCCCGCGGCAACCGCTCGATCCGCTTCGGCACACCGGTCGGCATCTTCTACCGCCGGCCGTCGACCCGGATGGGCGTCGTGTGGGAAGCGCGCAAGGCGTTCTACGACGCGATGGAGTACCGCGAGCAGAAGACCGTGCCGGACGGTGACGACAAGCCCACGGGCTTCGACCCTGGCATGGAAGTGCTCGTGCGCGCGCTCGAGAAGGAAGTCACCGTGCACACGACCGCGCAGGCCGAGCACGACATCCGCACGGCGCTGCGTCTCGCCGAAGAGTTCGGCTACGACACGCTGATCGAAGGCGGCACCGAAGCCTGGCGCGTCGTCGAAGAGCTCGCGACGTCGGGCACCAAGGTGTTGCTGAGCTCGCCGTCGACACTCGACAACGGCGCGCGCGCGGACGGCGCCGAATTCCGCTACCACACGGTCAAGGCGCTCGCCGACGCCGGCGTGGAGTTCGCGATCCAGACCGGCCCGGAAGGCACGCCTCTCGACCTGATCCAGGAGGCGATGCTGACGGTCCGCAACGGACTCGACGAGTCGGTCGCGCTCGCGGCCATCACCAAGATTCCCGCCGAGATCCTCGGCATCGACGACCGTGTCGGATCGCTCGCGGCTGGCCGCGACGCCGACTTCGTCGTCTGGAGTGGGTCGCCGTTCGACCCGACGACCCGCATCGAAGCCGTGTACATCGACGGCGAGGAGACTGAATGATGTTCGATCGCATCCTGTTCGCAACGACCCTGTCGCTGCTGACCGCGCCCGCCGTGGCGCAAGAACTCGTCGCCGTCAAGGCCGGCCGCGTCATCACCATGGCCGGCGCCGAGATGAAGAACGCAGTCGTGCTGATCGAAGACGGCCGCATCAAGGAAGTCGGCGCCAAGGTCGAAGTCCCGTGGAACGCGACGGTCATCGACGCGAGCGACAAGGTCGTCATGCCGACCTACGTGCTCGCGCACGCCACCTCCGGCATGGACGGCGGTAGCAACGAGCGGATGGCCAACGTGCCGTTCCTCTCGGTCAAGGACGGCATCGACCCGTCGAGCTCGTTCTTCGAGGAGTCGCTCCGCAACGGCATCGGCACCCTCAACGTCATTCCCGGCAACTCGACTCTGCTCGGCGGCGTCGGCATGGTCGTGCGCCCGATCGGCAAGACCGTCGAGGACATGGCCGTCCGCGATCGCAGCGGGCTCAAGCTGTCGCTGGCCGCATCGTCCGGCAACAAGGTCGCACAGATCCGCCAGCTCCGTCGCACGCTGCGCGACGCGGAGGACACGCGCAAGGACCTCGAGCGTCAGGAGGCCGAGTTCGAACGTGAGAAGGCGGCCGGCGCGACCGAGAAGGAGAAGTTCGAGGGCAAGCCGGACGACAGCAAGAAAGCGATCATCGAGTTCCTCGAGGGCAAGATCCGCGGCTATCTCTACGTGCCGAGCGCGGCCGAGGTGAACGAAGCGATGCGCATGAAGCGCCGCTGGGCCGGCATCGACCTCGCGCTCGTCGCCGGTCCGAAGACCTACAAGGCCGCGCGCCAACTGAAGGCCCTCGGCCTCCCGGTGATCCTCGACGCAACCGCGATGCAGTTCTACGAAGTCGACAGCGAGACCACCGAGGAGACGCTCGTCAGCACCGCGAAGGTCCTCGACGACGCCGGCGTCCCGCTGATCTTCAGCATCTCGACGTCGACGCGTTCCGCCCAGCGTTACCCGTGGTGGCAGATGGCGACCGCGATCCGCAACGGCGTGTCCCGCGACACCGCGATGCGCGCCCTGACGATCGAACCGGCCAAGCTGCTCGGCCTCGACAAGGAAGTCGGCACGATCGAGCCGGGCAAGATCGCCAACCTGCAGATCCTCACTGGGGATCCGCTGAAGGCGACAAGCTGGGTCGACACGGTCTTGCTCGAGGGCGAGATCGCCTACGAGCGTTCGACCGACGCACGCCTGCAACACCTGTTCGGCACGGACAAGAACTGATGCGCGCACTGCTCACTGCCTTTGCCGCGGTGTGGCTCGCGGCCGAACCACCGACCGACCCGAACGACACGCCGTCGCGCTCGTTCCTCGTGCACTGCGGCACGCTCTATCCGGGCGACGGCGCGCCGATGAAGGGCGCGTGGCTCGTCGTCCGCGACGGCAGGATCGAATCGATCAGCGCGACGAAACCCAACAGCGAAGACCTGCCGCTCCTCGACGCGAGCGACAAGGTCGTCATGCCGGGGATCGTCGCGGCCGACTCGTATCTCTCGCTGGCCCGTGACACGAACTACAACGTCACACCCGACTTCGTCGCGCTCGACGGCTTCGACTTCGATCGCAAGTTCCGCAGCGCGCTGTCCGGCGGCGTGACGACGGCCTACCTCGGCAACGGCCGCAACCGGCTCGTTCCGGGGCAGGGCTCGGTCGTGAAGCTGCACGGCGAAGACGTCGTCGCACGCACGCTCGACGACTCGTGCGCGCTGCAGATCACGCTCGGCGCCGAGAGCACCAACGCCCCGGCGCTGTTCGAGCCGACGATCAGTCCGACCTCGGACGACCCGCTCGAGCCGGCACGCCGCCAGTATCCGTCGGCGCGCATCTCGCAGCTGGCCGTGCTGCGCGGGCTCTTCGCCGACGCCCAGCGCGGCGACGCCGCGCTCCAGGGCCAAGGCTCGACGGAGAACCGCTACGACCCCGAGGCGTTCCGCCGCGTCGCGGCGGGCCAGCTGCCGCTGCGCATCGCGTCGCGCGAAGCCCGCGACACGCTCCGCGCGATGCAGTTCGCCAAGCGGGTCGGCAGCCGCCTCACGCTCGAGAACCCGTACGAGTTCGAGCGCATCGCGTCGCGCATCGCGAAGTCCGGCGCCAACGTCGTCCTGCGCATGCCCGTCAGCGTCAGCACGAGCAACCGCGGCGGCGAAAACCGCCTCGACAAGCGCAAGCGCAACCGGCCGGAGAACGCGGCGATCGCCGCCGACGCGGGCATCACGTTCGCACTCGCGCCGAGCCGCGACGCCGAGCTGGCGGACTTCCTGTTCGTCGCGGGCATCGCGATCCGTCACGGCCTCGACAAAATGGCCGCGCTCCGCGCGATCACGATCGATGCCGCGAAGACGATCGGCGTCGACGATCGCGTCGGCTCGATCGCGACCGGCAAGGACGCGGACTTCCTCGTGCTGAGCGGCGAGCCGTTCGCCGTCGGCACGATGGTCGAGCACACGTTCGTCGATGGCGAGCCGGCATTCGAGCGCGAGGCGAGCGACGACCTGATCGCGATCCGCGCGAGCCGCATCATCACGGCCGCCGGCCCGGTGCTGCGCGACGGCACGGTCATCGTCGGCGACGGCAAGATCAAAGCCCTCGGCGAAGAGCTTGCGATCCCGTACGGCGCGCGCCTCATCGACCTTGGCGACGCCGTGATCACGCCGGGATTCATCGACTCGTTCACCGGCATGGGTCTCAGCGGCGACGGCACCGGCGTGCCGACCGGCCGCCCGGAGCAGCGCGTCGCCGACGTCATCCGTCACGACGACCCGCTCTTCGAGAAGGCACGCGCCGCCGGCCTGACGACCGTTCTGGTCGCCGGGCAGGACGGCGACGGCTTGTCCGGACGCATGGCCGCGGTCAAGACGGGCGGCGCGAAGGATGAACACATCCTGCGCGACATCGCCGCGATCCGCATCATCCACGACAAGTTCGGACCGGACTCCTCGAAGCTCTTCGAGAGCACGCTCAAGCGCGGCCGCGACTACATCAAGAAGTGGCAGAAGTACGAGAAGGACCTCGCGGACTGGGAAGCCGGCAAGGCGAAGAAGGCCGAAGAAACCCCCGTCGAAGCCAAGGAAGACGACCCGGTCACCGGCACATGGGAGTGCGAGCTCTCGGGGATGCCGATGCCCTTCAAGATCGAACTCGTGATCAAGGTCAAGCTCGAGGGCACCAAGGTCACCGGCACGATCGAGGTCTCGATCGACGGCAACAAGCTCCCGCAGGCCGGCAAGATCGAGAACTGCGAGTACAAGGACGGCAAGATCACCGGCGAAGCCAACGTCATGGGCAACAGCGCCGCACTCGAAGCGACGGTCGCCGACGACCAGCTCGAGGGCACGATCGAAGCCATGGGTAACGAGGCCCAGATCAGCGGCACTCGCGTCTCCAAGTCGACGGCCGATGATGACGACGACGAGGACGACCCCGACGACGGCAAGCCCAAGAAGCCGAAGGTCGACGAAGGCCTCGAGCCGATCCGCGCATGGATCGAGAAGAAGATCCCCGCGATCATCAAGACCGCGCGTGCCCCGGCCGTAAAGGAAGTGATCCGCTTCTTCACCGACAAGGAGAAGCTGCCCTACGTCCTGCACGGCGTCGAGGACGCGATCGACACGCCCGAGATTCTCGGCGAGACCGCCCCACCGGTCATCCTCGGCCCGCAGCTCGTGCGCCGCGAGAAGGGCAAGGTCGTCAACGCGGCCGCGACACTCGCCAACCGCGGCGTCAAGCTCGCGTTCGCGACGGGCGACACGGAAGGCTCTCGATACCTTCCGCTCCACACGGCCCACGCGATTCGCTGGGGCCTCGACCCGCAGGCCGCGCTCGAAGCGTTGACCATCGAGCCGGCCCGCATGTTCAAGATCGACGATCGCGTCGGCAGCCTCGAGCGCGGCAAGGACGCCGATCTCGTGGTGTTCAGTGGCAACCCATTCGAGATGACGAGCCGCGTGCTGCTCGTCGTCTGCAACGGACGCGTCGTCTTCGACGAGCGCGCTGAGAGGAGAGAGCGATGATTCGCACCGTTCCCAGCCTGATTGCCGCGGCCCTCGCCGCGTCGATCGCGACCGCTCAGAAGCCGGAGCGCTCGATCGACATCTACTTCGGAAGCAATCCGAAGGTCTTCAAGGTCTCGCAGTTCGGTCCCGAGCGCATTCCGAGTCCGGCGATCGCGTTCAAGGCCGCGAAGATCATCCCGGTCGAAGGCGAGCCGATCGACGGCGGCGTGATCTTGACCAAGGACAGCAAGATCGTCGCTCTCGGCAAGGCC
>JANQJF010000024.1 GCA_028281765.1 Planctomycetota bacterium | reverse complement strand
CTTGGGGTGAATGTCGTCCGAGCATGGCCTCCCTAACGCGACCACATTCTCTCAGCGCGTTACGGGGCCGAACAGCGACTTCTCGGCCGAGCTTCTAGGGTGGCCACTCGAGCCAAGACGCGCTGATGATGCACGGGCACCGCAAGACGCTGATCGCGCGGTCCCGGGACCTCAGAACGAGACCCTGGTCGACGTGAGTGGTTGTCTCGGCCGCGTAGAGGGCCGACAGGAGGGCATCGAGCGGCTGTCGGCAGACACGCTGGAAGCCGTGCACAAGGCGATTGCGGAGCGAAACGACGACGGTCAGTCAGCGAATACGGATCGTTCGTCCTAGTGCAAGGAGTTTGCGGCGATGGCGCCGCGGCGAGCTCGCGGCGCAAACCTAAGGTTCGCCCAGACCGAGGCGACGAACGACGGGCGGTGCGCACCGGCCTGACTGCGAAGATCAGGAAGCTCGACGAGCGAGTCGCTGCGATCGAGCGGAAGGTCTGGATGGCTGCTGGGTTCGCAGCGGCCGCGGGGGGACTGCTCGGTACGGCGGTGTCGAAGCTGCTGTCGTCGGGGGGCGGCGTGATGGGGGATATCCCCTAACGATCCTCGCGAAACAGAAACCACGAGCCGTCAAGTAGTTCGTATGTGAGAGAAGTTGTCGGATCTCCAAGTTGCCGCGGCGGTGTCTTGAGCCAGGCGTAGCCCTTGACGCAGTCTGGGCTTGCGAACTCAACGAACCAGACTCCATCTCCGTCGGCGCTTGCGATCGGTCGAACTAGAGGGAGAGTATTTACCTTCTGCTCCTGCTGCGAAAGATCGAGAAGCGTCGACCGGCCGTTCCCAGATCTTCGGTAGACGCCCAAGAGCCCCAACTCGTGGCACGCCTTCTCGACTTCGTTCTGCCAGGGGGAATCTCCCATGAGTTTCGGCAAGAGCTCCAAGAGCATCGATCGATGCTCTTGGAACCGCTCGGTCATCTCCTGGTTGGAGGGGGGGGATGCTTGGTCGTATCGCCCAGAAGATTGCGGCGGCAAGAACGACGGTCGCCACGATCGCCGTGAATCGTCGTAGAATTTTCACTCGGCGCTCCTCGAGTGCCGCGCCGAAGTCGTCGGCTCCCCCGGACCTGTGAGTTCGCTGCGGCTTCCGCCGCAGTTCCCATTGCATCCCATGACGTCCTCCTAAGTGGTGCTGGCGTCGAACACAACTGCCGTGACGTATACGGAGTTTGCTCCACCCATCGAGACGGGTTGGCTGAACTCATCGGTTGACGATGAGAGAGCGAGGCGCTGCGCGACTACGGATTGCATCGCGGTTCCTTTTTCACGTTGGTCACCCTCCCAGGCCCAGACGACACTCGTCTCCAACGCGGAGGAAGTAGCCGAGCGCCTCAGCTAGGTTTTGCGGAACGTTTGCCGAGCGCCGTGGAACGTTTCCGGTCTATTTAAACCCCGAATCAAGATTGGGGTCAAATTCCCGGGGTGTAGATATGGCACCGGTTAGGTGCTGTTGCTGCACGCCCGTTGATCCCGCGCGTCGCAGCGACTTGACTGCGAAGATCGGAAAGCTCGACGAGCGCGTTGCCGCGATCGAGCGGGGAGTCTGGATGGCTGCCGGGTTCGCGGCGGCTGCGGGCGGCGTGGTCGGGACGTTGGTGTCGAAGCTGCTGTCTTCGGGGGCGGTGTGAGCTAACCCGATGCCTGCTCCGCGGCCAATCGAATCACGAGGTCGAGGATGGGGCCGATGTCGCGTTCTCGGTGGTAGACGTTGAGAGCCTTGTTGTAGTCGTCCTTCACAACCTCGACGGCGACCGGCCCGAAATCCAGGCGCCGAAGAATCTCAGTCATCAAGACGCGACTTGTCCGGCCGTTCCCATCCTCGAAGGGGTGCACTCGGACCATCTCCGCGTGAGCCCAGACGGCGGTGTGGTAGCTAGAGTGTTCGTAGTATTCGTCCTCGGCGTTGGCCAAGATGCTCCGAATAGATAAGGAGGCCTGGTCCACGAGATACTGCATCGCCGACGGTACATCGTGCCGGCCGAGCGATCGGTTGGGTCCGAACGTGAGCCTGTCGGTCCCAAAATTCGCGGATCGCATGCGACCACCGTGATCCCGAACGTCGACGAATAGCTCTCGATGCATCGTCGCGATCAGCTCGGTCCCCACGGGTAGATCGGCGAAATCCCCAGCTAAGGTGCGCTGGGTGAGGCGTGCGAGGTTTCGGTTGAGGAGCTCAACCTCCTCCTCCGTGTACTGGCGGATCGGATCGTCGACTATTGGATGGGGGTTATCCATCGTGAAGTCGTCGAGCGACTGTCAATGCCCTCGATGCGATTGCTGGCAATGACTTGTCTTGCGATGAACTCAGTCTCAGCTGCGGCGTCACGGGCGCGTCCGCGTACCCGGACTTCGCGAAGTCGGGCGAGTGATGCGACGCGATCCTCATCGGACAGCCGTATCGCTTCAACGCTGCGCGAGTACCCATGCGTTTCCAAGAGTGCGAGTGCGTCTTGAACCGGAACGTCCAACAGGGCTGCCACGCCTTGTGCGGTCAGGTGGCCCTCTGAGTACAGGCGCCCGCTCAGCGCGAGGCGAGGGCTCTCGCATCCCGTAAGGCGAATCAGGCCAGCCTTCGCGCGGGCGTGCGCGGTCTGCAGCTCGTGCTCCAGTGCATGCAGGCCCTCATTGCGAGCCAGTAACCGCAGGCGACCGATTGGGCAGGACTCGATTATGAAGCGTGCGCTCTCGACAAGTCGATCGGCATCGATCGCGATCGGCGAAGACCGCAACAGGGGTGGATTCAGTTCGGCCAGCACTGGCTTGAGGTCGAAGCCGCACAGGGTCTGCACGAGCCGAGCCCACTCAGCCTGGTGGTCGTCGTCGGGACCAGGTGGAAAGCTGATCTGCAGGTCCCGGGCTGCCTGTATGCCGGCGAGGGTGAACGCGCTTAGGTTGAGAACGTGCAGTCCCTGCTCAAGGTTCCGTTGGATGTGACCCCTGTCTGGTTTGGACGCAAAGGTCACTACCTGCCGAGCTCGTCGATCGAGGTCGCGCGGCAGAACGACTGGTAGATCTTGTGCTGCGGTCATCGGACGTAGAGAGCGCGCGACGCGCGTGCGAGCTCAGACCCTTGATGGAAGCGGGAGATGGTCGCGGTGGAGGTGGGGGGATCCGAAGCCTACCACTACGACGTCTACTTCGTCGATTTCTGCCGCGGGCATGAGGGGGATTCTCGGAAGTGGCGGCGACACCGGTGACTCGAACGAATGACAAATTGACATTCGTTCGCCTCTTTGGATCAGAATCCAGCCCGAGGCAAGGGTTGCGACAGTCTGCTGCGGGCTTCCGGCTCGTTCGGGGAACGAGATGTTCTGATCTCGCCTTGGGGGGAGTGAGTGGTGCGATCTAGGCTAGCTGCGCTCTGAACGCTCCGAATCGCCCTCTCCGAGCTGCTGCAACTCTTCGCGGTCAGGTAGATGCAACTCGATCTCGCCTCCAACTTTCCGAAGCTCCTCAACGAGCTCAAGCAACTCGGTTCGGATCTCGTCGGCAGACCGTTTCGGTCGAGCTTTCCGAGTCTGGCTTTGCAGCTCTGCTTCGACCTGCGTGTTGAGGGCGTTTGCGTTTTCCTGCACTTTCGCGGCTGCGGCGTTCATCGCGGCTCGGGCGAGATCTTCCTTGGCCTTCTCAGTCTCGAGTGCCGCGGTCGGATTCCTCCGACATCACACGAGCTCCCTGGCGATGTCGAATTCTTCGATTCCGTCGAAAGAGAGCCCGAAGCCGCCCTCAGCTTCGTGGAGATCAGAGAGTCGGAGGAGGATCTTGGCGATCAGCGCTGGGTCTGCGTCGCCGGGGTCGATGAGGATGTCGAGCTGGGGCGGCGGTGCACCTTTCATGCGCGCCTCGGCAGGATCCGCCTTTGCTGCGATGTCAGCCTCGATCGTTCGCTGCTTCCACCACTCTGGCGCGCCATTCGGCCACATCTCGCCGAAGACGGTCTGCGGGACGTAGTCGTCGTCGGTGAGGTTGGTGGCCTCGATGGTGGAGAGGTCGTGGAGGATTGCGGCGTCGGCGGCGCGGGCGGCGTAGGCGGCGGCGTAGGCGGCGTCGGAAGCAGAGTGGGCGCGTGCTACGAAATCGGCCCCGACTGAGCCTTCCGCATACTCACGGGCGCGCGAAAGTGCGTCAGCGACCGCCTCGGGATCTTTGTAGCGGGCGAGTGGCTCAACGCGCGACGCGCACCGCAGGGCGAACGCTACACTTGCGCGGAGCGACAGTCCCTCTACGCGCCTAGTCAGTTCTCTTATGTCCAACTTTGACCTCCTATCACCCCCACGATACCAGATGCGCCGTCACCGAGGTGGGGCTGTCACTTCACCGGGATGATCCTGCGGACGGCGATTTGGGTAGAGATCATTGCAGCCTCTGCAGGGCGTCCTGCATCGCGTGTTGCGCCAGCCGTGCTGCAGCCTCCGCCGTGCGGATTCGATCGGCGATCATGTAGGCTTCCGGTTGCTCCAGATTCTCTCTGGCCACTTGGGCTCGAATTGCTTGAATGCCCTGTCGAGTGGCTTGGAGTTCTCTGTTGAGTGTTCGGATGTCGGCTTCGACTTGAGGCGGTATGAAGGTCCTCATCAACCGCGCGGGTCCATCGGGCATCTGAGCGCGCAGATCCCTCGCCTCCCGATGCATGCGCCGGAGGTTGTTGATGAGTTGTCGTAGCTGAGGGAGCCTCGCTACCTGCAACAGGCGGCGGTTGGTCTGCGCCAGTCTGTTGAGGCTCCGAGTGTCGAGGCGCTTCGCGATCTCTTCGAGGAGTTCGTTGGGTAGGTCATCCATTCCTGTCATCGGTGGACTGCTCCGAAGCTGGCGTTGCTAGGTTTGGTCATGTCACTTCACCCGGATGATCCAGTGGACGGCGATGTTGACGGGTCGGGTTTCTACCGAGCCTTGCGACGTATCCTCTCTCCTTTTCTCGCCGAACGCTGGGGGTGGCAAGATCAAGCTTGCGTGGAGTGGGCCGCTGTCGCTGACCCGGCGCGTCGCGTGCAGGATGTTGAACGACCCTACGTCGTCATTCTGTGAGGATCCGACCCCCTTATTTCTTTCGTGTCGATGGACATCAAGGCCGCCATCTTCTTTGGCTCGGTCGTCAAGCCCACGCAGGAAGTAGCCGCGGAGGTCGGGGAGGCGGTCGTCTTTGATCACTGTGCTGCGTCGAAGTCGCTGCTCCTGCTCAGTATCTAGACCCAGCTCCTTCACCTCAGTGTGGTCGCACTTGTGCCAGCCCGGCGGGAGCAACGGATTGGTGGACATCCACGCAATAATGGCTCCAACGGGGGCCGTTGCGTCCACTCCGTTCTCTCCCGGGTCACCCTTCAAACCCTTCCGGATGAGCTCGTCGACGTCTAGCTCGCTGAGTGCACGGATCTTTCCTTTGATCGTGTTATCCACCATCGAACTTGCCGTCCTCTCGAACTCCGAGAGCTTCGTCTTGATGTTGGAGTCGGCGGAGCCAATCGCAGATTCTAGCGAGCCTCCCATCTTCTCGATCGTTGAGCGAATCCGGACCTTGAGGACTTCCAGCGCTGCTGAGATTTCACCCTGTTTCGCCTGAACGCTTGAGTCGATGGACTCGTCTACCTCTGCCAACGCAGCCTTGATGCCCAGGTCCTTTCGATCGTCCAGGTAGGTTTGGACCTTGTCCTCTACGCGCCACTTCACGAGTTCGTGAGAGACAAGCTTCTCACCGAACGAGAAGTAGAACCAGCCTGACACTACGAGGATGAACACGCCGATCGACCAGATCACGCGGTTCAAGATCGTTCGAAGGTACTCGCGGTGCTCGCGCGCTTCGTTAGACAGGAACTCTAGGTTCTTGGTGACGGACTCAGCGAGCATCTGTCGCACTTGTGCGGCCTGCTCGTTTGATAGTGATGCCATCAGGTTTTCCTCTCCTTCTTGATTCAGGGCCTATCTACCGCCGCATCACCCCGAAGCTGGCGTCGGTGGGGCGGATTTCCGCTCCTACCGCCGCCCACCCTTCTTGGCTAGCTTCTTTTGCTCGGTCTTTCGCTTCTTCTCGTCCGTCGCGGCCTGCACGGCGTCCCGCACTTTGCGGATCTTGTCCCACTTCTCGTTCGCCTTCGTGAGTTCCCGCTTCATCTGTCCGATGTTGTCAGCGTTGTCGCGGACGATCTTCATCAACGTTCCTGTCTCGCCTCGGTTGTCGTTGACGTGGGTTCTGCTCGTCGAAGCAGAGGGTGCGACGAACTCCTCCTCCGCCTCTTCCTTTCTCGGTCCTTTCGCCAGCAGAGCCTGGTGCTGCAGATAGTTGTTGAGCGAGTTGATCAGGCGGGTGGTGTTGTCGTTTTGCTTGTCACCACTCCCACCGGACCCATGGCCTAGACGGGACACGTTGCCGGCGTTCGTGTTGTTCCATTTCCTGATGTGCTCGAGGATCTGTGCCATCGCGTTCTTCTCGTAGATCTTCTCGAACTTGTCCTGGATGTCCTTTGCTGCGGAATTGGAGTATGTGCACAGGTCGTTCCAAATCTGCTCGGCGCTCTTCTTGCGGTTTGGTTGCAGCGGTGCGCTTGAACTCATGACGTTCCTCCTTGATTCAGGGCTTATCTACCGCCGAACCACCCCGAAGCTAGCGCCGCCGAGGTGGGGGAGTCCGCCGTCGGAGAGCACGGTCTGAGCGACGAGCACGGTGCCGACGATCTCGAGGACGTTTGGCACGGGGAACGACACGATGCCTTGGCCGGACGGTGTCGCGTAGCCAAGGTCGGGGCGTGCGATCAGGTCGCCGAGCGGGGTCTGTAGGGGGAGGAGGTCGGTGCCGACGATGAAGCCGATGGGGTCGGGGTCGGGGAAGGTGCTCTGCGTGACCGTGATCGTCATCCAGGTGCCGAGCTGGCCGCCCGTGACGTTGATGTTGGATGACTGAGGACCTAGCTCGAGCGTTGGGCCGACGGCGCTGACGCCTCCGCCGTCGACGCCGAGGGTGTGAGTGCAGTCGTGAAAGGTTGCGTGCGCACCAAACGTAGACGCGGTGGCGGGAGAGGTTCCAATCACCTGGTCCTGCCAAACCTGGGCGCTTCCATTGCCGTCTTTGAACGTCGACCGGATTGCGATCAGACGGTCCACGTTTGCTGTTAGGGCCGGCGTGCCTTCGGCAAGATTGTTCCCAATCCACGGATCGTTGTCGTCGACTTCCCATGCGCTGCCCGACAGGTAGCAATCCTCGATAATTGCCAGGTCCGCTGTGACTTCGAGCGGCGCATACGTGCCCATCGAGTTGAGCCAACTAAAGCCAGACTGGGCGACAGGCGTCGCGATGTTCACGTCCCGAAGGATTGCCCGACTGGGCGTGCTGATCGAAACCAATACCGTCGGGTTGTTTCCGTCGGGAATCGGAAGGTCATTCGCAAATTCGACGTCGTGGAGAACCACGTCTCCGGCAGCGTTGATCGTCAGTCGACTTGAAGCATTGCCGCCGCAGCACCAGTCCCAAGCGTCGTTCTCGATGCGGATGCGTCGAAACACGGTGGGAAGGCTCGAAGTCGATTGGAACAGCACGTGAAACGGCTGGAATCCGTTGAAGAGCCGAAGCGTGCGCATCGGTCCGGACGGATGCGACTCGATCGTCACCGCCTTGTTCAGAATCACCGCGCCGTGATCCTGGTCGGTGACGCTGACAGGGTCCGCGTCGATGAGAATACGATCACCATCGTTCGCGGCAGCGACCGCCTCGGCCAAAGTGTTGAAGCCAGGACCGCCGGCGCCGTCCACAACAAGATCTGCCTGGGCATGCAGAGGCAGCGCGCACGCGAGTGCGCAGAGGGCGAGAGGGCGATTCATGAGGTCTCCTTCTGGGTGTGCGTTAGCTGTAGCTGACGGAGACGGTCTCCTGCTGGACCCCAGGGCCGTCGTTGATGTTGATCACGTTCCAGCCGCTGCTCGGAACCGGCCAGGTCGCGGTGCCGGTCCATCGGCCTGGATCTCGACATTGACCGGAGCCGTCGTCCCCTGCCCGTTGTCGAGCTCAAGCTTTACCGTCGTGTTCGGAGTGAATCCGTCGAGGTTGATCGTGAGATCGCTACCGGCCGTCACCGGTTTCGGGGTTGCCTTGATCGTCCCGCCATCGTCGTAGTCCTCTGCCGTCAATCGATTGATGTTTCGCAGCATGGTTGCGGCGTTCGCTCGGTAACCAGCGTCGGACTGGTTGCGCGCCTCATGTCGCAGATGTGCGGCACCTCGCTCCATGAGAGAGGTTACTTGGCTTAGTGCGCCCGACCGCAGGTGCGGGTCGGACTCGGTATCGAGCGCACGAAACGCCTGCTCCATCGTGAGGTCACGACTTCGCTCACCACCCCAGATCCACTCGAAGACCCCACACGACATGCCAGCCAGGACGACGACGGCTGCCAGTGATGTGGTCAGTCGCTGGCGTCGGCTTGATCGACCAGGAACGGCAGCACGCGTGGGGCCGCGATACGCGCAGGACAGGCGCTGGCGCAAGCTCTCGGCACCCGCCTCGGATCGGCAGTGCGTGAACTCGAAGCTGTCGGTCTTGGTCTCCATTTCCCCTTCACCGAAGCGCCGCATGTGCTGAGTCACGAGTCGGTGCTGTCGGACGCGTCCTCCAAAGACTGCCTTCGCTTCTTCATGTCCTGATAGAGCTTGTCCATCTGCTCCTGCGTGTAGATGGCGAATGCACCGCGATCGAGGACCATCCACGCGCTTTCCGACCAGCAGTCGTCGCTCAAATCCAGCGACCGCATTCGTCTGCGGTAGACCTCGTGATCGAACATGTACGCCGCGCTGTCGTCGGTCTCCTCACCGGAGATAGGCGCGGGTCTCAACAGCCAATCCGCGGAAACTCGGTACAGCCGGCACAACGTTGCTAGCTCATGAGCCTTAGGAGTGAAGCTGCTTTCTTCGTTCTGCCAGTTCAGAATCGTCTGAGCCGATACTCCCGCGGCTTTCCCGGCGTCCTTGGGAGAAATGCCTGAGCGCTCGGCGGCCTCCTGGAGGCGGCGAGAAAGCGCACGACGCATTCGACCCTTGTCGGCGGCGTCGCCAAGAGAGGGCGGTGACCCGTCGTCTGGGTTTGTCATCCAGTGCCGTTCCTGGGCGAAGGTCACCATCCAATAGATTGGATTCATCGTGTAGTAGCAGCGCTTTCCGCCGATCATCGCCCACGCTTGGAACTTCCCTTCTGCCAGCCGGCGCACGCTGCGCGGCAGTCCGGACCGACTCTTCCGACCCCTGGCCATCTACCGTTTGTGGCAGATCTATGTGGCACGCGCAAGCGGGGCGAAACCGTAAGTGTGCGGTGGGAGAGGGATTCGAACCCCCGGATGGTTTGACCCATCACCGGTTTTCAAAACCGGCGCATTCAGCCGCTCTGCCATCCCACCATCACGTCGTCCTCCGCCGCGTCAGTCGTACGCGACAGCATCGAGCACGTCGCGCGCGGCGTAGATCTTCGCCTTGGTCTGCATCGCCAACGCTATCCCGTCGGACGGTCTGCAGTCCACGACCTTCTCGTCGACGCCGTCGCTGATGTGCAGCGCGGCGTAGAACGTGTCGTCGCGTAGCGCGGTGATCACCACGCGGTCGAGCGTGTGGCCGGTCGCGTCGAGGATGCGGCCGATCAGGTCGTGGGTCATCGGGCGACGCAGCTGGTCGCCCGAGACCTTGCGGTGGATCTCGGCCGCCTCGTAGACGCCGATGACGATGCGGAAGGCCCGGGTTTCACCGACCACGCGCAGGTAGACGCACTGCTGCTCGTGCTTCGAGTGCAGCACCATCCGCGAGAGTTCGACTTCGACCGGGTCTTCCATCCCGCGTATCTATAGCCGATCAGCGGACCTCGCCACCACGGTACAGGCCGTCGATCGTGCGGAAGTGTCCCGTCTCCGAGCTCATCGCCGGGTGTTCGTAGAGCAGCGGCTCGCGGGCGGGCTCGCCTGCGGCCGGGCGGTGGAACAGCGAGAAGCAGTCGTTGCGGTGGTCGACGCCCCACTGCACGAGTTCCTGCACGCGGCAGGTCAGTCCGTGCTTCTCGAGCAGCGCGCGGAAGCTCGCGGCTGACACGCCGGGGTCGCGCCAGTGTGGGTTGTCGACCGTCAGCTCGCCGTCGTCGCCGACGAACGAGCCGAGGTTCGAGTGATGCAGGAACGCGACGCCGCCGACGCGGAGCTTCTTCGCGAGCTGGCCGACGTAGGCGTCGAGCACGGTCGAATCGACGTGGACGAGGCTGTCCCAGCTGAACGCGAAGTCGATGCTGTCGTCCTCGACCATCGCGAGGGACGTGCCATCGGTTTGGTGGAACCTCGCGTGCTCGACGCCCTGAAACCGCTCCCGGCAGAACTCGACGCAGCTCGGCGCCAGGTCGACCCCGTCGTAGCGCGCGCACTGTCCGAGCAAGAACGCGCTGACCCGGCCGCGGCCGCAGGCGATCTCGAGCAGGTGGTCGGCCGGTAGGAACGACGCGATGCGCGGCAGGATCGAGCCGAACCACATCGCGTGCGAGTTGCCCCAGTTGCTCGACCAGCGCTCGCCGTCGTCCTCCCAACGCTTCTCGTTGTCCCAGGCGGCGAGGTTCTTATCGATCGATGGCATCGCCAGGATTGTTGCGCGGTCGCGCGCGGATCGCCAGCCGGGCCTGTGTTCGGGTCGGCCATGGGCTACGATCGTTTCGCTCATGACTGCGATGCAACCCGAACCGAGCCGCCCGCGGACGGGTGCCGAGGCCCGCCGCTCGGCTGCGAATCCGACCGGGAAGCCGCGGCGTGCGGAGCAGCCTCTCGCGTTGCTCTCGACCGTGAGCCGAGGGAGCGAGGTCGAGTCGGTGCACCACGGTTCGGTCGTCATCGTCGACGGCGACCGCGTGTGGAGCACTGGTGATCCCGACGCCGCGGTGTGGACGCGGTCGGTCGTCAAGCCGTTCCAGGCGGTCGCGAGCCTGGAGCGCGGCATCGACGAGCGGCACGGGCTGTCGCCGGCCGAGATCGCGGTCATGAGCTCGAGCCACGACAGTCAGCCGATCCACGTCGACACCGTGCGGTCGATGCTCGGCAAGCTCGGGCTCGAGGAGGACGCGTTCTTGTGCGGGCCGCACGCGCCCTACGACAAGAAGGCGAACATCGCGATCGCGCGCAGCGGCGGCAAGCCACAGCGGATCCACAACAACTGCTCGGGCAAGCACTCCGGGCTGCTGTGGCTCGCTCGCGAGCTGGGCGTGCCGCTGGCGGACTACCTCGATCCCGAGTCGGCGTCGCAGCGGGCGATCCGCTCCATCGTCTCGGACTTCACCGACGTGCCCGAGGGGCGGATCCAGGTCGCGATCGACGGTTGCGGTGCACCGACGTTCCGGGTGCCGCTGGTCGCGCTGGCGCGGGCGTTCGCGAAGTTCATGAACCCGGTCGGCATGTCGGACGTTCGCCAGGCTGCATGCGCCCGGCTGCGGTCCGCCATCTCCCGCCACCCGATCGAGTACTCCGGCGACGTCCGGATCTGCTCGCCGTTGATCCGTTCGTTGCCCGACCGAGTCGTGCCGAAGAACGGGGCGGAGGGCGTGTACGCAGTCGGCTACCGCAAGCCGGACGGCTCGAGCCTCGGCTTCGCGGTCAAGATCGCGGACGGTGCGGAGCGCGGCTACTACCCGGTCGTGGTCGACGTGCTGAAGCGGCTCCGGGCCTGGCCGGCCGTGCCGAAGGACCTCGAACACTACGAGTGCGTGCCGATTCGCAACACGCAGAAGAAGGTCGTGGGGGAGCTGCGATCGGTGGTCGAGTTTCCGAAGGTGCTGTTCCCGGGGACGCCGTGAGGCGCCTGCCCCCGCGGAGAGGCCTGCCGCTGCCTGGAGGCCTGCCGCAGCGGGACCCGGCCGGGCACAAGGGATCGTTCGGGACGGTCATCGGGGTCGCCGGGAGCGCGGGAATGCTCGGCGCGGCGATCCTCGTCGCGCGTGGGGCGCTGCGCGCGGGCGCGGGGCTGATGCGCGCGGCGCTGCCGGCCGAGCTGATGGCGCCGTTCACGGTCGCGGTGCCGGCTGCGACGACGATCGATCGCGATGCCATGCGAAACGGTTTCTGCGAAGGCGCGGCCGCCGTCGTGTGCGGTCCCGGGCTGCCGCCGTCGGATGCCTGCGCACTCGTGTCTGCGATCGCCGCGCAGTCGGAGGCCCCGCTCGTGCTCGACGCGGGCGCGCTCGAAGTCGCGACGGTCGAGGTCAGTTCTGCCGAGCGACGCGTGCTGACGCCGCATCCCGGAGAAGCGGGGCGGCTGCTCGGATGTGCGACGCGCGACGTGCAGGCGGATCGCGAAGCCGCGGTGCGCGGCCTCGTCGATCGCTTCGGTGGCGTCGTGCTGCTCAAGGGCGCGGGCACGCTCGTCTGTGACGGCGAACGTCTCTACGAGAATGACACGGGCAACGCCGGTATGGGTACCGGAGGCACGGGGGACGTGCTGGCCGGGGTCATCGGCGCGTTCCTCGCGCAGGGCATGGCGCCGTTCGAGGCCGCCTGCTTCGCGGCGCACGTGCACGGCGCCGCGGGGGACCTCGTCGCGTCGCGACTTTCCGAGGCCGGCCTGTGCGCCGAAGACCTACCACTCGCGATAGCGGAGGTGCTGGGACGATGAGTTTGCCGTCGATGGCCGTGTTGTGCGTCGCGCTCGCGGCGCCGCAGGATCTGGCGAGCAAGCTGCGCTCGCGCGATGCCGTGACCGTGGAGAGCGCGCGGCGTGAGTTGTGCGCGGGTGCCAGGGACGCGGTGCCCGAAGCGGCGGTCGTGGCGGCGCTCGATGCTGCGTCCGAGACCCAGCGGGCGGCTGCGGCGAGTGTGCTCCTGCATCACGGGCTCGGCAAGGACGCGATGCGCGCGCGGTTCGAGGCGGAGGCGTCGCCGCTCGTGCGGACTGTCTTCGTGCGTGCGCTCGACAAAACGGCGTGTCTCCGGGTGATCCGCGAGGACTCGGTCGAGCGCGTGGCGCAGGCGGCCTTCATCGCGTTCGCGGACCGATCCGCGGTGACCGACGAGGTGCTACTCGCGGCGTTGACACGCTCGACGGCGGACGAGCCTGGGCTCACGACGAAGACCGCGGCGCGGTATCTCGTGTTTGCCTCGCGGCCGCTGCCGGGCGGCGTGCTCGCGAAGATCCGCAAGGACGACGTCGCGTGCACGGCCGTGCTCGCTGCGATGACCGATCATCCGCGGCCGTCGGCGGCGCCGTGGCTCGACGCGCTGCTCGATCAGCGGCGAGAGTCACCGGCGGGGCGACTCGAAGTGTTCGCCGCGCACCCGCGTGGCGCGCTGACTGCGGCCCAAGGCCGTGAGATCGTGTCGATGGCAGGAGAACTCGATCGACCGTCGCGCATGCTCGAGGCGGCGACACGGCTGCCGCCGGAGGTCGCGGACAAGATCGTCGGGTCGGTGCATCAGCTCGCGTCCGAGGGGCTCGACGTGTCCGTCGCACTCGAAGCGCTGCGGCCGATCAGCGAACGTGGCGAGCGGATGCTCGCGTCGTTGGCGCGCGTCTCGGCGCCGGACCATCGCGAGGCGATCGTCGATTGGCTCGCCGCGCGCGAGTCGCCGGTCGTGGCCGAGATGGTGCGCGACATGCTCGACGCCGACGAGCGGATCGATGTCGGTCTGCTGCGCCGCGCGTCGCGTGTCGTCGGCGAGCCGAAGTACCGTGCGCTCGTCCAGAAGAGCCTGCGAAGCCGCGACGTCGCCGAGTCCGCCGCGGCGTTCTTGGCGCTCGTGCAGGGTGAGGTGTTCGTGCCCGAGATGATCGAGTACGTCGAGCACGCGGACGAGCCTGAGGATTCGAGTCGACGCGCGCGCGAGCTGTTCCAACTGCCTGGCCGCAAGATCCCGGCGCGCGCGTGGACGCAGCTGCTCACGCACGAGAACGACGACGTCAAGCTTTGGGCGCTGCGCAAGCTGTTCGAGCACGATTCGATGACGCTCGACTTCGAGGACGAGATCGTCGCGGTCGCGCAAAAGGGCGGGTCGCTCGGGCTCGCGGCGCGCCGACTGCTCGCCGCGCGCGGCCGCAGCGGCGCCGTCGAGGACATGTGGCGCGAGCTCGATCGCGAGGCGCGGATGGACGTCGTCACGGCGTTCCAGAAGCGCAAGGTCGGCTGGGTGCGCGGACTCGTCGACTCCGCGCCCGAGCGCGACACCGTGCAGTTCGAGTCGACGCGCCTGCGGCTCGGCGACGAGGAGGTGCTCGAGAAGCTGATTCAGAACCCGAAGCGCTGGACGTCGAAGTGGCTGCGGCGCGCGGAGGATCCGATCGTCGCGGCGCTGCGTCCCGAGCACCTGCCGACGCTGCGCGCGCACGTCGCCGGGCAGGACAAGATCGACGAGTGGTGGCGGATCGAGGTCGTCGGCTGGCTCGTGCGCCGTCCGGATCTGGAGGTCGGGCGCATTCTCGAGCTCGTGCATCGGGGGGATCCGGACATCGGCATTCGCGAGCACGCGCTCGAAGGGCTCGTGCTGCACCCCGAAGGCAAGGCCGTGCGCAATCAGGTCGAAACCGCGATCGGTCAGCCGATGGACGAGGACACCGAGGACCTCGCGCACGCGATCGTCGGCGCGCTGTCTCCGCCGCTCGATGGCGAGCAGGCGCGGCTCGTCGCGCGACTCTTGTTCGTCGCGCCGCTCGGCGATCCGGCGGGTGAGATCGCCGAGCACCTCGAGATCGGGGACGGCGATTCGTCGCCCGGCACCGTGATGATCAACATGGCGATGCAGACGGTGCGCTCGGGGGTGACTCAGCCAGTGCGCGCCGCATTCCTCGCCGCCGCGGCCGAAGCCCGCGAGCATCCGGGCCACTACGCGCTCGGCCGCGCGCGCCTCGGCCGCATCCTGACGGAGATCAGCCGGCGGCCCGAGTCGCGCGCGATGCTTGGCGACATCGTCGCGCAGCTGGTCCTCGACGCGCCGGATCTCGACGCGCGCTACGTCGGGCCGGCGCAGCTCGTGCTCGCGGAGCGCTACGAGCTCGAGGGGGATTTTGCCCGAGCCGTAGGGCTCTATGCGGCGGCGGGTCGATCCCTTCTTTGGCAGTCGCCGGCGCCGTTCGTGCGGCGCGTGTTTCTGGCTGATGACGATCCCGGCGCGGGGGTGATCCCGTCCGCATGGCTGGCAGCGCGGCCCGACGTGTGCCTGGCGCGAGTCGCGATCGCGGAAGGCAACCCCGAACGGGCTCGGGCTGCGCTCCTGCGTGCGATGGACCTTGCACGTGGCGACGTGGCAGCCGAAAGTGAGATCCGATCGCTGCTCGCAAAGGTGACGAAATGAACGTCCGGAATTCGATGACGACCGCGCTGGTTCTCGCAACGCTCGGCTGTGGTCCGGCGGAGGCGCAGGTCGGGGAAGCCGACAAGCCGCAGCGCACGGGGACGCAGGACCCACAGAAGCAAGGTCCGAAGAAGAACGCGCCGACGACGGTGCCGATCCCGACCAATCCGAAGGAGCTGCTCGAACTCCTGACGAAGAACGGCATCCGCGTCGACACCAAGGCGAGCACGGTGACGATCGAGAGCGAGGTCGGTCGACCGGCCGATCCTCTCGAATACGTCCTGATCCATCGCAAGGGCAAGACGCACGAGGCGATGTTGATCACCGAGGTCGTGCCGAGTCTGCTCAACACCGCGCTGCTCGCGATCGGGCTCGAGCCGGGCGAGAACGCGCGGGTCGAAGAGATTCAGCCGCCTCCGACGATCGAAGAGGTGCGGGCCGGCGCGCCGTGGCTCAACGTCTTCCCACCGAAGGGCAAGACGATGTACGTCACGGTCAGCTGGGAGCACGACGGGAAGAAGCACACGGATGTCCCGGTCGAGGAACTGCTGCTCGACGCGACGACAGGCCTCGAAGTGAAGGGCAACCGCTGGGTGTTCCTCGGCGGCAACTGGGCGCCGTTGCTGCGCGGCGAGGACCCGGTCTTCATGGGGGACTACCAGGGCAACATCGTCAGCTCGTGCTACATGCATCCGCCGAACCACCTCGTGACGATCGTGCACGAGCGCGGCAACGACGAGATGAACTGGTGGCTGACCGAGAAGTGCCCGCCGACCGGCACGAAGATTCGAGTCACGTTCCACAAGGACATGCCGCCCAGCGTCAAGAAGCGTGAGGAGCGCCTCGCGAAGGAAGCGCTGAAGGAAGCCGCGGAGAACGCGAAGAAGGACGAGGGCGGCGACAAGAAGCAGCCCGGTTCCGAGGACAACACCGGCCGATGACGGGGCGCGCCGCGGCGATCGCGCTGATTGCCGCGATCGCCGCGCTGTGGTCGATCTCGAACCGCGCGGCCGACTTCTCGATCACGTTCGCCGTCCTGCTCGTCGCGAGCGGCTGCTGGCTCCTCGTCGTGCGGCGTGTGCTGGCCGGGGACTACCGTCCGTCGTTCGGCGAGGCGTGCGCGATCGCGCTGGTCCTTCGCCTGATCCTCGTGCCGATCGATCCGTCGCTGAGCGACGATATCTACCGCTACCTGTTCGAGGGTCGCATGGTCCTCGACGGGCTCAACCCGTACCTCCACGCGCCGAGCGCCGTCGAGGTGGCGCACCTGCGTGACGGCTATCACGAGCTGATCAACAACCCGATGATCTCGGCCGCCTACCCGCCGGCCGTGCAGTTCGCGAACGCGATCGCCGCGTGGCTGAGCCCGCACCCGTGGACGATCAAGCTCGTCTACGCGGCGTTCGACTTCGCGGCGTTCGTGATGCTGTGGCGACTGCTGCCGCGGCTCGGGTTCGCGGCAGAACGCGCGGTCATCCACGGCTTTTGTCCGCTGCTCATCGTCGAGTTCGCGGCAGAGGGGCACAGCGACGCGCTCGCGGTCGTGGGTGTCGTCGGGGCGATCTTCGCGCGAGAGCGGGGGCGGCATCTCATCGCGGCCGCTGCGCTCGCCGTCGCGACGGCGGGCAAGCTGATGCCCGCGGTGTTCTTGCCGTTCTTGCTGCGCGGTGTCGCGCGACCATGGCGGATCGTGGTCGCGTTCGGGGCCGTCGTGCTGCTGTTCTGGCTGCCGTTCCTCTGGTCGGGCGAGTTCGTGCTCGGCGGCACGCTGCAGTACGCGTCGCGGTGGCGCGGCAACGACTCTATGTTCGGCGTCGTGCGCTGGATCTGCGCGTCACTCGGCTACGCGCAGTTCGCGCGCGTGCCGATCGCGGCGCTCGGGCTCGGGCTCCTCGCGTGGATGTGGTTCCGGCGCTGGCCGCTCGAGCGCGCGTGCACGGGATGGTTCGTCTACTTCGTCGCGTGCGCGCCGACGCTGCATCCGTGGTACGTCGCGTTCCTCGTGCCGTTTCTGTGCGTCGCGCCGAACCCGGGTTGGCTCGTGTTCTGCGGCACCGTGTTCGCGAGCTACCACGTGCTGCCGGGCTGGGTCAGCGAGCGACGCTGGGCCGAGAACGTGTGGATCAAGGTCGCGGAATACGCGCCGTTCTACTTCGGGCTCGCGCTCGCGTGGTGGCGGCAGCGGCGGCTCGGCGCGACTACTTCGCGCCGACTTGCAGCGTGAGCTGCGATTCGCCCGCCTGCACGACGCCCTGCTGCACGACTTCGTTTCGCCCCTGCACGCGGAGCACGAGCAGCGCCGGTCCGACCGTGACGTCGTCGAGCTCGAACGCGCCGTCGCGGATGCGCAGCCGGTGCGAGCGATTCTCCCGCTCGTAGTCGCGCAGGGACGCGGGACGCGCGGTCGCGCCGGGGAGCACGTAGAGATCGCCCTGCAGATCCGCGCTGGCCGTGCCATCGGCCGCGGACACCGTGCCGCTGAGTCGGGATACAGTCATGTGGAGCGCGACCTCTTCGGTGCGTTCGGCGACGACGACGACGTCGGTGCTGAAGACGACGTCGCGCGCGTTGCGGCCGGTGCCGTAGACGCGCACCTCGTATTCACCCGCGGGTACCTCTTGGATCTCGAACCGACCGTTCTGGTCGGTGCGCGCTGAGAGGCGCCGCGAGAAGCGACCTGTGGAGAAGCGCATCGACGGGTTGGAGTTGCCGTCCGGCGTCTTCTGCCGCAGGTTCACGCGGCGGTTCCGCGCGGGCTCCCCGTTGCGGGTCACGGTGCCGTTCACCTGCCCGACCTCGGGGAGGTCGACGACGAGGTCGAGCTCGTAGTCCTCGCCCGACTCGACGATCAGGTCGTACTCGACTTCGCCGCTGTCGATCTTCTGCATCTCGGACGACACGAACGTGCGGAGGTTGCCGATGAACGCGCGCACGAGGTAGTTTCCGGGCTGTAGGTCGTCGAACGAGTAGCTGCCGTTCGCGTCCGGGCGGCCGTTGCGCATGCGGCCGCGACCCCAGCCCGAGAACGCGACGATCCGCGTGTCGTTGAGCTGCTCGGCCGGGACGCCGCTGACGCGTCCGCGCAGCGTCGCCGTTCCGGCGAGTTCGATCGCGAACCCGTCTTGGTCCTGTTGGAGTGCGAACGCGTCGCTCTTGTAGTTCGCGAAGCCGTCCGCGTAGGCGCGGACGAAGTATTCGCCGGCCGGCGCGTGTCGGAACTCGAACGTGCCACGTTCGTCGCTGCGGACCTCCATGACGCGATCGCCCTGGGGCCCGGCTTCGCGGAACATCGCGCCGAAGCGGCTGCTCTGCGATGGCGGTCCGAACGCGTTGCGTCCGCCCGGCCGTGGCGGACGGACTTCACACAGCTCGAGGCGCGCGTTCGCGACGGCGCCGCGGCGGGACGATGTCACGACGCCGGTCAGCATGATGCCGCGCTGCAGCTCGACGACGACCGGCTGAGGCGCCGTGTCACGACGCACTTCGATCTCGCCTGTTTGCGCGATCTGGTGATCGGGAGAGCCGACGTAGACGACGTAGATCCCCTCGTCGAGGCCCGCAAACTCGAACTCGCCGTTCTCGCGGGGTTCGACCGCGCCGAGCGAGGCGAGCGATCGGTTGCGGCGCGAGCGGAAGCGTCGCTCCGCGTCGCGGCGACGGTTGCGGTCGAGGTTGCGCCGCTCTGCGTCGGCGAGCCGCATCTCGAGCTGCGCGCGCGCAGCGGCGTCGATCCCGGGCGTGTTGAGTCGGCTGCGAATCTCGTCGAGCTGTCGTGCTGACGAGCCGTCACGATCGAGTCCGCGGATGCGATCGAGCTTCGCGGCGTAAGCCTCGACCGGTCCGCCGCCGCGCACGTCGATCGCCTGGCCGCGAATCGCGAGCCCGGGTTCGAGACGGACGACGACGTCCTGCGTACGCTCGACGTCGATGCTCTCCTGGCGCCAGGTCAAGAATCCGTCGGCCTCGACCTCGAGTTCGATCTCGGTGCGCGCGAGGTGCTCGAATTCGAACCTCCCCTTTGCGTTCGTGCGCACGCGGTCGCGCGAGCGACTTCCGCCGGCGCGCACGTCCGCGCGTTCGACCGGCGCACCATCGGGACCGTAGACCGTGCCGGTCAGGACGGCGCCCTGCTTGAGGACGATCACGTCGAGTTCGGCGACTTCGCCGTCGGTCGCGCGGAGCGGCGTGCGCAGCTGGCCGCGCTGCATCCCGCGAGCGCTCGCGCTGATCCGGTAGTTGCCCGGCATGACCATCTCGGCGCGGTAGAGGCCGGCGCCGTCGGTGCGGACCGGCTGCAGGAGCTCGCTGCGCAGCGGTGACCACGCGAGCGGGTTGCCGTCGCTCGGATCGAGTTTGACCTCGGCGTCGCCGATCGGCGTGCCGGCTTCGTCGGTGACGCGACCGCTGATCGTCGCACCCAGCAGCGTGACGAGGTCACCGACATCGAGATCGCCGTTCTCCTGCACGGTGTGCGAGGAGAGTAGCGGCGCGTAGCGGTCGTGCTGCACCAGCAGCTGGACGCGGCTGCCACTCGGACCGGGACCCTGGAACTCGAACCGACCGTCGGCTCCGGTCGTCACGCTCTGGCGCACTCGGTCGGCGCGTCGGTTGCGCCGCGACATGCTGCGCACTTCGAGGCGGACGGTCGCGCTCGCGACCGCGCGCTGCGCCGAGTCGATGACCCGGCCGCGAATGCTCAGCGCGATCGTCGAACCGGGCGTGAGCTGACCGCCGTCGATCTCCGATCGACTCCCGAATTCTTCGCGCTCGTCCGCGCTCTCGGCCGACTCGGCTTCGACGAGTTCGTCGGTCTCCTCGATCGCGCCTTCGTCCCACGTCGTGATCGGCGGCGCGTCGCTCGTCGACCCGGACATGGCGAAGAATGCGAGCCCGCCGACGGCGGCAACGGCGATCAAAACGACGATCAGATTCTTCAATGGGGGCGGCCTCTTCTCCCGGTCTTTTACCAGCCCAGCGCGGCAGAACGGGTATCCCGCTCGGCTGTGAGTGTAACGATGCTGCACTCCGGGATCGTGCGCTCGATGCCGCCGGACCGAGGAGGTTCGAATCGGGGGCTTGCGTGGGGCCGTTCCTCGGCCGATGGTGCGCGATAGTCTGCTCGTGACTTCACCCCCGACCGAACTGTTCGACAAGCTCCGCCATCAGGGCGCGACGGCCGGGCTCAACCTTGTCGGTTGGGCCGACGCGATGAAGTTCGACGCGACGCAGCCCCGAGGACGTCGCGCGACGGACATCGTGCCGAGCTGCGGCGCGATCGTCTTGCTCGGCTCGGGTGGTCGCGCCAACTGGGAATTCCTGCGGACTCAGATTGCGACGGAGCTCGACGAGCCGCGACCGGGGAGTCATCCGATCGACGACTGGAGTTCCGATGTCGCGATCGAGCTGCTCGCGTCGCTCGGTCGGATCGGCGTCGGCGGCGCGGTCGTCATGCCGAACGACGAGCGCACTCTCAACTTCGTCCAGCTCGGTGAGATGGCCGGGCTCGGCACGGTGTCTCCCGTCATCCACCAGTTGATGCATCCGAAGTTTGGCCCGTGGGTCAGCCTTCGCGCCGCGGTGCTGGTGCCGGGCAACCCGTTCGGTCGGCCCGAGCCGCTCGTCGACTCGGATTTTCAGCCGTGCCACGGCTGCCATCGTCCGTGTGTCGCGGCGTGTCCGGCCGAGACCTACACGGATGAAGGACCGAAGCTCGAGCGCTGTTCCTCGCATCGCCTCGGTGGTGGATGCGAAGGTGGCTGCGAGGTGCGGCGCGGTTGCCCCGTCGGAGCGGAGCATCGCTACGGTCCGCAGGAGGAGGCGTTCCGACACGCCTACTCGCTGTTCGTCATGCGCTCCTCGTTGCGCGGCTGGCGTGACCGCATCGCCGGCGTGTTGCGACGCCGGCGTCGTTGATCACAGCTGCAGCACGAGGAGGTTCGATGCGCCGAGGACCGTCCGTCCCGTGTCGCTGCCGACGAATCCGCATTGGGTGAAGAAGAACGTGCCGCCCAAGCCGACGTTGTTGATCGGCAGAGTCGCCGCGCCGTTCGAGTCGAGGTTGATCGTGACCGCGGCTTCTGTCGCGCCGAGTCGCCACGCGATCGGCTGCTCGATGCCCGGCAGCAGGATCGGCGGTCCGTTGAAGTTGCTCAGCGAGAACGCGATCACGCCGAGGGCGTTCGAGGCGCCGCCGGTGAGGTCGAGCGAGAACGTGCCGACGGGGACCGGGTTGGTCGCGCTCGCGGTGAGTTCCGCGCGTTCAGGCCGCACGGTACGGATCTGCGTGCCCCCGCCGAACTGCGACTCGACGACCGACAGGCGCTTGCCGGTCTGCTGGAACGGCTCGAATGCCGACGGTCCGCCGCTTGGCAGATAGCGCACGGCACCCGCCGCGGGCACCGAGAACGTGTATTCGATCAGCGTCGTGGTCTCCTGGTTGCCCTGATCGTCGAAGCTCACTTCGAGCAGCGAGGGGCCGGCGAAATCACTGACGAGAAAGTCGCCGTCCTGGTCGAGCGCGAGGTCCAGCGTCGACGGTAGGCCGGTCGCGACGACGGTCGCGTCGCCCTCCGAGAGCTGCGTCGGACCGAACGCGCCCTGAATCTGCGCGGCGTCCCAGCGGATAATCTCACTGCCGGTGCCGTAGAACACGTCGCCCGCGTTGTTGCGCACGAGCGGGCCGGAGAAGCCCGGAACCACGGCGATCACGTCGGTCGAGCCGTCGGTGAGGTCCACTGCGATGATGTCGTTGTCCGGCGAGGCGAAGCCGCCGGTCTTCGCGGACACGAGCACCGTCGTCGGGTCGAGCCGGATCGCGTCGTAGTTGAACTGGATCGTCGTGACGAGCTCCGGCAGTCCTGCGCCGACGACCGGGACCCGCCAGATCTCACCGTTGCTGTTCTCGCCGAACAGGACGGGGGCGCCCGGTCCACTGAGTGGGATCGTGAACGACGCGAACGACGGTGGCGACGCGAACGTCAGCAGCGACGTCGTCGTGCCGCCAGTGTCGCGCACGAGCTCGGTGCCGTCGTAATAGACGACGCTCGGGCCCGGCAGGTCGAGCACGGCTTGCACGCCGGCGGGCAGAACCTGCACCGTCGAGTCGTAGCCTTCTTCGATCGTCTGCGCACAGACGGGGGAGATGAGCGCGACGAAGGCCGCGGAGCGGAGAACGTAGGGTGTCATGGTAGGAACGTCAGATGTTGGGAATTCGAGGAGACGAGCGCGGGCACGCCGGTCGCGTCGAACGCGATCGCCTGCACCGTCAGCGCGAACGCGCCACTCGCATGGGAGAAGGGGAGGCTCGCGGTGCCGGACGCGTCGGCCGTGAACGGAGCCGTGAACACGGGCATGGTCGGATCGATGCCGAACCACAGCGGGCGTTGGTCGAGCGTGAGGACGACGGTTTCCGTCGTGAGGCCCGCGAGTCCGACGCACAGCACGGCGGAACTCGATGCGGGGAGGCCTTCGGCGTCGAGGGAGAACGCGCCGATGGGAATCGTCGCGCCGGTCGAACAGGCGAGCGCCGGTCTTGCGGCGGTCACCCCGTGTACCGCGCTGCGGACCGCGAGTTCGTAGCCGCTGACGAACATCGTCCCGCCGTTCTCCGGCTGGAACGCGTCGAAGCTCGCGGCGCCGATCTCGACGAACTGCAGGCGCGTGCAGTAGTCGACGCCCGGGCCGCAGAACGGCGTGGCTTCGAACGCCGTCGCGCCCGGCGTCGAGCGGAGCACCGTGCGGTTGTTGACGTCGGTCACGTAGAGTCGGCCGCGGGCGTCGAACTCGAAGTCGTACGCGCCGTCGAGACCGGCGATCACGTGCGACGCGTCCGACTCGTCGAGCGACGGACCACCGGCGTGGGCCGCATCGATCGCGGCGGCGTCGATGCGCACGGCGCGCACCGACCCGGGTGCGGGCGGCACGATGTCCGGCAGGATACCGGCCCACAGGTTGCCCTGCGCGTCGAAGGCGATCGGTCCGGACGGCCCGGACAGCTGCACGAGTTCGCGGTGGGCAACGCCGCCCGCGGGATCGACAAGCCAGACTCCGGTCGCGGCGCCGGGCTGCGGCCAGTTCGGGTTCGCGTTGACGAGGACGTCGCCATTGGGCGCTACGGCCAAGTCGAACGAGTTGCCCGGCAGCGGGCGACTCGTCGTTGACGCCGTGACGATGTCGTGGTGGTAGAGCGTCGCCGACGTGAAGTCGGTGAACAGCAGCTGCGACCGGTCGGGTGTCGCCGTGATCAGGCCGATGTGGTGGCCTGGTGGCAGTGCGTGGACCACCACGTGGCTCAGCGGCGAAGTCACGCGTCGAACTTCGTTGTCCTTCGTGACGTAGAGATCCGTCGGCGCGAGTCCGATCGCGAAGCCCGTGATGCCCCAAGGACTCGAGAAGTCCTCGAAGACCACGTCCTCTTCGAAACCGCCGATCGGCGCCAGCGGAGCCTGCGCCGGAATCGACACGACGATCGACAGCGCCGCGAGCAGCGCGCGTGCGTTGGTCCTCATGATCGCCTCGTTCGCTAGAGACCGTCGGGACGGGAACGCACGTCGCTGCTGTAGCGTCCGCCCGCGTCGATCACCGAGACTCCGAGCTGAAAGCGGAGATCGGCCGGCAACGGAGCGGTCACGGCGAGCGAGACCTTCGTCGGGTCGAGGTGCGTGGGGGACAGCGCCGCGAGGATGTCGCCCGGCGGCACGGAGAGGCCGTAGATCGACAGCTGCAGGCTGATCAGGTCGAGTAGCCCGTTCGGATCCTCGATCGTGATCGAGAACTGGCCGTCGGCCGGGATCTCGACGTCGATGCGGGGGCCGTTCGGGTCGACGTTGCCCGTGTGGTGGATCACCGTGACCGCGTCGATGTCGGCACTGCCGAAGCCCGAGTCGCGGATCACCACGCCGCGAGAGTCGACATCGACGCCGCCCTCGACGTCGACGATGCGCACCTCGTGGATCGCGCCGAGGTCGACGAGGCCCGCCGAGACGAGGCCGTGGTTCACGAGGTCGCTCAGGTCGAACGCGTCACCGCCCGCGGCGACTGCGTCCTGCACGAGCGGCGTCGGGTAGGCCGGCGTCGAACCCGCGAGGTTCTCGTAGCCACCGACGATGACGGAGCCGAACGGGCCGGGATCCGTCGCGGGTCCGTAGTAGGCGGAAGGGAAACGCGCGAAGTGGATGCCGTCCGAGCTGACTTCGACGTAGGCGACTTCCGCGAACGACTGGAAGTTCGTGCCGCCTTGAAAGAACGGGTTCTCGGCGACGAGGAAGTCCGCGCCGGGTCCGTCCGTGATGACGACGTCGAACCCGAGCGTCAGCGAGCCGCCGACGCCGAGCGAGTGCACGTGCGTCGAGCCCGCGCCGGCACCGCCGCCGCTCGGCGCGCCGAGCGCATTCGTCGGCGCGAAGATGCCGCCGCCGGCACCGCCGTGCGTTTCGGAAGCGACGACCTGCGTCGCGTGAAGGCTAGGCTGCGCGACGACGGCGCTGCCGAACGAGAGTGCACACGCCATCAGCGCGCATGCGGGAGTGAGTGTTTGCATGCCTCCAAGACCTCGGGAGAACCACGGTTGCAGTGTCCCGGGCCGTCTTCTGGCTTGCGCTTCGTCCTACTGGTCGCACCTTCCCGGCGAGCGATTGCTCGGCCAGTGGCTCACGCGACGTTCGTCAGCACTCACAGCGGCGGGTCCGCGGAGGATTCACACCTCACTTCCGAAACCCGGAACTATGGCGGACTGTAGCGCGGTCTCGGTGATTGCGCCACCCAATGGAGTCGATTCGGTCCGGCATTGCGGAAACCGACCGTTGGCGGGTCCGGAACTCTCGATCGACGTCCTACCACTACGAGGTGGGTCGACGACAGGCGTCGGCCATTCCATCTCCCGCGTGTTTTTCCACGGGAACCATGAACAGAACAACTCACTTTCTGAGTGCCGTGCTCGTGTGCGCGAGCTTGGCGGAGGCCCAGGGCGAATTGCCGCAGGGCTACGAACCGACACCCCAACCCTCGGTTGCTTTCCCGCCGCCGGAGGGCTCCGAGCGTTCGCAACGGATCGAAGAGGCCATCGAAGAGCTGGCGAAGTACGACAAGGCGGCAGCCAAGGCCCTGAAGAAGAAGTTCGAGGCCGGTCAGATTCTGACGATCTCGACTCTGATCGCGGGCCCGGTCGCAGGCGCCGTACCGGACGGTCGGCCAGCCGGAGGCGGCGGTGGTCCGCCGGCATGGATACCGGATCCAGGCAACTGGATGTATCTGAACGAATGGTACTTGAAGGGCGACGGCATCGTTCCGCCGCCGTTCACGGGCGATGACGTCATCATGGCGAACGATGACACCGAGCTCTCCGCGAAGGTGAAGAAGTCGCTACTCGCAACCGTGCTGCTGCACGAGTTCGTGCACTGCGGTCAGGCATCGGACGGATCCCTGTGCAGTCGGGCGAAGAACGAGCTGGAGGCGTACTGCCGCCAGATCGATGTCGTCGACCAGATGATCAACCAGTACCAGGCGGACGGCTGTCCGCAGGCGGATATCGACCGTCTGAAGGAGTGGCGAGCGTGGCTGCTGGAGGCCAAAGCCAGCTACACGATCATCCGTCTCATCGCGTGTCTGTTCTGAGGAGTACGACCATGACCAAGCAAGTATGGAATGTTCTGACTGCCCTGGCCGTCGCTGGCGTGAGCGGCGACGCGATTGCGCAGTCGAGTTACGACCCGGTCGAGTACGACTCGATCACCGCCCATCGACGCTTCGGCCGCGAATTCCGCGCGGAAGTGGAGATCGGTTCTGGCCTCATGAACTGGGGTGAATACCTCGACGACGGCGGTTCGGCTGTGAGCCTCGCGACGGTGCCGACGATGATGAGTCACGTCGCCGGCGTGCGGTCCTACGGTCCACTCACCCTGGTCTCCCACGGGTACGATCAGCCGTCCGATGCCGGCAAGATCGTCAGTCACTTCATCCTTCCGACGGCGCCGCATCTGCAGTTCTTGGACGAGACGACTCTGCCGGGTCGCGACATCACGCAGCTCGTGTTCGATGGGGCGGAGCTGGCCGTGTTCGATCGTCAGAATTCCGAGGTGCTGATCGCGGCGTACGATCCGCTCTCTCTTCTGCCGGACGAGGCTGCGTTTGCGGTCGCCGTCGACGCGACGGTGCTCGCGTCGCTGGGCGATGGCCCGGTGTTGCTGCATCCGATGTCCGATGCCGTGTTTGGCGGCGAGGGGTTCGCCCTGACCTTCGATCCGGGGTGGGGGCTGACTTCGTTCAACGTCTGGAACGACGCGGGCACGTGGAGTGTTCGCCCGTTCCCCGTCATGTCGAGCCCCGAGGCGTGGCAGGTCGAGTCTTACCCGGCGACGAACCGGCCTCTGAGAATCCATGGTGCCGCAGGCCCGTTCCAGATCGTCGACACCCGTGACGACTCGGTCGTGTTCAACGGGACGCAAACGAGTACGGCACCACAGAAGCACACGCCGACAACACTCGAGCCCGGCGTCCGCTACCGGCTCGAGTCCGCGTCCGGCGCCGCACCGACGACGTTCACACCGAACGTTCGCTACGGCGAGGGCATCGGTCTGAACGGGATCGAGATGCGCAACGGGTTCCCGAACAGCGACTTCGTCATCGGGGAGCCGTCCGTGTTCCTCGGGGGTGCGATTCGCCAGTCCGACCCGGCCGTCGGCGCGGCCACCGGACTGGTCTGGCTGTGGCTCGCGCAGCGGCGCGCGGACGGAACGGATCCAGTCGTCGATGTCGACGGCTCGCCGGTGCTTACGGAGCTGATGGGCACCGCGGGTCCGATCATGGTCGAGCCGTCCCCGGGCGGTGACTACTTCGGATTCGAGCTGCCGCTGCCGAACGACCCGAACCTCGCGGGGACCGTGTTCCTCTGGCAGTTTGTGTCCCTCACCGGCATGGATCTCTTGGTGTCCGACGTCGTCGGGGCAAAGACCGTGACGTCGAACTGATCCGCTAGCGGAACTGAGCTTCGACCAGATCCTGCAGGTCGAAGCTCAGACGTCGATCTTCTTCGACTTCGAGACCGAGGTCGTGCGACGCGAGCATGCGCTCCGGCGACAGCACGTACACCTCGAGTTCGACGCCCTTCCGCAGCGGCACGCGCAGCTTGGTTTGCCCGCGTCGGTCGGTCCAGCCGAACGCGGCGACCGGTTCGAGCCAGTCGGGGAGGATCGGAGGCGGGGGCTTGCCCCATCGCGGGAGACGTCCGCTCAGATACTCGACGGACACCGGCACGCCGTGGGGTGGCGGCGACCCGTCTCCGGTCGTGACTTCGAGGTGCAGCGCCGCGAACTTCTGGGACCGGATCTCGATCGTTCCGTCCGGCACCTCGATGAACGCACGCGGCTCACTGCCGTCGCGTTCGAACAAGACGAAGCTCGGCACCGCCGGATCCAGGGGCGGCAACGTCACGACGCCGCGTTCGTCGGAGACCTCGGCGGGGATGCGTCGGTAGCGTCGATCGAGTCGCGTGTGCCACGGCCACAGTTCGAACGGCAGACGGCGAACGTGCACGCCGTCGCGCGCGAAGCCGAGTTCGTCGACGAGTTTCCGCTCGCGCGATTCGGTGTTCGCGGTGAGCGGCTCGAGCTTGCAGGCGTAGCCGTGGCCCGGGACCGGCGCGATGCGGCAGCCGTCGGCCGTGACCGCGATCGCTCGTGTCAGCGCGTCGAACCGCAGCACGCCGTCGCGCATCGGAAACCAGCGGACCTCACCGTCGGGACAGCGGTGCAGCATGCGGAGTCCGGTCACGGGTCTGCCGTCCGTCCGCGCGACGCCGGACGACGCGTTCTCCCAGCCGTCGCCGAGTTCGATCGTGGAGTCCTTACCGAGCGGGAAGGCGTGCGTGCCGCTGAACCCCGGCGCGATCACGACGGCCTCGAGCCGGGTCGTGACCGAAAAGTCGGGTCCTACCGGCGTGTCGAATCGGACGACGCCGTGGGCCGGGAGCGGGTAGGCGCGGGTGAACGCGAGTTCGTCGGCGAGCGCCGAGTCGAGGATGCCCTTCGAGTGCTTGACGAGCACGACGCTGCCCGGGATGGCCGGCCGAACGCGCAGCGTCGTTCGCTCGTCGTCGCTGGTCTTCGGGAGGCGAATCGTGCCGGCTCTCCACTTCCGCAGATCCGTCGGGAGCTGTTCGAACCAGGAGCGATGCCCGTCGCGCTCGACGACGAGCTGCAGACGAGTCGTCGGGTGTCTCGCGAGCGCGAGGTGGTCGATCTGGAACAGCAGTCCGAATCTACCGTCCTTCGCCGTCCACGAGTGGGGGAGCGGCGACCGGCGGAGCAGCGGTGCGACGTGTGCCTGCACCGGTCGACGGACCTCGACGTGGAGCTTCGCGAGGGGCACGGGTTCGCCGGTTTCGTCGACCACGATGCCCTCGACGCGCCACGTGCTCTGCGCCGCCGCGGGGGCGAGCAGCGCAGCCGCGACGATCAGGCATCCCAGGGCGAGCCTCATGCGGGCATCATAGCCCCGCAGCGCACCTCGGTTTCTCAGCTCGGCCGGCGGAACGCGTTGAGCCCGTCGCCGTCGTGCTTGACGTGCTCCATCGAGCGCAGCAGTTCGGAGCCCTCGAGCAACTCCTGCAGGTACACGTGGCGATGCATCGGGAAGTCCGCGTTCACGTTGTGCGCGTCGATGATCATGTAGAGCGTGCCGCCGGGGCGCACCGCGTGCGCGAGCCGATCGACCGTCGCCGCCGGGTCCGGGACGTGCTCGATGACGGAGTCGGAGAACACGAAGTCCCACTGGCGCCCCTCGGGCAGCACGAGCTGCTCCTGCGGCGTGATCCACATCTCGATGTCGGTCTGGTTCGTGCGCTCGAAGTACCACCGCGCGAATCGCGACACGACGGTGTCGAGATCGACGTACGTGACGCGCCGTCCCAGTCCGCGGAACAGCGAGCACGTCAGCCCGAGACCGCCGCCGAACTCGAGCACCTCCGGCCCGCTCTCGACGAGCCACTGCCAGTGACCGAAGCGCTCGTAGATCGAGCGCACGTTGTCCCTGGAGCGGTTGGCTTGGATCAGGTCGAAGACGTAGCCGTCGGCGCGTTCGTAGAACTGCCGTGCTCGCTCCTCCCACGTCGTGCCGCCGCACTCCGCCCATTCGATGAGGTTGATGTTGCCGTAGTAGGCGGCCATCTGGCGGATCTCGTCGACGTCGCTCCCCGAGTACTCGGCGAACAGTTCGAACAGATCGTGATCGCGCGTCGTCTGCGTTGCCATCTAGCCCATGTCATCGAGAGCGGGCTTGCGCTGCTTGAGGAGAATGGGGACGACGCGGCGTCCGCGTCGCTCCGGCTGTTGCCGAACCCCGACTGCGGATCGAAGGGACCTGCCGCTTCGTCTCGGAATGGAGCGCCCGCGGCACGCCGCGATCCTGTCCCGGTGCTTACCGTGGCATGCTGTCTTCCGCATCAGAAGCGATGCAAACCCGTGCATCGGCGGTGGTTCGGGCAGATGTCCGGACTTGTCCACTTTTCCACACCGAGATACGATTCCTGACCTTCGGCCCGATCTGACGGCTCCGTCCCCGGACGGTTCCGGGCGGGAGGTTCCCACGCCACGCCCCTACTGCCCTGAAGACGAGACGAATGAACCCACGGATGGAAAGACTGCGCCGCGTGCCGCTCCTGGCACTCGTGTTCGCATGTGTTCTCGGCCTCGGGACCTCGGTGTCCGCGCAGGGCATCGGTAGCCGACCCAAGCCGGCCGAGTTCAAGGGCACGAACTACTTCCCGAGCACGACGCTGGGCATCAGCAATGCGCTCAACATGCTGACCGCGAACAACGTGTCGCTCGATGGCGCGTTCAGCGCGACGCAGACCTACGCCGAGATCTCGCAGATCGAGAAGGCGCGCGTCAACTGCATCCGGATCTTCCCGTCGTTCTACGGCTGGCTGGTCAATCCGGCCGACTACATGGCGAACCTCAAGACGCTCGCCAAGGCCTGCGTACAGAACCGGATCGTCATCACGTTCGTGATGTGGAACACGACGTCGAACGTGTTCGTGCCGCTGTATCTCGCGGTCGACCCGAACACCGTGTCGTACGACGCCAACTTGCACATGACGATCCAGAACGTCGCGTCGACCTACACGCTCAGCGTGTCGAACGTGCCGTACCAGACCGTCCTGAGCTTCGGCGAACCGTGGCAGATGGTCCTCCACGACTTCCCGGGCAACAGCCTGTTCGAGGCGCCCTACAACGGCGTCATGTCGACCTGGCCGAACAACCTCCAGCAGAAGTGTCAGGACTACGTCGACGCGATCGGCAACTTCTTCGCGACCGACCCGGACGGCAAGCGCGCGTTCGGCTCCTACGACCTCTTCAACGAGAACGACTGCTGCAACCTGATCTTCGCGCAGCAGATGGAACTCTTCCGGATGACCTACCAGCGTCTGCAGCTGGCGCACCAGACCCCGGGTGCCCCGTTCCCGGAGATGACCGTCGGCTTCGCGAACAACGCGATGACGCTGCAGAACTACAACACGCTCGTGCAGAACGGCGTCAAGCAGACCTACCTGTCGTTCCACTGCTACGACGCGCAGCCGTCGTTCGGCCAAGTCGTCGCGCAGAACGCGGCGATGGGGCAGCAGCTCGGTCTGCCGGTCGTGTGCTCCGAGTTCTACGACCGCAACAAGGCGGGCCATCTCGGCAATCTCGGCAGCTTCATCAATGACCTCGAGACGCATGACGTCGCCGGCCAGGTCTGGGGCGTCCTCGCGACGAACCTGATCATCCCCGACCCGCTCGCGCCGCCGGGGACGTTCATCCGCTTCGACGGGATGATCATCCCGTCCGCGATCCCGTTCACTTCGTTCACGAGTCCGGTGGTGTTCCTGCTCGCTCCGGGGGCGCAGGCAGTGCAGGACTACATGTCCGTTCTGAACTGGTAAGGGGGCTGCAGCGCTGGATTCGGGGCACGGGCCAGGGGGCACGAGTCGCGGGTCAGGGGCTACGGGCACCACTGCGCGTGCGCTTGCGCCTGCGCCTGCGCGGTGGTGACCCGGGCCCCGCCCACGTTTCTCATGACCCGAGACCCGTGCCCGCAATTGTTTGACCCCCCCAGGATTGCATCCTACGCTTCCCGCTCTACTGGCCCCCTCCACGGTGCGCAGACGCCGCCTGCGGTGACCCCAACGACTCAGACAATCGCGATTTCCGGCGGAGTACATTTCGGCCCGGACCAGGTCGTCGTCATGGCCGGTCCGTGCGCGGTCGAGGATCGGGACCAGCTGCTCTCGGCGGCTCGTTCGGTCGCGTCGGCCGGGGCCTCGATGCTGCGCGGCGGAGCCTTCAAGCCGCGGACGTCGCCCGATTCGTTCCAGGGGCTCGGCGTGGCCGGCCTGGAGCTCCTGCGCGAGGCGTCGCGCGAGACCGGGCTGCCGGTCGTGACGGAAGTGATGGATCCGCGCGACGTTGCGATCGTTGCGGAGCACGCGGAGCTGCTGCAGATCGGCTCGCGCAGCATGCAGAACTTCCCGCTGCTGCGCGAGGTCGGCCGCTCCGGCCGACCCGTCCTGCTGAAGCGGGGCAACGCGGCGACGGTCGATGAGCTGCTGTTCGCGGCCGAGTACGTCTACCGCGAGGGCAACGAGCAGGTGATCCTCTGCGAGCGCGGCGTGCGCGGCTTCGACCCCGCGACGCGCAACCTGCTCGACCTGGCGGCGGTGCCGGTCCTCAAGGCCCGCACCGGCGCCCCCGTGGTCGTCGATCCGAGCCATGCCACCGGACGGGCGGCACTCGTCCCCGCGATGGCGCGGGCGGCCCTCGCCGCCGGTGCCGATGGGCTGCTGATCGAAGTGCACCCGAATCCGGAATCGGCCCGGTGCGACGCGGATCAGGCGCTGCGCCCGGACGAGTTCTCAGCTTTGATGACCGAGTTCGAGCGCTGGGCGCCCCTACTCGGACGGACCATCATTCGGCCGGAGCTCGAGTTGAGCGTCGGCGCCGCACGGAAAACGGAAGGAACGTAGATGGACGGGCGCAAACCCTACATTGCCGGCAACTGGAAGATGAACCTCGACCGGTCCCACGCGCTCGACCTCATCAAGACGATCAAGGGTCGACTCGGCGACGGGAACGACCGGGAAGTCGCGATCTTCGCGCCGTCCGTCTATCTCGCCGACGTGTCCGCGGTGGCCCAGGGCTCGCCGCTCGGGATCGGCGCGCAGAACTTCCACTTCGAGTCCGAGGGGGCCTACACGGGCGAGACCAGCGCCAACATGCTGCGCGAGGTCGGCGCGGACCGGGTCCTGATCGGCCACTCCGAGCGCCGCCACATCTTCCGCGAGCCGAACGACTGGTCGGGCCGGAAGGTCCGGAAGGCCCTCGACGAGGCCCTCCTGCCGATCCTCTGCGTCGGCGAGAAGCTCGAGGAGCGCCAGGCGAACCGCACCGAGCGGCTCCTGCGTCGCCAGCTCGACGCCGGCCTCTGCGACGTCCAGCCGGAGGAGATGCGCCGGGTCACGATCGCCTACGAGCCGGTCTGGGCGATCGGCACGGGCGAGGTCGCCACCCCGGAGCAGGCCGGCGAGGCCCATGCCTTCATCCGCAAGTGGATCCACAACAAGCTCGGACCGGAAGCCGCGGAACTGACGCGAATCTTGTACGGTGGAAGCGTCAAGCCCGATAACATCCGCGGCCTTTTGGCGATCGAGGATGTCGACGGAGCCCTGGTCGGCGGCGCGAGCCTCAAGCCCGACTCGTTCATCCCGATCATCGAATTCGACCAGTAATCAGTATGTGGTACGCGATCAAACTAGTGTTGTGGGTGCTGCTGTTCGGGTCCGCGCTGCTGATGAGCATCGTGATCCTGCTGCAGGAGAGTAAGGGCGGCGGCCTGGCCGAAGCCTTCGGCGGCGTCGGCGCGGAGACGTTCGGCGTGAAGTCGGGCGGCATCAACAAGTTCACGTTCCTGCTGGCCGGCATCTTCCTCGGCAGCGCGCTGCTGCTGCACACGGTCTGGCACCTCGGGTAGTCCGCAGCGATGCCCGCGCGAGCCGTCCACGGAATGACCGGCTCCGGGAGCTCGACCGGAGCGTGTGAGCTCGGGCGTGTGACCGTCGAGTTCCGCTCCGTCAACGGCAAGGGTCTGACGATCCGCTACCGCATGGCCCCGGAATGTCTGGGGCTCGAGACGGCGATCGAGAAGCGCATTCGTGACCGCTTCAAGCGCGGCACGGTCCAGGTCGCGATCGACGTCGTCGAACCCGTGCGGCGCGTCGAGCAGAGCGTCGACGCGGAGGCGTTCGCCGCGGCGGCCAAGCGCCTGCGCGAACTCTCCGCGGCGACCGGGGTGGAAGGGCCCGAGCTGCGAGACGTGCTGTCGATTCCCGGCGTCGTGTCGTCAGCGTCGTCGGACCGGTCGCGCACCTCGTGGGAGCCGTCGGAAGAGCTCGCCGCGCTGTTCGACGACGCTCTCGATCGACTGGTGGAGCACCGCGTCGAAGAGGGCGCGGAGACGCTCGGGGCGATGCACGACCACCTCGGTGAGCTCGCGACGGAGCTCGCTTCCGTCCAGGAGCGCGTGCCCGAGATCGTCACCGAGCACCGCGCGAACCTGCTCGCGCGCGTCAACGAGTTCTTGGATCAGCACGCGACGCAGCTTGAGCCCGAGCACGTGATCCGCGAGGTCGCGCTGTTCGCGGATAAGGTCGACGTCGCCGAAGAGATGCAGCGGCTCGCTGCGCACATCGCGCGAACGCGCGAGAAGATGTCGGGCGGAGGGCCGGTTGGCCGCGACGTCGAGTTTCTGTTGCAGGAGATCCTGCGCGAGGTGAACACTCTCGGCAGCAAGTCTCCGGACGTCCGCGTCGCGCACAGCGTCGTCGCGATGAAGTCCTCCGTCGACAAGTTGAAGGAACAAGCTGCCAATCTCGAGTGAGACCCCGGCTGTGAGCATGGCAACCACGCAAGGACGAGTCGTCGTGATGTCGGGCCCTTCGGGCGCGGGCAAGACTTCGGTCTGCCGCGAGCTCAAGAAGGATCCGCGCGTCGAATTCTCGGTATCCGCGACCACGCGCCCAAAGCGCGAGCACGAGGTCGACGGCGTCGACTACCACTTTCTGACCAAGGACGACTTCGAGCGCCGCGTCGCGGCGGGGGAGTTCGTCGAACACGCGACGTACAGCGGCAACCACTACGGCACGCTCGCCGCGCCGATGGTGACGGCGCGCGAAGCCGGGCGCGTGTTCATTCTCGAGATCGAAGTGCAGGGCACGCAGCAGCTCCGCGACGCCGACCTGGATGCGAAGTACGTATTCATCGCGCCGCCGAGCCTCGATGAGATCGAAAGGCGGTTGAAGGCGCGCGGCACCGACAACGCCGAGGAGATCGCCCGCCGTCTCGAGATCGCGGCGCGCGAGATGGAAGCCCAGTCGCTCTACGACCACGTCGTCGTCAACGAGGACCTCGAGAAGGCGATTGCAGAGGTCCAGGAGCTGATCGGTCTGTGACCGCGGTGCGCAGCGTCCTGCTCGGCGTCGGCGGCGGGATCGCCGCGTTCAAGGCCGCGGCGCTCGCGAGCCAGCTCGTGCAGCGCGGTGTAGAAGTGCGCGCTGCGCTCACGCCCGGCGCGCTGCAGTTCATCGGCGCGCGCACGTTCGAGGGTCTCACCGGCAAGCCCGCGATCCTGACGTCGACGCAGGTCGATGTCGACGGTTCGGTGCCGCACATCGTCGCGCCGAAGGCGGACTGCTTCGTCATCGCTCCGGCGACCGCCGGATTGCTCGCGCGGCTCGCAGCGGGCGCGTGCAGTGACGCCGTGTGTCTCGCCGCGGTCGTCTGTGAATCCCGTCGTGTGATCTGCCCCGCGATGAACGACGCGATGTGGCGCGACACGGCCGTGCAGCGCAACGTCGCGACGCTCCGTGACCGCGGCTTCGAAGTGCTCGGCCCCGTCGAGGGTCATCTCGCCGAAGGCTACGACGGCGCCGGCCGGATGGTCGAGCCCGAGCAGATCCTCGCGGCTCTGCTCGGTGACGAGCCTGCGGACTAGGTCTCCGCCATCACCTCGGCGCGCACGGTCAGCACCGGGCACGGCGCCGCACACGCGAGGCGCGCGGTGTTGCTGCCGAGGACGAGCCGGCGTGCGCCCGTGCGGCCGTGGCTCGAGATCACGATCAGGTCGGCCTTCTCGCGCGCTGCGAGCTCGGACAGTTCCGTCTCGACATCGCCGTGCAGCAGCTGGGTGCGGCACGTCACGCGATCGCCGATCTCGTCACGCATCTCTTGGAGCTTCGCGGCCAGCTGGTCGTGGTACTCCGACTTCGTCGTCAGCGCGACGTCGAACGCGACGTAGTCGTTCGGGGTCTCGACGTGGACGAGGACGATCTCGGCGTCGTTCTGGCGTTCGGCCAGGTCGAGGGCGATCGGGAGCGCCGTCTGCGCGTCGTCCGAGAAGTCGGTCGGCACGAGGATCTTGCGGAACGTCCGCGGCAGCTCCTCGCCGTCTTCGGGCGGCCGCACCGAGAGCACCTGGCACGGCGCGGTCCGCAGCACGCGGTCGGTCGTGCTGCCGAGCCACCAGCGCCGCAGACCAGTGTACCCGTGCGTCGCCATGATGATCATCGCGGCGTTCTCGCGTTCTGCGACCGCGACGATCTCCAGTGCCGCGTTGCCGGGCCGGGTTTCGTCACGAGTGACGATGCCCTCGCACTGCTGCTTCAGCGCGTCGAGCTCCCTGTCGACGGTCTCCTGGATGTCCTGCTGCATCGTCACGAGCGCGTCCGCGCTCAGGCCGAAGCCCGCGTAGTTGAACGGCAGTTCCGCGACGTGCAGGAAGAGAATCTCGGCGTCGAGGGCGCGCGCCATCGCGAGCGCCGGCGGCAACGCCGAGTTGGCACACGCCGACAGGTCCGTCGGCACGATGATGGTGGGCTTGTCCACGATGCTCCTCGTTGGGTTCTCGGTCACACGCCGTCGACGACGTGCTGCAGGATGTCGAAAGCGGTGACCAGGCCGACGTGCTTGTCGTGATCCTTCACGAGCAGTCGATGCACGTGCCGCTGGGTCATTTCACGGGCGACTTCGCGCGCGGTTGCGTTCGCGTCGACCGTGAACACTTCGTCGTTCATGATGTCGCCGGCGACGTAGTCCGCGTCGGTTTCCGACGTGGCGTCGTTGTCGGCTCGCTGGTTCGGGTGGGAATCCGGGTTGTCCGCCCAGTGCTCGACGAGGTCGCGCATGGAAAGCACGCCGACGACCTGACCGGCTTCGTTCGTGACCGGCACGCCGCCGATGCGATGCTCGCCCAGGAGCTTCTCGACATCCGTCAGCGGCGCGCGAGCCGAGATCGCGACGATCTCGGTCTGCATCAATTCGCGCGCGGTGAGGGTGTCCCAGGCCGACTTCGTTTCGTGAGTGGTCATGATGACTGTCCCCTAACGAAAAGCGTTCCAGGCGCGCGACGGGACATGCGATTCCGGCGGGGTCTGCGCTCCGCCGCCATCGGAACGCGCTCCCGCGCAGTCCCACGTGCCGGATCCGAGCGCTCGGCCGCGTCGACTCGTTCTCGGAGCGGTCGAGTGCGAGTCGCAGCACGGCGGACGTGGCTCGGCCGTTTTCGATCGCCTGCCAGTCGCCGGACCTCCTCTCGGCAAGCTCTCGGATTCGCGAGTCTCGGCTCTCGGCGGTGCGAGCCATTGCGAGGCTCATTGCCGTTCCGGGGCGCGCCAATGTCATTGGCAGACTGGCCCGATGATTGCGTGGTATTCCAATCCACCCTATCGAGGCGAAAAGGCATATGCGCGAGGTCCGCCCTCTTCTGTGTTGCGTTCCTTTCCTCACGACCCTGGCATTCGCACAGGACGCGCCGTCCGAGCCGATCCAGGACACCGGCCGCGTGATCATTCCCGGCGCGCGCAAGCTCGAGGTCTCCGGTCAATACCGGCTGCGCTTCGAGAACCGGCACAACTACGACCTGTCGACGAGTCGAGCCGACGACGCGGACTTCTTCCTGCAGCGTGCGCGTCTCGGTTTCGACATCGACATCGACGAGCAGCTCTCGGCGTTCTTCCAGCTCCAGGACGTCCGGCTGTGGGGTGAGGAGACGAGCACGATCGATGCTTCGGCCGACGGCTTCGACCTCCACCAGGGCTACGTGAAGCTCGCGGACGTGCCCGGCCTCGGTGGGACGACGAAGATCGGTCGCCAGACGATCAACCTCGGGGATCAACGCCTGATCGGCTCGCTCGAATGGCTGAATCAGGGGCGGTCGTTCGACGGCATTCGTCAGACCTGGGACCTCGACGACGAGACGTGGCGGATCGATGCCTACGTGTTCCAGATCGACGAGAGCGGCGTCTCCACGAACTTCGGGGACGCGTTCGTCGTCGGCGGGCAGGCGACCCACTTCACCGATGTGAGCGAACTGGATCTCTACGTGATCTTCGTCAACACGGAGGAGACGGCTGCCGGAGGGACCGCGAATCGGACGACCCTCGGCTCACGATGGATTCGACAGTTCGGAAACCTCGAGTTCGGTACCGAGGTCGCGACGCAGGTCGGCGAGCAGGACGGTGCCGATATCCCGATCGGAGAGACGTTCGCGGCCCACGCGCACGTGCTCCAGCGATTCGACGATTCGCCCTCGACGGCGCGGCTCGAGGTCAACCTGGCATCCGGCAACGATCCGAACTCGTCGGACAACGAACGGTTCGACAACCTCTTCCCGACCGCGCACGGCGTGTGGGGCATCATCGACTTCGCGTTCTGGGAGAACATGATGCATTTCATGGGCGAGTGGCGGACCGATACGACCGAGAACAGCGATCTCGCCGTATCCTGGCACTACTTTCGGACGTTCGAGGAAGGCGACGCCTTCCGCGGTCCGAACGCGACGCTGTCGGCGGGCGCGCCCGGGATCTCGAACACGATGGGCAATGAACTCGACGTCATCTACACGCACCGTTTCGACCACGCGCCCGCGAAGACGTCGGTGCAGGTCGGCTTCAGTCTGTTCATCCCGGGTGCGGGCGCGATCGACGCAAACGGCGACGACGATCTGGCGCACTTCTTCTACGTGCAGGGCGACCTGCGCTTCTGAGTCTTGACGGAACTCCGGATCGCGCTGCGGGGAGCTCCGGATGCGCTGGCCCGCGCGCTCGACGTGTGCCTGATCCGCTACGACGTCACTGCGGTCGTCGAGCGGGCGGGCGAAGTCGAGCTCTCGGTCGTCGCGGATTCGTTCGACGCGACGTTCGACGGTGTCGAGGTCGAGGAGCTGCCCGTGCCGGAGAGCATGCCGACCGGGCTCGAGGACGACCGGGCGATTCTCGTCGGGGATGCGATCCTCGTGCGGCCGCCCTGGGTCGCGCAGCCGCCGGACTTCGTCGGCACGACGATCGTCGTGCCGCGAGGCGGCGCGTTCGGCAGCGGGGAGCACGGCAGCACGCAAGCCGCGCTGCTCGCGATGGACGCGGTCTGGACGTCCGGGATTGAATCGTTCGCGGACGTCGGTTGCGGGTCGGGTGTTCTGGCCGCCTACGCGGCGGCCCGTGGCGTCGCGACGATCCACGCGTGCGACATCGACGAGCCGTCGGTGCGCGCGACGAGGGAGCTGCTGCCGGCGGCGCACGTGTGCGTGGGCGGGGCGGAGGCGCTCGGCGCGCGTGTCGACGCCGTCGTCGCCAACCTCGCCGGCCACGAGCTCGCGGCAGCGTTGGATTCCGTCCTCGCGGTCTGGAACGGGTGCGGGCCGCTCGTGCTGTCCGGCATGCGTCCGCACGAAGTCGAAGCGATCGAGCATCGCGTTCCGGGCGATCCCGCCGAGCGTGTGCAGCGGGACGAGTTCGTGGCGCTGGCCTACGCGAGCGGCGTGTAGAGGTCGAACCGCACGCGGTTGCCCTGCAGCGAGCTGCTCGCCGGGACCCCGCCGAGTGGGGGCGCGCTCGGTCGCCGCTTGACCACGACGCGTCGACGCGCGGAGTGCCGGGCTGCGTCGAGTAGCTCTACACCTGCGTCGTCGCCGGCGCCGCACAGGGTGCGGAGCAGCTGGAGTTCGCGCTTCGGGAGGGCGCTCTTCGAGTGGGCGGCGAACATCGGGTCGAGGTAGACGGCATCGACTGGGGACGTGAGTTCTGCGAGCCGTTCGATCGCCTCGCCCGCGACGACTTCTACGGCCTCGGTCCCCGCCCGCCGGAGCCCGTCCCTCAGCAGCTCCGCGAGCCATGGCAGGCGCTCGCAGGCGGTTACGTCCAATCCGGCCTGTGTCATGGTCCAGGAATCTCGCCCGAGTCCGGCCGTCGCGTCGAACACCGTCTGCACGCCGCGGCCCTTGCCGATCGCGCGGACCAAGAGGTCGTCCGCGCGCGGTCGGGCGGAGGACAAATCGACTCGCAGCGGGCGGCCTCCGTCCCGAACGGCGAGCTGCAGCCCGCCGTCCGGACCTCGCTCCAACATGCCGTCGTAGTCGCAACCCTCCGTGGCGACGGGAGCTCCGACTTTCGCGGCCAGCGCGGCAGTGGTCTCCGGTGGCCAGCTCGTGGCGCAGATCACGATTCGAGGCATCGGGGCCATTCTGCGGGCCAGGTGCCGGACGTGCGCGGTCGGCCTGCGCGATGTGCAATTTTCTCGACCGTCGGGCAACTTTTTTCGGGTCGACCGCTAGTCCAGCACGGCGACGTGACGGTCCGATGCTATCGGCCGTACCCGCTCACGACTCCTGCTACTTCCTCCACTGCGACGGACCGCAACGGACTGTTCGCAGAGCGAGGCCCGGTTTGACGGATTCCCGGACTGGGTTACGTTCCTACGAACCACCCTCGCTCCCTTCCCGCGTTCTCTTCATCCCCAATCTCCTCCCATCCCTCCCCGCCCTCAGGATCCCCCTCATGCGGCGACTGCACCTCAAGCTGTTCTATCTCCGCACCCGCTTCAAGCGTGAGCCGCAAGGCGTCACGGCCAAGAAGCTGGGTGTTCGTCCTGCGACGATGTCCCACCTCGAGCAGGGCCGTTCTCTCCCGACACTCCCGATGCTGGAGTCGCTGTGCCGTCACTACGACGTCACCCCGACCTACCTCCTCGACGACACCCGGCCGATCGAGCCGGAAGTCCGCGACCGCTGGTCAGAGCGGGACGCGCAGATCTCCCGCGGCGATTGGCTCGAGGTGCCGGACGGCGCCGCGATCAAGGCTGCCGACGGCACGCTGCTCTGCCCGGTGATGGGCGGTGCCCGCTTCTACAGCTCGAGCGACCAGGCCCAGCGCATGCTGTGCCAGAGTTCGGACGAAGCCGCGGCCCTCGAGAAGCAGATCGAAGCGAGCTCGGAAGAGCGCGACCGGACCCTCGAGGAAATGCTTCGCGCCGAACTGCTCGCGCAGCGGAAGCCCCGTGCGAAGTCGAAGGTCCGCGCCGCGGACAACGGCATCCTCAAGAAGGCGCCGGGCAACGACGCGGACGGCGCGTCGCGTATGGCCGCCGAGGCCTGAGGTCGGTTTTCAGCCGCGACTCGGGCGCGCGCCGGCTCCTCCCGGTGATCGCGCCCGCGCTCAGCGTGCTTCGCTGGCCCGTACCTGCACGTGCAGGTCGATTGCGAAGAACTCGCCGAGTCGTTCGTTGATCAGCTCGGTCGCCGCAGTGGTGGTCAACCCGTCGACCTTCAGCGAGCCGACGTAGGGCACCAAGATCGTGCCTTCCTCGCCGATCCGCTGTGGCCGTTTGAGTTCTTCGAGTAACTCCATTCCCGACCGTTCGGTCAGGGACGGCTCGACCAAGCAGCGGACGTCGTCACCCTTCTCGATCGTCGACTTGTTGATCAGCGGTCGCGTGAACTGGGAGGCGTCGAGCATCGGGTTCCGGTCGGAGTGCCGTGCGACGTAGACGATATCGCGCGGTTGCAGCAGCACGTTGCGCTCCGTCGCTCCGGTGCGAAGCATCGATTCGACGTCGATCGTGAGCAGCACGGGCGAGCCCTCGTGCTCCGGGCGGACGAGAACGACGCGCGAGCGGTCGGCGTCCGCGGTGGTCTTCGCGGCGCTCAGCGCGTCGAGCACCGTGCAGTCTCCCGCGGTGACGTCGATACGTCGATCTTCTTCGACCGCGCCCATGACGAACGCGTGCCGGTCGTCGTTGCTCGGTGCGGCGACGGACACTTCGGCGGGGGAGTGGCAGGCGACGACGGGAAGGACTCCGACCAAGACGGCCAGGAGAGCGACGCGGCCGGCGCGGCCGATCGTGCGCGGCGAAGGGTTCTGCAGCATTTCGATCCTCTGTTCCAGTTCTTCGACAGGTCCGAGTCCGCTCGCCGGCGATGGCACGCGCTCGACGAGCGCCGTGGTCGCGACGAGGGCTTCGGCATAGCTTTCGCGTGCGCGCGGCATCTCGCTCGCGACCCACGCGTCACAGCACAGTTCCTCCGTGCGCCGAAGCTCCCGACGCAGCCAGAAGACGAGCGGCATCCACCACCAGACGGCGACGGCCGCGGTCTCCAGGAAGCGGACCGCCCAGTCGCCGCGTCGCACGTGCGCGAGTTCGTGGATCAAGACGGTCGTGCGGGCTTCGGGTGAGAGCGTCGCGAGGAGTCGCGCGGGCAGGACGAGTCGCAGGCCGCGGGTCGTCGGGCAGATCATCGGCGCGACGTTCGCTTCGACGACCCGGGCCGCGGGTGCGCGACGTAGCCCGAGCCGCCGGGCGAGCACGTCGAGCTCGCTCGTGATCGCGGCGGGGGCGGGGCGCATCGACGCGACGCGGCGCCCGAGCCGCAGGAATCGCGACGTGTGAACCGACAGGGTGACGAGCGTGCCGAGCAGCCACGCGAGCGCGATCCAGCTCGTCCACGCGACCGCCGCCGGGTCGACCGATCCGGTCGAGTGTGGCAAGACGACATCGGCCGCGGCGCGGAAGGCCGCACCCGGTTCGATGATCACCGGTACCGTGGGAAACAAGGGGATGCTCCACAGCGGCGGAGTCACGAGTTCGAGCAGGGCCAAGGCGATCAGCGCGTGGCCGATCGTCGGATGGCCGCGCCTGGCCGTGAGCCACCCCGCGGCGCCGAGCGCGGTCGCGATGACGAGTGAGGAAGCGCCCCAGGAGACCCAGTCCGTCATCGATCGGCTCCCCGGCGCTGGCGGCCCTTGGCCGGTTTCAGGACACGATCGATCAGCTCCTGTAGTTCTTCCCGCTCGGCCGCCTTGAGTCCGCGGCGCTTCACGAGATGGCTGACGATGGGGGCGAAGGATCCGTCACACAGCGCGTCCGCCAGGTCGTCGAGCCGCTGCCCGACGAGATCGTCGCGTCCCACCCTGGGCGAGAACGTATGGGGAACCGCGCGCCGCGAACGCTTCACGAGCTGCTTCGCCTCGAGGCGCTCCAGGAGCTTCTGCACGGTCGCGTACTCCGAAGTCCCGCCGCCGGGGTAGAGCTCGTCGCGGATCTCGCGGATCGTCGCGAGTCCGGTGGACCACAGGACCTGGAGCACGGCGAGCTCCGCTTCCGTCACGTTGGGGGTGTCTGGTGTCATCGCGTTCCTCAGACGTGGTGTCTGAGTACGACCCTAAGACGAATTGTCTGAGGGTGCAACCCCGAGTCCGGCGGACTTGGACTTCGCTCGGGGGCGTCGGTACAAGGAGACCGTGCTCTGGCGTCGCTTGCTCTGGATCGGACTCCTCGTCCACCTCGGCCTCGTTCTGGTGCGGCTGCCGCGCGGCGCGATCCAGAAGCGCATCGAGCAGGTCGAGCGCTACCACGAGCTCGGCCCCGCACGGTTTCACCTGGACACGATCCATCACCAGGGCGCGGACGCCGTCGAGTTCCTCCTGGACAGTGTCCCCGAGGACGGCGTCGTGCTCTACCGCGGCGTGCCGCACGGCGCGTTCGAGTTCGCGGCGTCGATCCTCTACCCACGGCTCTGTGTCCGGACGGATGGGGTGGCAGTCGGGGATCGCGAGTTCGCGAGTCGCCCCATCGCCCGTGGCAGTCTCGATGGCCGAGAAGGCGTGTTCATTCTCGTGAGCTACGGCGACCGGGTCGAGTTGGAGCTGCGGTGAAGCACGCGGAGTGGATCGCGCGCGGAGTGACAGCCGGGTTCGCGTTGTTCGCGCTGCTCGCGCACTGGTTGCTCGCGACCGACGTGTCGGTGTGGTCCGGGTGGCTGCCGATTGCACTCCTGGTGGGGCTCGGCCTCGCTCGGCAGTGGCCGACTTCGCCTGCGCCCGACTACGGTGACGTGGCCAGGAACTGGCAGTGGGTCACGGCGCTGGTCGTGCTCGGCATCGCGGTCGTTGCAGTCGCGTACGGTTCGGTCGCGACCCCGCCCCGCGCTTGGGATGGCGCGAACTACTGGGACGTGCGGGCGCGCGTATTCTTCGACGCGCCGACGCTGCAGCAGACGTTCTTCACGCAGGACGCCGTCTACGTGCAGACGCGCGAGTACCCGCTGACCCAGCCGCTCGCTCTCGCGAGCGCGATGCGTCTCCTGGGCGCGGATGCGGGACGCCTGGTGTTTCCACTGCTGTACGTCACGATGCTGGTGACCTTCGCCAGCGCGCTGCGACGCACCGTCGCGGCGACCTGGGTCCCGCTGTTCGCGGTGTGTTTCGGCGTCACTCCGATGCTCACGGACTCGACGATGGGCAGCGTCGACTCGGGATTCGGCGATTTCTTCGTCTGCTTCTGCGTGACGGCGCTCGCGGCCGGCATGCTCGCGAAGGATCGGCTGCTCCTGTTCGCCGGTGCGGCGCTCGTCGTCCTCGTGAAGCCCGAAGGTCTGTTCTACGCCCCGATCGCGGCGGCGGCGGTTTGGGGGTTCGGGAAGCGGCGCGAGTTCGTGCCGATCGTCGTCGGGTGGGCGGTCGGTGCGCTGACGTGGCTGCCGCTCTACTTCCGGTTGACGAGCCGCGAATCGCCGAGGGCGGTGCTGTGGGCTGGCGTGCTCGTCGTCGCCAGCGCCGCGATCGGATCGAAGACCTGGCTGGATCGACGCGATCGACACGCGGCCGTGCCGATCGCGATCCTGTTGGCGTTGCCGATCGTCGCGTTCCTCGTCGCGGCGGCGCTTCGTTCCTCGATCCCGAACGGCGACGCGCTGTCTGCCTACTTGTCCGGGACCGACCGCATCCTCGAGCGCCTGCGCGACCTGCCGACGATCCTCGTCGGGCATCTCCAGTACATGTTCATGGTTCGGCGGATGGGTCTCGTGTTCGGGCTGGTCTTCCTGCTCGCACTCGTGCCGCGTCGATACACGGCGCGATGCCCGAGTCCGGCACTCGCGGCGTTCCTCGTGATCGGCTGGCTCTTCCTGTTCGTGCCGTTCCTCGCCTCCCCCGAGACGGATCTGCGGCACCATCTGCGCTCGAGTATGGACCGTCTACTCGAGCACTGGCTGGGGGCGTGTTGGCTACTCGTCGGCGTTTGGCTGCCCGCCGCCGTCGTTCACGCCAAAGCGTCCGAGAAGCCGCACAGCGCCGCGTAGTACTCCTCGCGATCGATCCCGAGCAGCGTCGATCCGAAGAGTTCCGCGGCGTCGGTCGTCGCCATGTCGCCGTAGTTCACGCGGACGAGGTGGTAGGCGATCAGCATCGGCAGGACGTCCGGCCGCTGCGCGAACGACGGATGCACGAACAGGGAGTAGCCCTCCGAGGCGCGATCCCCACGCGCTTCGAGATGGGCGAACTCCCCGGGCAACAGCTGGCCGTCGAACCGCAGCTCGGTCTGGAAGCGAACGACCTCGGGATCTTCGAGGATCGCGCGCATTTCCTCGAAGCCGATCGTGCCGCCGTACTTCGCGCGCGCGAACGCCGCCTTGTCTCGAGCGTGGTCCTCGAGAGCCCTCAGTCCGTCTTCCTCGGTCAGCTGCAGTCGTTCGCGCATCGCTCCGACACTTTTTGTAACAGTCACTTCTTGTAGCGGTTCAAGAACTCGGCCCGCGCCTTGTCGCGCTTGGCCTTCTCGGCCGGATCCATCTTGTCGAGAGCCCACTTGTGGTTCTCGGAGTTCATGACCTTGTCGATCATGGCCTTCAGCTTCTTGGCGCCTTCGATCTTGGCCGCGTCGTTCGACTGCATCGCGTGCTCGGCGAGCTCGTTCAGCTCGGGGATGTATTCGCTGTAGAAGTTCTTCGCGAGGTCGTAGGTGCCGTGCCAGTGCGTGTAGTCGGGCGCCATCATCGCGGCCGCGTGGCGCGCGCGCCGGCCCTCGTGGTGCCAGAGCTCGAACCAGATGAAGTCGATCTTGTGCGAGAACGGCGCCTTGTACGGACGCAGCGGCTTCGCGAGGTCGTAGAGCGACTTGCCGGGCTTCGCGTACTTCTCGTTGTAGAGGTCGATGAGGCCGTCATACTGCACGTAGAAGTTGTCGACCCAGTTCGTGTTGTGGCAGCTCACGCAGACGTCCTGCATGTTTTGGCGGCGCACCTGCCACGGCACGTCCTTGCCCGGGAGTCCCATCTTCGCGTCCGATTGCTCGGGGCGGATCGACACGACCGGCCGGTTGTTCCACGAGATGCGCATGCCGATATCGTGCGTCACCGGCTGGTTCTTCGTCGCGGACATGTGGCACGTGGAGCACGTGGGTGCCGCGTGGTAGTCCTCGCCGACGATCCACTTCTCGTTGTCGAGGTTCATCTTGTTGATGTTGGCGAAGAACGAGATGCCGTGCTTCGACTCCTCGTAGACCTCCTTCTGCGGGTGGTCCGGGCCGAGGTGGCACTTGCCGCACGTGTCGGGGTGACGCGCCTGGGCCGCCGAGAACTCGTGCCGGACGTGGCACGCGTTGCAGGAGCCCTCGGAGCCGTCCGGGTTGATTCGGCCGATGCCGCTGTTGGGATACGTCGCCGGGTCGAGCTTGCCGCCTGGGAGGACCTTCACTTCTGAGCCGTGGCACTGCCAGCAGCCGTTGACTGCCGCGGCCGACACGCCTTCGGGGAAGCCCGGCGTGACCATGCCGTGGTTGCCCTCGACGACTTCCGCGAGCACGTTGTCGAGTGAGCCGAGGATGCGTCCGCCCTTCGCGTGGTGGGAGCCTTCGAACTCCTCGACTTCCTTCGGGTGGCAGCGGCCGCAGTCGCGCGGGCTGACGATCACCGAGATGATCGAGTCGTAGTGGTTGAACGCGTCCTTGTCGGTCTTCTCGGCCGCGTGGCACTCGTAGCAACCGACGTTCGCGCGGTAGTGCTTGCTGTCACCCCACTGCTGGTAGATGGACTGGTGCGCCTTCTTGTGGCACTCCATGCACTCCTTGGTCTTCTCGCTGATCTCGGGGAGTCCGATGGCCTGCGCCGAGACGGTGGCGGCGCAGACGAACGGCATCGCGAGCATCAGCCCGAGGACGACATTGCGTTTCATGACAGGCTTCCTTCGGTCGGGGGATGGGTCGCCGAGTCGGTGGCGACCTCCGTGTGGTAGATGCGGTCGTGAGTCAGCTGGCCCGAGAGCACCGGAATCGTGATGCGCACGAAGATCGTGTAGATCATCAGTCCGAACGCCCAGATCCCGAAGCAGACCAGCGTCTCGTTGAGGGTCGGCACGTACTCGACGATTTCGCCGAGCGGGGACGGCACGAATGCGGGGATCACGAGGCCCATGCCCTTCTCGATCCAGATGCCGACGATCAGAAGCACGCACGCGATGTTGACGAAGAACATCGAGCGCTTGGTCGGCAGGTAGAAGATCAGCAACGCCGTCACGCTCATGGCGACCGACGTCCAGATCCACGGCACCAGCGCGTGGTATCCGTCCTTGCCGAACCAGAGGTAGACGAGCGACGAGATGTGATGCGAGTCGGCGTAGAACTCGGTGAACAGCTCGCTGCCGAGCAGGAACAGGTCGATCGTCAGCGCGACGGTGACGATGTTCTGCAGCAGTCGAATCGCGCCCTGCGGGACCTTGTGATCCGTGAAGTACCGGATCAGCTGCAGCGTCAGCATGATGAACGCCGGGCCCGCGGCGAACGCAGACGCGAGGAACTTCGGCACGATGATCGCCGAGTTCCAGAACGGTCGGCCGCCGAGGCCGACGTACAGGAACGCCGTGACCGTGTGGATGCTGATCGCCCAGCCGATCGCGACGATCACGAACGGGTAGTAGAACCACTTGCCCGGCTTCCGTTTCTTGTATGCGCAGTAGATCAGGTACCCGCAGATGTGCATGTTGAGCAGCAGGTACCCGTTCAGCACGACGACGTCCCAGGTCAACATCGAGATCGGGAAGTTGAAGCGCTGGAACAGGTGCAGGAACCGATCCGGGCGCCCGAGGTCGACGGTGACGAACAGCAGGCACATCACGATCGCCGCGACGGCGAGCAGCTCGGCGAACACGACGAGCTCGTGCATCTCGTGCTTGCCGTAGACGTAGACCGGGATGACGAGCATCACCGCGGCCGCCGCCATGCCGACGAGGAACGTGAAGTTCGCGATGTAGAGGCCCCACGAGACCTGGTCGGTCATGCCGGTCGTTGCGAGGCCGTCGACGAGCTGCTTGGCGTACGCGTTGAGCCCGAGCAGCGCGATGACCGACAGCGTCAGCATCCACGTGTGGTAGCGCCAGTCGCCGACGAAGCTGATCCGAGCGCAGCGCCAGAGGAAGCGGCCGTAGTCGCGCATGCGCTACTTCCTCTCCCCGTGATAGTCGTCGTCGAAGTAGTAGAAGAAGCGCGGCAGCGTGCCGACTTCCTCCTTGAGGACGAACACGTGTTTGGTGCGCAGGATCTGCGAGACCTCGCTCTTGGGGTCGAGCAGGTTGCCGAACTTGCGCGCGCCGACCGGGCAGACTTCGAGGCAGGCGGGCAGCTTGCCTTCGCGCGTCCGGTGCAGGCAGAAGTGGCACTTCTCCATGACGCCCTTCTGGCGCGGGCGGTTGGAGAGGTAGGACATGTCCGGGTTGATGTCCTCCTTCGGGATCTGCGGCTCGGCGAAGTTGAAGCGGCGGGCCCAGTACGGGCACGCGGCTTCGCAGTAGCGGCAGCCGATGCACCAGTCGTAGTCGATCACGACGATGCCGTCGTCCTCGGACCACGTCGCCTCGACCGGGCAGACCTTGACGCACGGTGGGTTCGCGCACTGGTGGCACTGCACCGGCATGTAGAAGTGGTCCGCGTCCGGCACGGTGGGGCGGTCGTATGCGTGATCGCCCTTCTCCATGTCGATCGACCCGCGCGGCATCTCGAGCACGCGGATGTACTGGATCTCCGGACTGCGGCTCTGGTTGTTCTCGGCGACGCACGCGTGCACGCACTTGCGGCAGCCGATGCAGCGACTGAGGTTCAGCGCGTAGCCGAACTCGACGCCGTCCATCGGTTTGACGTCGCGGAGCTCGGGGCGCACCTCGTAGCGCTTTTCGACGGCCTCCGCGATGCGCGCGAGCGCGGCGTCGAGCTCCTCTGGCGTCATCTCCTTGTAGTGACGCTGGAGGAAACCCTCGAGCGTGTACTCCGACGTGTCGAACTCGAGCAGCGGCTTGAGTGCGGTCGTGACCGCGGCCATGCCGCCCGCCGCGCCGAGTGCGCCGCGGAAGAAGCTGCGCCGGCTGACGCCCGGTTTCTGCTGCTGTTGGGTGTCAGCGCTCATTTGTCGTGGCTTTCGTGGTGTTCGCTCGCGCGCCGCAAGGCCTCACGGAGCGGGTCGCGCTTGTGGCCGTGGCTGTCGTGGTGGTCCGGTGCGGGATTGCCCTGGCGCCACCCGTTCGGAGCCGGCAGCGGCTCGATTTTCGACATCGCCGGCGTGCGCGGTGCGTGCGGGTCGTGGCACTCGGTGCAGACGAGCTTGCGCACTTCGCCGCGGTCGGCGCTCCAGTATCCGTTCGTGCGGCCGTGACTGCCGAGCTTCCAATCGTCGACGATCGATGGGTGGCAGCGTGCGCACAGCGACACGACGTCGGTAAACTTCGTGGTTACGCCATTGCCGAGAGTGAGTTGGTCCCGATCTTCCGCGTCATGGCAGATGTAGCAGTCGACGTTCGGGCCGTGCTCCATGCGGATGTGTTCGTGCTGCAGCAGCTTCTGCGTCTTCGCCTCTTCCGACTGGAACAGGCGGTGGCACTCCATGCAGGTGCGGTCGAAGCCGTTGACGTGGACGCGTGGCGGGTCGCCGAGGATCGTCCGATGCGGCTCGGTGCTCAGCAGGCTCGCGTGCACGCTGGTGTCGTTTGCTTCGGGGAGCGTTTCGAGCTCCGGTCCGAACCAGAACCATGCCGCCAGCGCGAAGAACACCGGTGCGACGAAGTACGCGCTGAACCGATGGCCGCGGAAGCGATCGACACGAGGCTGTGGCGTGCCCTGGTTCACCGTTGTCTGTGGCTCCGCCAAGTGGCCTCGACCGCGCGCACCTGCACGTGACACGTGCGGCACTTCACCTCCAGCAAGAGCCGCGGCATGTTGCGGTGCACGACCCGCGGGGCGTCCCGTAGGCCGGATTCGTGGCACATCAGGCAGTCGTCGCGCTGCCACGTCGCGACGTGAGAGCTCGACGCCGGGATCATCGGCGGGAACGCCCACGGCTCGAACGGGCTCGGCGCGGGTTCGCGTTCGGACTTCGGCGAACCGGGGATGAACACGTGGCACGTCCGGCACTTCGCCTCGGTCAAGATCGAGGGGAGTCCCACGTGTTCGAGCTGCGGCGCGTCGCCGACTCCGGTTTCGTGGCAGCGCAGGCAGTCGTTGTGCGACCACGCGTCACGGTGCCACTTCGTGTCGGAGAGCGTCGGCGGGTACTCGTGTCCTGGTCGGATGCGCGGTCCCGCGACCTTCACCGCCGGGTCGACACCGTCTAGCCTGTCAGGATCCTGGGTCGTCGTCGCCTCCGCGGCGACCACGTGACCAATCCGATCGCGGGTCTCGAGCGGCGCTTCGGCGCGTGAATCCGTCCGGCATCCCGATCCGTTGCTCGCGCAGAACGCGAGCAGGAGGACGAGTGCGATACCACTGCGCTTCATGGGTTCCTCCGATCACGCCAGCGAGAGTTGCACCGCGCAGATCTTGTACTCCGGCTGTTTCGAGCCCGGGTCGTACGCGTCGATCGTCACGCGGTTGATGAATCCGGCGTCGTCCTCCCAGCAGAACGGCACGAATACGGTGCCGCGCTGCGGCATGTCGACGACGCGCGCCTTGATCACGGCTTCGCCGCGTCGCGACTGGATCCGCACGGGCATCCCGCTGCGGATGCCGAGCTCGCGCGCGTCGGCCGTGTGGATCTCGACGAACGGCTCGGGATAGGCGGCGCGCAGCTCCGGCGCGCGCATCGTCATCGTGCCTGTATGCCAGTGTTCGAGCACGCGGCCGGTCGACAGCGAGAACGGATACTCCTCGTCCGCCGGCTCGGCCGGTCCTTCGAGCGGTCGCAGCCAGACGATCGCACGATGGTCGGGCGCGGCGTAGAACTTCACGTCGCCCTCCGCGAGCGAGCGATCTGCGTACGGACCCGCGTCGAGGCAGGGGTCGTCGCCCTTGACGAAGCGCCGCGCCGTCCCGGGGTGATCCGTTGTGGGGGCGGGCCAGCGCACGCCGCGCTCTTTCTTGAGGCGCGCGCGCGTCATGCCGTAGAAGTCGTACGCCGTGTTCTTCGAGGCCTCGCGCATCTCGTCCCAGACGTCGTCGGTCGTCTTGAACTTGCTCGAGACGTAGCCCTTCGGCACGACGCCCGCGTCTTCGAGGCGCTTCGCGAAGTCGAGCAACACGTCGAAGTCACTGCGGGCCTCGCCGGGCGCGTCGCAGACCTGCGGGTGGTACTGGTAGCGCCGCTCGGACATGCCGAAGACGCCGCTCTTCTCGCTCCACATCGCAGCCGGCAGGACCACGTCGGCGAGTTCCGTCGTGCGCGTCGGGTAGGCATCGATCACGCAGACAAACGGCTTGTTCGGCCGCGGCTTGCCCATCGCGTCGCGGTGCTCGCCGCAGTTCGGCAGCGAGTGTCCGGGGTTCGTCGTCAGGACGAGCATCGCCTGGATCTCGTCGCGCCCGAGCGCGCGGAACATCTCGATCGTGTGCAGGCCGGGTTTCGCAGGGATCGTGCCGGGCTCGCTGCCCCAGAGCTTCTCCATCTCCTCGCGGTGCTTCGCCTTCTTGACGGACCGGCCGTAGGGGAGGATGTGGCAGAGGCTGCCGGTGTCGCGCACGCCGCCGCACGCGTTGGGTTGCCCGGTCAGCGAGAACGGCGTCGCGCCCGGCTTGCCGATCTGGCCCGTGATCAGATGCATGTTGTGCATCAGATTGTTGGCCCAGACGCCGCGGGTGCGCTGGTTGAGGCCCATCGTCCAGAGCGACATCGTCGGACCGCGCGCGATCAGGCGGGCGGCCTCGCGGATGTCCTGCGCCGGCACGCCGGTGATCAGCTCGGCCTGCTCGGGAGTGAAGTGGTCACCCAGGAACTTCTCGTAGGTTGCGAAGTCGACTTGCTCAGGCTTGCCGTTCTCGACGATCTTGAACTGCACGTTCTTGTCGATGAACTCCATGTCGCAGAGCCCTTCCTTGACGATCACCTGCGCGATCGCGTGGAACACCGCGAGGTCCATGCCCGGCTTCGGCTGCATGTAGATGTCCGCGATCGAACCCACGGGCTGGTAGCGCGGGTCGAGCACGATCACGAGCACGTCGTGGTTCTTCTGCTTCCGCGACAGGATCTGGTCGAAGATCGTCGGGTGGCACTCTGCGGTGTTCGAGCCGACGAGGAAGAACACCTTCGCGTGCTCGATGTCGTCGTAGCAGCCCATCGGCTCGTCCTTGCCGAACGTCGTCACGTAGCCGCCGACGGCCGACGCCATGCACAGGCGCGGGTTGCCTTCGACGTTGTTCGTGCCGATGCCGCCCTTGAAGAGGCGATTCGCGAGGTAGCTCTCCTCGGACATCGCCTGGCCCGAGCCGTAGTAGGCGACCGAGTCCTTGCCGTGTTTCTGGATCGCGGTCGCGAACTTTTCGGCGACGAGGCTCATCGCCTCCTCCCAGCTCGCGCGCTGCAGCTCGCCGTTCTTGCGGATCATCGGGTGCTGCAGCCGGTCTTCCGCGTGGACGATCTTCGGGAGGAACAGCGACTTGGCGCAGACGAGGCCCTTCGTCGTCGGGTGCTTGGGGTCGCCGCGCAGCGCGACGAGCCTGCGGTCGCGCACGCCGAGGATCACTCCACAGCCCGTGCCGCAGAAGCGACACACCGACTTGACCCACTCGATGTCGTCTCCCGACTTCGCGAGCACGTTCGACATGCAGCGCGGTCCCTCGGCGAACGCCGCGACGCTGAGCATCGCGGACGTCTTCATGAATTCTCGGCGGGAGTTGGTCATGGGGCCTCCGGCTTCACGGGGTCGGGATCGTCGAGTTCGACCGCCACGGGCCACACCGCGAGAACGCCCGGCGTCGGGTTCACGTCCTGTTGGAGGCGCGCATGCGCACCCTCGAGCGAGTCGTCTTCGAACAGGACGCCGAGCTGCATGTCGTCGGCGATGGCGAAGGTCGACACGCCCGGCAGGCGTGCGAGCGCGGCGATCACCGACTCGCGCTGGGACACGTCGACTCGGGCGAGCGCACCGACGACGACGGCGGGGGTCGAACTATCAGAACTGCGAGCCGAGGTCTCAGCGGTGCTAAGCGCCTCGGCTCGCGGGGCAGGCTTGCCCGCCTTCGCATCGTGCGCCACGCGATCCCGATCGTCGGCCCGTAGGGTGGTCTCGATCCGCGAGGAGCGCGTTCGAGACGCGTGTCCGAGAGAAACGGGGGCTTCGGATCGGGTGGGGCGCATGAGCAATGCGGCGACGGGCGTCCCCACACATTGCAATTTCTGCGCCGCTCATTGCGCGTTTCATTGGGCTCAGCGTCGCGCGCGCATCGCGATCGCGACCACGAACGCGAGCACGTAGGGCACGACTTGTTTGACCCAGCCCGGTGCGCCCGCGACGTGGGCCGACACGGCGGCGACGAATCCGACGACCATGGTCGCCAGCGTCGCCGGCGCCGAGAGCCCACCCTTCCACAGCACGAAGAACAGCACCGGACCGAACGCCGCACCCATCGCGGCCCACGCGAACAGCACGTTGTCGAAGATCTCCTTCGGCATCACGACCGCGGCGGCGACGGAAGCCGCGGTCAGTAGCAGCACGACGATGCGGGAGCGCGCCAGGTCGTTGCCGCGGCCCGGCGCGAGATCATTGGTGATCGACGACGCCCCGACCAGCAGCTGGCTGTCGGCGGTCGACATGATCGCGGAAAGCACGGCTGCGACCATGACTCCGGCGATCACGGGTGAGAACAGCTCGGTCGTCAGCACGAAGAAGATCTCCTCTCCTTCGCCGAGCCGGCTGTGCAGGACACGACCCGCGAGGCCGAGCGTGATCATCCCGGTGTAGACGAGGATGGCCCAGGCCATGGCGTAGCGTCGCGCCGAGACGACCGCGGCGTCGTCGCGCAGCGCCATGAAGCGATTGACGACGTGCGGTTGCCCGGGGTAGCCGAGTCCGATGCCGAGGAGTCCGGCCACGAAGCCGATGCACGCGGCGAAACCGGCGCGGTCACCGAACAGCTCGTCGAACCCCGCATCCTCGACGTTTCCGATCCCGCTCCAGAGTTCGCTCATGCCGAGCTCCGCGACTGCGGCGATCGGCAGGACGACCGCAGTCAGCGCCATCATCAGTCCCTGGAGCGTGTCGGTGATGCTCACGGCCCAGAAGCCACCCAGGATCGTGTACGCGACGACGATCGCCGCGCCGACGATGATCATCCAAGTCGCCGACGGTGGCTCTTCGGTCAGGTCTTCCAGGACGGACGAGAACAGTTTGCCCGCGCCCTGCAGCTGCGCCGCGACGTAGACCATCAGCGCGAAGAGGATCATCAGCGACGCCAGCACCATGATCGCGCGGTAGCCGGAGCGATCCTTCGAGCCGGCGAGCACTTCGGTCAGCGTCAGCGTCCCGGTCTGCAGGCTGTGGCGGCGGAGTCGCGGCGCGATGACGTACCAGTTGAGCGCGAAGCCGCCGACGCACGCAGGGAACAGCCAGATCGCGGACAGGCCCGAGTTGTAGGCGTACATGCTGACGCCGAGCAGGGTCCAGACCGACGACGAACTCGCGGACGCGCTGATTGCGGCGACGAGCGGTCCGAGGCCGCGGCCGCCGAGCACGAAGTCGGCCTGGTCGCGCGTCCAGCGTTCCGCGACGAAGCCGATCGCGAGCAGCACGACCTTGTAGACGACGAGCGTGACGAGGATCGCGGTCGCGGCGGACATGCCGCTATCACATCGGATGTGCGATCCGTCCGTTAGCTCAAATCCGGAATCGCTCTGTCAGCGCGTCGCGCAGTGCCGTCGCCTGCGCGTCCGGCGTGAAGCGCGACGCGCGTTCGTGGCCGCGCGCGACGAGCTCTCCGCGCAGCTCCGCGTTTCGATCGAGCGCGAGGATGCCGTCGCGAATCGCCGTCGTGCTCGTCGGCTCGACGAGCAGCGCGGCGTCGGCGGTGACTTCTTCGAGCGCCGTGCCCTTCGACGTCAGCACCGGCTTGCCGGCTTGCATCGCTTCGATCGCCGGGATGCCGAAGCCCTCGTGAAGCGACGGCAGCAGCACGGCCTTCGCGCCCGAGTAGAGCTCGTGCAGCTCGCGGTCGTCCGCGTTCGTGTGGACGTGGACGCTGTCGAGTGCAGCGGCCTGCTCGAGGATCGCCTCGGCGCCGGGGCCACGACGGCCGACGATGCGGAGTTCCCCTTCGACGCCGGCCGCGCGCGCTGCGCTCCATGCGACGAGCAAGCGCGACAGATTCTTGCGGCGCTCCAGCTGACCGACGAACAGGAAGTGTCCGCGCCGTCCGCCATCGATCGCGGCGGTCTCGGGAGTGAAGTTCGTCGGCACCGCGTTGTGAACGACGACGTTGTGCGCCGGGTCCAGCTCGGGGAACCGTCGCTCGAGTTCGCGCTTCGTGAACTCCGAAACGCAGATGCGCAGGGCGGACTTCTGCAGACTGCGCCGCAAGAACGCCTGGAACCAGATGCGCTTGCCAGGCTGGTAGAAGCCGGGCTCGAGCATGTGCAGATCGTGGATCCACATGCACGCGCGCTCGTGATCGCCGAACACGAGCGGAAAACCCGACATGCTCAGCAGCACGTCGTGCTCGATGCCGGCGCGCGCGATCCGGCGCAGCAGCGTCGCGTGCCAGCGCGCCGTCTTGGCCGGGCCGATCGGCGCGGGGATCACCGCGCACTCGTGACCCGCGAGTTCGCTCGCCCTGCGGTTGTCCGCGACGTCGAGCGGCGTGACGGGGGTCGCATCGGACGACAGCTTCGGCAGCAGCGTTTCGCACACGCGGCCGACTCCACGCACCGGCTCGCGCAGTGCGTCGCATGTCATCAGGATGCGGATGTCACTCCTCCGTCGTCGTCAGTAGCGGCCACACCGGTCCGGCGCGGTAGTGCACTTCGGGCGACTCTGCCGCAGACGCGGCGATCCGATGCTCGATGTGCTGGACGAGGCCGCCGAGTCCGTTGTCGTCGGGCTCCTCCGCGTCGCACCACACGTGATCGTACACGAGTGTGTGGGTCAGATAGCTCTCTCGCCAGGGCGGATTCGGTCGTTCGATCGCCTGGGCGAGATCGAAGCGCAGTCGATCGGTCGTCGTCTTCGTCGCGACCTCGGCGTGCTCGAACAGCGCGCTGCCGGTGTGCAAGACGGGCGTGCCGGCGAGGATCGCCGCGAGGCTGTGCGGGTGGTGGACCGTCGTGACGGCGAGCGCGGTCGTCAGCGCGAGCATCGCGTCGTCGGGTGAGCAGACGACGAAGCGGCCGGGGCGACTGCGGATCGCTTGCTCGACGTCGCGAGACAATCCGGAGCGCGGCGGCACGATCGCGGTCGGGATGCTCGAGTCGACGGCGAACGTCGCGGCCTGCGTCGCGATCACGAGCTGCTCGTGATTGGGCGCATCGACGGCGTCGACGCGCATCGATGCTTCGTCGCCCTCTTGCAGCATCACGGCGACGAATGGGCTCTCCGGCAGAGGCTCAGCATCACGCGCGGCGGCTTCGGCCTGGGCGTGAGCGCGCTGCCAAGCGGTCATGGCGTGGTAGGCGGGTCCGAGCTGACCGCGCCGGAGCGCGCTCAGCATCGCGCGCATGCGGTCGCGCAGGCCCGGAACCTGGACGCGACTGCGTTCGGTCGGAGTCGCGCCGACGCCGCCGAGCACCGCGGCGAGGGCCGCCATCAAGAACATCTCGTCGCGTGGTCGTCGCGTGTAGGCCTTCGCGTTGCGTCGGCATCGGGAGGAGTCGGCGTCGATGCCGTCTTCGTCCCACTGCATCGTTCCGGGCAGCAGGCCGGGCGCCGTGTGGAGGATGTCGGCGCCGAACTCCTTGGCGATGTACTGGATCAGCCGGTGGAGACCCGTGCGGCGATCGTGGATCAGGACCAGGTCCGGCGTCTCGACGCAGAAGTAGCGGAGCAGGCCCGGCACGAACCGGGCGAGGCGCGCGCGCACGCGCTCGAGGCGGCCGGGGCCGGGGTTCGCGATCCCCGCGAGTCGGCAGTCGCGGAGAGCCGCCGCTTCGAGCGGCATGCCGCGCAGCTCGGCGGTCGCGGTCTGCTGGGGCAGGAGCCGCGTCCTCAGCCCTTGGGCGTCGTAAAACCTTTGTGTGACGGGGTCTTCGGCGAGCACGGTCACGCGGTGGCCGCGTCGCATCAGCGATTGCGCGAGCAGACCGTGCAGGTGGTATTGCCGAATCGTCGGCGCTCCGAAGACGATGTTCCCCATTCCCTGAGGGTTTCATCGGCACGGGGGCCGGGCCGGCCGTAGGGCGTCCGGGAACCGTCGGAACCCGCTCTTGACCCCGGCGGGGCCGGTCCGGACAATCCGCGCCCCAATTTCCTCTCCCGCTGCCATCCGGCGCCGCGGGGCCCGTCCTCTCATGTCCCGTCCACTCGCGGTCGTCGTGCTCGCCGCAGGCCTTGGTACTCGCACTAAGGTCAGTGTCCCCAAGGTGTTACTGCCATTGTGCGGTCGTACCTTGTTGGCGACCGTGCTCGATACCGTCGCCGAGCTCCGCGCGGACCGGACGGTGGTCGTGCTGCACCACGGCAAGGAGCGGATCGAGGAGACGTTGGCGGATCGCGACGGCCTGGCGATCGTCGACCAGGGCGAACCGCGCGGTACGGGCCACGCGGTGCAGGTCGCGATGGAAGCGCTCGCGGACTTCGACGGCGACGTGATGATCGTCTACGGGGACGTGCCGCTGATGACCGCCGACACCCTGCAGGCGCTGCGAGATGCGCGCGGCTCGGCGGGCGCGTCGGTGCTGACCGCCTACCCCGACGATCCGACCGGTCTCGGCCGCATCCTGCGCGGCTCGGAAGGCGAGATGCTCGGCATTCGCGAGGAGCGCGACTGCTCCGACGCCGAGCGCACGATCGACGAGATCAACGCGGGCTTCTACTGCTACGACGCCGCGGGACTGCGTCCGCTTCTCGCGGGGCTGAGTGACGACAACGCGCAGGGTGAGCTCTACCTGACCGACACGGTGTTCGCGCTGCTCGACGATGGCCAGGCCGTCGTCACCGTCGCCGCGGACGATCCCGAGGACGTCACCGGCATCAACGACCTGCGCCAGCTGTCGCTCGCGACGCAGATCATGCGTGAGCGTATTCTGCTCGAGCACCTCGGCAACGGTGTCATCATCGACGACCCGGCGTCGACCTACATCGACCACGGCGTGACGATCGGTCGCGACACGCGCGTGCTGCCGTGCACCGTGATCCACAGCGGCGTCGTGATCGGTGAGCACTGCGAGGTCGGACCGTTCAGCCACCTGCGCGTCGGCACCAAGCTCGAGAACCGTGCCGAGGTCGGCAACTTCGTCGAGACCAAGAAGGCGCACATCGGCGAGGGCACGAAGGCGAAGCACCTGACCTACCTCGGCGATGCGGTGCTCGGCAGCGATGCGAACATCGGCTGCGGCACGATCACGGCGAACTACGACGGCAAGCACAAGCACCAGACGACGATCGGCGACGGCGCCTTCGTCGGCAGCGGCACCGTGCTCGTCGCGCCGATGACGATGGGACCGGGCTCTTCGACGGGTGCTGGCGCGATCGTGACGCGCGGCACGTCGATCGGCGAAGGCGAGACTTACGTCGGCGTGCCGGCGAAACCCCTGCGCGCTCGCGCTGCGACCGACGGAGGCGACAAGTGAGAGGCGATCGGCTCAGGATCTTCACCGGGACCGCGCACCCTCAGCTGGCGCGCGACATCTGTTCCCACATGGGCACGCCGCTCGGCGACTCGACGCTCGAGCCGTTCCCGGACGGCGAGATCAACCTGAAGGTCGACTGCGACGTGCGCGGCGCGGACGTGTTCGTCGTGCAGCCGACCTGCCCGCCGGTGCACGTCAACCTGTTCGAGCTGCTGTCGTTCATCGACTGCTTGAAGCGCGCCTCGGCCGATCGCATCACCGCGGTCATTCCGTACTACGGCTACGCTCGCAAGGACCGCAAGGACGAGGGGCGCGTGCCGATCAACGCGAAGCTCGTCGCGGACCTGTTGACCACCGCCGGCGCGGATCGCGTCGTGTCGGTCGATCTGCACGCGGCGCAGATCCAGGGCTTCTTCGACATTCCGGTGGACCACCTGTTCGCACGCCCGGTGCTGATGGACAAGATGCGCGCGCTCGGCGCCGAAAAGCCGGTCGTCGTGTCGCCGGACGTCGGGGGCACCAAGCTCGCGCGCGCGTATGCGAAGGAGCTCGGCACCGAGATCGCGATCGTGGACAAGCGTCGACTCAGCGGCTCCGAGACCATCGTCGAGAACGTCGTCGGTGAAGTGAAGGACCGCGACGTCGTGCTCGTCGACGACATGGTCTCGACCGGCGGCTCGATTTCCGGCGCGGCGCGGATCATGAAGGAGCGCGGCGCACGGCGCGTGTTCATCGTCGCGAGCCACGCGGTGCTCTGTGGCTCCGCCGTCGAGAAGCTCGAGGCGTGCCCCGCCGAGAGGTGCCTCTTCACCGACAGCATCCCGCCCAAGGAGGGGCTGCCGGAGAAGATCGAGATGGTCTCGATCGCGCCGCTCCTGGCGCGGGCCATCGACCGAATCCATCGCAGCGAAAGCGTCAGCTCGCTGTTCGACCCTGATGCTCGGCTGTGAGCCGACCCTGAGAATTCTGACACTGTAAGAGGACCCTGATCATGGAAGTCACGACCCTGCAAGTCGAAAAGCGCGATGCCGTCGGCTCGAACCAGGTCGCGCGCCTGCGTGAAAACGGCCGCGTGCCCTGCGTCATCTACGGCGGCGAGCTCGGCTCGGTGAACCTGTCGCTCGACGAAGCCGATCTCGCGCGTGAGCTGCGCAAGCACCACCGCGTGTTCCGACTCGAGATGGACGGCAAGACCCAAGGGGTCTTCCTGCAGGACATCCAGTTCGACGTGCTGACGGACCAGCCGCTGCACATCGACCTGCGCCGCATCGATCTCGACAAGCCGATCCGCGTCATCGTCGACCTCGCCTACCTCGGCCACCCGGCCGGCGCTTCGCGCGGTGGTGAGCTCATCAAGGACAAGGACGCGATCGAAGTCGACTCGCTGCCGCACGCCGTGCCGGACACGATCGAAGTCGCGGTCAAGGACATGGACCTCGGCGATGCGATCAAGTTCAAGGACCTGCCGCTGCCGGACGGCGTCACGATCCCCGAAGGCGAAGAGGACACCGTGATCTGCCACATGTCCGCGCCGAAGGCTGGCGGTGATGCCGAAGGCGACGCCGAAGGCGGCGACGAACCGGCACCTGAAGGCGACGCGTAAGCGTCGTCTCGCGCTCGCCGGGTCTGCGGCGAAGCGCCGTTCGGTCCGCGTGCGCTACGACGACGGTCCCGCGACCGCGGGCTGAATCGCCGTGTCGACCTTCTTCCCCGTCGCGTCGAGCACGTGCACGCGCCCGGCCCAGTCGCCGACGAGCGTGCGCTTCGACGTCGACCACGCGACGCTGTAGGCCCACTCCTTCAGTGCGGGTGAGCGCGCGAGTTCGCCGCCGTTGCGGTTCCAGCGACGGGCGCGGCCGTCGACTCCGCACGTCGTGAGTGAGCCGTCAATCGACCACGCGAGACCCAGCACCGCGTCGCGGCCGTGGACCTTGCTCCAGAGTTGCTTGCCGTCGCCGATCTCGTAGCTGCGCACGCGACCGTCGTGCGTGCCGACGGCGAACGCCTTGGCGTCTGGCCGAAACGCGACCGCGTTCGCGGAGCCGCCCTTCGGGTTGATCGTGTGCACGTCGCGGCCCGTGTCGGCCTCGTGCACCTGCACGATGCCGGCGCGGTCCGTCGTCACGAGGTAGTTGCCGTCCGGGCTGATGTCGGCGCTCAGCACCCAGTCGTTGTGCGCGCGGATCTCGTAGAGACGTTCGCCGGTCTCGGTGGCGTACGCGCGCACGCGGCGGCTCGGCCCGCCGAGCGCGACGATGGACTGGCCCGGGCTGATCGCGGCCGCGAGTACCGTGTCACGCTCGGGGCCGAACTCGGCGATCGCGTGGCCCGTGGCCACGTCGAACAGGATCGCGCCGCCACGCTTGCCGGGCCGGCCACCGGCCGCAAGCAGCTTCCTGCCGTCGCTCGTGAAGCGAAGCACTTCGACCTGGCCGAGGGCGAACGGCAGAACGCCGATCGTCTCGAGCGACTCGGTGTGGACGAGCAGGACCTGGTGCTGTCCAGCGATCGCCGCGAGCGGGGCGTGGGGGCTACTCGCGATCGTCTTGACGGCGGGCGGTCGCACGACCTCGGTCAGCGCGACGGGCTTCCAGTTCTGCGGCATGACCGGCGCGTTGGTCGGTTGCGGCGCGGCGCGCTGCGCCGCTTCTTCGCTGAGTTTCTTCCGCAGCTTCTCCGCCGCGGCTTCGGCGCTCGCGGTGTCCTCGGGCGCGCCGAGCGCGATCCATGCACGGATCATTTCGACCTCGGCCTTGCTCAGCGGGTCGTCGTCCTTCGGCATGAAGGGGCGTTCTTGCTTCGACACCATCAAGAACAGTCGGCTGCCTTCGGGGTTGCCGGGCGCGATCGTCGCGCCGGAGCTGCCGCCCTCGATCGCGCGGCCGTAGGTGCTGAGATCGAGGCCACCGCTCGAGTCCTCCTCGTCGTGGCAGACCGTGCAGCGTTCCTCGAGAAGCGGCTGGAGATGTTCGACGTAGGAGACGACCTGAACCTTCGGAGGTGGGGCGGCTTTCGCGGGCGCCACGTTCTTTGCCTTCGGTGCGGCCGCGGCGGCCATCGCCGGTGGCGGGGCCTTCTTCTTCGGAGTCGCCTTCTTCGGCGCCTGCTTCTTCGGTGTCGCCTTCTTGGGCGCGGCCTTCTTCTTCGGTGCCGGCTTCTTTGCAGGCGCCTTCTTCATCGCGGCCTTCGGCTTCGCTTTCGGTTTCGCTGCGGTCGCCTCCGCGACCTTCTTTGCCGGAGCCTTCTTCGGGGTCGGTTTGCCCTTCGGCTTCACGAGCGCCATCAGCGAACGCAGTCGCTCGATCTCCGCGCGCACGGCCTTCGCGGCGTCGTCCTCGCGCGTGGCCTTCGACTGCAGCTCCTTCGCGCGCTTGCGCAGGTCCGCCGCGGCCTTGCCGTGCGCCGCGATCTTGGTCTCGAGTTCCTGCACGCGCTGGTTCCACGCGTCGGGTGCGAGCGATTCCAGGTCTTGCAGCAGCGCGGCGAGCTTGGCGGCCCCGGTGGGATCCGGCGCCTTCTTGTCCTGGGCGACGACGCTCACCGGCAGCAGGAGAGCGCAGGCGAGAAGTGTCTTCGAGAATGGGTTCATGTCGTGCTCAGTGGGTGAACAAGAATTCGCGAGAGTTGAGGATCGCCCAGAAGACGTCCTCCCAGTTGGTCGCGCGATCGCCGTCGCGGACCTTCTGTAGGAGCTTGTCGCGCTCGCCGTCCGTCGGCATGCGGCTGTAGGCGGCGAGGAAGAGTTCGTCGAGCACCGCGTCGTCGCTCACGTCCTTGGACGCGAGCAGGCGGCGCAGGCGCCCCTTGTCGTCCCGTAGCTTCGCGGTCGTCGTCGCCCCGTTGATCAGGTGCAGGACCTGGCTCAGCGTCGGTTCGTTGCGTCGATCGCAGGTGCACGCGCTCTCGCGCGCCGGGCGGCCGAACACGCCGAGGAAGCGGTTGCCGGTCGGGTTCACGACCTGCGTGGCGCGCGCGCCGAGCGGGAGTCGGTCGTACTTCGTCGGCACCTGCGTCACGTCGGAGATCGCGTCGAGCAGCTGCTCGGCGGTCAGGCGTCGGACGTTGACGCCGGCGAACGTCGACGCGGGTGGCGCGTCGGGGTGGGCGGCCGCCTGGTAGCTGTGCGACGCGCAGATGTCGCGGATGAGCTGCCGCAGGTCGTAGCCGTATTCGACGAGCTTGGTGCCGAGCTGCTCGTAGAGCTCGGGGTGCGATGGTGGGTTGCTCACGCGGACGTCGTCGGGCGGGTCGACGACACCGCGACCGAAGAACCGAGCGAACACGCGATTCGCTATGTTCTTCGCGAAGAACGGGTTGTCCCCGGCGGTCAGCCAGTCCGCGACGACCGCGCGGCGATCCTGGCCTCGCTTGATCTCCGGCGTCGCGCCGCCGAGGAACGTCGGCTTCGCGACGACGCCCGTCACGGGGTTCGCGAGTTCGCCGCCGCCGGTCACGAACACGATCCGCTCGCGAGGGTCCTCGCCGCGCTTGCTTCGCACGCGATTGAAGAACGCGGCGAAGCCGTAGTAATCGTCCATCGTCCAGCGTTCGAACGGATGGTTGTGGCACTGCGCGCACTGGATGCGAATGCCCATGAACACCTGGGCGACGTTCTCGGCGATCCCCTTGGTCGACCGCTCGACGAGGTAGAAGTTACTCTGCGGTTGCTCGAAGTTGCCGCCCTTGCTCGTCAGCAGTTCGCGCACGATCTCGTCGAGCGGGCGGTTGCTCTGGAACGCGTCCCGCAGCCAGTCGTGGTAGACGTACATCCCTTTGGGTTCGAGCTGCTCCGGTTCGATGCGCAGGATCTCGGCCCACTGCATCGCCCAGACGTCGGGAAACTCCGGTCGCTCGAGCAGGGCGTCGACGAGCTCCACGCGCTTGTTCGGATTGTCGTCCGCGAGGAATCGACGCGTTTCGTCCGGCGTCGGGAGCAGGTTGAGCACGTCGAGGTAGACGCGTCGGACGAACGTCGCGTCGTCGCAGCGTGCCGCCGGGGCGATGCGCTGCTTGCCCAGCTTGTCGAAGATCGACGCGTCGATGTAGTTGGCGGGCTCCACGTCTCCGGGCCACGTGAACGCGACGTCCTTCGGCAGCACGAGCACCTGCGTGACGAGGGCGAACGTGCCGTAGCGCGCCATAACGAATGTCTCGCCCGGCTCCGCCGAGCGAATGACGCCGTTCGCGTTCACGGTCGCGGCGACTTCGTTCGACGAGCTGAGGATGGAGAGATCGGTGACGTCGCGGTCGCTGCCGTCGGAATAGCGCGCCCGCACGACAACGCGCTGCAGGAGGTCAGGGCCGGCGAGCACGGCTTGCTCCGGGAAGAGCTCGAGGCCGACCAGTTCCGGGGCCTGCTTCACGTCGTTGCGCGCGCCCGCTTCGATCCAGCGACGGAGCGTCGCGTAGCCTTCGCCGTCAGGAGTCAGTCGCTTGCCGCCCTTGTGCGGCACGCCACCCGTGGGTTTGAGCAGGATCAGGCTCGCGTCGGGGTCGGCGGTGTCGATGCGTCGGCCTCGGAGTTCGCGGGTGAGCTTGCGATGGTCTCCGTCGCGGTCGAAGCCGAACAGCGACAGGCCGAACCCGTTCTTGCCGGATGCGCTCCCATGGCACGTGCCGGCGTTGCATCCGGACCGTGTCAGCACCGGGATCACTTCGTTCGCGAAGCTGACGGGCGGCTGCTTGCCAGTATTCGCCACGGTCACGGTGGTATTGGCCGTGAGTTTACCGAACGTCGCGGAGAGTTCGCATTCGCCGTCCGCGCGCGGTGTCAGCTCCGCGTCTTGCAGCGCGGCATGAACGTCGCTCGAGAGAGCCCACTCGACGGCGTCGGTCACGTCTCGCGTCGTGCCGTCGTCATGGGTGACGATCGCGATCACGCGCTGCCGGTCGCGGCCGTCGTCGAGCCGGATGTCGCCAGGGGCGATTTCGAGTCGAGTCGGCTGCTGCGCGCTCAGGGAGGCGCACAGCAGCGCGGCGGCGAACCATCGATTGTTCGAAACGTGCATGGAGCCTCAGGTCTTCGGTTTGGCGACGGAGCCGCGATCGGGTTTGGGTGGCGTGGGCTTGGCGTTTGGTTTCGCCTTGGCGGCCTTGCGCTTCGGGAGCGGTTTGTGCACCCGCAGCTCGCCACCGCGGAAGTAGTGCACGATTGGCCCGGACTTCGACGGAACCGTCACGCGCAGCAGCGGGCGGTGCTTGCCGGTCGCCGCCTTCTTGTCGATCGCGAGCGGCATCTCGATTCGCTTCGTATCCGCGCGCAGGGTCGCGGGCTTCGCGGTCACGCCGCGCGGGAGGTTCAGCAGCTCCGCCTTCGCGTCGCCGGCAAACGCTTTGCCCTTCGTCAGGTCGATTGCGAGCTCGGCGTTCGCGCCGAGTTCGGTGCGGGCCTTGCCGATCTTCGCGGTGACCCACTGGGTCGCGACCTCGAGCGGCGCGAGATTGGTGCCGACGCGGAGAGTGCCGCCACGTCGGTTGATCAGTCCATAGCCAGCGACGTGCCACGAGCCGGGACGCGCCGACCCGCTCGCGCTCAGCGGGATCGTGGCGGTGTCCTTGCCCTTCGGCACCGTGACTTCGCCGGCGGAGATTCCAGGCGGGAGCCAGGCTAGGCGCACGCGCACCGCGTCGTCGAAGCCCTTGGCTCGAGTCAGCTTCACGCGCAGTCGCAGCGGGCTGCCGCGGACGATCGGCACGGTCGGGGGCTCGACTTCGACCGCGAACGGCGCGGGGTCCGTCACCGCGACCGGCAGGCTGTGCGCGTAGCGACCGGAGTATGTCTGGTCGTTGCGCACACGGATGAGGCGCACGAAGTCGTGAAGTCGGGCCGAACGGACGTCGCTTCGGCCCGGGTGGAGCAGGCCGACGTTCGCCTGCCTGCCGGTGATCGAAGCCCAGCCGGCGGCCTCGAGCACGACCGGGACGGTCGAGGCACCGGCGCGGAACTCGGTCGTGAGCGCGGAGACTCCTGCCGGTAGCCCCATCAAGATCGGCTTGGCGCCGTCGACCTTGTTCGTCGCCGTCAAGATCGTCATCATCCGCCCGCCTCGCGGCACGGCGACCCATTCCGCGTCCCGCCGCAGCGATGTGCGCGTCGAGATGCGTCCGTCGGGCCGCGTGACTTCGAGGCGGTAGACGAACTCGGGGCCACCGCGCCTCAGGTGGTCGTAGATCGACACGGTGTACGTCCCGTCTTCCTTGGCGCGGAAGTTGACGACGCTGTCGAGCGTGCCGCCACTGTCGTCGTTCGCGCTGCGCGAGTCACCGCGGGTCACGAACACGACGGGATCGACCGGCGAGCGCAGCGAGCGCGAGAGAGCGCGGACGACGAGGCGTTCGCCCTTCTTGGCGCGGAAGCGATATCGGTCGATTTCGCCAGGCTTGGCGAGCACGCCGCCGATCGCGCTCGGAATCTCGACGACCGGATGCTTCTTCGGCTCGCGCTTCTCGGGTTCGAGAACGTTGGTCGCGTGGGCGAGACGCAGTCGGATCGGCGTGGGGGAGATCCCGTGCTCCGTCTCCGGGAAGTAGTCGAAGAACGGCTCGTCGACGTGCGGCAGCGTCACCGTCGCGTGCCGCGGCGGGCCGTCGCCCAACAGTGTCAGCTCGATCGTCTCACCGGGCTTGCCGCCCGAGGGCAGCGCGGCAGTCGGCCGCGGGAAGGTGCCGACGTGCAGTCGATAGATGCTGCCGCGCGAGCCGCCGTGCGCCGCTTCACGCAGCTCGATGTAGAACCGCGCGGCCTTCTCGGTTTCGACCGAGCACAGCGGGTCCATGCGGCCGAACGCGCAGTTGTCGCAGCTGTCGACTTCCTTGCCGGCCTCGTCGTAGATCGTCAGGTACGGGTCGAACTCGATGTGACCGAGCCGGATGCCCTGCACCTCGAAATGCGCGCGGGACCCGGCCGGCACGTCGACCGCGTACCAGTCGCGGTCCTCGCTGCGGATTGTGCCGTTGATCGTGACGTTCAGTGGGATCTCGCGTGCCTGCTCGCGGGTGTCGTTGGCGCCCTTTTCGTGCAGCTCCGGGAGCACGCCGACCCAGAACAACTTCATGTTCGTGATGCCGCGCTTCGTGCGGATGCGCAGAGGATGCGCGCCGAGCGGACAGTCCGCGTCGATGCGGAGACGCATCTTCACCGACCGCGTGTTCTTCGGGATCTTCTCGACGCCGAGCACGTGCAGGCCCTGGCGGTAGAAGAACAGATCCTCGGCGTCGTCGATGCGACGTCCGTAGAACGTGACTTCGATCTCCTTGCCGCGTTCGCCGCCCATCGGGTAGAGCGCGTCCATCGTCGGCGACTGCGCCGGTAGTGCGACGGAGAGCAGGAGGAAGACGAGCAGTAGCGAATTTCTCATCACGCCAGCAGGTCTCGCACGATGCGCGCGTCGCGCACGATCTCGATCGGTCGGTCGCCGGGGCTCATGAGTTCGTGGCTCGGATCGATGCCGACCTGTGTGAACACCGTCGCGGCGAGATCCGGAGCCGTGACCGGATCGGTCGCGGGTTCGGCGCCGGTCGCGGTCGAAGAGCCGTGAATGTAGCCGCGCTTGACGCCGCCACCGGCGAGCACGACCGAGAACACGCGCGGCCAGTGGTCGCGACCGGCGTCTCGGTTGACCTTCGGCGTGCGACCGAACTCGGTGGTCAGCAGCACGAGTGTGTTCTCGAGGGATCCGCGCGAGTCGAGGTCTGCGATCAGCGTGGAGAACGCGCGGTCGACCTCCGCGAGCCGAGTGCGCAGCGTCGGGAAGATGCGGCGGTGGTTGTCGTACCCGGCGTGTTGGACGTGGATGAAGCGGACGCCCGCTTCTGCCAAGCGACGCGCGAGAAGGAGCCGCTGCCCGAGCGTGGTGCGGCCGTACCGATCGCGCAGCTTTGCAGGCTCCTTGTCGAGGTCGAATGCGGCGCGTCCGGCCTCGGAGCCGATCAGCTCGTACGCCTGGTCGTAGAACGCCGCGCTCGCCTCGACCGCGTCCGACTTGCCGCGCTTGTCGAATTCGGAGTCGATCTCGGCGACGAGTGCGCGCCTTCGGGCGAGTCGGTCCGGATCCACGCCCGTGGGCGTCGTCATGTCGCGCACCTTGAAGTTGCGTGAGTTGGGCTCGGCGCCGAGCTCGAACGGCGCGTAGGCAGCGCTCAGATAGCCAGTGCCACGAAACTGTCCGCCGGACGGCACGCAGACGTACGCTGGCAGGTTGTTGCGGCCCCCGAGCTCGTGCGCGACGACCGAACCCATACTGGGGTAGGTGATGACGGGGCTCGGGCGATAACCCGTCATCATGTTGTGTATGCCGCGTTCGTGCGCGGCTTCGCCGTGCGTCATCGATCGGATGACCGTGAGCTTGTCGGCGATCGCGGCGATGCGCGGGATGACGTGCGTGAAGTACTCGCCGTCGAGCTTCGACTTCACCGTGCGGTACTCGCCGCGATACTCGACCGGCGCCGAAGGCTTGGGGTCGAAGGAGTCGATGTGGCTCAGGCCGCCGGTCAGGAAGATCTGGATCACGCTATGCGCGGGGGCGTCCGTCCGCGCGTTCTGGAGCAGTCGGAGCGGCGCGCCCATGGGCGCCGCGCAGAGGCCGGCAGCGCCGAGCATGCTGCCGCGCAAGAAGCTGCGGCGGTCGAGCCGAAGATCGGCCGCACTGTCGGCCGACGAATCAAACTGAGTCACGCGTCCTCCCTGTTGTGAACAGGCTGCGAGGACTGTCAGTGTAGCCGTCTGCGGGAGACCTCGGCTGTCCCAAACCGGCAATCAGCCGAGGATCAGGCCAGGATCGCTTCGATGCGGTGGCCGTGCACGTCCGTCAACCGAATGTCCCGTCCGCTGAAACGATACGTCAGACGTTCGTGGTCGATGCCGAGCAGGTGCAGCATCGTCGCGTGGAGGTCGTGGAAGGTCGTGCGTCCTTCGACCGCGTGGTAGCCGTACTCGTCGGTCGCGCCGTAGACCGTGCCGCCACGGATCCCCGCTCCCGCCATCCAGATCGTGAAGCCGAACGGGTTGTGGTCGCGTCCGTTGCGTCCCTGCGCGAACGGCGTGCGGCCGAACTCGCCGGCCCACACGACGAGCGTGTGGTCGAGCAGGCCACGCTGTTCGAGGTCCTTGAGGAGCGCGGCGATCGGTTGATCGACGGCGCGGGCGTTGTTCTCGTGACCCTGCTTGAGGTTGCCGTGTTGGTCCCAGCGGTCGCCCGAGACGTTCGGGCAGGTCAGCTCGATGAAGCGCACGCCCCGTTCGACGAGGCGTCGTGCCAGCAGGCAGTGGCGCCCGTAGAGACGCGTCGGCTCGTACGCGTGCTCGAGCCCGTACATCGTCTTGGTCGCGTCCGACTCACCGTCGAGATTCGCGAGCTCGGGAATCGCCGACTGCATGCGGTAGGCGAGGTCGTAGTTGGCCATCGCGGCGTCGATCGCGCCCGCCGAGGTCATCGACGCGAGCATCGACTCGTCGAGGTCCTGCACGAGGGCGAGCTTGTTGCGCTGGAGTTCGGCTCTCTTGTCCGCGGGACGGATGTTCGCGACGGGGTGGTTCCCGTTCTTGAAGACCGACGCTTGGAATTTCGCCGATAGGAACGCGCTGCCGAAATTGTCGAGGCCACCCGGCGGAGTCAGTCCCGTATCGAGGACGACGAATCCCGGCAGGTCGTCGTTGGGGCTGCCGAGTCCGTAGTTGACCCATGCGCCCATGCTCGGGCGACCCTGCAGGCCGTGGCCGGTGTGGAGGAAGTAGTTCGCGTTCGTGTGCTCCGAGAACGTCGCGTACATCGAACGAACGACCGCGAGCTTGTCGGCGCATCGCCCGACGTGGGGGAACAGGTCGCTGACCTCGAGACCCGATTCGCCGTAGCGGCGAAACTTCCATGGAGAGCCGAGCGTGTTGCCGTTGTTGTTGAACTGCGTCGGCTCCATCTTCATCCCGAACTTCTTGCCGTCCTCCTTCGTCAGGCGCGGCTTCGGGTCGAAGGTGTCCATCGCAGACGGACCGCCGTCCATGTAGAGGAAGATCACGCTCTGCGCCTTCGGCGCGTAGTGCGGCAGCGGCACGTCGGCGGAGCGGATGCGCGGCAGAAGACCGTCGAAGGCGATCGCGCCGAAACCGGCGGCGGTGGTCGTCAGGAAGCGGCGGCGATCGATCATCGGATGTAGAGGAACTCTTTCGCGTTGATCAGGGCGTGGCAGAGGTCGGCCCACGGTTTGACGTCGTCGATGCCGCAGCCGTGTGTCTCGGCCTGGCTCCGGACGAATTCGACGAGGCGTCGCTCTTCCGACGGGCTTGGTCGGCGCGTCATCGCGCGTTCGAAGATCGCGACGACGCGCTCGGCGTGGTCTTGGATCTCGCGCGTGGCTTCCGCCCAGCGCTTCGCTTCGGCGATGACGAACGGGTCATTGAGGAGCGCGAGCGCCTGCGCAGGGACGTTCGTGACGTCACGGCGGCCACGCGTGTCGGCCGGCAACGGCGTGTCGAACGCCAGCAAGAACGGCGAGAGGAAGTTTCGCGTCACGCTGAGGTAGAGACTGCGGCGACCATGGCCGTCGAGCGGGCCCGAGCGCGGGCGGCCTCGGCCGGTCATATGTCGCGTCAGGTGCGTTGGCACCGCGGGGCCTTCCAGCTTGTCATCGAGACGCGTGCTGAGCTGGAGGATCACGTCGCGGACCGACTCCGAAGTCATGCGGCGAACCGAGGCGCGGTGCAGGTGCACGTTCTCAGGGTCGAGTTCGACGGCGCCTGCGCTCGCGGCGCTGGTCGAGCGATAGGCACGCGACACGAGCATGCGCCGCAGCGCGCGCTTGATCGACCAGCCGTCGTCGATGAATCGACGCGCGAGCCAATCGAGCAGTTCGGGATGCGACGGCGGCTGACCGAGCACGCCGAAGTTGTCGACGGTCGGGACGATGCCTCGGCCGAACACGTGGTGCCAGAGCCGGTTGACGATGACGCGGGACGCGAACGGGTTGTCGACCGTCTCCTCGGCGAGACGACGTCGACCACTGCCGTCCTCGCGTCGGTGCGGCGCCGGTTCCTCACCGCCGAGTGCGGTCAAGAACCGTCGCGGCACGATGTCCCCTTCGTTGCGGTGCCCGCCTCGGATGTAGACCGCGTGGTCGTCACCGTCGCCGTCGGCGATCGCGGGGACGAACATCGGGCCGGGAATCCTGTCGTTCGCCTGCGCGAAGCGCGCCGCGGCGTCCTCGACCGCGATGCCGGGCTCGATGAGCTTCTCGGCCCAGAGGACGTTCAGCAGTCGAACCTGCGATGGCGCGAGGATGCCGGCGCCCCATGCGTCGATTGCGCGGTCGACGGCCACGCCGATGTCGTCGAACGCCTCAGTTGGCACGTCGCGTGGCGGAGGGGGAGCGCGCTCCGTGTCCGAGAACACGATGCGTTGCACGGCGACGAACGAGTCTCGCGGTGAGCCGCCGCTGCCGAAGTCGCGCGGCTCTTGGTCGCACACGAGTAGGGACGCGCGGCGACCCTGCCACATGCGGAGGTCGACCGTGTACCAACGTGGCAGCGGCGAGTTGATCGTCTGCTTGAGCCGTCCGTAGATCGGGTTGCGGATGACCTGGAAGCCCTCGACGACGATGTTGATGCGCGCTCGCTGCCCCTGCGCGTAGACGTGCAAGAACGGTTGATCGATGTCGAACGAAGGCGAGTGGAGCACGCCCTGCGCGCGCGCGCCGGCGGCAGCGCTGTTGGCCCAGCGGCCGTCGATCAGCGCCGTGCCCTGCTCGCCGGCGACGAAGGTCTGGTCTTCGGTCGGGCCGTCGCCGAACGCACGCCCCTCGACGAACCAGTCATCGAAGTTCGCGTCGCGGAAGTCGACGAACGTCTTCGCGTTCGGGGAGAAGTCTCGGTCGGATCGTTCCGGAGTCGCGCGGAGGCGGTGCTTGTCGAACGCCTTGCGCAGGGCCTCGGCGTCGATCGAGTCGGCGGCTCTGCGCATGCGCGTGCGCCAAGCCTGCGCGAGTGCGCCGCCGGCACGGTGGGCGGCGTCGACGAGCTGCGGATCCCGCGGTGCCGCGACGTCGCGCTGCAGATAGCGCGAGCTCTTCAAAAAGCCGCTGAGCGCGTAGTAGTCCTTCGTCGAGATCGCGTCGAATTTGTGGTCGTGGCAGCGCGCGCACGCGACAGTCAAACCGAGGAACGACTTCGTGATGACGTCGATCTGGTTGGCGTTGCGATCGGACGTGTGTTGCCGGACGTCGACCGGCGAATGTGTCTGCTCGGAGAACCACCAGTGCGCCGTGCCGATCATCGACTCGTTGAAGCCGTGCTCGGGATGTCGGCGCGGTTCTTCGAGCAGGTCGCCCGCGATGTGTTCGCGCACGAGCTGATCGTACGGCACGTCGGCGTTCAGCGCGCGGACGACGTAGTCGCGGTAGCGCCACGCGTGAGGGATCGCGTAGTCGAATTCGTGACCGAGCGACTCCGCGTAGCGCATCAGGTCGAGCCAGTGTCGGGCCCAGTGCTGACCGAAGCGCGGCGATGCGAGCAGACGATCGACCACGCGTTCGAAGGCGCTTTCCGAGGTGTCCGCGAGGAACGCGTCGCGCTCCGCCGTCGTCGGCAGGAGGCCGGTCGTGTCGAGAGTGACACGGCGCAGCAGAGTCGTGCGGTCCGTCTCCTCTGCGAACTGCAGGCCGATCGAGCTCAGCTTGGACAGCAGGAAGGAGTCGATCTCGTTGTAGGTCGCTTGCGATGTCGGCACGTTCGGCGCGGGCGCGTCGTCGAGATCGCGCCATGCCCAGTGTTCGGCCTTGCGGGCCTCGAGATCGAACTTCGGCTTGCGCTTGCCGGCCTGCGGCACCGGCTCGTCGGGCCACGGTGCACCGTCATGGATCCACCGCAGCAGCACGTCGCGTTCCGCGTCGGGCAGACGTTGCTTCGGCGGCATCTGCAGGGCCGGTTCCGTGTAGCCGATCGCGAGCGCGAGCCGACTCGCCTCGACGTTGCCGGGCACGATCGCCGGTCCGCGCTCACCGCCGCGCAGGATGTGTTCGATGTGATCGAGCCTTAGCTCGGAGCGCTGCTTCTCCGGGCCGTGGCACGAGAAGCAGCGGTTCGCGAGGATCGGTCGAACCTCGGATTCGAACCGCTCGAGACGCTTGGCCGGGTCGGGACTCGGGCCGGTTTGCGCGGCGGCGAAACCGGCGGTCGAGAGACACAAGAGCAGCGGGAATGAGGGACGCATGCGCGCGCGAGAATCTAGCGCAAAGCCATCCCGACTGCGTGGGTTGCGCTAGGATCCGCTCTTCGAATCTCCTTCCACCCCAACGAGCGAACAGAGATGAACAACCGGTTTGCAATCCTTCCGCTGCTCCTCGCCAGCAGCCTCGTCGCGCAGGTTCAGCCGCGCCCGTCTCAGGGTCCTCTCGACACGACGTCGACCGGCTTCGGCATCCTGCCGTCGATCGCGTCCGACGGCGACCTCACGGCGATCGCCTACACGGATGGCGGCACCGGCGGCAGTGATACGATCAACATCGTCACGTCCGACGGCCGCGGCACGAACTGGTCCGCGCCACTGCGCGTCGACCAGGGTCCGATCGGTGTCACGAAACTGACGCAATTCGACGCGTGTCAGATCCAAGGCAACAACGTCTGGGTCGCGTGGGAAGACGATCGCTCGCCGACGAACGGCCGCTTCGACATGTATCTGGCCCGCTCCACCAACGGTGGCGCGACGTTCCTGCCCGAGCAGTTCCTGGACAAGGGCACCCCGGCGGGCACCGGTAGCGTGCGCGACTGGCGCTTCATCGCGGCGAACGCGGTCGACGTCTACCTCCTCGTCAGCATCGATCCGACCGGCAGCGCCGACGAAGAGCTCTACCTGCTCGCGTCGCACGACGGTGGCGCGACATTCGCCCCGCCGCTGCGCGTCGACACGACTCCGGACGATGTCGACCAGATCGCGCTCGCGGTCGACCAGGCCAATCCGCTGATCGTGCACATCGCCTACAGCGACGATCGTGGTGGCAATGCGTCGAACGACGACATTTTCGTCGTCTCCAGCTTGGACGGTGGTGCGACCCTCACGACCGAGCAACAGATCGATGCATCTGGCCCGTTGGTCGGTGACGTCGAGAACAACATCGAAGTCCGTGCGGACGGCCCGTTCGTCGGCGTCGCGTGGCTCGAAGAGCTCGGCTTGCCTTCTTCGAATGAAGAAGTCCGCTTCGCGCTGAGCCTCGACGGCGGCGTGACGTTCGCTCCGGACGTGCAGGTCGGCACCTACACGGGTGGCGGCGTCGATGACGTCGACAGCTTCGACCTCGGCCTGTTCGGAGGCACGTTCTACCTGTCGTGGGACGACAACCGCACCGGCTCGGATTCGCTCTACGTCTCCTCGGCTCCCGGCGGCACGGGCTGGCGTCCGGACGTCGTCGTCGCCGCGGCGGACGGTGGCTTCCCGGCCATCACCGGCGACCCGAACGGTTCGCTGGTCGGCGTCGTCTGCACGTCGGACTTCGACGGCTCGCCCGAAGGCTGCCAGGCCGCGTTCTCCGACGACCTCGGCCTGACCTGGACGACCGAGCAGCAGTACACGGACCAGCCGGGCAACGACGCCGACTTCGCCGAAGTCGCCTACAACGCCACATACCGCAACTTCATCTCGACGTGGCTGTCGAACACCGGGAACCCGCCGGCTAGCGCCACCGCGAACCGCATCTACGTCGGAGGCTTCCGTCCGCAGACCTGCGCCCCGGTCGGCTGGGACGACATCTACAACCCCGCGAGCACGACGCTCAGCTTCGACCTGCGCCACTTCGGCGGTGACACCCTGGCGATCATCGGTCTGTCCGCGGGCACCGGCCCGCTGACGGCGAGCGACGGTCGTCTGTTCGACCTCGGCCCGATGATCGCCCCGTTCGGCGGTCCCGGCTTCGAAGCGACGCTCGTCGGCGGCGCCGGTAGCACCCTCGCGCTGCCGAACATCTTCGCCGGCCTCGGCCCGGCGGTCGGCCTCGACGTGTTCTACGGCGCGGCCGGTTTCTCGGGCGGCGTCAGCAACCTGACCGACACGTTCTCGTTCCAGCTGTAGCGAGCAACGGGTTCGAGCGAGAAGCGGTGGCGGTGGTGCCACCGCTTTTTCGTGTACGGATCGGAGGGTCTGTGGGTACGGAGGCAGAGCCGAGCTTCGCTCGGGCTCTGCGCTTGGTGTCTGCCAAAACCCCGCGCGCGTGCCGAGCGCAGCTCGGCACTGCGTCGGTACGCACTGCGCGTACGTCTTCGACCGAAGTCGGGCGGCACGTCACGCCACGACACCTTCTCCTTCTTCTTCTCCGACCCAGCCGCGCATCAGCGCCCAGCAGACTGCGAGCAGCACCGGGCCGACGAAGATTCCGATCACGCCGAACGCGATGAGTCCGCCGACGACGCCGACGAACACCAGCACGACTGGCAGGTCGACGCCGCGTCGGATCAGCAGCGGTCGGATGACGTTGTCCATGCCGCCGACGACCAGGGTCCACACGGCCATCGCGATGCCCCAGCCGACGCTGCCCTGCCAGAACAGCCAGACGCTCGACAACGCGAGCACCGGCGCCGCGCCGAGTTGTGCGACCGACAGCAAGAACATTGCGGCCATCAGGAGCGAGGCGAAGGGCACGCCCGCGATCGCGAGGCCGAGGCCGCCGGCGATCGCCTGGATGAGCGCGGTGACGACGACGCCGAGCGCGACGCCGCGGATCGCTTGACCCGCGAGCACGACCGCGCTTTCTCCCTGCGGTCCGGCCAGGCGCTGCGCGAAGTCCCGTACCGACCGTTCCGCGAACTCACCGCGCGCGAAGAACAGCGCCGCGAACGCGGTCGTCAGCAGGAACTCGAACAGGAACATCCCGAATTCGCCCATGCTCGCGAGCACCCACTTCGCGATCCCGCCGGCGTGGGGCGCGATCATCCCCGCGAGGCCGTCCGGCCCCTTGGCGGCGAGTGCGGTCCAGGACTCCACCAGCTTCTCCCCGCCGAGCGGGAACTTCGCGAGCCAGTCCGGGGGTGCCGGCAGCGCGACGTCCTGCAGGTTCTGTTCGATCCCGATCAACTCGTCGCTGTGCGCGAGCAGGACGCCGATCAGTGCGGTGATCGGAACGACGAATACGCCGAGCATCATCGCGACGAACGCGATCGTCGCCAGCCAGCGCTTTCCGCCGAGCCGCGTCTCCATCCGGGTCAGCAGCGGCCAGGTGGCGACGACGATCGTCGCGCCCCACACCATCGGCAGAAGGAACGGTCGCAGCACCCAGAGGCTCGCCGAAGCGAGCAATACCAAGAACAGTACGCCGAGGGTCGTGCGGGTGAGATCGCGATTTGCAAACGGGTCGGCCAAGTCGAGCGCTCCGAATCGAACCAAGAGGGATCGCTACATCTTGCGCATCGACGGCTCATATACTGCCGGCACATGGCTGATTCTTGTTTCCTCGGTATCGATGTCGGCGGCACCTCCCTCAAGGTAGGAGCGATGAACGCCGCGCACGACGTGCTCGGTGAGCAGTCGATACCGACGCCGGCGGACTCGGCCAGTGGCGACGTGCTCGGCGAACTCGAGCGGGGCCTGCACGAGCTGCGAGGAGATCGCACGGTCGCGGGCATCGGCGTCGGACTGCCGGGCGCACTCGATCGCGAGCGCGGTCTGATTTCGATGTCGCCCAACTTGCCGTGGCTGCAGGACGTGCCGATGCGCGATGAGCTCGCGCGGCGCTTCGATCTCCCTCCCGAACGAGTCCTCCTCGAGAACGACGCCAACGTCGCGGCGCTCGGAGAGCAGGCATACGGCGTCGGACGTGGTCTCGACGACATGATGTTCGTCACGCTCGGCACCGGCATCGGTTCGGGCCTCGTCTTGCACGGCAAGCTCCACGTCGGTGGCGGGCTCGCGTGCGAGGCCGGCCACGTCTGTGTCGATTCGAACGGGCCGGTGTGCGGTTGCGGCAACCGCGGGTGCGTCGAGACCGTCGCGTCGGCGTCGGCCGCGAGTCGGCGCGCCGAGGCAGCCGGGCTGCCGCCCGAGAAGCCCGGCTGCCTGGAAACGCTCGCGAGCCGCGCGCGCGCGACGCCGGGGCCCGAACGAGACCTCCTCGTCGAGATCGGCAAGGACCTCGGCCGCGGTCTCGCGGCCGTCGTCGTCGTGCTCGACGTCCGCACCTACGTGTTCGGCGGCGGGTTCGCGGAAGCGCTCGACGTGCTGACGCCTGGGATCATGGCGGGCATCCACGAGCGCCTGTTCCCGATTCGGGAGATGAAGCTCCTGCACGCCCAGCTCGGCAACCGCGCCGGCTGGATGGGCGCGGCCCGTTTGGCGATCGGCTGATCCAGTCGTAACCTTCGGGGTCATGCGCTCCCTTTGCTTCGCGCTGCTGCTCGCCGCGGCGCTTCCGGCACAGCGACCCAAGGTCCTGTTCGTCACCCATTCGGCCGGCTTCACGCACGGCGTCGTCAAACGACTGCAGAAGGGCAAGGCCTCCTTCGCCGGCAAGAAGCTGACGGAGATCGCGCAGCCGCAGTTCGACGTCCACGCGACGTTCGACTGCAGCGAGATCAACGAGGCGAACCTCGCGGAGTATCGCGCAGTGGTCTTCTACACGACCGGTGAGCTGCCGATCGATGCGGCGGGTCGCGAAGCCTTCATGAAGTGGATCCGCGCGGGCGGTGGCTTCGTCGGCATCCACTGCGCAACCGACACGTTCTACCAGTGGCCGGAGTACGGTGAGCTGATCGGCGGATACTTCGACGGGCACCCGTGGCACGAAGACGTGACGATGCGCGTCGAGGACCGCACGCATCCGTCGACCGCGTTGCTCGGCGGGAGCTTCGACCTCAAGGACGAGATCTACCAGTTCCGCGACTGGTCTCGCGAGCGCGTCAACGTGCTCTACACGCTCGACCCCGAGTCCGTGAAGATCGAGAAGGGCAAGCGCAAGGACGGCGACTACGCGTCCGGCTGGTGGCGCGACTACGGCGAGGGGCGAATGTTCTACACCGCGCTCGGTCATCGGTTCGAAGTGTGGAACGACCGGCGCTTCCAGAAGCATCTGCTCGCGGGCATTCGCTGGGCGATGAACTGTGAAGAGGAGTTCGGCAGGCCGCAGACCGGCGCGGAAGTGCTCGACGCGGATGCGTGGGAGCATCCGAACGGGCGGGCGAACGCCTGGACCGTTGACGGTGACGTGATGAGCGTCAAGCCACGCACGGGGTCGGTGATCACCAAGAAGCCGTACGGTGACTTCCGGATGCACGTCGAGTTCCGCACGCCGGAACGGGTCGAAGGCAAGGAGGGGCAGTCCCGCGGCAACTCGGGGGTCTACATCCAGCGTCGCTACGAAGTGCAGATCCTCGACTCCTTCGGCGAAGATCCGAAGCCCGGCGGCTGTGGCGCGCTCTACCGCCAGCGCAAGGCCGACGCGAATCGGTGCGCCGAGCCCGGAGCGTGGCAGTTCTACGACATCTGGTTCCGCCAACCGCGTTGGGAGGGCGACAAGAAGACCGAGAACGCGCGCATCACGGTCATCCACAACGGCGTCTTCATCCACGACGACGTCGAGCTGAAGAACAAGACGGGGGCCGGCCAGAAAGAGGGGCCCCAGCCCGGCCCGATTTTGTTGCAAGATCACGGGAGTCCCGTGTCATTCCGAAACATCTGGATCCAGTCCCTCGACAGCTCCCCCAAGTAGGAGGTGCCCGATGATGCGTGCTGTCTCGATCATTGCAGTGGTCGTCGTGTCGGTGCTGTGCGTCGCCGTGTCCGCGCCGTCGGACGTGATCGCCTCGAAGTCGGCGCCGTACTTCGAAGACGGCTTTTCGCGTCGCGTGCTCGCGAACATCGACGCGACGCTCACGCGGGAGAGCGAGGGAGCGAGGCTGCGCGTCGTCATCTCAGCGGTCGGCTCCGGAATCGATTCGGTGCACGGCTTCGAAGGGGTCGATGGGGCGAACCACATCACCGCGCGTGAGATGGGTGAGCTGTTCGGGCGGGGTGCGCTTCGGCCGGTGACCGGGGCTCACGAGGGGACCGTCGAGATCGGTCGCGTCGGACGGATCCCGGAGCGGCGCTTCGTTCCCGGGCAGGGCTTCGTCGAGACGGGCACCGAGCACGAGTATCCCCTCGAGCTGATCCTCGACTCCGGTGTTTTCGGGGTCGGCGACCATGTCCTGAGCCTCGTCGTCGAGGATCGTGAGCGACTCCGAGTCGCGTTCGACTTCGACGGGTCGACGGGACGCATCCGTGCGATCGAGTCGCTCGGGGTGGATCTCCTCCGATGATTCGCAGCGCCGCCGTCTGGTTCATGTGCCTGACCGGGGCCGCTGCGCAGCAGCTGCCGGTGGGCTTCGAGAAGCTGTCGCTCGAGCAGCGCTGGCTCGAGTACCTCGAGGCATCGAAGGATCCGCAGCAGCACGTCGCGCTCCTGCAGCAATTGGCTGATCTCCGCGATCACGAGCTTCTCGAGTGGATCGCCATCTACGACCACAAGGAGACGTTCGGCACGGCGCCGCCGGTCGCAGCCAAACACCTCGCGGTCAACCAGGCGCCGGAATGGCTGCGGGTCGCCGCGTGGTTCGGTCGCCACAGCAAGTCACGCGCGGTGCAGCTGCCGGGCGCCGGTGGACTGCCCGCGCAGCAGCCCGGGACGCACTCGCAAGAAGACGCGATCACGCTGTTGCTGCAGCAGCCGGCCCTGTTCCTGGGGTGGTACGAGAAGCACGCGGACGAGCTCCCGTTCTTGAAGTGGGTCGCGGAGGCCGTCCGCGACAAGAACGTCCTGCCGGAGAAGGTCGGGGATCGCTACCCCGGCCCGATCGATCCCGAGATCGCGATCCTCGCGTGGCTCGTCGCGCCGCGCGACATCGGCGAGTTGCAGCGCGGGGTGCAGCCAGAGGAAGGGAAACGGTATCTGCACCAGGTCTCGCGGGCCGTTCGCGGGCTCATCGGCAGCGGCATCCGCGAGCCGGCCTACATGATCCAACTCGAGCAGCTGACGCGTCACCCGAACGCGACGCTGCGCCGCGAGGCGTACCTCGCGTTCTCGAAGATCGAGCCGCAGCACATTCCGTTCGCGCGCTTCGAGCGTGTCGTTCGAAACTCCAAGGCCGACGACGAGGACCGCGCGCTCGCGATGATGGCCGCGTCCTACTCCGATCATCCCGCCGCGTTCTTGCTGATGCATGAACTGCTGCCGCAGGCGAACCACCCGGCGAACGGCGTCGCAATCACGCGCCTGACCGAGTCGGGTTTCGGGCCGACGCTCGCGGCGATGGAGCGACTCGAGGACCTCGGCGACAGCTACGGTGACGCCGCGGCGCGACTGCGCCGCAAGCGTCGCGAGCAACGCCCGCACGAAGTCGCGGGCAAGATCCGCCGCATCGTCGAGCGCGCCGGCTGGGCGAAGCTCACGCGCGAGGACGAGTTCGTGAACCGCACGGTCGAGTACCTGCGCGGGCTGCGCGGGGAGACCCGCCAGCTCGTGTTGCCGCTCGTGAAGGATCTCACGGAGAGCTACGTGCCGCGCGATGGGCTGGTGCCCGACAAGGATCGGCTGCAGGATGCGGTGCGCGCGGTCGCGCGCGAGGCAGCCGAGGTGCGTTAGCGCTCCTCGTCTCAAGTCCGTAGTAGAAGTAGCCGTGGCAGTCGATTCGCGCGCAAGGCGCTGGGACGACACGGCTTGTCGGTGGACAAGTTGAGGAGCAGCAACTCAGCGAGCGGGTCGAATGGCCGGTTACTTCAGATGCGGCCTTCGGACGCGGAGCACTATCGCCCGTTCAGCCGTCCGAGCACGTCACCCAGCTCCGTCGCGACCTGCCGGCCATCTTCGTAGAGCCACAGCGTCGGTAGCCCCCGGATCGAGTACTGTGCCGCGACCTCCGACTCCCAGTCGACGATGTCGACGACGCGCAGCGAGATGTCCGACCGTTCGTTCGCGAGCCGCTCCAACTGAGGGCTCAGTTTCCGGCAAGGGGGTCACCAGTCGGCCGTGAAGTAGACGATCGTCTTGCCCGTGCTCGGCACGTGGGCAGCGACGTCGACGCGGGCGCCGCGCGTGATCGTCGCGACGGGGTCGGTGGAGATCGAGCCTGACGTGCCCGAGTGGGACGCGCGCTCGCTCTCGCGGTGGAACACGACCGCGGCGAGTCCGCCGATCGCGAGCAGCGTGATGGTGATGAGCCACTTCATGGGGTGCTCATCGGCCATTCGTGGCCCGCAGCGGTGTCGAGAGGCGAGTCGGCGGTCTCATCGGAGTTTCTGTGCGAAGTTCGACTCCGAGCGTGACGGCCGGCGTCGCATTGCATTCCCCGGGTCGAAAGCGAGCTGATCCATGAGCACACTCGAATCTCGACTCCTCCCCTTCCTCCTCGCGCTCGGCGGTTCTGCCGCTGCGCTGCCGGCACAATTCCTGTCGTTCGGGTCGGGTTGCCCCGGTTCCGTCGGCACCCCGCGCATCTCGATTCCCCGGTCCGATCACGTCGCGCACGGGGAGTTCCTGGAGATTCGTTCCGATGCCGTCCCGACCGGCGCCTCGGCCGTCTTGTTCCTCGGCTTCGATCGGTTCGATCCCGGGATCGACCTGGGCGTCGCGGGAATGCCCGGGTGCGAACTCTACGTCCAAACCCCGCTCTCCCTGACAGGAGTCATCATCGGCAACGAGGCGTCGGTGTTCGTGCCGTTGTCCGGAGTGCCGAGCTGCTTCGAGTTCTACGCGCAGTACGCGATCCTCGACCCGGCGGCGAACCCGCTCGGCGTCGTGCTGAGTGACGGTGCGACCGTGCGCCTGGACCCTGCCGTGGACTCGCTGTGGCACACCGCGACCGCGGCGAACTCGAGCAGCAACTCCACGCGGATCAGTCATCCGTCGATCGACGGTGAGCCCGGCGCGATCATGCTCCAAACCAGACGCCCGCCGGGTGCGTCGTTCGCGGACGACACGAGTGTGACCGGGCTCTACTACACCGGTTCGCAGTGGGCGATCTTCAATCAGGACCTGACGCCGATGCTCACGGGCGGCTCCGCGCTATCCGTGCGGGATACCTACAACGTCTTCCTGCCGAACAGCGCGGCGTGCCAGTTCGTCGTGCGTGCGGACGTCAGCGCGACGCTCACCGGCCGCATCCGTATCGATCATCCGGAACTCAACGGCAATCCGGACGCGATCGTGTTCGCCTCGCAGGTCTGGAATCCGGGCGGGGGTAGCGGTGTCTACAACGATCATGAGTTCGACGTGACTTACTCCGGGGGGTACTGGCACGTCTTCAACATCGGCGCGCCGTTCCCGTTCGGTGCCGCATTCAACGTGGTCATCGGGAACGACCGGCTCGCGTTGGAGCACGCACCGTTCGTGCACTCCGCAACCAACGGGAACGCCGTCCCGTCGGGAACCCGCCTCGACCATCCCGGCCTGAACGGCGAGCCCAACGCGAACGTCATCGTCACCAAGCGTTTCAGCGATCCCGGATCCATTCAGGTCGCCGATCCGATCTCGGTGATCTACGACGCCGGCCATTGGGTGATCCGCAACCAGACCGGGAGTCCGATCCCGCCGGGTGCCGACTTCAACGTCTTGGTCGCGCCCGAGAACCCGCGCGGCAACAGCTTCGTGTACACCGCCGATCCGCTGAGCATCAGTGGCAACTCGACGACGATCGCGGGGCTCGAGGACCTCTCGGACGGGCCCGTGCTCGTGACCCAGAACTGGGAGCCGAATTCGATCTACAACCCGCATCCGATCGGGGTGTTCTTCAATCTCTTCGGCGGCTGGAGCATCTTCAACCAGGACCTCGCGGCGATGCCGAGCGGCGCATCGTTCAACGTCTTGGTACCCAACCCCGGCGCGACGTCGTTCGTCGCGACCGCGACGAGCCCCTTCGCGAACTGGTTCGAGATCAACCACCCGGCGCTGAACGCGCGGCCGAACGCGAACCTCTTCGTCACGCAGTTCTACGAAGCAGGGGGGAGCGGGGTCTACAACGCGAACAACGTCGGTGTCTGGTACTCTGCGGCTACGGCTCGCTGGAACGTCTTCAATCAGTCGGGCGCTTCGATGCCGGCTGGCGCCAAGTTCTTCGTGGTCGTCGACGACGGCGCACTGAGTTCGGATGGCAGCTTCACGCACCGCGCGACCGCATCGAACACCAGTGGTCAAATCACCACGCTCGATCACCCGTCGCTCAACGGCAATCCGGATGCGGTGATTTTCGTGACGCAGGAGTGGGTCGAGTTCGCCGCCGGTGGCACCCAGATCTACAACGATCACTCGGTCGGGGTTTACTACGCCAACGGCAGTTGGCGGATCTTCAATCAGGACCTCGTGCCGCTGCCGCTCGGTGCGGAGTTCAAAGTGCTGATCTCCGGCGAGTGCGAGTGATCCCATACGAAACCAGGCGCAGCCCGCGTCGCGGTGCTGCGCCTGTTTCGCGAGTACGGTCAGCTCACTTGAGCTTCTCGTACTTCTTCTTCGCGTCGGCCTTCTTCTTCTCGACCTTCTTGTCCATCGCGGCTTCCTTGGCCTTGTCGTTCTTGCTATCCATGTGGTAGGCGACGTTGGCGGTCAGCTGGTGCGGGCCCCACTGGATCGCGAACGACCCGCTCTTCGGGTTTCCTTCGTTCGCGGTGAGCACGATGTGCATCTTCTCGTGCTTCTTCTCGAGCGAGTCCTTCTCGAGCTTCAGCTTGCACTTGATCTCGCCAGTCCAGGCGTCGCCGCTCCAAGGTGCCCACTTCTTCTTGGTCACCATCTTCGCGTCCATCGCGAGCAGGTGGAAGTTGCCGTCCTTGTCACACTCGAGGCCGAGCATGTAGCTGCCGGCAGGGATCTTGGTGCCGCCGATCTCGATGTCGCCCGCGGTTTCGAGCGTCGTCCACCAGTCCTTGCCGAGACGGTTCTTGCGGCCTTTGAGCCGGTCGAGCATCGCGGTGTACTCGTCTTTCCACATCGGCTGGCCGTACGTGACGTTCGCGGCGGCGAGAATGTTGAACGACTGGTCGAAGACGAACGCCGTCGAGGCCTTCCGGTCGGCGCCGGTGTTGTTGAAGACTTGCTGGGCGGTGAGCGGCGTGATCGCGCTCGCGAGAATCAGAGCGAGTAGGGAGGTTCTCATGTTTGGGTCTCTCGGGATGGTGCCCGGCCCGGAAATGGGGGGCTGGCTCGGGCGATACGATATCGGGATCGCCGAGGGCGGAGAAATCCTAGGAGAGTTGCCGCGGGGAGATTCGAGGACTCACGCGCGGCGCCCCGAAACTGTTGGCGAACCGGCGTCTCTCAGCGGCGCGGCATCGCTCGCAGGCGCGCCAGGCCCCCGTCGATTCCGACGACCTGGCCGCTCACCCAGGTCGAAAGCGGGTCCAGGAGCCACAGAATCGCGGCGGCGACATCGTCCGGTTCGCCGACGCGACCGAGAGCGTGCATCGAACGCGAGGCCTCCAGCGCCGCCGGATTGTCGACGATCGCGCTCGCCATGGCCGTCTTCACGAGTCCCGGAGCGACCGCGTTGAAGCGGAGGCCACGCGATGCGTAGGTCGCTGCGGCCGAGCGCGTCAGCCCTTCGATGCCGGCCTTGGCGGCGGCGATCGCGTCGTGGTTCGCCATGCCGGTCTGCGCTGCGGCCGAGGAACACAACACCACGGACCCGCCTCCGCGCATCGCGCGAGCGGCCGCGCGCGTGACGTGAAACGCCGCGGTGAGATTGCGTGCGATCGTGTCGCCCCACTCTTCGTCGGTGGTGCGGTGAGCCGGCTTCAGTAGGATGCTTCCCGAGCAGAGCACGACCCCGGCGATCTTGCCTTCGCCGAGTTCCTTCGCTTCGTCCACGACACGGTCGACGTCGGCGGCGACGGTGGCATCACACGCGGACGCGTGCTCGGTGATGCCGGCGAGTGCATCCGGATGGCGGCAGCTCCCGAGCACGCGCGCGCCGTGCGCGAGCAAGCCGCGCGTTACGGCGCCACCGATACCGCCTGATGCTCCGATCACCAGGAAGCTGCCCGAGTCGCTCCAGTAGTTCGAATTCTGCTCCGGTAACACGATTTGGCGTTTCGACTGAACTCCATGTGTAGATGCGGGTTTCTCGCGCTCTGGACGGATCTTTTGCATCCGCCCAAGTGGGGGTCGCGAAGCACGGTCCAGCTGGAGCGACCTGCTCCCTGACACCAACCTTCCCACCAACTCACAGGTCCCTACTCATGCGAAGCATGTTCATGATGGCCGCACTCGCCTGCGGTCTCGCCCCCGCACTCGAAGCGCAAACGGCCCGTCTTTCGGTCATTCACGGTATCCCCGGCCTGCCGGCTCCCGTCGAAGTCGCGGCCAATGGCAACGTCCTCTTTTCGTTCGACTACGAAGACGTGCGTGGCCCGATCGAAGTCGACGCCGGCCCGCTCGCCGTCGAAGTTCGCCTCAACGGCACTCCGGTGCTGACGGCCAACGTGACGCTGCAAGCCGGCGTCGAGTACTCGGCCATCGCGCACCTCGACGCGACCGGCAACAACACGATCTCGCTGTTCACGGATGACATGTCGCCGATCGGCGCTGGCAACTCGCGCGTGTCGATCCGTCACACGGCGCAGGCCCCGGCCGTCGACGTCGACATTGCTCAGAATGGCGCGACCGTCCTGACGATCCCGAACCTCACCAACCCGAACGAGGCTGTTACGGACGTGCCCGCCGGCGCATACGACGCGAGCCTGTTCGTCGCAGGCACGACCAACCTCGCCTTTGGTCCTGCCGCACTCGATCTCGCCGCGGACGTCAGCTATCGCGTCTACGCGGTCGGTGACGTCTCCACGACAAACTTCGCGCTGATCGTGCAAGCGATCGACTTCAGCCCGTCCGGTGCGCACTCGACGATCTCGGCGATTCACGGGATTCCGGGTCTCCCGGCACCGGTCGAGGTCGTCATCGACGGCACGAGCGCGTTCTTCTTCAACTACACGGACATCATCGGTCCGGTCGAGATTCCGTCTGGCCCGACCACGCTCGAACTGCGTCTGAACGGCGCGACCGTCCTGAGCGCGAACGTCGTCCTCGAGAACGCGATGGAGTACTCCGTGATCGCGCACCTGACCGAGACCGGTCAGAACACCGTCACGCTGTTCGAAGAAGACCTGAGCCCGATCGCTGCTGGCCAAGCGCGCGTCGCGGTTCGCCACACGGCGCAGGCTCCGGCCGTCGACGTCGGCATCGACCAGATGGGCGCGAACGTCCTCACGATCCCGGGTCTCACCAACCCCAACTCGGCCGCGGTCGACGTCCCGGTCGGCAGCTACGACGCGACGCTGTTCCTCGCGGGCACGAGCACCGTGGCCCTCGGCCCGGCGCCGCTCACGTTCGACGAAGACGTCAGCTACCAGGTCTACGCGATCGGTGACGCCTCGGCGCCGAACTTCACCGTCGTCGTCCAAGCCGTCGACTTCTCGCCGCCGTTCACCTTCAGCACGCAGGGCACCGCGTGCGGTTCGGCTACGATCGCGACCAGCATGATGCAGATCGAAGAGCAGATGCCGTTCAACGTGACCCTGTCGGGCGCTGGCGCGATGGACTCGGCGGTCCTGTTCGTCGGCACCGACGACATGATGTTCAACGGCACGCCGCTGCCGATCGACCTCGGCGTCATCGGCGCCCCGGGTTGCTCGTTCTACTCGAACGGCTTCTTCACGGTCGGCGCGATGACCGACGGTGCCGGTGCTGCGTCGCTGCAGTTCACGCTGCCGGAAGCGGCGAACCAGTTCGTCGACGAGCTGTTCTTCCAGTGGACCTACGAGTCCACGAACAACCCGCTCGGTCTCGAGTTCACCGACTACCTCGAGCTCGTGCGCGGCTAAAGACCGTGGATGTCGTCCTCGGCCTGCACCTGGTCGCCACGGTCGCGATGACCGGGCTGATCTGGTTCGTGCAGGTCGTCCACTACCCGCTCTACACGCGGGTGGGGGAGGCGACCTTCGCCGATTTCCACGAACAGCACGTGCGGCGCACCACGATGGTGGTCGCGCCGTTCATGTTGACGGAAGCCGGCACCGCGGCGTGGCTGCTACTGCAGCCACCCGCGGACGGCGGCACGCTGACCGCCGTCGGCTTCGGGCTCCTGCTCGTCGTCTGGTTGTCGACCGGACTGTTGCAGGTGCCTCGGCATCGCGACCTCGAGGTGGGGTTCGATGCCCGCGCCGTGCGGCGATTGGTGCGCTCGAACTGGGTGCGCACGGTCGCGTGGTCCGCGCGCAGTGGCGTCGCGTACCTGCTGCTGGGATGATCTATCGGATCATCGGGCCGAGCTGCGCAGGTCCTTCAACATGCCTGCGACTCGTTTGCTCGGTGCCCCGTTGACGGCCGTGAGGCAGTAGCGGTGCATCGGGCCCGCGACCGGCTCGGCCTCCATCAGCTCTTCGAAGTCGAGCTCGCCGCCCTGCTGTGCGAGTTCCATCATCGTCGCGTGCGGGTCACTCCAGGTCGTGCGCACGTCGATCGCGATGAGCTTGCCTGCGGCGTCGACCGAGAGCTGCAGTCGGGTCTTCAGGATTCGCGGCTTCATCGGGTCGGCCATTCCGGCCATCGGGTCGTCGAAGTCGGCGGCGGGCGCGTCTTCCGTATCGAAGTCGCCGGGCACGACCGTTGCGAACGTGGTCCGATCTTCGGCCCCGGTCTTGACCTTCCAGACCGCATTGGCCTTGGCCCACTCGAGAAGTGTCGCCGGACGCAGAAGGACCGCGATGTCGGAGTTCAGCGCGGCGGCGTTGCGGCGTGCACCGAGCGGGGCCGTGCTTCGCACGATCGTTTTGCGCCCCGTCTGCAGGATCGCAATGCCCGGAACCGGCTTCTTCGAGCATGCCAGGCAGGCCCCGTCGGCGGTCCGTAGCACGTCGAGTTCTCCTTCGAAGGCGGGTGTCACCTCCGGGCCCCCGACCATCATCATCATGCCGCCTTCGCCGCCGTCGTCCGGCACCTCGACCTTGACGCTTCCCGCGAATCGCCACGCGCTGGCGGCGAGCGCTTCGAGCGCGGCGATTGCGCGGGGCTCCGGCTTGCCTTGGAAGTCTTGCTCGGTTCCGGCGCTCTCCGCGTTCGCGGTTCTCGGCTTCGCTTTCTCATTCAGCATTCCGAGAAAGCCATCGACGGTTCCGGAAGATCCGACAGAACGCCGAGTCTCGGCGCCTGCTGCGTCGGTGAACACGAACGACGGGAAGCCCCGAACCGCATACCGTTCGACGAGATCGCCGTGCTCGTCGGCATCGATGTAGACGCACTCGAGCGCCGCGAGCTCTTGCTGCACTTTCTCATCCGGGAGCACGTCCCGGATGATCTGCTTGCACGGCTTGCACCAGGTTGTCGAGAACATCAGGAGCATCGGCTTGTCCGCTTTTGACGCTCGTTTCTGTGCCGCGGCGAAGTCGGTCGACCACGGGATCGGCATCGACCTGGCGGCGTGTTCCTGGGCTGGCAGGGCTGCCGCGACACTCAGCGCGGCGACGAAAAGGGGGTGGGTGATCATGCGAGCGAGACGTCGCGAGCGTCGCGATCGCTCCCTACGTGGACGAACAGCCAGTGACGGGGGATCAGTGCGTGTCGAGCAGCCGTTTGAGCTGGTCTCGGTACGTGCGCCCTACGGGAATCGCAGCGCCGTCCTTCAGGACGAGGCGCGCCGCGTGGGAGCCGTCCGTGCCCTCGAGAGCGCGGATCCTGTCGATGTGCACCGCGAAGCTGCGATGGACGCGGACGACGGGCGTGCCCTGAAGCTGTGCGAGCAGGTTTGCCAGCGTCATTCGCACGCGCTCGGTCGATCCCGTGGCGTGGAGTTCGAGGTAGTTGCCGCGGGCCTCGACGTAGACGAGGTCCGCGACGTCGATGATGACCGTGCGTGCGCCACTGCGCACGGTCAGCCGCTCGCTGTGGCCGCGCTGGTGCGAAGCCTCCAGCTCGAGGCGCTCTGCCACGCGGTCGAGCGTCACCGCAAACCGGGCGGGGTCGATCGGCTTGAGCACGTAGTCGAGCGCCGCTTCACGAAAGGCTTCGACCGCATGCCGATCGTGCGCCGTCACGAAGACGAGCACCGGCTTGGGGTCCGGGCAGCGTGATGCGATGTCGATCCCGCCGAGGCCGGGCATCGCGAGATCGAGGAACGCGACGTCGGGCTCGAGTTCCCGGATAGTCGCGAGCGCGGTCGGGCCATCCGCCGCTTGGCCGACGACCTCGAATCGCGGGTCCGATTCGAGCAGTCGGCAGACCGCGCGTCGGCCAAGATCTTCGTCGTCGACTACGAGAACGCGATACATCTAGGCGCCTGCCGCCGGGACCCGAATCGTGACGGCGAAACCGTGCGGTTGCGAGTCGTGAATGTGCAGCGAGGCGCGGGCGTCGAACGCGCGGAGGAGCCGTTGCTCGAGGATGCCGAGGCCGTGTCCGTTCGTCGGTCGGTCCGTGGTCGGGACACCCGGACCATCGTCACGAACCTCCATCTCGAGCGCGTCGCCGGCGCGACGAATCGAGATGCCGACGGATCCGCCCGCGACCCGCGCGCCCGGCCCGTGGATCAAGCTGTTCTCGACCAGTGGCTGCAGGCAGAACGATGGCACGAGGACGTCGTCGTTGCCGGGCTCCGCTTCGAGAGTGATGCGCACGCGGTCGCCGAGTCGGAGTCGCTCGAGTTCCAGGTAGTCTTCCAGGATTTCGAGCTCGCGTGACAACGGCAGCAGAGTCTGGTGTGCGTCCTCGAGAGTGTTCCGCAGGAGCGCCGACAGCCGACGTAGCACGACCTTGGCGCGGTTCGGATCGTCGTCGATGAGGACTTGGATGCCGTTCAGAGCGTTGAAGAGGAAGTGTGGTTGCAGCTGGGCACGGAGCAGTCGGTTCTCCGTTTCGGCGAGTTCGCGCAAGAGCTGGTCCCGCCGGCGCTCGCGTTCGGAGTTCAGCATCGCCAGCGATGGGACGACCGCGACGACGGACAGGATCCCGAATCGCCAGGCGTAGCCGAGCACGAACCACCAGCGAGAGGCTTCTACGACGAGGACGCCGGTCGGTGGTTCGGCAGCGCGGATGTCAGCTTCGTCGAAGGTGTCCCCGAGCGCGTGTGCCGACCACATCTCGAGCTGGCAGATGACAAACGCACCGGCGAACGCCGACATCACGTGCGCGAGCAGCGCGAGCCACCACGGCATGCGTCCGGGCACGCAGCGCAGGCCCAGCCATGCGACGAATGGCGCGGCGGCGAGCCAGAGTGACCACGCGACGAGAAACTGTGCCCAGTCGAGGTCGGGGATCGGCGCATCCTCGAAGAGCTCGGCCATCCGCTGCATCCCGACGAACTCCTCGACCGACAGGCACACGACCGCGGCTGCGACCAGTCCGGTGAGCAACGACCACTGTCTGCGCGGCGAACTCAATCCGGCGTTGGTCGTCGGAGCGGCGGGCGTGCGGTTCGGCAGCATGCGTCAGGCAGGCTACCTGCTGAGAGTGTCGTGCCGCGGGGGGAACCCCGGCTGTTCATCCCGGACCACTGGTCGTCGGCCCCGGGAAGTCGTCAGACCTCGAACACGATCGCCGTCGACGTGGAGGCACTGCATCGAGAAGGTTCCGCCGCACGGGTTCACGTTGTAGGGGAGCGGCGTCGGGATCACGAGGTGGGCAACCGCGGATGGATCGAGCGCCAGCAGGAGAGCAGCGGTGGTCACCGCGGCGGCGGGAGGCACGTGGTGCGGAATTCGGCTCATATCCGCAAGCTCTGGTGGGGAGGCCCCAGTCTGGCGCACCCCGAACGCCGGGGACCGGGGGGGGCTCGACCCGCCAAAACGCGCCGGTCAGGCGAATTACCCTGCTCCAGCCGTTGACCCCGGGGCCTCGGCCGCTACCCTTCCCGACCCTCCCCGCACCGCCAAACGGCCATGGATCACGTCCGCTTCGTATTGGGCATCGGCAACCCCGGCGCCGAATACGACGGAACCCGGCACAACATCGGGTTCGAAGTCCTCGACCTTCTGGCAGCGCGGATGGGACTGACCTTTCGTCGCCTGGAGCGCAAATCGCCGGATGGCAAGAAGCTCTTCAGCGGCAAGGTCAAAGCGCACGTGGCCGAGGGCCGCATCGGCGAGGATTCCTTCCTCCTGATCAAGCCCCTGACCTACGTCAACCTGTCCGGTGATGTCGCCGGCCCGCTGTTGCGGGTCGCCGAACGCGAGCCGGATCGGCTCTTTGTAGTTTTGGATGACCTCAACCTACCGCTGGGCCGGCTTCGAATCCGGCCGGCGGGGAGCGCGGGGGGACACAACGGCCTCAAGTCGATCGAGGCCGCGCTGATGTCCCAGGCGTATCCCCGTCTCCGTCTCGGTATCGGGGAGCCGGATGACTCGACCGTCGATTTCGTCCTGGCTCGCTTTCTTCCGGAAGAACGTGAAGTTCTCGGACCCGTCCTGGATCGGGCCGTCGACATCGTGTCGGCATGGCTCAGTGGTGAACCAACCGAATCCTTGATGGGGCTTCACAACGGGTTCGACGCGACTGCGGCAAAGGATGGCGCGGGCGACGACGACTCGGGTGGAGCATCCGGAGAATAGCTTTGAACAGAACCTACGAAACCATGGTCCTCCTGGACAACCGGGAGGTGAAGAAGGGCTGGGACGCGCTCAAGAGCGATGTTTGCGGCCTGTTCGAGAAGCACGGCGCGAAGATCGTCAGCGCGCGGCGCTGGGACGAACGGCGTCTCGCCTACCCGATCAACGGGCAGCTGCGCGGCACGTATCTGCTGATGTACCACGATGCGCCGACGGAAAGCATCGTGCCGATCAACCGAGAACTGCAGTACTCCGAAACGGTGCTGCGCTCGCTGACGACCGTGTGCGAAGAGATCCCCGAGGAAGCGCACCAGCCCGAAGCCGAGTTCGACGTCAACGCGATCCCCGAGGATGACGCGCCGGCTGCGGTCGAAGAGCCGCCGGCCGAAGAGGCGAAGGACAAGGCCAAGGACGGCGAGGGTGACGCCGAAGCCAAGGCCGAGGAGGCCAAGGCCGAAGACGCCGACGCCAGCGCAGAAGGTGATGCGGCCGAGGGCGAAGCCAAGGCCGAGTCGACCGAAGACAGCACCGACGAGGAGACCAAGGAATCATGAGCAGCACGGAACAGAGCTACGACAGTGGCGAAGGCGGTCGCGGTGGCCGTCGTGGTGGAGGCCGTCGCGGCGGCAAGTTCTCCAAGTTCGGCAAGGCGAAGCTCGTCTATCCCGAGGAGCCGCTCGAGTACAAGAACCTCGACTACCTGAGCAAGTACGTGCTGCCGACCGGCAAGATCGTCAGCCGACGCCGCACGGGTTTCTCGGGTCAGAACCAGCGCAAGCTCGCGACCGCGATCAAACGCGCGCGCCTGCTCGCGCTGCTGCCGTACGTCGGGAGGTCCTGATGGAGCTGCTGCTCAAGCAATCGGTCGACCAGCTCGGCCGCATCGGTGACGTCGTCACGGTCAAGGCCGGCTACGCGCGCAACTTCCTGCTCCCGCTCGGCTACGCCGTGCCGGTCACGAAGGCGAACCGCGAAGAGATCGAGGCCGCCCGTGAGCAAGCTCTCGCAGAAGAGCGTCAGCGTGTCGACACGCTGAAGGAGCTCGCCGCGAAGCTCGCCGAGGCCTCGGTTACGATCGAAGGTCGCGCGAACGACGAAGGTCACCTGTTCGGTTCGGTTTCGGCGGCGCAGATCGCCGACGCGCTCCGCGAGAAGGGCTTCACGATCGATCCGAAGTCGATTCGTCTGGAAAGTCCGCTCAAGGAGATCGGCGTGTTCGATGTCGACGTGCACCTGCACGCGGACGTCGAGACCAAGACCAAGGTGTGGGTCGTTCAGGCCAAGCCGGAATGACCCGGAAGCCTGAATGATCCGGAAGCCGGAGTGATTTGAACGAAGCGATCCGAGTCTCCCTCGTCAGTCTCGGTTGCGCGCGCAATCTCGTGGATTCGGAGGTCTTGCTCGGCCATGTGGCCGAGGAAGGCCTCGCCATCGCGCGCGAACCGGAAGACGCGGATGTCGTGATCGTGAACACGTGCGGCTTCGTCGAAGACGCCAAGCAGGAGTCGATCGACACGATCCTCGACGCCTGCTCGCTCAAGCAGAGCGGTGACGTCAAAGGCGTGGTTGCCGTCGGCTGTCTCGCGCAGCGGTACGCGGACGACCTGCGCGAGGAGCTACCCGAGGTCGACGCGATTCTCGGGATCACCGACTACTCCGGCATCCCGAAGCTGGTCCGCCGCATCGTCAACGGCAGCGAGACGCGATTCACGCCGACCGTCGACGGTGGCAAGCCGAAGTCGGCGCGATCGGACGTCGGTCGCGTTCTGCTCACGCCGCAGAGCTTCGCCTACCTCCGCATTTCGGAGGGCTGCGATCACAAGTGTGCGTTCTGCGCGATTCCGTCGATGCGCGGACGCAACCGCAGCAAGCCCGAGGACGTGCTCGTCGAAGAGGCGCAGAACCTCGCGGCACAGGGCGTGCGCGAGCTCGTCGTCGTCGCAGAGGACAGCACGGCGTACGGTCTGGATTCGCATCGCCAGCGCCGTATCCACCTGCTCCTGGAGCAGCTCGCCGCCGTCGACGGCATCGAGTGGATCCGGCTGATGTATGCCTACCCGCACACTGTCAGTCAGGAGCTGACGACGGTGATGCGCGAGAACCCGAAGATCGTGCCCTACCTCGACATCCCGGTGCAGCACATCAGCGGGCCGATGCTGCGCGCGATGAAGCGCGGCACCGAATCGAAGCAGGTGCGCGACATCCTCTGGCGCCTGCGCGACGAAGTGCCGGGCATCGCGGTGCGGACGACGTTCATCGTCGGGTTCCCCGGCGAGAGCGAAGCGGACTACGAAGAGCTGCGGGAATTCGTCTCGGAGTATCAGTTCGAGCGCATGGGCGTGTTCACCTACTCGCAGGAAGAGACCACGCCCGCGTTCGACATGCCGGACCAGATCGCCGAGGACGTCGCCGAGGCGCGTCGTGGCGAACTGATGGAGATCCAGCGCGGGATCGTCGAGCGGCGCAACCAGTCGTTGCTCGGGAAGCGTATGGACGTGATCGTCGACGGGCACGATCCCGAGGGCGGCGGCCTCGTCGCGCGGACGACGGCGGACGCGCCGGAAGTCGACTGCATCGCGAAGCTCCCGCTCGATTCGGCCGCGGTCGGTGCGATCACCACGGTCGACGTTCGCGCCATCGACGGCTACGACCTCGTCGTGTCGTCGGCATCCGCGGAGGCCGATTCGTGAACGTGCCGAACGCGATCACGCTCGCCCGGCTCGTGATCACGATCGCGGTGTTCCTGTGCATGGAACTCATCGCCGACCCGATGCACCCGCAGGGGAATCTCGCGTGGTGGGCGTTCGGGATGTTCTTGTTCGCCGCGTGCACGGACTTCGTGGACGGCTACCTCGCGCGCAAGTTCGATCAGGTGTCGATGTTCGGTCGCATCGTCGATCCGTTTGCCGACAAGGTGCTGATCTGCGGCACGTTCATCCTGCTGTTGAGCTATCCGCTGCTCGAGACGATGCTGCCAGCGTGGTTCGTCGTCGTGCTCGTCGGCCGCGAGCTGCTCGTCACGACGATTCGCGGCGCGGCGGAGTCGGCGGGGATGGCGTTCCCGGCGGATCGCCTCGGCAAGTGGAAGATGGTCGCCCAGTGCGCGACCGCCGCCGCGATGCTGTCCTACATCGCCGGCACCGAGATGTTCCTGATCGTGTGTGAGTGGGGCATGTGGGTCACGCTCGTGCTGACCGTGATCTCGGGCATCGGCTACGTCTGGAAGGCGCGGTCGCTGCTGTTCCAGGAGCTATGAGCGTCCTCGACCGGCTCCGATTCCTGTTGATCACCGGATTCGGTCTCGGGCTCGCGCCGGTCGCGCCCGGAACGTTCGGCACGCTGGCCGGAGTCGTGCCGGCCGTCTGGATCGGCTACGCGTGCGAAACGCAGACGGCCGCGATCACGCTCTGGGCCTTGTCGGTCGTGTTGCTGCTGTTCGGCTGCCTGCAGACGGAGTTCAGCGATCGCGTGTTCCAGCGCAAGGACCCCGGGGCGTTCGTGCTCGACGAGGTCGTCGGATTCTTCGTCGCGGCCGCGATCTACTTCGCGTGGACCGGCGCCCTGACCCCGGTCGGCTGGGCGCTCTGCTTCGCGTTCTTCCGGCTGTTCGACATCGTGAAGCTGCAGCCCGCGAAGCGACTCGAGGAGTTCCCCGGCGCCTGGGGCATCATGCTCGACGACGTTGCGGCCGGAGTCTGGGCGGGGCTGGCGCTGGTCGGTGCGCAGCTGTTCGGACTGCACTGAGTGGGGCTCAGCCGAGCGACGGGAACACGTGCTTGTCGCTCTCGTCGAGTGGCAGCGGCGTGGCGCGCACGACGACGCTCACGGACAGGTCGCCGTAGAGGTGCGGGAAGAGCGCGCCGCCGCGTGACTCTTCCCACCGAAGCGCTTCGCCGAGCGCTTCCGTCGTGACCTCGAGCAGCACGAGGTCGGCTTCGCCGGCACGGTGTCGCGCCGCGCTCTCGACGATCTGTTCGGACGTCGAGAAGTGGAGGAAACCGTCGGCGCGATCTTCGACCGAGCCGGAATAGGTGCCGGTCTGCTGGGCTGCGTCCCATTCGATCGAACGAGCGAGATGAAAGACGGTCGGGTGGGCGTCGTCCATGGTCCGAGTTCGTATCCGATTCCCGCCAGGCTTGCGAGGGCGGGTAAAGGATGCCGGAATGTCGGCACGCGACTCTCGATCGCGCTAGCATCGAGACCGGAGTTCAGCACCTCGCCCGGATCGGAGGCCCATGAATCGGTTTGCGTTCGCTCTGTTCCTCGTGACTGCGTTGCTCGTCCCCGTGACGATGCGTGACGGCGGACTCGATGCCCGTCCCGCCGCTCGCGGTTCGTTTCTCGGCCCTGTCACCGGCTTCGTCGAGAACGCCGGCCAGTGGGACGCCGACGTGCGGTTCGCGGCACGCTTCGAGGATGTCGACCTTGCGGTCGGCGAGGATTGCGTCGGCATGACGCTGTCGGGTCGAGACCGGGTGCGCATGCAGTTCGAGGGTGCGCATTCGCCTCGATTCGAAGGGGTGGACGACACGGGGGCGCGGTGCCACTTCTTCGTCGGTGACGAGAAGCGATGGGCGACGCACGTGCGCGTGTTCGCGGCCACGGTCGCCCATGAGATGTATCCCGGCGTGGACGTCGTCTTCCGTCGGGGTGGCGGCAGTCGTTTCGAATATGATTTCGTCCTCGCGCCCGATGCCGACATCGAGTCGATCGTGTGCCGGCTCGACGGTGCGCACGCGTTGCGCGTCGATCCGGTCGACGGTGCGCTCGAGTTCGAGACCGAGCACGGAACGGTTCGCCAGCCGCGGCCCACGTCTTGGGTGGACGCGCCGGACGGGTCACGGGCTCCGGTCGAATGCGACTTCGTGCTGCTCGACGAGCGGCGTCTCGGATTCGAAGCCGAACCCGTGGCGGCCGGTCGTCTGACGATCGATCCGCAGATCCAGTGGTTCACCTATTTCGGTGGGGCAGCTCTCGACCGTGGTTACTCCGTCGTCACGACGAGCGACGGCGCCATCGTGACCGGCGGCAACTCCGCGTCCGCGGATACTCCTACAACGACGGGAGCGTTCGACGAGTCGTTCAATGGTGTCGGCGCGAACCCGTTCACCGTGGGGGACTACTACGTGGCACGATTCGATGCCGAAGGTCAGCTCGAGTTCGCGACGTTCCTCGGCGGAACGGACAACGACTCACTGTCCGCGATCCGCCTTGCCCCGGGGGGCGACGTGATCGTCGCGGGGTGGTCGAGGTCGACCGACTTTCCGGTGACGGCCGGCGCCTACGACACGACTCACAACGGCAACGGGCCGCCGCAACTCATCGGCGGTGACGTCTGCGTGAGTCGATTGAGTGCGGATGGCAGCTCTCTCGTCTACTCGACGTTCGTCGGCGGCGCGGATACCGAGTGGCCGAACTCGCTCGCGATCGGCGCCAACGGCGAGGTCACGGTCGCGGGGCACACGCACTCGCTGCAGTATCCGGTCACGCCTGGCGCGTACAAGACGGCGATGCATCCGATCGGGCACTCGGACTTGTTCATCACGCGTCTGGATCCGACGGGTTCGTCTCTGGTGTTCTCGACGCTGTTCGGCGGAGATGGCGAGGAGTACGCGTTGGCGCTCGAGCTCGATGACCAGAACGGCGTGGTCTTCGCCGGCGCGACGGATTCGACGGATCTGGACACGACCCCGGGTGCGTTCGACGAGACGTTCAACGGTGGGCCCGGGTTGTACGCGGATGCGTACGTGGCGGGCATCGATGCCACTGGGAGCACGCTGACGTTCTGCACCTATCTCGGTGGGCCTGGAGACGAACGCGCCGAAGCGCTTGCGTTCGAACCGGACGGCTCGATGACCGTCGTCGGCGAGACCCGCGCGCCGGGGTTCCCCGTGACTCCGGGTGCGTACGACGAAACGCACAACGGTGGACGAGACCTGTTCGTGACGCGGCTGTCCGCGGACGGGACGCAGGTCGCGTGGTCGACGATGCTCGGCGGCGCGCTGGACGAATACGCTCGGGGCATCGAAGCGATCGGTGGCGGGCGGGTCGTGGCGGTGGGCTACACCGGCTCCGACGACTATCCGCTGACCGAGGGCGCGTTCGATACCGTGCGTGGCCCAAACGGAGATGACGTCTGTCTGTCCGAGCTCTCCGCGGACGGTTCGACGCTGCTCGCGTCGTCGTTCTTGGGCGGCGATTGGGACGAGCGTGTCGAGTCGAGTGCCCTGCATCCGAGCGGTGACCTCGTTCTCACCGGGACGGCGTTCACGATCTTCTCGCCGACGACACCGAACGCGTTCGATCCCACCCCGAACGGTGGCGGCGATGCGTTCCTCGCGCGGATCGCGCTCCTCGCCGTCGGCTGCGAGCGGTTTGGGGCGCCGACTCCCGGCTGTGCTGGCGGCGCCGTTCCCGGCACGCGAGCCGCGCCGCAGGTCGGCAACACGGACTTCGCAGTGACGTGCACGGCAGCGCAGGCGGGAGCTTCCGGGTCGTTGTTCTTCGCGCTCGCCCCCGCGGCATCTCCGGTGAACGTGCTCGGAATCGACCTTTGGGTCGACGTCTCGACGGTATTCGCGTCGATCCCGGTCAGTGCGGATCCGCACGGTGGCGCGACGCTGAGCCTCGCGATCGCGAACGATCCGGGCCTGGCCGGGCAGAGCTTTGCGACTCAGTTCGTCTGGATCGATCCGTGCGGCGCGTTCGGCCTCGCGTCGTCGTCGGGTCTCATGCTCGAAGTGCAGCCGTAGCGCGCTCTCCGAGTGGTATCGTCGGCACCTCGAACCGGAGGTTGCCGATGAACGCTCAACGACTCGTCACTGCCGCTCTCGTCGTCGCACTGCTGACCGTCGGGGTCCTGCTCTGGCAGCCGTGGGCCGACGCGACGGGTGCGCCGACCGCTGCGGATTCGCCCGTGGCGGCAGACGGCGTCGAGGACCCGGACGCGGCGACCGGGAGCTTTCCGGTTGTCGAGTCCGACAATGAGCGGGAGGTGGGTCGTTCCGAACGCGTCGACGTCGAGAGTCGGGACGCGGAAACGCCGGTCGATCCGGCCAAGTCGGTCGCCGTTCGCGTGATCGACGGCCTCACTCGCGAGCCCGTCGCGGGTGCGCTCGTGTACTTCGTGCGCGTCGCGAGTCTCGACGGCGACACCCAGCGTGAGCTCGGTCGGTCGCGGGGCTCGCGAGAGCGACTGTTCGAGGTGTTGTCGCGGGTCGGGCAGAAGCGGCGCAGCAATCCCGACGGAGAGGTGCTCCTGCCGCGCGCGTTTGGCGACGGTGGCGTCGCGTGTCGGCACGACGGCAAGATCGGCACGCTGAGGCTGCGCGGAGAACTCGGTCCGGACACCGTGCTCGAGCTGCACGAACCGCGCGCGATTCGCGTGCGGGTTCTCGACATCGCGGGACAACCTGTGCCGCGTGTGCCGATGCGTCTCGGTGCGCAGCACGACGGCTACTGGCGCGACTCGTGGATGGCCGAGACGGGTGACGACGGACTGGCGACGTGGAGCGACTACGTGTTCGACATGGGACAGCGCACCGGCAAGGTCGTCGTCGCGCTTCCGCTTCCCGAGCCGGCGTCCGTCGAGGTCGACCTCGCGCAGCCGCCGGAGGAGCCGATCGAGCTGACGCTGCCGCCGACGGGCGTGGTCGAGGTCATTCTCGAGCACCCCGATCCGAAGCGACTCGAAGGGGCGCGCGTGCGCCTGCGCAACTTCGACGAGCCCGAGCACGGCGACACGCGGAGCCATGCGGAACGCGCCGCAAAGGACGGGCGCGCGACCTTCGACTTCGTCGGCGTCGGTCTCAATCTCGGGGTCATGGGGCGTCTGGAGGGCGGCAACGTCACGGTGGAGATCGAGGCGCCGGGACCCGTCGCGGCCGATCAACGCGTGACGATTCGCGTTCCGATGGTCGGCAAAACGCCGGTGCTGATCGCGGAGCTGCACGACGAGCGCGGGGAGCCGCTCCGGTCGGTGAAGCTCGATGCTCAGATGCGCGCGAGTGAGAACTTCTCGTCGTCGAGCTCGAGTTTCAACACGTCGACCGACGCCGATGCCAAGATCTACCTCGAGCTCGACGACGGCATGAGCGCGAAGGCCGAGCGGTCCTTGCAGCTGACGCATCAAGGGGACCCTGTGCGCACGTTGAAGTTCGAGCTGCCGCGAATCCACCCGGGCGAGATCGATGTCGGCGTGCTCGTGATGCGACCGCCGCCGTTGATCTGCGCGGGGACCGTCGTGAACGCCGATGGCGAGCCGATCGCCGACGCGGGGATCACGCTGTGGTTCAAGGAAGACGCGCATTGGGAGCACACCGACGTCGACCGCCGCGAGACCGACGACGAGGGCGCGTTCACGATCCACGGCGACGTGCAGCCCGGTGCGTACGCGGTGGACGTCAGCGCCGCCGGCTACCTGCCGGTCGTTCGCTTCGAGTTTTCGACGGGGGCGGGCGAATTGCGCATCATGATGGAGCGCGCGGGGACCGTGCGTGGCCGCATTCTCGCGGGTGACATCGGAAGCCGGCGCCACTTCCGCATCGAGGCCCATCGGCACGGGCAAGACTCGGAAGAAGAGCGAGACCCGCCGGACACCGAGCCTGGGCAGGACGGCGCGTTCGCGTTCGAGGAGCTGCTGCCGGGAACGTACGACGTGCGCTACTACGTGTTCGGAGACCCCGAACCGGTGCATGTCGAGTCGGGCGTACGCGTCGTCGCGGGGGACGAAACCGTGCTGAACGATCTCGACCTGAGCGGGCAGCTCCACCGCATCGAGGTCCGCGTGATCGGCATCGACGGTCGACCCGTGCGCGAGGGGGCCGCGGTTCGCTTGCGTGGCGGCGACGAGCAGTCGCGCTTCGAGGGCGGCTTCCTCGACGCGGGTCGTGCATCCTGGATCGCGACTGACGAACGGATCGACGTTCTGATCTACGCCGATGGGTATCAGCGCAAGGTCGTGAACGGCGTGAAGGACGGGGATACGATCACGTTGGAAGCCGGGTTCGATGTCACCGTGCAGGCTCCGGCCGGAGTCGTGCCGCCGACGGGGATGCGGTTCGAGGCCGAAGTGCGCCCCGTCGCGCCCGAGCGCGCGGGCTCGAACTGGGTGCAGCTACGCAGCCGCAACCGAACGAGCACGATGTCCGGAGGCGCGCTGCCCTGGTACCGCGCGAGCCGCACGCGGATCGACGACACCGGATCGGCGACCGTGCGCGTGCCGATGACGGGGCGCTACTCCGTGAAGTGGTACCTCGCGCGGTTCGAGGAGTTCGATCGCGAAACCGCGAACCTCGATGGCACGGATCAGGTGTTCGAGGTCTCCGGATCCGGCGTGAGCGTGCGTGGCACGTTCACCAAGGAACACGTGCGCACGACCGCGAACGGGATGCGATAGCTCGCGCGTTAGCGCGCGAGCTCCGGGATTCGGCCGGCGAAGCGTGCCGGTGACTTCACGAACTTGTCGCGGCAGTCCGGGTTGCAGAAGCCCACGACCTTGTCGCCGTAGATCGCGAGCGAGGTCGCCACGACGGGATCACCGGAGAACGGGCACTTCGCGTTGACGCAGTCCGCGAGTCGCGAGGCGGGCGCGCGTTCGGCCTTCGGCAGCGGGTGCGACTGCCACGCGATGTGGATCGTCTGCCACGCCTTGCCGAAGCGGGCGACGTGCATGTAGTCGATGCCCCACGCGCCCGTGAGCTTGAGCGCGGCGGTCTGGTCTTGCACGTCGAGAAGCTCGACCTTCTTGGGCGAGTCGGGCGGGAACATGCCGCCGACCTGCTTGGTCAGCTGCTTGAGCTGTGCGAAGTCCATCCCCATCGGCTGCATGGGAGCACTCGGCGCCTGACGGTAGAACCCGTACTTCGCGAGCTCCGGATGCACCGCGCCGTCGTGCAGCTCGACCTTGCCCTTGTAGAACGCGTCGGCGTAACGCGTCGCCGCCTTCTTGATCGACGCGCGGTTGTCGTGATGGGTCTGGTCCTCGATCGTGCGCGGCGGTGATTGCCAAAGCACGTGCCGGATGCGCCACCGGTCGTCGTCGCCCTTGACGAGCTGCATGTAGTCGGTGCCCCAGTGTGCGGTCAGCTTCGCGCTCGCGACGCGCGGGAGCACATCGAGGACGAGGATCTGCCGTGGAGCGTCCTTCGACAGCCACTTCTCCGCGTTCCACTTGCCGGCGAGTTCGTGCAGCTGTGCATAGCTCATCGACACGTCTCGGTACGGCTTGCCCTCGCGGCTGTGGAACCCGCGTTTGACCAGATCGCGGTCGACGCTGCGCTCGATGCGCTTCGGTTCCGCGTCGTAGAGCGCGAGCAGGTAGTCCTCGACGGCCGCCTCGACGAGTTCACGGTCGGTCGGCGGCGCCTTGTCCGGCTGCGATTCCTGGGCGAACGCCTGGCACGGTAGAGTCGAGACCAACGTCAGGAGCAGAGTGCGCATCCCGGCACAATACTCGAAACGTTGTCGCGGGGCGGGCCTAGCGGCCACCGGGCGCGTGGCGCCGAAAGCGATCGGTGATCCGACGCGCCCGGCTGGACCCCGCTACAACGAGTAGGCGCGCGCGAATCCGATCGTGATCGACGGAAACGTCACCGAGACGGGCTGGATCGCGAACGGGAGCCCGCTCATCGATGGATCGTTCGGGACTGGCAGCGTGCCGGTCACGACGCCAGACGGATTCATGACCTGCGCCGACGAGAGCTGGACGTGGCTCGCGAGCAAGAAGTCTCCGACGATGTTCGGCAGGGCGACACCCGAACACGCGACGGTGCCCTCGAAGCCGAGCAGCGCGACGTAGGTCGACAGGGGCTGCGCTCGAATGGCGTACGGGACGTTCGTGCCGATTCCGAGAGCACTCGTGAAGCCGAACGAAGGTGGCGCCATCGAGACGTGCTCGAGGAGCTCGACGTCGTCGAGGTAGAAGTCGGTCGAGTTCCCGAGGAAGTTCGTGAACTCGAACGCCAGCGTGTAGGAGTCCGTCGCGGCGACGGTGAACTGTTCCGCGACGGGGTAGCGGAACACGCCGCCGGTCGCCGCGTTCACGGTCAGGATCGGATGGGCCGACCCGCTGCTGTCCTCGATCAAGATGCGCACCCTCCGCCACTGGGTGCTGGTCGCGTTCGTCGCGATGTTCGCGCGGACCTCGTAGACCGAGCCGGACTGCAGTTGCCCGACCGGCTGGGTCAGCAGGACCGGGTTGCTCGCGACGGTCGTGCGGAAGCACCAGCTCGGCGTGCCGTCGTTGTCGACGTCGAACATCACGAGACCGGCGACGCCGACGCCGCCGGACGGGACCCAGGGCGCGGTGAACGGCGGCAGTGCCGCGAAGTCCGGGTTGTCGACGAGGTTGGTCGCGCAGTTGAGTCCGATCTGGGCCGAGCCGGCGACGGCGAAACCGAGCGCGAGAAGGGCGGTCCGAGTGGCAGTCTTCCACATGTCTCTCTGTCTCCTGGGGATTCGACGGAGCGACCGCGTGCCGCTCCATGGATCCCGACATCGCGGCACGGGCGGAAACCGGTCGAAAAAAATCGGACGGGTTGCGGACCCGCGGAACCTGCTCGACGATCCAGCGGTGCCCTCCTCCGAACGCCCCGCCATGGAGCTGTTCGGCGAAGCCCTGGAGCTGAGCCGGCAGTATCGCGCCCGCCGTGACCGCGGAACCGCCGAACCGGTCGAGGAGTTCCTGGCGAGCCATCCCGACCTCACGGAGTTCTTGGAGCCTCTGTGTGGGGAGCTGTCCGGCAACGGCGGGGGCCTCGAGCCGGGTGCGCGCATCGACCGTTTCTCGCTCGAGGAACCCGTCGGGTTCGGTGGCCAAGCCGAGGTCTGGCGCGCCCGCGACGTCGAGCTCGATCGCGCGGTCGCGCTGAAGGTCTTCTTCGCGCCGGCCGAGCACGGCACGTCCCGACGCGCGCGCTACGAGCGCGAGGCGCATGCGGCCGCGCAGCTGCGGCACGCGAACATCGCCGAGGTCTACGGGCACGGCGAGTGGCGCGGCCGGTACTGGATCGCGTTCGAGTTCGTCGACGGCGACAACCTGGAGATAGAGCTCGAGCGATACCCCGCGGGCGTCACCGAGCGCCACGAGTTGCGCCGCTGGGTCGAGTGGACGATCGCTCTGACGGGCGCGCTGACTCACGCGCACAACCGCCGACTCGTGCACCGCGACGTCAAGCCGAGCAACATCATGTTCGCGACCGACGACGAGACGAAGCGCCCCGTGCTCGTCGACTTTGGGGTCGTGTGTCCGATCGACGAACAGCGGATGACGTTGACCGGTGTCGAGGTCGGATCGACGCACTACATGGCCCCCGAGCAGGCGCTCGGCGCTCCGGACCTCGACGGCCGCGCGGACGTGTTCGGTCTCGGGGTCACGCTGTACCGTTGTCTGACCGGCACGCTGCCGTTCCAGGCCGCGTCCCAGTCGGACTACCGGCGCGCGCTCGAACGATCCGCCGAGCCGCAGCTCGCCCTGGTTCGCGACGCCGCGAACGCCGACTTTGCCGCGATCGTCGGCAAGGCGATCGCAGTGAACCGCGCGGATCGCTACATGTCGGCGCAGGCGTTCGGCGAGGACCTCGAACGGTGGTTGCGGGGCGAGCCGGTGCACGCGCGGCCGCTCGGACTCATCGCGCGCGCGCGTCGGGCGGCGGCGCGGCATCCGACGCTGACGAGTCTCGCGGTCGTGTCGGCAGTGTTCGTGGTGACGCTGGTCGTGATCGGCGCGGAGCTGGTCCAGGCCGGTGCCATGGAGCGCGAGGCCCGCGGTGCGGAGGCGCTGTCACGGGCGCAGATCGCGATGAACGTGGGCGATTGGGAGCAAGCCGAGTCCGCGCTGGAGGTGGCCGCAGCGCGCTCCCGTCTCGACGTGGTCGTCGAGACGACGCGAGCGCAGATGGAGCTCGCCCGGTTCGAGTACGAGACCGCGTTTGGCCGGTTGCGGGCACTCCGCGCGCGGGACGATCTCGGTCGTCATCGAGACTTGATCGTCCTGCTGCACATCGACCCCTCGCTGCCGGGACCGAAACGGCCGGGCTGGCAACGGCGCATGCGGGAACTCGCCGACTCGGAGCAGCTCGAGCCCGCCTGGCGCGCCTACGCCCGCGCCTGCCTGGCCGAGACGATGCCTGACTACGTCTCCGCCCTGGGCGAAGTGATCGCACTCGACGGTCGGCACCGAGCGGCACACGAGGCCCGCATCTCGTCCCTGCTACTCGTGGGCGCGACGGACACGCTCGCCCGACATGTCGAGACCTTCGGCCAGATTTGGCCGAGGGATCCACTATCGGGTGCCGTGCAGGGTTTCTTGCGATCCATTCAAGGCGACGCCGACGCCGCCAAGGCGGCGTACCTCGGCGTAGACAACAGACAGCTCGTGGAGGCATTTCGCAGACTGGCAGGGCTCCACGGCACGTGCCGCTCGGTAGGAGACGATGTGCGCCGTCGTTTGGCCGAGACCCTGGCCGGAATCTCCGAGGATTCGGAAGTGCACGACCGGTTTTTCCAGCGCATCCTCGCAGTGGGCGTTGCGTTCTATTTCTCGCGGTCGCCGCTGCGAATCCCGGTCCCCGTGCGCCGGCTTCCGAGTCTGGCTCCCGAGCTCCTTTTCCAGATCACCTCGGTCGATGCGACTCGCGTCAACCTGTGCGAGCTCGATCGATTGCTCGGGAGCCCGGCGCTGCGCTTGGTGACGTCGCTCTTCGCGAGCAAAGTCGGCGATACCGCGGGCGCTCTGCAGCTGATTCGAACGACACCGCGACACCAGGACTGGTTTGCGGACGAACCGTCCCTTGAAGCGTGGTCGGTGCTCACGCTCTGCCACGCATGGTCCCATGCGAGATGGGGCGGACAGGACCTCGAAGCCGAACAGGCTCGGCAGATGCTCGAGGCTTCGATTCGCAAGTTCATGGAATCGCCCGCTTCGCGTCCGATCGAGGATTCCGCAGCGGTCGTGTCCGTGAGCTATCTCACGGAGAATTTGCCACTGGTGCGTCGCGCCGCCACGTGGATTCTCGACCGCCACCCGGAGTCGCCGGTCGCTTGGTCCACCGCCGCCAAGGTGTTGCGGTGGACGCACGACCTCGACCGTGCGTTCGAACTCGCGGAACGTTGCCGCGAGCACGGGTTCGCGGACGACGCGACCCTGAACGATCTGCGCCATGCGATTCTGAGCGGCGTCGACCTCGATCTCGGCGCGCGACTCGAGGAGCGCTTCAGGCCCGTTCCGAAATGATGCTACCCAGGCGCGCCACACCGCGCCGGCCCGCCGACCGTGCGGCCTCGACGCTGATGCCCAGCTCGGCCGCGATCTCCGCCCAGGCCCGGTCTTCGAGCAGTCGCATCGTCACGACCTTCTGTTCGTTCGCGGGCAGTCGTGCGATCGCTTCCCGCACGGCGCGGCGCTGTTCGTCGTCTTCCGCCCGCGTCGCGGGCCCCGGCTCGTCTGCCGGGCTCTGCTCGAGCTCTCGCGTCGCGCCGTCCCTCCGCACGCGCCGGCGACCCGCGACCCGGAACTGGTCGCGCACGCGCAGCGAGATCGCGCGCGTCACGTAGCGTCGCAGCTCGTCGTCGTTCGAAAACCGCGCCCGAGACTCCGGTTTGAGCAGGGTCACGAACAGGTCCTGTGCGAGATCCATCGTGTCCGCGTGGCCGCGCGCCGCGGCCGGCAGGCGGCGTCGGACCTCGTCGACGACGCGCGCCTCGATCCGCTCAACGGCCGCGCGGCGCGCCCGCACGTCACCGGCGCTGGCGCGATCGAACAGCGCGAGAGTGAGCCCCACGCTCGGGGGCGGCGGTTCGGCCGAATCTGAATGCTGATCTACCATCGGTCGTCGTGGGATCATCGTCGCGAGCGGCGAGACCGGTCGCGGAATCCATGAATTTCGTCGGCACGCGGTCGTCGCGCCAGCCGGGAGGTGGCCCAGCGCACCGCAGACGAGGAGCTCCTAGTGCTCGAACAGCACGACGCCCTTCGCGTTGCGGCCCGCGAGCAGGTCTTCGAACGCGTCGGGCAGATCGTCGAGCGCGTAGGTCTTCGTCACGAGCTCGTCGAGCTTCAAGGCGCCGCTCGCGTACCAGTCGATGAGCCGCGGGAAGTCGCGGGTGGGCGAGCAGCCGCCGTAGAGCGGATTAACGTAGCGCTTGTCCCATTCGAAGAGCTCCATGTCGACGACGACCTTCTCCTCGACGCCGCTGACTGCGACGGCCGTGCCCGCGTTGCGAATCATCGCGAGCGGCGCCGCGCCGAGTTCCGGAATGGCCGTGCATTCGAACGCGTAGTCCGCGCCGCCGCCGAGCAAGGATTGCACCTCGCGCGCGGCGCGCAGGAGGCCTTCGTCGTCCCGCGTCGCGAGCACGCCGTCGGTCGCGCCGAATTGGCGTGCCATCCCCAGTCGCGACTCCTGCACGTCCACGCCGACGATGCGCGTGCAGCCCGCGATCCGACAGCCTTGGATCACGTTCAGACCGACGCCACCGGTGCCGAGCACGACGGCGGACGATCCGGCCTCCGGGCGTGCGACGTTGACGACCGAGCCGACACCCGTCATGACTCCGCACCCGAGAATCGATGCCGATGCGAACGGGATCTTCTCGTTGATTCGGATCACGGCGGCTTCGCGAACGACGGTGTGCGTCGACAGTGTGCCGAGATGGAACGAGCGTTCGATCGGTTGACCTTCGCACGTCGTCCGCTCGATCGCGGCATGACCGGCCGAGCTCGGTCCGGCGACTACGGGGGATTGGCGCTCGCAGATGTTCTCGTGGCCGCCCGTGCACGCAGGGCACGCGCCGCACGGGACGGCCCAGTTCAGCACGACGGCGTCGTCGGGCTGCACGCGACGCACGTCCGGGCCGGTCGCGATCACACGGCCGGCACCTTCGTGGCCGAGCACGAATCGCCGCCGCCACTGCAGCGAGTTCCAGTCCGTGTGGCAGATCCCGGCTGCGTGAATCTCGACGAGAACCTCGTCGCGCTGCGGCAGAGCGATCCGAATCGGAACGATCTCGTAGCTCGCGTCTTCTCGGGCGACCGCGGCCCTTCCGTCGATGGCATCGCGCATGGAGCGACGATAGCGCCGACCTCGGCTCGTGCTATTCTGCAGTGCGCATGCCCGGCCACGCTCCGAAGTCTCGCCTCGCCGTTCCTTGTGGCCTCGCCATCGTCTCGATCGTGCCGTTCTTGGGGATGGCGACCACTGCGGACATCGATCGCGAGGACCACTGGCGAGGCGACTGGAAGGCGATTGCGGACGAATCCGACGCGGGCTTCCTGGTCTGGGAGAGCAACCGGAGCGGATCGTGGCGGATCTACCGGCGCGAGCTCGACGGGAGTGACATGCGGCAGCTGACTCCCGACGACCCGGGTCGCGAGCACTACTGCCCACACCTGTCTCCGGACGGCACGCGCATGGTGTACGTCACGCTCCCCGCGGAGAAGAACTTCTACGGCGAGGACCCGATCACCAACACCGCGGAGATGCACCTCATCAACACCGACGGCACCGGCGATCGTGTGATCGTCGACGCGTGTCGCGCCTACTACGAGGACCGCGCGGTGTTGTGGATCGACGACGACAGTCTCTTCTTCATCTCTGGCGAGGAGGGCACGACGAAGCGGTTGACGCTGTCGACGGGGGAGATCGAAGAGGGCTTCCGGTGGGACTCGCAGTGGTGGGGCTGGTTGCCCAACGCACAGGAGACGCACATCACCGCCGGCTGGCCGATGTTCCCGCCGTACGACAAGGAGCGACGCCGGATCCTGTTCCGTGCGACGATGCAGGGGTGTCAGCCGTACTTCTCACTCGACGGGAAGTGGGGCTACTTCACCGGCGGCGCTGGCGGGCCACTGCACCGTTACGACCTCGAGACGCGAGAGTACTCGCCGATCGTCGATCGGCACGATCCGCGACTGCCGGAATTCCGGCGCTACACCTATTTCCCGATGCTCTCCGCGTGCCAGAACGTGTTCTCGTTCGGCGCGTCGTGCTACGAGCACGATCACTTCACGTCCGACTACGACATCTTCCTCGCGCCGATCGATCCGTTCACGCTCGAGCTCGAGGGCAAGCCACTGCGGTACACCTTCGATCGCGGTTGTGACCGATTCCCCGACGTGCACTTCACGCGGATGCGACTCGGCAAGCAGCGCGGCATGGCGCCGTTCGCGGTCGACTTCTCCGATCGCGTCGACGGAGAATGGGAGTGGGACTTCGGCGACGGGTCCGCACCGAGCGGTGCCGCGACGCACACGTACGAGGATGCCGGGAGCTACTGGGTCGTCGCGACCCGCGGGGACGAACGTCGGCGAGGACGCGTGCGAGTCGATCCGCTGACCGGACCCGTGGCCACGACCGCGGTGCTGACGTCCGGTCGGCAGATCGAGATCGAGTTCGACGCCCCGATCGAACTCGTCGAGCCGGCGGCGTCGCTCGAAGCTGCTCCGATCGCCGAGACCTTCGATATCGCGGACGATGGACGCACGCTGCTCGTCGGGCTGGATCGTGCGCTGCGGGAGTCGGCGACGATCACGGTGTCCGGCGTCGTCGGCAGTGACGACAGGCGACTGCCGGTCGTCGCGGACCAGATAGGGGTTCGGCTCGAGGGGTGGCCGGTTCAGCCGCGCGGTCTCGTGTTCGCGTTCGAGCACGGGAAAGCGGACAACCTCGCGCTCGATCCGAGCGGCGCGCAGATCACGTTCGGCGTCGAGCCGCACGGTGCCGCGCGCTTCGACCGCCGGTTCGCACTGGTGCCGGGCGGTGGTCACTTCGAATCACCACGTGGCGCAGCCAACCTCGTCGCGATGTGGTCCAAGACGGGCGCCTTCTCGCTCGACGCGGTGCTCGAGCCCCTGAACCTCGAGCAGAAGGGGCGCATCGTCGAACTCGCGTCCGCGGACGGCCGCGAAGACCTCACGATCGATCAAGATGGGAAGTATCTCGACGTGCGAGTGCGCACGGGGCCGGGCGAGGAGCGAATGGAGATGCGCCTCGAGATGTTTCGTCCGATCAGCCATCTCTCGATCGGGGGGCGCAGCCGCACGACGTTCGGCAAGATCAAGGTCGCGTTCGGCCGCGTCGACGGGGTGACGCAGTTTCACGCCGGGCAGTTCGACGGCGACTTCACGCACTGGGGTGCGGATCGCCTGCGGTTCGGCAGTCCGGATTGGCGCGGCGCGATGCGGCACATCGCGGGCTACGACCGCGTGCGCACTTCGTTCGAGTCGGAGCGCGATGCGCGTTTGACCGAGCAGTGGAACGCGACTCAGGCACAGGTGCCCGAGCGCCGAGCCAAGGCCCGTCTCGTCGCGAAAGCGGACATCCCGACCCTCCAGCAGATTGCGCCGTATCCGGACGCGCTCGCGGTGTTCGAATACGAGATGCCCAACGGCAAGGTGCGCGTCGCTCACTGGGTGATTCTCGGCCGCGAAGTCCTGCCGATCGCGGAGCGAAAGATCGGTGACGAGTTCGACGTTCGGATCGAGCCGTTCGATGCGCATCCGGAGGCGGCGGGCCGGTTCAAGTCCGAAGCCGGCCTCAAGGAAGACTTCAACATCGAGCTCTGGATGGATGCCACGCGCTGACGCTCGAATCGATCGCCACCCCCCGAGTGCATCGGTGACATCGGCCCCGCGCCCGTTACACTCTCGCCGAGAACTCCCTCGGAGACCCCGAAGTTGACCCGACGCAGAACGGCCCGCAAGAGTGGGCGCCTCGCACTTCCGATCGCACTCATCTCCGGCGGCGCGGCGTTCGCCGGCTGCGCGTTGATCGTGTTGATCCTCGTGCAGGGTGCGGGCAGTCAGGAGACCGGCAAGCTCTGGGGGTTCGGCTTTGCGGCGTCCTTGCTCGTCGCGATCGCGGTAGGTGCCGTCGTCGGCGTGCAGTGCGGCAAGATCGGCTCGCGGATCACCGAACTCGGCCTCGCCGTCGCGAAGATCGGCCGGGGTGGTGCGGAGGTGCGCGTGCGCTTCACCGGTGACGACGAGATCGGCGAACTCGGCCGCGGCATCCAGTATCTCGCCTCCGATATCGGCGCGCTCGTTGCCGAGATCGAGCAGGGCGGCGGTCAAGCCGCGAGTCGCGACCCGCAGTCGCGTGCGTATCGGGACAAGACGCTCGACGAACCGCTCGGTCGTCCCGAAGACTTCGAAGTCGACGGCGCGCTGAGTCCCGGCAGTCGCGGTGGGCTCGACTACTTCGGTTGCGTCGAGATGGAAGGCATGAGCGTCGTCTACACGATCGGCGGCGAGGGCTCCGGGCCGATGACCGTCGTCGCGGCGCGCATGGCGCGCGACGAATTGCATCGCGCGCTGCAGGCGGGTCGTAACGCCCGCAAGTCGCTCGCGCACGCGAACAAGAAGCTGCACGATCGGTTGCCGCGAGGCGTCTGTGCCCGCGCGTCCCTGCTCGAGCTCAACGGCGACCAGGTCAAGCTCTACCAGGCCGGCGACAAGACGCCGCTGTGGATCTGCCAGGCCGGCGAGGTGCTCGAGCTCAACTCCGATGGCCTCGCGCTCGGGCTCGACGACGGACCGGTGTTCGAGAAGGGGCTGCGCTCCCAGACGCTCGACATGCAGGCCGGCACGCGTTTGGTCCTGACCAACGAGGCCGGCGTGCGCATGCAGGACTTCCTCGACCTCGTCGCGGAGCACTCGCCGAAGCACACCGCGCCCTTCATGAACCTCGTGCTCGGCGCAGTCGAAGGCGACGCCGGTGCCGAGGGGCTGCGGGAAGACCTGCTGCTCGTCACGGTGAAGAAGTCGTGAGCGACGATCGCGTCGCCCCGCGGCCGGCGTTGGATCCGGCGAGCTTCCAGAAGCGCATCGAAGACATCTACTACGATCGCGACGCGGGACGCGGCGTGTCCGGCACGCTGCTCTGGTTCGTCGAAGAGGTCGGCGAGCTCGTGCGCGCGATCCGGCGCGGAGAGCGCGCCAACCTCGAGGAAGAGTTCGCGGACGTCTACGCGTGGCTCGCGACGCTCGCGTCTCTGCACGGTCTGGACCTCGAAGCGATGGGGCGTGCGAAGTACGGCAGCGGCTGCCCCAAGTGCAGCGACGTTCCGTGCGATTGCTGATCGTTTCGAGATAATCTGTGCGACAGTTCGTGACCGTTCGAGGTCACGTCGTGTCGCGCCGGGAGTCCCGGCGCCACAAGGATCGATCCATGATGCGCGCTCGCTACCTCGTCGCACTTCTCTCTCTCGCGCCATTCGCCACCGCCCAGTCCTCGATCGACGGGCACTGGCGTGGCGCCATAGAGATTCCCGGCCAGTCGCTGGAGTTCCACCTCGACATCGAGGCTGGCGAGGACGCGCTGAGCATGAAGATCTCGATCCCCGTGCAGGGGATGCACGACGTTGCGCTCGTCGATGTCACCCGCGACGGCAAGTCGCTGACGTTCCGCATCCCGGACGTGCCGGGGCGGCCGACGTTTCAGGGTGAGATCGGGGAGACGGCGATCTCCGGGGACTTCACGCAGGGCGCGGCGAAGTTTCCGTGGAGTGCGGCGCGCCACGCGGCGGGCGCCGTGGCGCAAAAGGCGCTCGAGGGATTCCAAGACTTCCTTGCCATGGCCGTGACCGACGCGGACGTTCCTTCCGCGGCGATCGCCGTAGTCGCGGGTGGCGAAGTCGTATTCGCCGGCGCCGCGGGCTATCGAGATCGCGAGAAGAAGCTGCCTGCGACCGCCGACACGCTCTACGCGATCGGCTCTTCGTCGAAGGCGTTCACGACCACGGTGCTCGGCACGTTCGTCGACGAGGGCAAGGTCGATTGGGATGCCCGGGTCCGGGAGTACGTGCCGCGGTTTCGCATGCACGACACCGCCGCGGCGGAGCTCATGACCGTGCGCGATCTCGTGACGCACCGTTCAGGCATGCCGCGACACGATGCCGTTTGGTACAACAACAACGAGATCTCGCGCGCAGAGATCGTCTCTCGCCTCGCGCACCTCGAGTCGACGGCCACGTTGCGCGCGCGCTTCCAGTACAACAACCTGATGTACATCGCCGCGGGCCATCTTCTCGAAGAGGTGTCCGGCGACACCTGGGAAGAACTCGTTCGTACGCGTCTGTTCCAGCCGCTCGCGATGAAGCGCTCGACGCTGTCGGTTCTCGACTCGCAGCGCGACGCCGATCACGCGTTGCCCTACGGCCGCAAGAAGGGGGAGCTCGAGCGGATCCCGTTCCGACGGATCGACGTCGCGGGTCCCGCGGGATCGATCAACTCGAGCGTGCGCGAGATGACGGCGTGGCTGCGGCTCAATCTCCAGGGCGGCAAGGTCGACGAGGCGCGCCTGATCGAAGCGTCGACCATCCGTGAGTTGCACCGCCCGCAGATGGCGATGGGCAACGAGTCGACGCGCCCCGACGTGTCGTCCTCGTCCTATGCGCTCGGCTGGATGGTCGATACCTACCGCGGTCACCGCCGCATTCATCACGGCGGCGCGATCGACGGATTCATCTCGATGGTCATGCTGTTCCCCGACGATGGCGTCGGAATGTGCGCGTTCACGAACGTCGGTTCGGGGCTGCCGAACGCGCTGTGCCAGCACGCGGCCGATCGCGTGCTCGGACTCGAGCCCGTGGAATGGCTCGAGGAGCTGGTCGCAGCCCGTGAACGCGCAAAGAAGGCAGAGAAGGATACGGATGAGGAGTCCAAGGAAACGCGGGTCGAGGGCACGCGTTTCTCGCATCCGATCGCGGACTACGTCGGGCGCTACGAACACCCGGGGTATGGCCATGCCGAGGTCAGGGTGGGGAACAGCTCACTGGAGCTGTCGTACAACGGGATGACCGGGGTCTTCGAGCACTGGCACTACGACGTGTTCCGCGGCGCTGACACCAACGATGACGCACCGTTCGAGGGTGCCAAGGTCATGTTCCGGAGTGACTTCGACGGTCACATCGTCGAGGCCGTGATCACGCTCGAGCCCGCGGTCGACCCGATCGTGTTCCGCAAGTCCGCGGACGCCAAGCTGTCCGACCCCGAGTATCTCGCGAAGCTGCCGGGCGAGTATTCGCTTGGCGAGATGGCGGCGACTGTCGAGCTCGTCGGCAAGCAGCTCTACGTGACCGTGCCGGGGCAGCCGCGCTACACGCTCGAGCCGGCAGCGAACGGACGGTTCCAGTTTAAGGAGCTGAAGGGCTACGCGCTCGCGTTCGTGCTGAACGACGACGGCGACGTCGAGAAAGCGGTATTCCACCAGCCGGACGGCGTGCACGAGGCGACGCGGAAGAAGGACTGACGTCAGCGGCGCTTCAGTTCGAGCGTCACGTCGTTCGTCACGTTGCCGAGCACGACGACCGGACCGACCGAGTCGAACGTCGCACGCGGTGGCGAACACACGACCTCGACCTTGTAGGAACCCGGCCGCAGGTTGCGCGCGTGGAACTGCTGCTTCGCGTGGTCGAACACCATCATGCCGTTCGAAGGTCCGCGGTAGAACGCGAAGATTCGCGAGCCGGTGAACTGGTTCACGATCTCGTCCGGTAGGCGCCAGTTGACCTCCGGCAGACGCTCGATCGAGAACTCGACGGGCGGTGGGTCGACGCGATCGATCGTGAGTTCGCGCTTCTCGGAGAGCAGGGCCGCGTCGTTGTCGCGAGCGTGGATCTGATAGGTGCCAAACGGCACGTTCTCGGCGCGGAACGTGCCGTCGGGCGCCGCGGCGAAGAATCGGGCGGACCAGCGGTCGGTTCCCTTCGGCTCGACCGTGATCACAAAGCGCGAGTAGTCGGTCATGTCCGCCTCGATCCGGCCGGTCAGCGTGGCCGTCTTCAGGTCGAAGTCGAGGCGCACGATCTCGCCGTTCGCGAGGCGTCGCTTCTGTCGGCCGATCGATCGGTGTCGACCTTCTCCGAGCTTCTTCCAGACGTAGATGATGCGCGTGCCGGTCGGCACGCGATCCAGGCGATACTTGCCGTCGACGACCGGAGCCTCGACGCGCGTCGTGTGCCCGGTCGACACTCCGACGTGGACGTCGTTCATCGGTTCGCCGTTCGCGATCACGGTGCCCTCGAGCGTGGCGAGACCGCGCGGATCCTCGCCCTCTACGGGGACGAGTTCGAAGTCCTGCTCCGTGAGCTTGCCGGAGAAGATCTGCACCGTGGGTCGAATGTGCCAACGCTCTCGGTCGGCGCGCACGCGGGCAATCTCGAGTCGGTATTCGCCGGCGGGAAGCTGCCGGGAGTGGAACCGACCGTCCGCGTCGACGAACGCGCCGGGCCCGCCGTGGCCGCTCCCGTCGACGCGGACGAGGATGATCGGGCAGTCCTCGTGCGTCAGCGGCGCTCCGTCCTTCGTCACGCGGGCGGCGAGTCGACCGAAGCCGTGGAGTCGCAGTTCGACTTCCCGCTCCGTTCCGTCGAGCGTGTGGACGGCCTCGGCGTCCCCGAGTAGCGGGTGGCGGACGCGCACGAAGCACGTCTCCTCCATGATGCCGAATGCCTGCACTTCACCGCGACCGTCAGTCGTGCCGTGGCAGCGCCAGGCGCCGGGCGTGTGAATTGTCTGTGGCGTCGTCGTGACGACGCAGTTGGGCAGAGGCTTCGCGTTCGGTCCGATGACGCGCACCGTGAACGAACGATTCGGAGATAGCCGGACCTCGGCCGCAGTGTCGGCGGGTAGTCGTACTGTCGTGAACCCGGCGCGATGGGCGGCGTGTGCGCCGACCCAGTACGGTCCTGGCGGCAGCTCAGGCACGACCCAAACCCCCGGGCCCGTCGACGTGGCGCGTTTCGACATGTCGAACTCGAGGTCGGGGACGGTCGCGTTCTGCGGCGCACCGAGGAATGGAAGGACCGACGCGACGGATGGCCCCATCGCGGGCACGACACCTTCGACCGGATTGCCCAGCTCGTCGAGCACCGTGATCGTGAGCGCGTGCCCCTCCGTGAGCCGCAGCTCGTGCTCTTCGTCGATCGGCAACGCGTAGAACGTCGTCCATGCGTGGCCGGGTCGTCTCGCGGCGAGGGTGACGCGGTCCTCGAACGCTCCGACGAGCCGGAACGTTCCGTCCGCGCCCGCGGGCGTGCCGATTCGAGAGATGCGCACGTTCCGCCACCGCGCGGCGAACGCCGGGTCGTTCTCGAGGCGCGCCTGCAGCGACGGAGGCGTGGGCTGCGGAAACGAGACCGCGATCTCGGCGCCGGGTACGGGCTCTTGGAGCGCGTCGAGTATCCGCCCACGCAGCACGCGTCGCGCGGCGCGGAGTTCGCCGGCGTCGACGCGCGACTCGTTGACGTTGCCCGTCCAGCGCGCGAGTTCGAGTTCGTCCTGCTCGTGCACGGTGAGGTGCCACTGCCCGAGCGGAAGGCCCTCGAATCGGAACCCGCCGTCGAACTCGGTGCGCGTCGTTCGTACGTATTCGGGTGCGGAGCGTCGCGCCGGTACGGTCTGACGTGAGGCCATGATCCCGCCCTGCTCGAATCGCCCGACCGTCTCGTCGTGCACGAAGGATCCGAACACAGCGCGGACGCGCACGTCGTCGAGCGGTTCGCCGCGCGCGTCGACGACGCGGCCGCGCAACTCCGCGCCGCGTGCCCATGGGATCTCGCCGAGGTCGCGGACTTCGCCGGGTTGCAGCGGACCGCGCAGCCGGCGCAGCTGCAGCATCTTTCGCTCGTCGACGAACTCGACGGACATGTGTCCGGCGGGCCATGCGCCGCGGACCTCGAATCGACCCTCGTCGTCGGTGTGCCCCTCGGGAACTTGGAGCGGCGCGAAGTCTGTCTGCAGGATCAGGCCCGTGTCCCAGTCGTTCCGCCGTAGCCGGACCCGCACGCGTGGGACGGGACGGTCTTCGCCGTCGACGACGCGTCCCTTCACTCCCGAGAGTCCGCGCTGGAACCTTCGGTCCCGACGCCAGGACGTCGCGATGGGGGTCGTGCGTTCCGGCGTGGCCGTTGCCTGCGCCGCGCCGTCGTCCTCGCTGCTCTCCGCCGTCGGCGACTTCGTCTCGGCGTCCGGCCCTTGGATCGGTCCCGGAGGCTCCGCCGTGTCGGCCCAGAACAAGCTCGCGACGGCGTAGCAGGCCGCCGCGAGGATCACGAAAACGAGGATCGCGCGTGCGCGTGTTGGCGTCACGGACTCGGGCTACTTGTGCTTCATCTCTTCGAGGAGCGTCTCGATGGCTTCGTCCATCTCCTCGCCGCGCACGTCCTGGTAACGAATCACGCCCTCGCCGTCGAGCACGTAGATCGTCGGCCAACCTTGCACGCCCCAGCGCGCCGCGATCGGGCCACGCGTGCCCTCGGGTCCGTTCCAGAAGCTACGCCAGGTGATGTTCTCCTCCTGCATGCGCTTCTTGAGGTAGTCGAGATCGTCGTCGCTGTTGACACCGATCAGTGCGAAAGGCTCGTCCTTCAGACGCTTCACGAGCGACCGCTCGTGTGGGTACATGGCCCGGCAAGGGCCTCACCAATCGCCCCAGAAGTCGAGGACGACCACCTTGCCGCGGTAGTCGCTGAGCTTGAACTTCACGCCGTTCGTGTCGACGCCGGCGATGTCCGGCGCCGTCATGCCGATCTGCAGTCGGTTCTTCTTGAACTCGGGACCTTCGATGCGAAGGCCGAGCAACGTGCCCTTGGCGAGCTCCTTGGCCTTCGCCAGGTCCTTCGCGGCGAGCGCGCGGTGCTCGTCGCTCGCGCTGTTGTTCCGCTGGATCGACTGCGCGCGACTGAAGTGGGCCTGCGCGCGGATCGACTTCTTCGGGGTGAGTTCGAGGACGCGGTCGATGACCTCGATCATGTCGTGATCCTTGTGGCCGCGAATGAGCCACGGGAGGACTTCGACGAACCGCTCGATGCGCGGGCTCGCGAGGTGCACGTTGATCAGCGTGTCTACCGCCTGGTTCTGGATCTCGGTGTGGCCACGGCCGTAGCGCGCGATCCACATCAAGTAGTCGACGGCGTCCTCGGTGCCTTCGTACTGCTTGGCCGCGGCGCCGAACTTCTCGAGGAACGACTCCATGTCGATCTTCTCGACGGTGGCGTACAGCGCGCGCAGGCCGTCGTCGTCCTCGGCTTCGCGCAAGGCCTTGTACTTGTCGGACTTCTGGATCGCGCGGAACGCGGCGCTGCGCTTCTTCATCGCGGCGTCGTATTCGCCTTCGAGAAGCGCGAACCGCACGGCCGCTGGACTCTTGGTGCCCAGCGCCGCGTCGTCGGGGCTCTGGGCCTGTAGCGCAGCGAGCGGGAGCACGCCGGCGGCTAGGGCGATGATGGGTTTCATGGATACCTCCGTTCCGCCCATCATGCCGCGAACCCGGGGAGTGGGTGAGCCCTGGTCAAGATCCTCCGGATTTCGTGGAATGCGGGTCTCGGGCCGATTGTCCTCGACCCACAACACCCGTCCGTGACCAAGCAACCCGACAACGCACGCGGCGCGCCGGACCCGGCGGCCTGCTCGCCGGACCGCGTGGCGGCCCTGCGGGAGGCGTACGAGTCGCATGGCGATCGGGTCTACCGGACCGCGCGCCACGTGCTCGGTCAGGCCGCAGACGCCGAAGATGCGGTGCAGGACGTATTCCTGCGACTGCTCGATGGTTCGGCGCCGCTGCCGGACGCGGACGGGTTCTCGGCCTGGATGTATCGAATCACCGTGAACCACTGTCTCAACGTCCTGAAGCGCAAGCGCCGCGACCCCGCCCCGGCGGTCGAGGATGCGGGCGTCGCGACACCAGCCCCCGACGACGCGTCGCCGCTCCGTGCGGCGGAACGCGCCGAAGCGCGTGATCACGCGGCCCACTTGCTCGCGCGCCTCGCGGTTCAGGACCGGACGATTCTCGCCTTGCGCGAGATCGAGGGCTTGAGCTATCGGGAGATCGGTGACGTGCTCGACCTCCCGCAGGGCACGGTGATGTCGCGACTGTCGCGCGCTCGCGAACGCTTGGCCGCGATCGTGGAACGGAATCCCCAAGAGGTGATGTGATGGCAATGCAGTGCGAAGCAGTTCGCGAGAAGTTGGCCGGCTTCGTCGACGGTGAGTTGACCGTCGCCGAGTATGCCGCCGTCGAGCGCCACGTCGCGGAATGTGTGGAGTGCGCGGCTGCGTTGGAGCGCCAGCGCGTCGCGATCGACAGTTTGATTCCGCTTCGCGCCGAGCGTGCGCCCGCGGGGTTGCTCGACTCGATCGCGGAGGCCTCGGGCGCGCAGTGCAAGCCGCGGCCGCGCGCGCCGATCTGGCGCGCGGCCGCGGGCTTCCTGCTCGGCGCGGGTCTGTTCACGGGCGCGGCGCTCGCGTTGCGTGACGACGCCACGAAGCTCGCGCGGGAAGACGGGCTCGCGGTCGACGCGGTCAACACGGCGGTGCGCACCCTCCGCAGCTCCGGCGATCGCTTCGCCGAGATGCCCGAGGTCGCGCTCCTCGCAGCACTTTCGACCGAGATGGAGGGCCGGTGATGAGTCGCAATATCTGGACCTGGATCCTGGCCGGCGCGCTGACGGCGAGCGTCGCCCTCAACGTGACGCATTGGATGTCGACGCCGCCGGAAGCCGCGCCGGCCTTCTCGATGGATGCGCTCGACCTCACGCCGGCACAGGTGACGTCCTTGATGTCGTGCTGTGAAGACTGCGGTTGGGGCGACGACGACCTGCAGGCACGGGTCGAGGCGCACGAGACCGAACTCGCGAGGATGCTGTCGCAGCACGAAGTCGACGAGGATGCGGTGGCGTCGAAGACCGAGGAGCTGATCAAGTTGCGGCGGGAAATGCTCGAGCGCTGCGTGCGGACGATCGTGTCGGTGCGGGGGGTGCTGAGCGAGGAGCAGTGTGAGGTTTTGGGGTCGTGTTGTTGTGGCAAGTGAGGGGGGCTCGGGGCACGGGATAGGGGAAACGGGGCAAGGGGCAGGGGGAGCACGGGTCACCATCGCGCAGGCGCAGGTCGGGCTCGGACCCGGGCTCGTTCACGTTCAGCGGGTCGGGACTCGGAGGTCGCGTCAATGTGTGTGGAAACTCATCAGGCGGCCTCCGTCTCAGGGGTTTCTTTGACAGGGGATCCGTTGACGAATTGGACGCCGCGAGCGA